>CAYPQV010000014.1:0-94211 GCA_964412955.1 uncultured Hyphomicrobiales bacterium
ATCATCGCGGGGTGGAGCAGCCCGGTAGCTCGTCAGGCTCATAACCTGAAGGTCACAGGTTCAAATCCTGTCCCCGCAACCAAATAAAGCCCCGCAAGTTCAAACACTTGCGGGGCTTTCGCTTTGCGGACCCGTGTCGCAACGGAACACAACGCGAAATCACGCCATTACAAAGACTTACAACCGCTCCCGGCGATTCCGTGCAACACGGATGCACACGGGACCACCCAAACGTTCGCCAAATGTTCAGAAATGACATCACGCTGTAGCGGCGTCCCGGCATGGACAGACGCAGCAGGACTCGAAGATTCGGATTTCGTACAAGCTGCCAGTATCATGTTTGAGGTGGGGGTCTTTGGAGCCATAAGGTGCAGCCGACCTATTTTGCGTCATTCCTTCTCGGGGAGGACTCCGAGGCGCCTGTACCAGGCGTCGGTGATGCCCTTGACGTGATTGCCGGCTGGATTTTCGATAACCCATACCGACCACTGGTGCGGCCAGCGGCTTGGCCGGATGGCATTTCCGACCCGATCCAATTTCCGAAAGGCGAACGTGTGCAACTCCTTCGTCTAATCGAGGGAGGGCAGGTGCAGACTGCCGCCGTGCGCTTCGAACACCCAGACGATCAGTCTCGCTTATGGCGAACGGACTGCGTGATCACCACTGTTACCAATCCCGGTCCGGCGCTTCGGTTCGCCGTGACGGTGGCTGCTGGCAGCTCCGGTGAGGGGTTATTTCCCGTCAGTCCACCGCGGACACGACCTCGAATTGTTCGCTCCATGATGGATCGTTTCGGAGCACGCGAGAGCTTTCCTCTTAAACCGACATTTTTGAGGATCGAAGCAAAGGAGGCCGAGAGGTTCGTGAGCTTCTTGCTTGATCCGGAACGTTCAATGCCCGTGGTGTTCATCAGTCGGCGAAACCAAGATGGCCAGCTGCCCTGCGACCCTTCCGAAATCTCGGACAAACTTGTTGGAATTGCATATGTATGCGCTGCGAATGAAATCCAGCTCAGCTGGGAAATTGCAAAACACATCGACAATCGTCTCAATACGTACGATGGCGCGGTCCGCCTCTATTGGCCCCGCATGACTGCTACCGACTTACCTTATCGCCACCGACTCTGGACACCACATCGGCTGCTCTGGATGGAAGGTGTCGGAAGGTCGCTTGCAGATGAATTGCTCTCGATCATTGCAGCGGCGTCGGTAACAAGACATGTCCCAGCGTTGGTCCGATGGGAGGAAGTCGAGCGAGAGATTACGCGGCAGGCAATGCAGCAATTGCAAGCAGGTGCGGCCGCATCGTCCAGCGTCCCTCAAGACTTCAGCGATTGGCTGCGAAAGTACGAGGATGACTTAGCTACCCTCGATGCCACGCGGCAGAAGCTCGATGATACTTCAGAACGCTTGCGGGAAAAGGAAGAAGAAGTTCGCCAATGGAAGCAAATGTATCTCCAATCACTTCGTGCCAAATCCGTAGTTTCTGACAAGGCGCTCGACGAGGTCCCCACAATTGAGGATGTGCAAACAGCAATCGAATCCGCAGCTCGAGATTTCAAAGATCGCCTAATTTTCATCGATGGGCGGGTTCAAAAAGAGACACGGGAGTTTGAGGAGCCAGAGCTTCTATATGCAGCGTTAAATTGGCTTGCGACCGTTTACTGGAATGCAAAGGCGGGTGTGGAACGTTGTGCTGATCTCGACAAATCATGCCGAGAGTTCTGCCAGTTCCGATACAGCGCCCATCAATCCGAGATCACGATGGGTATGTTCTCAACTGATTACGAAGTCGATTGGGAAAGCCATAAGATCAAACTTAAAGAACACGTCGGCTTCGGGACAAGCACAGAGCCACGCCATACGATTCGCGTTGCATTTTTCTTCGACAGCACGAAGCGGAAAGTGGTGATCGGATATGTTGGCCAACATCAGGCGACTAGAAGGTCCAACTGAGATGCTGCAGTTCCCGTCGCCGCGCCATCGAGCCGGACACGTACCGCAGTGGCGTCGTTGCCGATGTCGGTGCCGGCGATTACGATATGGCAAATGCTGGTGGTATGAAACGCCCGCGCAATGCTTCGGCTAAACGGTTCTCGCTTGTCGCCGGAAAGCCGCAGACTATGGCCTGATCATTGGAGGTGTCATGGCGGATACGAAACGAGAGTTCACGCCGAACCAAATCTTTGTCGGCTTGCCGTGGAAAAATGTCCGCCCCAGGTACGATCAGATCATCCACGAACTAGAGAAGAAGTACCCGCTGCATTTCGCGATTGTTGGCCGCAACGATGGTCAAGACGCGAAGGATCTTTTTGAACTAATCAAACAGCGTATCGCTTCATCCAGTTATGCCGTATTCGATGCCACGGGAGGAAATGCCAACGTATCACTTGAATATGGCTACGCCGAGGGAATCGAAGTGCCTCGTTCGATCTTCTTGAGTGCTCATAAAGCTGCTCAGAGGCACACTGCTGGTAGCCCAATAATTTCGGACCTTACAGGAAAACGGCGAGTCCAGTACAAGACGGATAAGACTTTATCTAGTGAGCTTCACAAACTGTGTCGCGAACACGACTACACCAAACGCTTCGAAAAGGCCCTACTTGCTGCGGCAAAGGGTAAATCTAAGGGCGTGAAGAAACGCAGCCGTGCTCTTGCCGTAAAAATGGTGCGTGCCCTTGATGGAAAGGCACAAATGCGGCGGGCTGAATTTATTCAGCATCTACAGGCACAAGATTACAAGGAATCAGAAATCGAGGCCCTATTTAAGAAGCTGCAATCTTCGGGGGTTTTGAAGTGCACGGCTGGGAGATACTCTGACGTCTTTATTGCATGACTTGACCCCGAATAGTTAATTCTGGGACCACATTCTTTGTTGGGACCAGGCGTTATGCGGAATTATCACGCCGCCACCGTCGCCACCCCATCGAGCCTGACGCGCACGGTGGTCGGTCCGTTGCCGGCGGCCAGGACGGCGGCGCCGATCGGGTGCATGCCCACGCCGGGAAGCGCGACCTGCTTCGCCGCGTCGTCCCATGCGACGCGCGCTCCTTGTGCGATCACGGTGGCCGGCGCCTTGGGCAGTTCGTAAACGCCGACCGTGGCGATCTCGACGCTCTCGCCCTCGGCCGCCGCCTTGGCGGCGACGCCGAACAGGCTGCCGACGACGATGCCCTGGCCCGACACGATCCCGCCGGCCGGAGCCGTCACCGAGATCATGTCGCCGTTCTGAATGAAGTTCTTCATCGTTCACACTCCCTTCGTGGAATTGATCCTGACCTGCGTGACGCGGCCGCCCCGCGCCGCCGCGATGCGCCGTTCGAGATCGGCGAGCGCGGTCGCCATCTCAGCGTCGGTCGCGTAAGAGACGCGCCGGCCGTCGTATTCGACCGTGCGGGTGCTGGCGTAGCGGGCCCGCATGAGCGCGTCGCGCCACGCCTCGAGCTGGGTTAAGTCCGCCATCACGCGGCGCCCGGATTGGCGTACCAGCCCCGGTGGTCGACGAAGCCGGCGCCGTAATCCAGGATCACCCGGATCTCGACCCCGTCCACGTCCCACCCGGACTTGGATTCGACCTGCGGCCCCTCGCCGCCGGCGAGGTAGGCGAACTCGAGGCCGTCAATCTCGGCCGGGTCGGCTGCGACGTACCAGCGGGCGGCGCTCGCGAGGCGCGGCTCCACCACCAGGGTCAGCGATCCGGCGAACGGGTTCACGTCGGCGGTCTTCGCCGCCGCGATGGCGGTGAGCAACTGCTCAGCCGGGGTTTCGAGGGCCGGCGGCACCAGCAGGTACTTGGGCGTCACCCGGATCGGAAGACCGGAAATCCCTTTCTGGCTTCGGAGCGCCAGCCGGGCGCCGGAGAGGGAATCGACAGAGGGCGCGCCGCCGGGAATGGCCTTGTTGCCGTGATCGGCATGGAAGAGCTGCTTGCCGTCGTCCATCTTGGGCCCGTTGCCGGCGTTGGCCTCCAGCAGGTCCGTCAGCACCTTGGCCTCGGTCTCGGCGGCGGCCTGGCCCATGCGGCGGGCGAGGTCGGCGAAGGCGCCGAGGTCGTCGTTGACGATGACCTGGCGGGTGACGCCGATCTTGCGGGCGAAGGTCTCGACCTTGTAGGACTCGCGGGCCTCGGCCATGGTGCCGGCCTTGATCTCGCCGTGCTCGTCGAGCTTCTCCAGCATCGGCGCCTCGCCCAGCATGATCTTGTTAACGGCGCGGAAGTCCTTGGCCGTAGTCTGCCGGCCCATGCGGCGGATGCCGGAAGGCGCGGTCTGATAGGCGGCCCGCAGCGTGCGGCCCACGGTGTCGCCCAGGATCAGGCCGAAGTCGCTGGTGGTGTGCAGCGCCCGGGTCACGATGGCGGCGGGCGACATGCCGGTGACCGGGATGCCGCGCAGCGTCAGCAGCTCCCGCGCCATCTCGGCGCAGGTGGCATGGGCGTAGCGCCGGGCCGGTTCGGAGATCTGGTGCGCCGGGTTGATGCGGGCATAGAGGGCCTCGCCCATCCAGGCGGCCCGGGTGATGGGATCGTCGTGGCTTTCGCCCAGCTCGACGCGGGTCTGCTCGGTGCGGATCGGTCCGCCGCCGCGCTTGACCAGTTCCTCGAAGGCGGCGCGGCGGGCCTCGTCGGCGGACGCACCCCGGTCGATAAGGGTGTCCACGAACGCCTGGTCGAGCCCGGCGACGCGGGCGACAGTGCGGATCTCGGCGTTGACCGCCGCTCGGATGGCGGCGGGATCGTCGGCCGGGGGCGGGGTGCCCACGGGCTCCTGGGTGGCGGTGGCATTGTCCATGCGTCGGTCCTCCTTGCGAACGGTGGCGCCGGGATCGGCCGGCGTCGGCACCAGGGAAATCTCCACGGGCGTCCAGCGGATGGCGGTCAGCATCCGCTCGCCCACCTCGTTGCTCTCCCGCCATTCCTCGACCGTGTAGCCGACCGAGACGTGGCGCAGGATGCCGGCGAGCACGTCCTGCCAGAGCGGCTCGACCTCGGGCCGGGCCGAGAACTGCAAGCTGGCCGTGCCCTGGCGGCCGTCCACGCGGGCATCGCGCACCGTGCCGAGCACGTCGCGCACGGCCGTCTGGCGGTGGGCGTCGAGCACGCTGGCGCCGATCAGGCGGGAGAGATCGACCGCGCCGGGATCGAGGGAGAGCCGCTCCAGGTAGGCGCCGTTCAGGTCGCGGCGGCGGACCGGGGCGCCCGTGCTCCACACCACATCCACGGTGCGGGCCTCCCGGTCGGCGGTGGCGGGCGCGAGTTCGGCGCGGCGGACGAGAAGTTCAGCCATGGGCGGCCTCCTGTGCCTGCGGGCCGGGCGCGACCGCGCTGTCGAAGGCGAGTCCGAGCCGGGCTTCGCGGGCGCAGTCGGCGGCGATCTGGGCGTCCACCAGTTCGGCATCAAAGCCGCGCTCGGCGATGCTCTGGCTGCGGCTCTTGAGGCCGGCTTGGATCTGCTCGATCTCGGCGCGGGCGTCCTTCAACGGGTCGACCCAGTCGAACCGGGGCGGCAGCCAGTCGCAGGCGAGCCAGGGCGCCGGATCGCGGTCGAAATCGCGGGCAGGAAGATGGCCCATGAGGACCGCAATCCGCACGAACCGCTCCCACACCGGCCGGCAAAGCTGGAACACGATGACCGTGTGCTGGAGCTGCTCGACGCGGCGGCGGAATTCGACCAGCCCGGCGCGGATCGAGGAATAGGTGACGCCCTCGAGGTCGCCCGAAACCAGCTCGTAGGGCAGGCCCAGACCGCTCGCGATGGCGCGGATGTGGTTCTTGGTGTAGGCGCCGTAGTCGCCCGGATCGGCCGGGTCCGAGAACTGGATGTCGGCCCCGGGCGGCAGCGGGATCAGGCTGCCCGGCTCCATCCCCACCTGCAACACGCCGTTGACGGCCGAGCCGTTGTTCAAGCCCGCCACGGTGCCGTCCGGATCGCGGATGAACCCGGTGAAGAGGGCCGCGACCTTGGCCTTGACCAGGGCGGCGTCCTCGTACTGGTCAAGCTCGTGGACCCGGAGCAGGACCGGGGCGAGCCAGGTGATGCCACGGAGCTGCCCGGGCGCGATGGGATTGAACAGATGCGCCATGTCCTCGGCCGGCACGCGCGCGGTGTCGAGTGTCATCGGGGCGAGGGCGCCGCCCGGGCAGTGACGATAGCAGTGGTATGCGGCCCGCCGGCCGGTGGCGTCGAACTCGATGCCGGCGCGGATGCGGGCGCCGCCACCGATCTCGCGGTGCAGGTCGGTCGGCACCTGCTCGCGGTCGAGAAGCTCGATGCGCAGGGGAACGCCGTCGCCCGATTCGACGACGCGGAAGCGGGCGAAGGACTCGCCGCTCTCGACCATCGCCCGCACGGCGAGCGCCTGCAGGCCGTAGAGATCGGTGAGGCCCGCCGCGTCCGCTCGGTCCGTCCAGCGCGCCCACAGCGCGTGCAGGGCGTCGCGCACCTTGGCGTCGGGATGGGCCGAGCGCGGCTTGATGCCCGTGCCGACCGCGTTGGCGACCAGCGACTGCACCGCCGCCGCGATCCAGGGGTTGTTGCGGGCGTAGTAGCCGGCTCGCCGCGCCGCGACCGTCGCGCCCGCCAGGATGGCGGCGTTCAGGGAATCGACGGTCTTCGCCTGCTCCCAACGCCGACCGCCGCCAGCCGCATCGAAGGCGCGGCGGCGGTCCAGCCCGAGCACCCGGCGGATGGACGTCCACATGCCGCCGATTCTCGCGCGGCGGATGAGGGCGGGGCTAGTAAGAGAATTCGGGAATGTTTGGGTGGGTCAGGTAATCCCTTGCGGTGACAACGTCACGCGAAGAGAGATGGCTGTGCGTTGGTCGCCCGCGCACTCGTACCCTCAACGTGCGTCGTAGAAAGTTCATGCGAACGCCCTAGCAGAGTCGCAAGCTTTCCGATGTCAATGCGCATCAGCAAATCCACGGTGATTGGGCGCTTTTCGTCCCAAAACACCATGGATTCGAGAAAGTTCTGAGCAGGCGCGCTGTTAAGCATCTCGAAAACGCTCTTAGCCTCATCGCGCGAATCGAATGGGAGGAAATATACGGTATCGTCAAAAAAAACGGGCTTTATCGTCTCGCCACCATACAGCCGGAATGCGAGCTTCTTGTAGAGGCCACTAATGGCTACTTTCGCCGGCGCAAAACTGTAATCGCCGACGCCAAAAACAGAAAAGTCCGGCTTATTGCGATAAATGATGCTGCTGCGCTTCTGAAAGGCCGCATGGTGTGTTTGAAGATAAGCCCACGTGCGAGGCGCGTGTTTCTCAATCGGACGCGTGTTCTCGCCGATTGTGCGCTGTGGGACAATGACAAACTTTTTTCGCGCCCGCTGCCGCGTGCCTGCGATATCCGAACTTTTAATAAGCGGATAAAGATAGGTGTCCTCGATATCAACGATTTGGCCCAAGCGGTTTACCAAGCCTTCCGAGGTACGTTCTAGCTCCATGATTTTCGCACAATCGTGCTTAATCCCAGATCGCCATGTGTAGGCTTTGCTTATTCCTCGTAGATTTCGATATTGCTGATAGCGTTCAACATCCGAAACGAGTACGTGATCGACAAAACCAATGCGGCTGCTTGGTGCTGGACTGTCGAGCGTGGGAAAAACCGCGCATTCGGTGCACGAGGTCTTACCGTCCATCTGAATGACCAAAAGGCAAGCCTCAACCGCAGCGCCGAAATTGGAAAGCGCATCGATACGATAAATCCGAGTGTCTGCGATGGGGATACCACGCCTCCAAGCTGCAACAACAATCTTTCGCGCCACAGCGGTCTTGCAGAGAACAGCGAGCGAACCACCCTTCGCTCTGAGCCACTCGATATTTTGGAGTAGCATCCACTCGGAAATATCGAAGTTGCTTTTTCCTGTGACGGCCTCAAATCCTTTCATATTCTGGAAGTTGCTCTTGGTCGGGAGATTATCGCTACCGAGCACACCCAGTTCCGCATTGGTCACCCAAGGCGGATTTCCGAGAATAAGCAGCGGGGCTGGGGCAGCCGCAACAACCGCAGCCCAGTCGTGGCTAAAAAAACTCTCATGCGCGAGAGTCAGCCCCTGGCGTCCGGCAAGTCGTTCGCGAGCAAGCGAAAGGTAATCTGCGTTAATATCGAGACCAAAAAGTTTTGCATGCGGAAACGTCTCGGCCGCCGCTGCAAGAAAGGCGCCCTGGCCACAACTCGGCTCGATGATAGAAGCAGGTGAAAGCCCCATGGCCCTGAGATGGGAAAGCACATGCCGTGCGAGAACATCGGGGGTCTGAAAATCTCCGAACTCAGCCACTCGTTTCAACTTCCTCTGTGCCATCAGCGCACCCTTGTGATTCCTTCAACCTTGCCGGCCTGCGCAATGACCCGTCCGTATTGCAGTCGCCATTGCAATGCGTTCGATATGGTCAAATAGCCTTCGAGCGGTGGCGTCTTTAGGATTTCCTCAGCAAGGGCCTGCGCGCCGATTTCATCCACCGGCAGATTCTTATCCATGAAGAAGGCAACGAGGTCATCTGCGTTACCCTCATTCGCGAGGATTTGCAGCACTCCCTTCGTCATCTGGAAATCAGCGGTCCGGCTCCTGTCCACGAAAATCGTGTGCAGGATGTCGAGTCGGCTGGTACGTGACTTTTCGTTGTCGGCCTTGTTGTAGACGAACACCAGCAAGTGATAGCCGAGACCGTAGACCTTCTGACGCGCGGATTTGAAGGGGCAGGATGATTGCGGCTGCTTGATGCTCGTCACCTTGATATCAACATCGATGCTCGGGAAGTCGATACCTGATGCCGAATTTCCGAGTTGATAATCATATTTCTCAGCAACACGCTTTGAAAACTTCTGCTCCAGGTAAGTGCCAACCGCCTTCCCATCTGTTACGCCAAAAAGTGACGGCTCGTCGTGCGTGCTTTCAGTCTCAGCAAATACTCTTGCTTCGGCAACAAGGAGCGCAATTGTGAGAGTAGGTTTCGTCATTTCATCGCAGTCCGTTACAGAACGAAATATCAAAACAGAAGGCATCCGGCGCCACATGGGTCGATGAGCAAAGTCCAAATCTAGGCTTTGCGTAGGCACACCGCTTGCTGCGAGCGAACGGCCGGATAGAGGCCAAACCGCAGTTCCTGCCCCGATGCGGATAATCGACCTCGCCTTCGACAGATTTTCTCAGGCATCGCCGCGTCATGGTCGCCTCTTGCTCTTCTGCTTGCGGGATTGGATGGTCTCAGGGGCACTGAGCTCCCTCAGCCGCTCAAACTCTTCAACCGCAACCACCACGACCACGGGCCGCCCATGCTTTTCGATCACGACGGGCTCGGCACGGGCAGTGTCGATCAGCCGACCGAAGTTGTACTTGGCCTCGCGGGCCGCGAGCGTTTTCATGTGACGATCCAAATCAGCTCGGCCCATTGTGGCCACAATGGCCGCAACGTCAATCATCGAATTCACCCATCCATCTCGACCGGATGACCTTCGCCGGTTCGGCGAGCCCGGCCGGGGCTGAAACCGGGCCTTTACGCGGGCTAGCGCCCAGCGATTCGGCTTCCTTGTTGAGTTGGAGCCCCATGCTGATGAGGCCGTGCAGCGCGGCCATGGCGTAGACGGTGGTGTCGAGGGCCTCGTTGCGCTCGCCCTCGCGGCGGGGCTGCCAGAGGCGAATCGGCCGGCCGCGCTCGAATCGGGTGACGACCCGCTCGGCGGTGAGCTGGCGGAAGAACTCGGCGTCCCGCTCGGCCGGGAAGTGCAGGTAGCCGGGCCCGGGCTCGGCGAGTCGCAGCCGGGCGAACAGGGCATCCTTGGCGGCATCGACGCCGATCACGAACAGCGGCACCTTGCCCTTGGTCCGGGTCGGCCGACGCGGCCAGAGCGGAATGCCGGGTCCGCCGCGCCCCTTGATGCCCCAGATGCGGCGATGCAGTCGGGTGCGGCAATATTCATAGGCGGCCTTGGTGTGCTGACCGCCGGTGTCGACGGCGACAGCGCGGATGGCGAGGTCGGCGACTGCTCGGACGTGCGGGTAGTTAGCGGCCAGCGCCGTATCGAGATCGGCCCAGACGCGGGGTCCCGAGGGATCGCCCCAGATTACCCGGTAATCGACCGACCAGGATTCCTCGTCGCGGCCCCAGCCGACCACGTGCAGCTCGAGCCGGTCGCCCTGCACATCGACGCCGGCGGTGAGGACGGCGACGCCCTCGGGGAGAACCGCGCCCCAATCCTCGCGTCGGGCCATCAGCGGCTCGGTCTCGACCACCTCGCCCGCCTGGTCCTCCCAGGATTCGCCGAGCTTGGTGTTGACCCAGACCTGCAGTCGCGGCGGATCCTTCATGACGCGGCCATGGTCGAGGGCGATTTCGGCCCAGGTCTCCCAGGGAGAATAGAGCGCCGAGAGATGGAACCCGACGGTGCGGCCGTCGCCTTGCGCGGTCGCGCGCCATTCGCCCGCCTCCAGCAGGCGCGGCTTGTCGTGCTCGTGGTGGACGCCGCCGCAGGACTCGCAGACCAGATGGGCCTGATCGCGCTTGCCCTCGGGCCAGCGAATGCGCGCCCAAGTGATTGGGGCCATGTCGCCGCAATGCAGGCAGGGAACATGGAAGAAGCGCTGGTCGGACTCCTGGAACGCCGCCTCGATCCGGGAATAGCCCTTCAGGGTCGGCGTCGAGACCATGAATATCTTGCGCCGGCCCCGGAAGGTAGCGGTGCGCTGAATGGCGAGATCGACCGGATCGCCCTCGCCGTCGGCGTCGCCGGGATAGCCGTCCACCTCGTCAAGGAAGAGATAGCGCACCGGGGTCGAGCGCAGGCCGATGGGGCTGTTGGCCCCGGTCATCACCAGCTGCCCGCCGGGGAAGGACTTGCGGAACAAGCTGTTGCCGGCGTCCCTGGACCGGGGCGGGGCGACCAGATCGCGCAAGGCGGGCGTCGTCTCGATCAGCGGGTCGATGCGCACGGTGGTGTTCCGGCGCACCATGTCGAGGGAGGGCTGGACCAGCATGGCGATGCCGGGCGCGTTGTGGATGATGTAGCCCAACCAGTTGAGCCCCGCCTCGGTGCCTCCGGTCTGACTTCCCTTCATCAGCACCACCCGCTCGTAGCGGCTCGAGGCCGAGAGCGCGTCCATGACAGCGCGCAAGTAAGGCGTGCGGGCGGTGCGCCAACGGCCGGGCTCGGCCGAGGTCGGCGGCAGCACACGGTTGCGGTCGGCCCATTCCGAGACTGTGATCGGCGGCTCGGGCCGGATGCCGCGCCGCCATGCGTCGTCGGCTTCAACCAGCATCGCGCAACTCCCCGAGCGGCGTGTCGGCGAGATGCTCCAGGTGCTCGCGCATGAGCCGGTCGAGCACGGCGAAGGTCGCTTGGCTGTCGGCCCCGGTCTCGGCGGCCACCAGCGGCGCCGCGCGCTGTACCCAGGCGAGGTGCGCGTCGCGTTCTGCCCGGGCGCGAGCGAAGATGGTGGCGGTGGCGGCGCCGGCATCGATCAGGGAAGCGCGCTCCTTGTCGTAGGCGAGGCGGGCGCGCTGGACCTGGACCAGCATCAGCATGCGGCGCACGTCGGCGACCGAGGGCGAGCCGAAGCCGGTGTTGATCGCGCCGCCCTTGTTCCGGCGGGAGGGATCGAGGTTCTTCTCCATCCACGCCAAGCCCGCCTCGACATCGATCATGCCGTCGTCGCGCACCGGCAAGCCCTCGGCGATCAGTTGCGAGACGCGGCCCTTGGTGAGGCCGACGCGGGCGGCGAACTCGGTCTTGGTCTCGGCCTTGTTGAGTTTAGTCATGTCCGGCCCTCACGCTGGACGGGTCCCGCGCCATGGTCCCCGGCATACGAATCCTTCCGACAGGACCCGCGCCGTTGCCGACGAGTCCCGAAGATTGTCGCGCGGGTTGGCACGGTGCTTGCCCGACGACAAAGCGCTGCCGAAGATTTCCAATGGCTGTGCTCGGAGTTGGCACGGGGTTTGTCGGGGTGGTGCGGGCATCTTCTCGGCCATTTCCCTGACCGTGACGCAGCCGTGACGCATGGATGACGCACCAGTGACGGCTAAGCCCTTGCAAGTGCTCGCGTGACGCACCGGAGGTCGAACTATTTTTCACGTGCGCGCGCGCACGCGAGAAAAGTTTTTCTGATTGGGTGCGACACGCGAGCACCTTCAACGGGTTAGCGATGTTTTTGCCGTCACACATGCGTCACCAGCTTCGGTTCATGGCGTCGGCGTGGCGGACTACCATGCCGAGGAAGAACCGGCCCTCGCGGGTGCGGCGGTACTCGACACCCCTGGCGTTGGCGGTGATGCGCTGGACGAAGGCGTTGATCGAGGGGATGGTGCGGTCGTTGAAGCCCTCGGCCAAGGCCCAGACGCGGAACTGCTCGAAGGCATGGCTGGTGCGCACCTTGGGTTCGTCCTCCCGTATCGGGCGGATGTCGACCTTCTCGGAGAGCCACGCCAGCACCGGATCGGCGCCGAACAGCCAGTCGTTGATCGCCGTCTTGCTGCTGGGCGGCAGGGTGAACAGGCGCTGTCGGATGAGCCGGCTCGCGCCGGCGACCGCCCAGGCGAGCAGGAGATCGGGCTCCTCCTCGCCGATGCGCCGGCCGATGAACTCGACGCGCTCCTCGGCCGGGATCACCCGGTTGAAGGTGACGACCAGAAGCCGGCGCTGCACGCCCCGGTCCATGCCGCCCGCGAACACGGGCAGCGTGTTGGTCGCGAACAGATGCTGGGCGACGGGGCGGAACTCGACTCGAGACTTGTAGACGTCGCGGCCCTGCACCGGCTCGCCGGTGACGATGGCCTTGAAGGTGTCCGACGCGATGGCGGCCGCCGGCGACATCTCGTCGCTGGCGTTCAGGAGCTTGCCGACCAGGCCGACGACGTGGCGCTCGTCGGCCATGCGCGACGCGGTGACCGAACAGCAGGCGGCGGGCGGCAGCAGCCCGCGGGCGAGGTCCAGGATCTGGCTCTTGCCGTTCTCGGCGGTCTCGCCCTTGAGGATCACGGCGCGGGGCTGCATCAGGCGGGTGGCGTAGCCGAGCGCGGCCGCGCCGCAGACCTCGGCGACGAGGTCGACCTTGATCCCGGCATCGTCGTCGCCCCGGAAGACGCCGTCGAGCAGGCGGGCCAGCATGGAGCCCGGGGGCGGCGTGCCGGGCGCGCCATCCCGCCAGCGTCCGGGCAGGGTGTGGCGGCAGCGGTGGTCGGGATCGTGGGCCTCGAGGCCGGGGCGGCCGTCCGGGGCGAAGCGGACAAACCCGGAGGCGCAGTTGATGCCGGTGGCGCCGTTCTCGAAGAAGTCGGGCCGGGCGAGAAGGGCGGCCATCTCGTTCAAGGCCGAGTCCACGCGGGACTTGCCGAGCTTGACCCGCGACGGCTCGCCGGCCGGGGTCATGAAGTCGGCGCCGTCGTAATCGTGGACGGCGAGGCGCAGCTCGTGGTCGGGGATGTCCCGCCAGTGGGTCCCGCCGTAGCGCCAGAACTTGCCCTCGGCGAAGACGATCTCGCCGTAGGCCCGCTCCAGGTCCTCGCGCACGCGGCCTGCGATCTCCACGTCCGAGCCGATGCGGAGTGTGCGCCCGGGATTCGCGCTCGCACCCGGCCGGTTGAGGCCGGCGAGCCGGTCGAGGGGATCGAGAATCTCAAGCGGCATGGCGGCCGGTCCTGCGGTCGCACTCGCGACTCGCGATGCTGCGCACGGTGGCGGCGATCTCGGCCTCCGCGAGCGGCGGCCGGCAATGGGCCAGATTCCAGGCGGCGAGAAGATCGAGCGCCGCCCATGGGTCAATGCGATTCCGCAATAGATGACCGGCGAGACGGGCGATGGCGGCATTGCGCTCGCCCTCTATGACGGTCGCGGCTATCCGGCGGCGCCATTCCTCCGGCGGGATGGCGGCCGGCTTCCTGGTCGCGGTCCCTTGTCCGGCGGCAGCTTGGGGCGTGAGCAGGGCCTTGAGCCAGTCGGGCGGGACAGCGAGCCGCGTCGTCTCGGGATGATGGTCGACCGAGATGGCGTAAGCGCGGCCGCATATATGAATGGAGGGCGGGGCGACGATGTAGCCGCCGTCGCCGCGCACGTCGATGCCGGGCCCGACCTTGCTGGCGCTGTTGGCGACCCTGCCGCCGGGATGGCGGAACAGGACGTGCTCGCCGCCGCCTCCGGTCAGGAAGCGCCATGTGGGCGGCAGGGGACCGTGCTGGCGTTCGAGGGCCGCCAGCGATTCGTCGCCGCCATGGCGCGGGTCGATGTCGAGAACGACGATGCCGCTCGCGATGCCGGTGCCGATGGCGACGTTCCAGGGCGCGTCCCTGAACCAGCCCTCGACCGTCTCGGGCTCGGTGGTCGCGCTCTTGAGCCCGTGCGGGGCGAGCCGCGCCACCGGATGCTTGGCGGGCGAGGGGCAGTCCGCCTTGCCGCACGAGCACGCCATCCGGTCACCGCGCCGCACCGGGTGGTGGAGCGGCAGCACCCAGAGCCCGGCGCGCACGTACAGTCGGGCGAGATCGAGAACGGTTTCGGTCATGCCCGGGCGGTCTGGACCGTGGCGAGCAGGATGGGGAGCCCCGGAACCGTCTCCTCGATGAAGTTGACCCAGGCGATCTCCTGCTCGGGGCGGGTCTCGACGATGACGACGTTGCTTCGCTGGAAGGCCGCGAGCGCGGCGAGGCCGGCATAGACCTCAAGGGGCGAGGCGCTGGAGATCACCGCCGCGCCATCGGCCATGCGGACGACGCGTTCGAGGGAAGCGCGGTGAAACGCGCCGGGACCGAACGAGCGCTCGGTGTCGTCGCCGACGATGGCGATGAATGGCCGCGTTGTGTCGTCGAGGGCGTCGGCGAATGGGACGGCGATCTGCACTACGGTCAGCAGCCTGACGCCGTAGTCGCGCACCGCCTCGAAGACAATGTTCAAGTGCGGCGCCTCGGTGTTGGCGGCGATGATTCGGTCGAGCCGTTCGCGGGTGACGGAAGTCCAGAGGTCAGCCACGGCGCCAGCCCTCCTGGGCCTCGATCCATTGGAGCAGCGAGGATCGGCGCGCGCAAAGAATGGCTCCCAGGCGGAATACCGGGAAGTTAGTCTTCGCGCCGTTGGCCAGGTAGTAAATCTTGCGCCGGCACTTCGCGTCGCCGAACACGAATTCGGCGATGGCGTCGGCGCCGCGCAGAAGGTCGTCGGCCAGCGTGGCCGGCTCGGATTCCCGGGCCATGAGCGCCCGATCACTGATCATCGGCCGCTCCCGATTCGAGCGCGGTCTTCACGCGGGCCTCGACGTGGTCGAGGTTGACGACCGCCATCGAACGGATGTCGGGGTTGACGGCGTAGGCGGCGAGCTGCGAGAGCCTGACGATGTCGCTCCGAAACTGCGGCTGGTCCGGATCGTAGAACTTGAGCCCGCGCTTGATTCCAGGCAGCGGCGAGCCGCGCTCGGAGGTCGGGATCAGTTCCATGGGGCCCTGGTAGACGACCAGCAGGGCGGCTTCGTCGTTGAACCCGTGCAGCGGCGTGCTGTGAACGGAAGCGACGTCGTGCGGAACCCCGAGCCGGATCAGCTCGGCGAAGGTTCCGAGCGTCACGGCCTCCTGGACCGAATAAGACCGGCCTTTGCCGATTTCCGGTTCGTGCCGCGGCTTGAAATGGCCTCGGACGAGCCACTGGTTGAGCTGCGCGCGGGTGATGCCCGCCGCCTTGCAAATCTGCCACGCGTTGAGCCGTTCGCTCACGAAAGCCTCCCTATTGACGATGCGGTTAGACTCCTATATAGGGGACT
Organism: uncultured Hyphomicrobiales bacterium; assembly: GCA_964412955.1. Classification (GTDB taxonomy): domain Bacteria; phylum Pseudomonadota; class Alphaproteobacteria; order Rhodospirillales; family 2-12-FULL-67-15; genus 2-12-FULL-67-15. Next base: position 15,740 of record CAYPQV010000014.1, read on the forward strand.
ATAACCGATACGTCAATGGTCTATTTTCGACGAACTGGACTTCCTTACAGGCGCGACAGAATGGCAATGTGTGCCTGGTTACTACATTGAAACTATTGAGGCTTTTTGCTTGGCCACGATCCGCAAACGCTCCCTGCCCTCGGGGTTGACCCGCTGGCAGGTCGATTTCACCGACGCCGGCGGCAAGCGCCGGGCGAAGCTGTTCGAGCGCCGCAAGGATGCGGATCTCTATCTGGTCAAGGTTCGGCCCCAGGTGGTGGCCGGCACCTACGTCCACGACTCCGAATCCGCCACGGTGGGCGAGGCGGCGGGCTCCTGGCTCGCCCAGTGTCGTCTGCGCCGCGATACCGGCCGGCGGATGGAGCGGGCCACCTGCCGGGACTACGAGGACAAGGTCCGCCTCCACCTCAAGGACCCGGAAGCGGGCATCGCGGACATGAAACTGTCACGGCTGACGCGGAAGGCGGTCAACGACTTCCGGGACCGCCTGCTCGAATCGGGCCGATCCGAGGCCATGACCCGCAAGGTGCTGAGCGTCCTCAAGCTGGTGCTCAACCACGCCATGGACAACGGGCAGGTCCACCTCAACGCCGCCCAGGGCGTGCGGGTGCTGCGGGCGAGCCGGATCGACTACAAGGTCAAGGTGCCGTCGAAGGAGGCGGTGAAGACGTTGATCGACGAGGCGAGCGGGCGGCTGCGGGCGCTCCTTATCGTGAGCGCCCTTTGCGGGCTTCGGGCCTCCGAGGCGCGGGGACTCCGTTGGTCCGACGTCGACGAGGAGAACGGCTTCATCCACGTCCGCCAGCGGGCTGACTTCTATTGTGAGATCGGCGAGCCCAAGTCGGCCGCCGGCCACCGCTCGGTGCCAGCCGGCCCCCTGGTGCTGAACACGCTCAAGGAATGGAAACAGGACTGTCCCAAGGGCGATCTAGATCTGGTGTTCCCCGCGGGCGACGGCTCGGTCGCCGACCACGCCAACACCGTGCGGCGGCACTTCAAGCCCCTGTGCAAGAAGGCCAAGGTCGATCTACGATGGCACGACTTGCGCCACTTCGCGGTGTCGCTGTGGATCGAGCAGGGATTCTCAATCAAGGAGGTTATGACCTTCGCTGGCCACGCCTCCGTGCAGATGACCATGGAGCGCTACGGGCACCTATTTCCTTCGCCCGATCACCAGAAGGCCATGGCCCTCGTCGAGCAGCGGGTGTTTGGCTGATCGTTCGTCTGCATTAGCTTGGAAGCGGACATCCGAGGCGCGATGCTACGCAATGGCTAGCAGCTCGCCAAAAGAAGCGTGTCAGGGCTGGTGGCCTCTGAGCAGGGAGCTGGCGTAAAGTTAGCAGCGGCGGTGCTGCGCCGATCGCGACCCGGAGCATGCGCGCATATCGCAGCAAGCCGCTGGCACGATGGTAAAGCCATAATTCGGCGTGCTAAAATTAAATATAATCTCGGCGGGTGGAATTAAGCATGTCAGAGGATACAAAGGATATAAAAATTGCCCAGCCAATCTCAATTCGGGAAGCGGGCTTGGACGAGTATTGGCTACAGGATCAGATTGTCGAAAATCCGGCGTGTCTGCACCTTGGTGAATTGGAAGCCATAGCGAGGGAACGGCAACAATCATCAGGTGGCCGTCTGGATATTCTGCTCAAGAATCCAGAAGACGATTCAATGTACGAAGTCGAGGTGATGCTTGGTGAGACTGACGAGACACACATAATTCGAACGATTGAATATTGGGACAACGAAAAGAGAAAATGGCCGCAACGACAACACTTCGCGGTCCTGGTGGCTGAGCACATCAATCGCCGTTTCTTCAATGTCATTCATTTGCTCAGTCATTCGATTCCGATAATTGCGATTCAGGCGACACTGGCAATTGCGCACAACAAGAAAAATCTGTCGTTCACAACAGTCCTAGATACCTATGAAGAAATAGACGATGGACAATCTCTCAGCGAGGATAGAATTTACACTCGGGACGACTGGGCAAAGAAAGCAAAATGGACCCTTGAAACCGCAGACACTTTGATGAATGTCACTAGCGAAGTCTTCGGCAAGCCAGCGTTGAACTACCTTAAGGCCTACGTCGCGATCACAGTTGATGGCTCAAATTACATGTGGCTGCACAGGAGAACTCAGCCCAAGTCATTTCTCCTGGCTCGGATCAATCAGTCTTTTCAAGATGAAGCTGCAGCTATCCTTGATGGCAAGAACATCACGTATGTTCGAAAAACAAAAACCGTCCGGCTCCTGGTCGATAAAGAGATGATCGAGAAAAACACGGACGTTTTTAAGAGCCTCGCCGCCTTGGTGAAAAAATCCTGGGAGGGCGGTGCGTGATTGTCAGCAGTTCGTGAAGACGACGGCACTCCAGTTTGGTTATGCAGTCTGCCCCTCACAACCTTGCCGCAAAGCGGATACGGCAGATGAGCATCCGAATGCAGACGGCAGGCGAGGGCACGTCTGTGTTGGCGGTACTCGGGCTGCAAACAGGACTCCTGCGCGTCAATCCGCCATTGCAACACGGGTGCGACACGGGCCGGCCAAAAACGCACAACCTTTTGAGATCACAAACGGAAAGTGTCTCCCTGATGGGCCTCATAACCTGAAGGTCAGAGGTTCAAATCCTCTCCCCGCAACCAATAAAAACAAGCCCTTAGCGGTTCCCCCGCTAAGGGCTTTTTGCCGTCTGGAAGCACACTGGAAGCAGTAGGCGAAGAAAAGCTGGTTTATTCTCACAGGAGATATTTGGCAGGCGTGGATGCAACCGTGACGAGGGGGCGATGCAAGATAGATACGTTGGGGACATAGGGGACTACGCCAAATATGCCCTGCTTCGGGCGTTGTCCCCCGGCTTCCGCCTAGGGGTGGCTTGGTACCTTTTCCCTGACGAGGGGCATAATGCGGATGGGAAGCACACCGCTTATCTCGAAAGTCCGGGTCGTTGGAGGAGCGACGATCCGTGGCTGTTCGACGTGCTCAAGCGGTTAGTAAAAGATGGCCACCGTTCGACCAAAGCGGTGGAGAAAGCTGGTGTTGTGCCGGGGGCGGTCTATTCCTCAGTCCTTCTTTCAACCGATGCCATAGGGGTGGAAAAGCGGGCAGATTGGCGCCGAGATTGGTTCTCCAATGTTCTTGAAGAGCTTCGCCATTGTGACGTGGTATTCGCCGATCCGGACAATGGCCTTTGCGAAGACGAACAGTTTCGCCCCGGTCGGTTGAAGGACTGGAAGCGCCTCCCTCTTCGTGAAGCGTATGCTTTGAGCGATAGGCGGACGGCGATCCTCTATCATCACAACACGCGGCGACCCGGCGGCCACATGGAAGAAATACGTCACTGGATTAACCGAATGGGTCTCCCGTGCATTGCCCTAAGGTGGAGACCGTATAGCCCGCGAACCTTTTTCATCGTAAATCCGGGTGCCGTCATTGAAGCCCGAGCCCGGGAATGGTCAGCGCGATCACATGGGCGGTTGGAATTAATATCCGCCTAGAAAAACAAGCGTCTGATTCGGGAGGGCCAATAACATCAAGACCTTAGCGGCAACCCCGCTAAAGTTTTTTGCTGTCTGGAAGCACCATAGAAGCAGGCGGTGGGGGCATATACGACAATCCGAAATCATCGCTGGGCGTCGTTGATACCGCTGTGGGGGGCTACCCGTCGTCCCCACGGCTGTACATACTACCCACGTCCGCAATTCGTGATGACCTAGTGGTGCGCGCACCATCGGCACAAGGTCGTTGCGCGTTTAGACCTTTGTGTAATTCGTACTGAGAAGGCGAAGGAGGTTAAAGTGCCGACAAATGACCAGGACTTTCTTAAGTTGGCGTTTGATGAGGGGCATTTGCAACTTCTCGCCAGCGGTAAAAGCGAAAAAATTCGCTACGTTGCTGTCAATATCAGCGAGAAATGGAGCGACCCCGAGGAGAAAGTACGCGCCGCCTACTATGCGGAATTGATCTACCGCTACGGATACGCGCCGGAATGCATCGGCGTCGAGGTAACCGTTCCCGACCGCACACCGGCGGATCGTGCCGATCTTGTGGTGTTCCGCGATAAGAACCAGACTAGGCCTTTTGCCGTCATCGAGTGCAAGCGCGATGGTATTTCCGATGCGGAACTCAAGCAAGCCGTGGAACAGGCGTTCGGCAATGGCCATGCTCACAAATTCCGCGCCGAATACGTTGGTGTCATTGCCGGCCAGACTCGCGCTTTTTACGATTGTTCGGATAAGTTCGGCGTGCTGGAGCGTGAGGCAAACATCATCGCCGACCTGCCGGTGCAATACGGCAAACCGGAGGAGTTTAAATATTACAAGAACGCCCATCCCAAACCGGACATCGGCGCGGTCAGTCGAGACGATCTCATCAAGACCATCCGCAAGTGCCATCAAACCTTATGGGGCGGCGGCCGTCTCTCGCCGCCGATGGCCTTCGGGGAACTCACCAAGCTGATTTTCTTGAAGACGCGAGATGAGAAAAAACCGCGCAAAAAAGGCGAGCCCTACAACTTTCAGATCAAGACTAACGAAACGCCAAAGCGCCTAGCTGATCGCATTAAAGCCCTGTACGCGGCGGAGCGGCAGGAAGAGCCAGATGTCTTCAACGATGACATCAAAATCGACGACAGCACTCTGAAAAACGTTGTGCTCCACCTGGAAGGCGTCAATCTCACGGCGACTGATCTTGACACCAAGGGCGTTGCCTTCGAGCAATTCATGGATGGCTTTTTCAAGGGCGACTTCGGCCAATACTTCACGCCGCGCAACATCATTGCCTTTGCTGTTCAAATGCTCGACATCAAAGCAGATGACACGGTGATGGATCCGGCTTGCGGCTCCGGCGGGTTTCTGTTGCATGCTCTCGACCATGTGCGCAGGCTGGCCGATGATTATTTTCCCGGCGAAGGGGGTGGCGATGGAGAAGAAGAAAGTGGCCGCCATCGAGATTATTGGCATAGTTTTGCCAAAGAGCGCCTCTTCGGCATCGAAATCAATGAAGAGATTGCGCGTGTCGCCAAAATGAACATGATCGTCCACGATGACGGCCACACGAACGTTATCGGAAGCGATGCTCTGGAGCCATTGGCCGCCATCTCCAGGAAGAACCATGACTTCGCCACCATCGTCGGTATCGACATGGAAACCGGACGACGCGACGAAAGGAAGGGTTTCACTAAGATTCCTACCAATCCCCCTTTTGGTGCGGTCATCAAAGATGATCTGCATGACTACCTTTCCAGCTACGAACTTTCCCGCTACGTCGCCAAGGGTAGTAGCAAAAACGACGATGATTTGGAGGACGAAAGCGCCGACCCCACCGCTGGCAAGAAGGCCATCAAGCAGCGGGCCAGCGTCAAGACAGAGATCATTTACTGTGAGCGGGTCTGGCAGCTCCTCAAACCGGGCGGACAAGCCGCCGTTATCCTGCCGGACGGGCTGCTAACTAACGCCAGTCTGCAGGGGGTTCGCGATTGGCTGCTGGAGCGCTTCAAGGTGCTGGCTGTGGTGTCGTTGCCGCAATTCGCGTTCGCTCATTTCGGCGCCGGGGTGAAGTCCAGCGTGGTATTCCTGGAAAAGCGCGCCGCCAAATTGCGCGCCTTGGGCGACGAGGCCATATTCATGGCCATGGCCGAGAACATCGGATACGACGCAACAGGCCGTACTACGTATCAAGTAGATGTGTTGGACGAAACGCTGGGGCAGACCCGTATTGAGCGCCAACGCTGCGATCTTTTCGACTGGCAAGTCAACTTCGATTGGATTCCTGGCGAAGGCAAGAAGCCCGGCCACTGGTCGGAGCGTCATCGCCATGTGTTGCCAGGCAGCGGTTTGCTTGGTCAATACGCCGCCTTCAAGCGGGACCCAAAACCTTTTTTCGTCTAGCCCCCGTTCCCGCAGGGCAGCCAATTTGCTTTGCGGTGCGGCGGGGGGAACTGCCAGGAGAGCGACTTGACCCAGGTTATGTGCGCAATGCTAAGAAACAAAGTTACGTTTATCCCAAACGCAGTCTAGCGAGCTTGGTATCAGAAGAGCCCTGCTATGGCACATCGGCACAAGCAATAGAGCGAATCAGCGAGGATCAACCTCGCTATATCCGCATCACAGATTACGGGGAAGATGGCATCACATTGCCGCATGAGTTTGTAGCTGCCGAGGAGTGGGCAGATAAACACCGGCTTTCGGTAGGTGACCTATTGTTTGCTCGAAGCGGGGCAACCGTCGGCAAGACCTATCTACATGATGCACGATTTGATCCAGCGGTCTTTGCGGGTTATTGCATCCGATTCAGGTTCAACAATGAGGTTGAGCCCAAATTCGTCTATGGCTTCACCAAAACAGATGCCTATGCATCATGGGTTGCTGCGGTTCAGCGCCCAGCAGGGCAGCCGAATATCAACAAGGAAGAATTCAAGTCTTTAGAAATACCTCTTCCGCCCCTCGATATCCAACGACACCTAGTGGCCGAACTCGACGCAGCTCGCGCCGAGCGCGACCGCGCGTTGGCAAAGGCAGAGCAGTTGCTATCGAGCTTCGAACCGTGGGCAATTAAGGAAATGGGTCTATCAATCCCCAAAGGCCATGGCCGCAAGGTCTACGCAATTAGAAGGAATGTTGTCACCTCCCGGATCGACCCTTTCTTTCACGCTCCTGAATTCGTTGAGATAGAACGGGTGATTCAAGCCGCGTCTCATGCGCCGCTTGGTTCTCTTGTTCAGTTCTCTAGCGACACCCGGAATCCGAAAGAACAATCGGAACCAACCTTCCGATACATCGAAATAAGCGGTGTTGACCGTCGCAGAGGACAGGCTAAGGCATCCGTCATTTCCGCCGATAATGCACCGAGCCGCGCACGGATGGTTGTTCAGCCGGATGACATCATCGTCAGCCTTACACGGCCCCATCATGGTTCGATTGCTTTGCTTAACGAATATCATGAGGGGAGTATAGCCTCTACCGGATTTGCAGTAATTCGTCATGTTGATGAAAGCCGAGTCAGTCGTACATTTTTGTGGGCCACCTTGAGACTTTCGCTGTCCCTTAAGCAAATGCTTCGCCGGTCGAGCGGTGGCAATTATCCTGCAATTACGCAGGACGAGTTAGCGAACGTACTGATCCCGATCCCTTGCGTCTCCATACAAAATAAGATTGTCGAGGAGGTTGTTCATCGCAACAGCGAAGCCGATCGGCTGGAAGCCCGCGCCGAAGCCGTCTGGCGCAAAGCTCGAGAGCGCTTCGAGCAGCTGCTCTTGCAAGGAGATAAAGTATGATCCTGTCTGGCATCCTGCACACTTCCCTGGGAGGCTTCACGGTTATTCGGGGTGTCGCTCCCCTTGGGGAACTTGCGCGATGCTCGCGTTTTGATGGTGCCTACCAGCGCAATCTGATCGAAACGCATAAGGAAGAGATCGAGCGCTTCTTAAACGAGCAACAATATCTATTTTTTCCTGAAGTGATCTTATCTGCATCGCTGCAATTCGATTTTAAAGCTTACAAGGGTAAACGTACTGTCGCTCCGGTGACAGACATCCTTTCTGGATCAGGCTTTACCTCCAACGTTAACGGCCTATCCGTGAAGACTGTTACCACAAAACTTCCAAAAAAATTAGAAGTTATTGGCGTCGCTAACGCACCACAACTGGCCTACCTGTATTTGCCGGAGGAACAACTCGACAAGGGCCTTAAATTATTTCGCATCGACGGCAACCATCGTCTGAGCGCCGCGAATGATTTGAAGCCTGGTGAGATTAATTACATCTTACCCACACCTTTTTGCATCGTGCTACATGATGAGCCGACGCAAGCACAGCGTTTTGAGAGAGTCGTTTTTCACAATATCAATAGCAAGCAGATACCACTAACTTCCGAAGAGAATTTACGCCTCATTCTTCAGACAGGTGAGGGTGCGTTATTTTCTGACGAAGATTTTCTTATCAAACCGAGTTTTGGCCCGGCGTATTACTTGGCACGGAAGCTCTTACCGCAGTTCAGTGCGGATTATCTCGGAGGGCTCGCCAGGCATTTCGAGAATCGGTATACCCTTGCCCTTGCCCTTGCTCAGTTCCTTGTCGCAAAAGATGAAGAGCTAAAAAAAGCTGTCGATGCGAACAATCTTGATTCGCAAGTCTCGCGTTTGCGGAGTGCACTTAAATCAGTCAACGCTATCTATGAGGAATCTCACCTGAACCGTCTCCAGGAATCAGGCTGCCATGGCGTGCTCATCGCCTTTGCTTACTTCGCTATCAAGAACGATGGTAAGCAGCTTCCTGCTTTTGCGCGCTGGGTGATAGGGAACCGCATCGACCGGCTTGCTCCGGCGACTACCACGCGGAGTCTGGGCTACCATTATCACCTGGGACGCACCCAGGCAGTGGATGCGGCCAGCTTAGTCGAGGTATTTGAAAGTGTGCTGACATCTCGTCGCCGCGAGGTATTCGTATCTATGGAATTCGGGACGCACACCGACGCGGTCTATGCGGCGATTGAGGCCGCCATCGCACAGGTGAATAAGAGTCATTACCTGCAGCAAGCCGGTCTGGCCCTGAAAACTGTCCGTATTGATCGCGTAAACAAAGGGCACAGTTACACCATTACCGACGAAATATTGCAAATTATCGACGGCTGCGGGCTCCTTATCGCCGATCTGACACAAAGTAACAAAAACGTTTACCACGAGGTCGGATTTTTGATGGGCCTGAACCAAGGGCGGAGAGAGCCGCACGAGAACTTCGTCTTGATCGCAGACGGCAACAAAATAAAAGACGAGGCCATTGGGTTCAACTTACGCCCATGGCAGCAGATTCGCTTTAACGACACATTGGAGCTGACTAAGCGGCTGGTCAATTCACTGGAACACCACTTCGAATTGAAGGGGTCGGGGCCAGCAGTATGATCGGAGTTGCTGTCGGTCTAGGGATGATAACTTTTTTGCTTTAGTAAATTTCTAGAACTATGTTGGTTGATAAATATCGGGCTGTGATCCCAAAAACTATGACTATTTTGCGCCGTGGACAGTTGGCCTAGTAGTGTGAACGATAAAGGTGGCTAGGGATTATCCTCCGGGTCTTCTGGCGGGCCGTTCCCGGCGGCTTGGGCCAGGGCCACCCCCGGCAAGGGCCCACCGTTCTTAAACCACATGGCCTTCGCCCTTTGGGCGCGATCTTGAAGCAATCCTAACCGGAACCGCCCGCCCCCCGTTTCCGGAGTCGTGGTGTAATTTCGGACGATGCTGCAAGGCTCTCGATATGGACTAAACCGGGGCATGGGCGCGGTTCGGGCAATAAGCTCGTTCTCGCGTGGCGACAGCTTTAGGCTTTGGACCGGCATATCTCGATTCTGACGTTTGACCCGAGCCAAGTTTAAGCCCCGGTCATTCGCAATCGCGGCGATCTTGCAGCCGTCGTTGTCCAGTTCCCGGCAAAACTCGGCAAAGGCCCCCATGGGCTGCATCAGTTTAAGCTGCCGTATCTCAATTGAGAGCCATGCAAGATCACCGGGCGACAGGTGGCCCATTTCAGTCGGCTTGAAAGGGTACTTAACCGCTTCGTCGGCTTTACGGAGGCGGCCCGAATCGCGCCAGTGTGCCCCGACATAGGATCGGGTCCGGGCAAGGAACTTCTCCCATTGCTCGGGAGTGAGCTTTTGGCGTGGCGCATATAGGATATTGGCGTGGAGATGGAAAGTCCGGGCCTGGTCAATAGTGAACTCAGTCCCCCGAAAAATCATCTCCACGCCGAATTTTTGCCGCGCCAGGTTGGCCCATTTGGACAAGAGGCGATGAAAGCTCTGAATCTCACCTCGCAAGTTGTTGCCCAGGGGAATACGTGGCCCGGCGGTGACGACGGCGAATCGAACGTAAGAACCTTTATTCCAAGTCTTAAGAAAATAGCGCAGGGCATTTCGCATCGGCGCGCGTTCTTGTTGCGCGACTAGGGGAAGAAAGCGAATTCGCCGGAACTGATCGGGGGTATCGACGCACCCTGTTACATCGCCAATCAGGCTAACCGGATTATTGCGCTGATAGGCTGGGATACCGGCTGATTCCAAACTATCCGCCAATGTACGGGTTTGCGCCTTTAGGGCTTCATTGCGTCGGCGAACTTTACGCCAAACATGCAAAGGCACGCCAATGCCGGTATTGGCAGTTAACAAGTCCTCGATTTTAGTGGCGGCTTCGCCGCCGTTTTTGTCATGCCGGGCCTTAGGGTGGCCCGGCATGACGGGTTCCGGCGCGTTCCGCGCCGGGGCCGCCTTGGGTTTTAGGGCCGGATTCGATTTTTTGATTCAGCATCGGTGAAAGAGCGGGGCGCGGGGGAAAGTGCCCCCGCGCCCCTTTGGTGCCTTCCGGCCCCAAAATCCCCGGCGGTGCGGCCAGCCCCACCGGGGCAAAACCGGGGAGAGTGAGGGCGCGGCTGGGCATCAGGCCGCATCCTGGGAAGTATTGAACCGGCGGTGCTTCTCGATCCAGGCGATCAAGTCTCGGCGGCAATAACGGATAGATCGGCTGGAAATCTTGATGAAAGCGGGCCCACCCCCGCGTACTCGCCAGTTTTGAAGGGCGCGGACGGTGTAGCCAAGGAAACGCGCCGCGTCTTGCTCGTTAAGAAGTTGGTCGAAGTAATCAGGCGAAACCGGATGTTGGTGCGCCAAGGTATCCATGTTGGTGTTCTCCGAATAGCGATTGAGCTACTCGGACAACATCCATGAAAACAAAATCTCGAAAAACATCTATAAATAGGGTTGGAATTTATAGTTTCGAGATTTGTTTTCTTTCATTGAAAAGGGGGCTAACTATTTTGGCTAACGTTTTATCGTTAAGGCCTTTGGTTTTCTTAGGATCATCGGGAAAATGCGTCAAAACCCACTCCCGTATCATCGGGAAATAATGCTTCATGGGTTTCGAGAAATTAATTGCGCCTGAGGCATGTAACGTATTGAAAGCCTCCGAAATTTGATGCTCTCGGCTTGGGCGGCCAGGGCTCTTTATCCCTTCAGGGAAATGGCGTGCGATTAACTCGGCTTCTTGCGCTGGGGCAATCAAACGAAGCCCGGCCATTTCGAGGCCATTTCCCTTCGCGTAGTCCTTCTCCCATTTGATTTCGCCTGCCCAAAGGTCAAGCGGAGCCGGTTGGGGAATATCTTCAGCCCGACGAGGCAAGGTAAAGCCATAAGCCTTAAGCTTTCCAGACTGAATCCACGCGAGGCAATTTGCCTTAAGGGTGCGATCTAGTGCGAGGTAAGCGGATACGTCTTTATTATATTTACCCATCCGATCTGAAGGCGATTTTTTAGACTGTATAACTTCGGTGAAGGCCGCCAAGCCTTTGTCAATTCCGGCAGAGTCTCTGGCTACGACATATTTCTGCCTAAAATCGCTCGACGCAAAACTTACAAAGGCGGAGCTGAGAGGAATTCCGCGTTTCCAAAATATCCAAGGGTCCATGATTGTTCTTGGTGATAAGCCAAGCCTCCGAATTGGTAGGGATAAAATAGGATTTGTTTTTGGCAAAAATTAGGCAGTTGGGCATTGGCGGCGGAGGAAGTGTTACGCCCCGTATACAGCTACGTATACGGGGCGTCTGATTGGATAACGTGTTCTAGGGGGGCGTTATCGTTTTTCCCCGTTACGTATACGTTACGAGAGGCTCGTTAAATGGGGCTCCGTATACGGGCCCGTATACGTATACGTAACGGGGGGGGCGGATCGGTCGCGCGAGACTACAACCCTAGGGGTATTTCTCGCGAAGAATCCCCTTAGGGGAGTATATCGAGACTGCCAACGAAAAACCCCTAGGGGTTTTTGGCCCCTAGGGGGGCATGTCGGGGCTGCTGATGAAAAGTCCCTAGGGACTTTATGTCCCTAGGGGCTCGGTCGCGGAACATCAGATTGTGCGATTCCCGGTACGGGGATTTGCCCCGTACCGGGAATAGTCGGTACTGGATTTTGGGCCATACTCGGTACTGACTTTTTGTCGGTACTGACGCTTGCCGTCTTATTCTGACTTCCGCCGAGGCTGTCCCCGTACCGGGATACAGTGTTCTCATTGGCCGGAGGATTAGCCCGGTACGGGGAATTCCCGGTACCGGGATTTTCCGCCTGGGCCTGTGTGGGGCTTTCGGGGGCGTTGTCATTGCCGCCAAAGAGGGCGCGGGCGATCTCCCCGGATATGCGATTGGCGGAATCCCGGATGGGGTTGTCAGCCAAGTGGGCATATCGGGCCGTGGTTTGCACTTGGGAATGGCCCAGGAGCTTGCCGATCATGGGAAGGGCCTCGCCAATGGCAAGAGCACCCGAGGCAAATGTATGTCGAAGGTCATGTATTCGCACGTCATCAAGTCCCGCCCGGGCACGAATGCGCCGCCAAGGGCGTTCCAGGTCCGTTAAGTGCTGCTTTTCGACCTGGCCGGTAATGACGTACTCGTTGCCTTTGGTCTTCTCTATCCCGTCTAGAACCTTTCTGGCCGCTTCCCCGAGGTAAACGATCTTTGGACCGGTCTTGGAATCGGGCAGGGTGATGGTGTTCCCGTTAACGTAAGACCATTTTAGGGTTTGGATTTCTCCCCGGCGGCAGCCGGTCAGGATCAGGAGCTTGAACGCGGCAATGGCGGCCTTGGATTCCGGGTTCTCCTTAAGCTCATCCTCGAAGGCTTGCCCGAGCGCGGCCATTTCTTTGGCTGATAAAAACCTTTGGCGTTTGTCTTCCCGGTATTTCTTCACATGGTGGCAGGGATTAGACCCGTCCGGGCGCAAGCCCCAGACTTCCGCCAGATTGAACATCTTGGAAAGGACGCCCAGGGTCCGGTTCGCCTGATAGGGGATATGCCCCATGCCCTGGTGCAGCTTGGCGATATCGGACCGCTTAACGTCGATAACCCTAAAAGCACCAATGGCCGGAGCGATGAACAGGCCAATAGACCGCTCATACTCTTTGGCCGTACTCAGCTTGCAGTGATGGGCGACATGCTCCCTAAGGAAACGGTCGCATACGTCCTTGATGGTAGGGGACTTGCGGCGGGTGTTGATCTCCTCGGCGGGGTTGTCGCCCTTGGCAACCAGGCCAAGAAGCTCCTTGGCCCGTTTACGGGCTTCGTCCGGGGTCAGGGTGCCATGACGGCCGATATTCACCCGCCGGGTGCGACCCCCGGAGCGATACTGCACCAGATATGTTTTGCGCCCGCCGGGCAGTACCCGAAGGGCAAAGCCCGGCAAGCCCTCATCGAAAACGAAGTAGTCCTTCGTCTCGGGCTTCGCGCTATCGACAAAACGCTTGGTCAGTTTCGGCATGGCGATTTCTGGAAGCAATCTGGAAGCAGTTGGAAGCAGAATCGGGAGTCAACCAGCGTGAGTCAGTGTAGACCCGCACCGTGAATCCTCTAAGCAAAACAAGGCGAAATGATGGTGTTTCGTAGGTCAGAGAAGTTGAGCGAAACAGTCCGAGCGAAACTCATAACCTGAAGGTCAGAGGTTCAAATCCTCTCCCCGCAACCACATGAAAAACGCCGCCTCCCGATGGGATGGCGGCGTTTTGCCGTTTTGGTGCTATTTTAGGCTCCGCATCCGCCGCCTCTTGAGGGACGCCGATGACCGATTCATTTCCCGTCGTGATTCATCACAATCCCCAATGCGGGACGTCCCGTAACGTGCTTTCGATCATCAAGGCGGCGGGGTACGAACCCGAGGTTATTCCTTATCTCGAAACCGGCTGGACGCGGCCGCAGCTGCTGGCGCTTTTTGCCGCGGCCGGCCTTTCGCCCCGCGCCGCGTTGCGCGAAACAAAATCGCCCGCCAAGGAACTTGGCTTACTGGAGCCGGGCGTATCCGATGCCGTCATCCTGAACGCCATGCTGATCCATCCCGTTTTGGTCAACCGCCCGATCGTTGCGACGCCCAAGGGCGTCCGTCTCTGCCGGCCCTCGGAAAAAGTTCTCGATCTGCTCGATCGTTGGCCGCCCGGGCCGCTCGCCAAGGAAGACGGCGGTATGATCCTGGACGTCCAAGGCCGGCGGGTCGGGTAGCGCCGTCGCGAGCGGCCTCTCCCCGCAACCACATGCAAAACGCCGCCTCCCGATGAGATGGCGGCGTTTTGCCGTGGCAGGGCCCGGAACCCGGCGTCCTACGCCCGGCTCACCTTGCAGAGCAGGGTTTTGAGATTGGTCTGGTCCGAGATCGGGTCGCGCTGGGTTCGGTCGGTGAGGAAATTCACCGAACGCCACGGATGATGGGGCTGCTTTTCGCCCCAGCCGATCGGAATGAAGACACTTGTTTCCCGGATCCCGGTCGTGAGCCACGCCACGGCCTCGATCGCGCCGTGGGCGGTTTCGACCTTGACCCGATCGCCGTCGGCTATGCCGAGCTTCGCGGCGCGCGTCGGGTGAATCTGAACGTAGAGATTCGACCACATTTCCTGGGCCTGCCAGAAATAATGAGTAAGGCTGTGGAAGTGCGGCGCGGGCGGGCGGCCGGTCACCAGCTCCAGATCGTATCCTTGCGCCCGCAGTCGTGCGCCCGGCGAGTCGGCGCCCGGTTGACGGATGCGCGCCGGCGAAGCGAACACCGCCATCTTCTGAAGCGGCGAAAGGATGCCTTCGGCCGTATCCGGCTCCAGGAACTCGACATACGGCAGATCGATCAGTTGCTCGCGCTCGCTGTAGAACTCGGGAAGGGCGGATAGCCCCAGGCTGCGGAACTTCCTCTCCAACGCCTCGGTGTGGAACTCCAGCTTGCCGCTCGGCGTCGGGAAGCGCTTGCCCGGATGGCCGGGCGGCGACGTCCCTTCGAGGAACAGGGTCTCCTGTTCGGGCGCGTCCGCGCTGGCCATCGGATAACGGATCCACCGATGCGGCACCGCATGCAGGCGCTCTTGCGTAATGCCGCGTAAATGATCGGTGTCGATGCACATTTCGTCCCAAAAGAGCGCGGGGTCCTTGTACTTCTCCTGAAGCACGTCGTCGAAGCCGAACCGTTTGCCGAGCTCGATCCAAATCCAGTCGTCCGATTTGGCGTCGCCCGGCGGCTCGATCATTTTGTCGATCCAGACGATGCGGCGGTCGTCGTTGGCCCGTCCGATCTCGCCTTTTTCAATGCCGGTCGCGGCCGGAAGCACGTAGTCGGCGTAAGCCGACGTCTCGTTCGCGAACAGTTCGATGTGAACGAGGAGATCGAGGGCCAGGAACGCTTCGCGCGTGGCGGATTGCCCGGGCCAATTGGAGAGAGGGTTGTTGCACGCAATCAGGGCCCTGATCGGGTAGGGCTTGCCGACGCGCATCGCATCGGCCCAGCCGGCCGGGTTGCGGCGGACCATCGGCCGCTTCGGCTTGACGCGGCGATGCTCCGGCGCCGCCGCCGAGAACATGGGCGACGCGGACATGTTCAGGAACGCGCCGCCGGGACGGCCCCAATTGCCCGTAATCGCGGCCAGGAACATCAGTACGCGGTTGGTCTGAGCCGAATTCGTATGCTGGTTTATGCCGCGGCTCGCGAAGATCACGCACCCGTCGGCCGCCGCGATGTCCGCGGCGAGGGCGCGAATGTCCGCGGCAGCGAGGCCGGTGATCGCGGCCGCCCACTCGGGCGTATATCCGCGCTCGAAGATGAAGTCGCGCCAGCGCTCCCAGCCTTCGACCCAATTCTCGCAGAACCGGCGGTCGTGCAAGCCGCGCCCGAGGATGTCATGAGCCAAGGCGAGCGCGAGCGCCATGTCGGTGCCCGGCCGGATCGGCAGCCACTGATCGGCCTTGCTCGCCGTCGCCGTCAGGCGAGGATCGATCACGACCATTTTGGCGCGGTTCTTGATGCGCCAGTTGTTGACCATGCCGAAATAGACGGGCCGCGCCTCGGCTTGGTTATCGCCGAAGTGGACATACATACGCGCGCTGCCGATGTCGCCGTCGGTGTAGCTGTTGGGACAGATCACGTCGCCTTGCGTCATCTCGTAGGCGGCATGCTTGCCGGCGGAGCAAAATGGATCGGTTCCCTCGAAATTGGGAGAGCCCCACATCTGGCCGAAAATCCTGATGTACCCGTTCCTGCTGAGCGTGCCGGTGCGGGTTCCGGCGAATACGGCCAACGCTTCCGGTCCGAAAGCGTCGCGGGTCGCCCGTATCTTGGCGGCGATCTCGTCGAGCGCCTGGTCCCATGAGATCGGCTCAAAGCGTCCTTCGCCGCGCGCGCCTACCCGTTTCAAGGGCCGCGTCAGGCGCCGTTCGTTGTTGTAGAGCTGCAGCGTGAGCTGCGATTTGGGGCAAACCTTTCCCTTAAGGACCGGATCGTCTTCGTTGCCGGTGATCTGCACCAGCTTGTCGCCGCGGAAATGGAACTTGGTCGAGCAGCAGTTGAAGCAGATATTGCAGCCGCCCGGGGCCACGCGGTCGGCGGTCCGCTCCTCGCGCGGAAGGCAATAGGGGAACGCCGTTTGGGCGTCAGGCAACCGCCCTCCCGCCGCGTCGTCCATGACCGCCGGCCGCCGCCGGCCTTCCACCGCATCGCTGCGAACCGCAGTCGCGTTGGGGTGCGCACGCGATAGTCGGTCCAGATAGAGGGTCGCCGGACCCATCAGGTAATGATCGTGGTCGCGCACGGTGCGGTTTTCCGCCTCGGCGCGGGCAAGATGCTGGGTGCGTTCGCCGAAGCTGATCGCATGGCCGGGACAAACGCTGGCGCAAGCCGGCGTGCGGCCCTGCGCACGCCGATCGGCGCACAGATCGCACTTCACCGAATGGTGGCCGACGGGATCGTAGCCCATCGCGCCGTATGGGCACGCGATCACGCACTCCCCGCATCCGGTGCATCGTTCCTCGAGGACTCGAACGACCCCCGTATCGGGATCTTTGACGATCGCCTTGGGATTGACCGGGCAGGCGCGCAAGCAGGCCGGACGCTCGCAGTGCTGGCAGGTGACGGTGAGGAAATCGAGGCCCGGCTGTACCGGGTCGCCGAGCCAAACGACGCGGTTCCTGTACTCGCCGGGCCCGAGGCCGTGTTCCTGCTTGCAGGCGACCTCGCAGCTCTTGCAGCCGATACAGCGTTCGAGATCGATCATTAACGCCAGTCGACCCATGCCCTTTTCCTCTACCAATCCGCGAGGTGCCACCACGTGATTGGTCCGCCGTCCGCCACATATCCGGCGAAGAACGTGACCGTCATTACATGGATGAAAATGCCGAAAATAAAGAGATAGGCCAACGCCAAATGGAGCGGGCGCCAGTAAGCCTGCTCCGGCCCGACCGAAGCCCTCGTTCCCATCAGGCGGTTTTCCTCGCGGACCAGCCGGGCATACCGAAGCGCCGCGCGGGGCGTCCGCAGCCAGTGAGCGAGCGTGAGTGAAAAGGTGCCTTCGTCGGCGGTTCCGTCGATCGAGGGCAGCAAGGCGCGTTTGCGGGCGATCACGTCACGCAGACCGTCTCGCGTCGCGGGTGTCCCGGGCGCGAAGCTTCGTTGCTTGGTGGCGAACGTTGCCGCCATTTGGCGAGACAGCCGAACGCGGGCCCACACGCCCAACGCGACCAGCCCGAGCAGCGCCAGGAACAGCAGTGCGGGCGGGCGACGCAAATACCCCGCGGAATGCACCCCGATCAGCACTCCGCCGACCGTGCTTGCGACGACGTGCGCAATAAACCAAACCGGCGGAAAGCCGCCGCGGCCGGTGCGCTTGACCCACACGAACGCCATGGACACGAGCAGCAGGGCGGTTCCCGCGACACCCGTGAGGTAAAGCTCGGGACTGCCCGGTTTACGCCAGGCTTCCGGCAGGACCGCCTGGACGAACGCAAAATAAATGACGAGCGCGGCGGCGGCGGCGGCGATCAGCGCGATCAGCGCGCGATCGCTGAGGTCCGGACGTTTTCGGATCCGTCCATCGTTGGGGCCGCGACCGTCGCGCTGTGTCGTGCTGATCAAAGGCGAACCCGGCCCGGCATTTTGCATCGATCGATCTGCATGAGTGTTCTCTCAGCTTTTAGGGTCTGCGAGAGTTTGTACAGGATTGCGTTCTGTCCGTATTTATATACGGTAATTAGGATGTTGCGTAACCGGGGGCCAGGCGAAAAGGCGCGTGATTACAGAGGGTTCTGGGGTTCTCGGTTGTGCGGCCAACGCGGCCCGGGAAAAAAACCGAAAAAACCTAGAACGCCAGAATCATGTCGCTGGCTTTTTCGGCGATCATGGTCACGGGCGCGTTGGTGTTCCCGGAAACCAGCGTCGGCATGATCGAGCAATCGACGACCCGCAATCCGTCGATTCCGTGAACGCGCAGGTTCGCGTCGACGACGGCCATGGGATCGCGGCCCATCTTGCAGGTTCCCGACGGATGGAAAATCGTCGCCCCCTGTTCGCGACAGAACGCGAGCAGGTCGTCGTCCGATGTCGCCGCCGGGCCGGGACGGAATTCTTCCCGAACGTACGGGCGCATGGCATCGGTTCCGGCCAGGCGCCGGGCGAACCTGACGGCGGCGACGGCGCAGCGGCGGTCGAGGTCCGTGGACAAATAATTGGGCCGCATCGCGGGCGGCTGCCACGGGTCGGGGGATTGAATCCGAACCGTTCCGCGCGACGAGGGGCGAAGCTGGCAGACGCTGAAGGTGAATCCGGAAAACGGATGCGGCTGGGCGCCCGCCATGTCGGCCGAAACGGTGGCGAAATGAAACTGGATGTCCGGGGAACGGGACTCGGGCAGAACCTTGGTGAACAGCCCTCCCTGGTTGATGCCGACGGCGAGAGGGCCGGAGCGGAGCAGAAGCCATTGCAGGCCGATCTTGGCGGTCCGGATCCAGGATCGCAGGTCGTCGTTGGTGGTGATGGGCTTCGCGCACTTGAAGATCAATCGGAATTGAAGGTGGTCCTGAAGATTCTCGCCGACGCCGGGAAGATCGGCGACGACGTCGACGCCGCAGTCCCGCAGCAGGCGGGCCGGACCGATACCGGACAGCTGAAGCAGTTGCGGGCTTTGCAGAGCGCCCGCCGCCAGGATGACCTCCCGGCGGGCGCCGGCGACGAATCGCCGGCCGTGCCTGGCGTATTCGATTCCGGTCGCGCGCGGCCGTTGCCCGAGCGGATGGGCGAAAACGATTTTCATCGCCTGGGCATCGGTCATGACGGTCAGGTTGGCGCGCCCGCGCGCCGGCTTCAGGTAGGCGACCGCGTTGCTGCATCGCCAGCCGTTGCGCGTGAACAGCTGGTAATAGCCGACGCCTTCCTGGGTCGCGCCGTTGAAGTCGGGGTTGCGGGGAACGCCCAGGGCCTGCGCGCCGGCGATGATCGCCTCGATCAGTTCGTGCGGCTCGCCGATGTCCGAGCACTTGAGGGGGCCGTCGCCGCCGTGCCATTCGTCGGCGCCGCGGCTGTTCCCTTCGAGCTTCTTGAAATAGGGCAGCACGTCCCTGGCGCTCCATCCGGCGTTGCCGAGTTCGGCCCAGCGGTCGTAATCCTCGTGTTGGCCGCGGATGTAAATCAAACCGTTGATGGAGGACGATCCGCCGAGGCAGCGTCCGCGCGGCCAGTAGATCCGGCGGTCGTCCATTCCGGGATCGGGCTCGGTATGGAATCCCCAGTTGAAGACCGGGTGGAACATGGTCTTGGCGTAGCCGATGGGAATATGAATCCACGGATAATCGTCGACCGGGCCCGCTTCCAGCAGAAGGACGCGATGCCGGCCGCCGTCGCTCAGCCGATGGGCGAGAACGCATCCGGCGGTTCCCGCGCCGACGATGACGTAATCGTAGTTCATTCAATCTCCCCGAACGAAAACTGCATTTAGCAAGAAAATGGAACATATAGTTCCATAATAGCGGTCGGCAGTATTGTTCTCCGCAACGATTGTGTCTAGCATGTTGCGGCCCGCCGACGCGATCGATCGGGACGAACAGGGCGCGCGGGATTCGCCATCAGGTCCGTTGAAGGCCGGGCGTTCCCGCGGGGAGAACCGGGATCTGGGGAGGACGCGACGATGTTTCGCTCGGCGCCTTGGCCGATGGACGCCCAAGGCCGTTTCGGGCGTTCCATCGGGGCGGATGCGATCATGGGTCAACGCGCGGCGCTCAAGCCGGTACGGCACCCGCAGCCGGTCGCGGAATCGATGGAACGCGATCCCGCGATCGTTCGCGGGCTGAAGATCATGGAATTGGTGGCTCAGGCGGATCGGCCGTTGCCGCTGACGGCGATCGGCGAACGCCTGGGCCTTTCCAAGGGGACGGCGCACCGCATCGTGCGCCTTCTCGAGCAGGAGGGTTTTCTCCGGCGCGAGCCGGACTCCCGCCGCTTCGAGCCCGGTTACCGGCTGATCGGCGTTTCCCTGGACGTCTTGCGGCATTCCTCGTTGCGCGGCGAGCGTCACGCCATCATGCAGGCGCTGGTCCAGAAGGTGGGCGAAACCTGCAATTTCACCATGCGCGACGGAAGCGACGTCATCTACATCGACCGCGTCGAGGCCCATTGGCCGTTGCGGCTGCATCTCCAGCCGGGGTCGCGCGTTCCGTTGCACTGCACCGCCAGCGGCAAACTGTTCCTCAGCCGGTTGCCGGCGCGCGAACGCCGCCGGCTTCTGGCGTCCTTGCCGTTGACCCGGTGCACGGAACGAACCCTCACCGATCCGCGGGCGATCGAGATCGCCTTGCGCGAGATTCGCCGCACCGGCATTGCCACGGACAACGAGGAATTCCTGGACGGGTTGATCGCCGTCGCCGTGCCGGTGATGGACCCGCGCGACCGCAAGCGAACCTGCGGCGCGTTGGCGGTGCACGCGCCGACCGTCCGATTGAGCCTGGCGCGGGCGATGGGACACGTGGATGCGCTGCGCGCGGCGGCGACGCGCCTTTCGGAAACCCTAGGATAGGCGGGCGGATCATGGCGGTCGAATATTTGAAGAAAGCGGCGAAATCGCCGGAAACGGAAACCGCCACGGCGGAAAAGGTCGTGGCGGAAATGCTGGCCGGGATCGAGAAGGGCGGCGAACGGGCGGTCAGGGATTACGCGCTGAAGCTCGACAAGTGGGGCGGGGAAATCCTGGTGTCGCCCGAGGAGGTCGAGCGGCGGACGCGCGACATCCCGGCGTCCGTCAAGCGCGACATCGAATTCGCGGCCGGGCAGGTCAGGGCCTTCGCGTTGGCGCAGAAGGCCTCGCTCAAGGAGTTCGAGACGGAATTGCGTCCGGGCGTCACCGCCGGCCAGCGCGTCATCCCGGTCAACGTCGCCGGATGCTACGTGCCGACCGGACGCTACGCGCATATCGCCTCGGCCTACATGGCCATCGCCACCGCCAAGGCGGCCGGCGTGCCGACCGTGGTCGCGTGCTCGACGCCGTTCCGGGGAGAAGGCATTCATCCGCAGGTCCTGTACGCGATGAAAGTGGCGGGAGCCGACATCATCATGACCCTGGGCGGGGTTCAGGCGATCGCCACGCTCGCCTACGGGCTGTTCACGGGCAAACCCGCCGACATCATCGTCGGGCCGGGCAACAAGTTCGTCGCCGAAGCCAAGCGCAAGCTGTACGGCAAGGTCGGCATCGACGTTTTCGCGGGCCCGTCCGAAGTCGCGGTCATCGCCGACGAATCCGCCGACCCGGTCCTCGTCGCCTCGGACCTGGTGGGACAGGCCGAGCACGGCCACGAATCCCCGGCGTGGCTGTTCACCACCAGCCGGACCTTGGCCGAAAACGTCATGCGGCGCGTTCCCGAACTGATCGCCAAGCTTCCGCCGACCGCTCGCGACGCGGCCGGTTCCGCGTGGCGCGACTACGGCGAGGTGATCCTGTGCGGCTCGCGCGACGAAGTCGTTTCCGTTTCCGACCGCTACGCGAGCGAACACCTGGAAGTCCACGCGCGCGATCTGGACTGGTGGCTGCGGAATCTGACCTGTTACGGCTCCCTGTTTCTGGGCGAGGAAACGACCGTCGCCTTCGGGGACAAGACGTCCGGCCCCAACCACATTCTTCCGACCAAGGGCGCCGCGCGCTATTCGGGCGGGCTTTCGGTCCACAAATTCATGAAGACGCTGACGTGGCAGCGCATGACCAAGGCCGCGTCGAAGGACATGGCCCTGGTCACCGCCCGCATTTCCCGGCTGGAAGGGATGGAGGCCCATGCCCGGACCGCGGACGACCGGCTGGCCAAGTATTTTCCCGGCGAAACGTTCGATCGCGGAACGCCGGTCGAGGCCTGAATGACCGACCCTTCCTTCCTGCGGCGCTGTTTTTCGCTCGACGGCCGCCGCGCCTTCGTCACCGGCGGCAATTCGGGCGTGGGCGCGGCGATGGCGCTGGCGCTCGGGCTGGCGGGCGCCCGTGTCGTCGTCGCCGGGCGGCGGGAAAAGGAAAACCGCGAGGCCATCGCGCGCCTCAGGCAGGCCGGAATCGAGAGCGACTCTTTTACCTGCGATCTGGCGCGCCAGGACGCGCTGCCGGATATCGGGCGGACCATCGCCGGACGTTGGCCGGATATCGAAATCCTCGTCAACGCGGCGGGAGTCAACCTGCGCGAGCCTTTCGCCGAGGTCACGCCCGAAACCTGGCAGACCCATATCGCGCTCCATCTTTCGGCCCCGTTTTTCCTGACCCAGGCGCTGGCGCCGGCGATGGCGGCGCGCGGCCGGGGACGGATCATCAATCTGGCGTCGCTGCAATCCTACCGGGCGTTCGACAACGGCGCTCCCTACGGCGCGGCCAAGGGCGGCGTGGTGCAGCTGACCCGGGCGATCGCCCAGGAGTGGTCTTCGCGCGGAATCACCTGCAACGCCGTCGGGCCCGGCATTTTCCCGACGCCGCTGACTGATCCGGTTTTCAAGAACGAAGCCCTGGCCGCGCATCACGCCGCGCGCACCGCCATCGGCCGAAACGGCCGTGACGAAGACCTGCACGGCGTCACCGTTTTCCTGGCCGGCGACGCCTCCGCCTACATCACCGGACAGGTGATCATGGTGGACGGCGGATACACGGCGAAGTGAAACGGGGACGGAACGGAATCGCGCCGCCATGAAAGCCTTGGTCTACACCGCGCCCAACGAAGTTCAACTGCTCGATCGGTCGTATCCCGATCTGGCGGAGGGCGAGGCGATCGTCCGCATCGAGGCGGTGGGCATCTGCGGGTCGGACATGCATGCGTATCACGGGCACGATCCACGCCGGAAGCCCGGCCTCGTGCTGGGGCACGAGTTTTCGGGGATTGTCGCGGACTCGGCAGACCAAACCCTCAAGCCCGGCGCGCGCGTGACCGGCAATCCCCTGATCGTGTGCGGGCAGTGCGAATACTGCCGGCAGGGTCGGGACAATCTGTGCGCCCGCCGCACCATGGTCGGCATGAACCGGCCGGGAGCCTTCGCCGAATACATGAGCATTCCGGCGGCGGCGCTGATCCCGGTTCCGGACGACCTCGACCTGACCAAGGCGGCGTTGGCCGAACCGGCGGCGACGGCGCTGCACGCGGTCGACCTTTCGGTTCGCCACCTGGTCAAGCCGTTGGCCGATTGCCGCGTCCTGATCCTGGGCGGCGGCGCGATCGGGCTTTTGAGCGCGCTTCTCCTCAAGAGCCGCGGCGTGACGCGCCTCGACGTGGCCGAGGTCAACCCCGAAAGGCGGGCGCGGCTGCAGGCCGTCACCGGATACCCCGCTCACGATCCGAAGGAAACGCCGCCGGCCGAGTCCGGCGCGGACTACGTGATCGACGCGGTCGGATCGGCGGGCACGCGCAAGGCGGCGCTTCATGCCGTCCGTCCCGGCGGGGTGGTGATGCATATCGGGTTGCAGGACTGGGCCAGCGAAATCGACATGCGCAAGCTGACCTTGGCCGAGATCGCTCTTCTCGGCACTTACACCTATTCGACGGCGGATTTGCGCGAAACGGTGGCGGCGATCGCGCGCGACGACTTCGGCGACCTTTCGTGGATCGAAGCCCGTCCGCTGTCCGAGGGGCCGACGGCCTTCGCGGATTTGCATCACGCCCGGGTGTCGTCGGCGAAGATCGTTCTTCTTCCGCACGAGGCCGGCCTTCGCAGGGGCTCGGCCTCGTCATGGTGATGGAACATTGGCCATGGTTTTTGATCATCGCGATTGCGGCCGGACTGGTGCGGGGGTTGACCGGGTTCGGCGGCGCAATGGTGATGACGCTTCCCCTGGCGTGGCTTCTCCCGCCGGGGGAGGCCATTTCCGTCGTGTTGCTGATGGAGAGCATCGCCGCCGCGCCGTTGCTTCGCCGCGCGTACGCCGATTGCTCGGGAAAGACGTTGGTGCCGATTTGCGTGTTCGCCGCCGTTTTTCTGCCGTTCGGCGTCATGGCCCAGTCGCGGATGGACCCGGACACGGTTCGGACCGGCATTGCGCTGTTGGTCCTGGTTTTTTCCGTGCTGTTGATGTTCGGAGTCGGAATCCGGAACGCGCCGCCGCGCTGGGTTTCCGGCGTGGTGGGAAGCGTGGGCGGGTTTCTGATGGGCTCGACCGCGATCGGCGGCCCGATCGTCGTGCTCTATCTCATGGCGTTGAAGGATTCGCCCGAGGTCGCGCGGGCCAATCTCATGATCTACATTACGTTCGTCGCCAGCTTCGGGCTCCTGATTCTGATCTTGAACGGGGCCGTCGGCCGATCGGGGCTTTATCTGATGTTGCTGATGACGCCGATTTACCTGGTCGGCGGATTCAGCGGCGAGCGTCTGGCCCGCAGTCTGCCGGTGAACGCCCTCCGTCGCTTCACGCTCTCGTTCCTGGCGCTTTCGGGAATGGTGTCCCTATTCCTCTGACGGAGTTGCGAATATGCAACCTCACATATGAATCCGCGTTTCGGGAAAGGAGGCCGATGACCAGAACGTTCGTTGCGAGTGCGTATCCCATGCGAGTACCATGAAACCTCTAACCACAGGGAGATCAACATGAAACTGTTGAAAGCGATATGCGCGCTATTGGTGGGGGCCGGCCTTATGGCCGCCCCGGATTTTGCCGCCGCGCAAGGCAAAGCGGTCAAAATCCGCGTTCAATCGGTCATTCCGACGTCGGCCGACGAAGTGACGATGCTGAAAGACTTCGCCAAGGACGTCGCCGATCTGACCAACAACTCGGTCCAATTCGAGGTTCTGCCGGCGGGCGCGGTCGTGGCCGTCGCCGACACCTTGGATGCGGTCGACAAGGGCCTGATCGAGGGCGGCTTCGCCTGGACCCACTATTGGTCGGGCAAGCATCCGGCGGCGACGCTGTTCGGATCGCCCGCGGCGGGATCCGGCGTCGGCATGGACAACTTTGCCTGGTTGTCCTGGTACCTTTACGGCGGCGGCCAGCAGCTTTACGACCAGCTGTGGAAGGAAATGAAGGTCAACGTGAAGGGATTCATGCTCCAGCCGGTCGGGCCCGAGGCGCTGGGCTGGTTCAAGAACCCGATCACCAGCATGGATGACTTCCGCAAGCTTCGCTTCCGCACGCCGCCGGGCATCCCGGGCCAGATCTATAAGGATATCGGCGTGGCTTCCGTGGCGATGGGCGGCGGCGACATCCTGCCGGGCCTGGAAAAAGGCGTGATCGACGCGGCCGAATGGTGTTGCCCCAAGCCGGACATGACCTTCGGATTCCAGAAGGTTCTCAAGAACTACTATCTCGAGGGCCTTCACCAGGTGGTCGTGAACGCCGATCTCTACCTTAACGGCGATGTCTGGAAGAAACTGACGCCCGGCCAGCAGAAGGCGGTCGAGGTGGCGGCCAACGCGTCGTTGACCAAGTCGGTGGCCTATCGCATCCACGAAAACGGCAAGGCCCTGCAGGAATTGACGACCAAGCACGGCGTCATCCTGCGCGACACGCCCCCCGAGTACTTCAAGCTGTATGGCGAAGCGGCGCTGAAGAACTTCGAGAAGAACGCGAACGAAAACGCGTTCTTCAAGAAAGTCTGGGACAGCCAGAAGGCGTTCGCCGACACGGCCATCCCGTTCTGGGCGCGCGCCCAGAAATCGAACGCGGCGCTCGGCACCGCCTACGCCGACGTTCTCGCCAAGAAGGGCAAATAACCGCGATTTGAAGAGTGCAAGGAGGGCGGCGGGCGCCGCCCTCCTTCTTTTCGCAAGGAATTCGCATGACCGAACATTTCGAACCCATGGACGAAATGATCGCGGGCCGGCGCGCCGGCGATCCCAATCATCTTCCGGATGATATGCCGGTGTGGATGCGGCATGCCATCGCCAGGATCGACCATTTTTCCATTTTGACCGGCAAGGTCATCTGCTGGCTGTCGATTCCGCTGATGGCGGGAATGGTCTATGAAATCACCGCGCGCTATTTATTCACCGCGCCGACGGATTGGGCCTACGACATCAGCCGGATGCTGTACGGCGCCATGTTCGTTCTCGGCGCCGGGTATGCCCTGCAGAAGGGCGTGCATATCCGCTCCGACTTCCTGTATCGGGACTGGCCGGTCCGGACGCAGGCTAGGGTCGACCTGGCCATGTATATCGTTCTCTATTTTCCGACCATGATCGTGCTTATGTGGTTCTCCGGTGACTGGGCGTGGACTTCGCTCGTGCGCGCGGAACGGGGCATGGATACCACGTGGATGCCTTACCTGGGCCCGATCAAGCTATGCCTGCCGATCGGGGTTCTGGGATTGACCATTCAAGGGGTTTCGGAGGTTTTGAAGGCCGCTTACGCCTCCAAGCATGGGAGGTGGCCCGGCTATGGAGACTGAAATCATCGGCTTGCTCATGGTCGTCGCCATGCTGGGCGGGATCTTCATCGGATTTCCCATTTCGTTCGTTCTGATTTTCCTGGGAATCGTTTTCGGTTATTGGGGATTCGGGCAGGTGGTTTTCTACCTGCTCACCCTGCAGTTCTACTCGTCCATGGTGGAACAAACATTGGCGGCCGTGCCGTTGTTCGTGTTCATGGGTGTGATGATGGAACAGGCCAACCTGATGGAACGTCTGTTCAATTCGATCCAGAAGCTGCTCGCCAGGGTGCGCGGATCGCTTTATCTCGCGGTCATGTTCGTGGCGACGATATTCGCCGCGGCGACGGGCATCGTCGGCGCCTCGGTCACCATCCTGGGGATCATGTCGGGCAAGCCGATGATCCGCTCGAAATACGACGTCAAGCTGTCCGCCGGGTTGATCGCCGCCGGCGGGACGCTGGGCATTCTCATTCCGCCGTCGATCATGCTGGTGGTCATGGGGCCGATCCTCCAGGTTCCGGTGACGACCTTGTTTACGGCGGCGATCCTGCCCGGCATCCTTCTCGCGGTGCTGTTCACGGCCTATGCCATGATCCGCTGTTGGATCAACCCCACTCTCGGCCCTCCGTTGCCGCCCGAGGAGCATTTGAAGGACTTCCGCGAGGCCTGGATCGA
Organism: uncultured Hyphomicrobiales bacterium; assembly: GCA_964412955.1. Taxonomy (GTDB): domain Bacteria; phylum Pseudomonadota; class Alphaproteobacteria; order Rhodospirillales; family 2-12-FULL-67-15; genus 2-12-FULL-67-15. Next base: position 43,039 of record CAYPQV010000014.1, read on the forward strand.
GTTCTTCAAGGGGTTGGTGCCGCCGGCGCTGCTGGTCCTGGCGGCGTTGGGAAGCATCATCTTCGGGATAGCGACGCCGACCGAAGGCGCCGCGTGCGGCGCGGCGGGCGCCCTTCTGCTGTGCGCGGGCTACGGGCGCCTGACGATGGAAAATCTGACGGACGCGTTGATCAAGACGCTCGAGATTTCGGTGCTGATCTTGTTCCTGGTCGGGGCGTCGAATTTCTTCGGCGCGGTGTTCGCCCGGCTCGGCACCCCGGGCATGCTGGTGGATTTCCTGCTGGGGCTGAATCTGAACCGCTACGTCATCCTGGCGATCGTCATGGTCGTCATTTTCCTGCTGGCGTGGCCGCTGGAATGGGTTCCGATCGTCCTGATCGTGGTGCCGTTCCTGATCCCGCTCATGGAAAAGCTGGGCTTCGACCTCGCGTGGTTCGGAATCCTGGTCGCGGTCAATCTCCAGACCGCGTGGTTGTCGCCGCCGGTCGCGTTGTCGGCCTACTTTCTGAAAGGGGTCATCCCGGAATGGGATCTCGGGGAAATATACAGGGGCATGTCCCAGTTCATGGTTCTGCAGTTGCTGGGACTGGTCCTGGTGATCGTCTTCCCCGGGATCGCCTTGTGGCTGCCCGCGGTGTTGTCCAAATAGGCGGATGGCGCCGTAAAATATGCCAAGAAAAAACGCCGCCGGCCCCGTCAGGGACCGGCGGCGCTTCGGTTCGCGCCCGAAGGGAGAGTTACTCGACCTTCAGGTTGGTCGCGGCGGTTTTGCCCCGCTCGGTCGTCAGATCGTAGACGACCTTCTGGCCTTCGCGCAGGGTATCGAGTCCCGCGCGTTGCACGGCGGTGATGTGGACGAAAACGTCCTTGCCGCCGTCACCCGGCTGGATGAAGCCGTAGCCTTTGCTGGGGTTGAACCACTTGACAGTGCCGCTAGACATAGCTGGCCTCCTTTAAGCACGTGTTGAGACAAGCGCCCGCGCGGAACTCCGCGCGGTCACGAACAATCCGGATTTGTGGGGAGTGACTTGAAGTGTGAGCCATTCGGTGGACGCGGTGCGTCTCTCAAGGCGGGCTGCAAGGCAGGCCAAAATCACGATTGCCGCGGGGCAGGGGACACCATTTGTTCCATCGAGTCAAGCTCTTCCAAGCCCGTCGTTTCGCTCCGAATAAAATTTCTTTTTGTTTCAGCCGGTTATCGGATAAGTGGCGAGTTCAAACGGCGCGCGAATGACGCGCCTTGCCGGTCGAAAGATAGGTATCGAATATCGCGGCGATAGTGCGCATGAATGGCCGGCCGGTTTCGGTGAGGCGTACGACCGATCCCGAAACCTCCGCCAGCCCGTCCTCGACCATGGGCCCGAGCGCCTCGACGTCGGGGGCCAGCGCGTCCTCGGCGAACCCGCGGGCGCGGCAGAGGGCCGCGAGGTCGACGCGCATGTCGCACATCAAGCGCTCGATGGCCGCCCGCCGCAATCGGTCCTCCGGCGTGAGTTCGATGCCGCGATGGACGGCGAGCCGGCCGGCCGCGATCGCCTCGTCGTACTCGTGGAAGGGCACGGCGTTCTGGACGTAGCCTTGCGGAAACTGCCCGATGGCGGAGGTGCCGAATCCGATCAGGATATCCGCCGGATCGTCGGTGTAGCCCTGGAAGTTCCGCTTGAGCCGCCCGTCGTCGAGCGCGCGGGCCAGCGCGTCGCCCGGCTTGGCGAAATGGTCGAGACCGATCGGGCGGTAACCGCGCGCCGCGAGCGTCTCGGCCATGGTCAGGGCCTGCGCCAGGCGCTCGCGCGCGCCGGGCAACGCGCTTTCCGGGATCATCTTCTGGTGGGTTTTCATCCACGGCACGTGCGCGTAGCCGAAGACCGCGAGCCGGTCCGGTTGCAGGGACGCGGCCAACTCCGCCGTGCGCCGCGCGTCGGCGTCGGTCTGATGGGGAAGCCCGTACATCAAGTCCATGTTGAGCGCGTCGATCCCGGCGCCGCGCAAGGCCTCCGCCGCCTCGGCGACCTTGGCGAACGGCTGAACGCGGTTGATCGCCCTCTGGATATGGTCGTTGAAATCCTGCGCGCCCAGGCTCGCCCGCGTCACGCCCGTCGCCGCCAGCGCGCGCACGCGCGGCAAATCGAGGGTGCGGGGATCGGCCTCGACCGCGATTTCGGCATCGGGCCGGACGTCGAAATGCCCGCGCAAGACGTCCATCAGGCGGAGAAAATCGTCGGCCGCGAGCTGCGTCGGCGTGCCGCCGCCCCAATGGACGTGCCCGACCGCAATCCGGCGCCCGGCGATTCCGGCGACGAGCGCGATTTCGCGCGCGAGTCGGGCGGCGTAATCGGCAATCGGGGCGTAGCGGGCGGCGACCTTGGTGTGGCAGCCGCAGTACCAGCACATCTCGGCGCAGAACGGCACGTGCAGATAAAGCGAAACAACCGCGTCCGCCGGCAGCGCCTCGATCCAGCGCCGGTAATGTTCCGCGCCCACCCCGGCGTGGAAGTGCGGCGCGGTCGGATAGCTGGTGTAGCGCGGCACCGGCCGGTCGTAGCGTTCGGAAAGATGCGGAGCGATGTCCATGAAGCGAGGCTACCAACGGTGCGCGAACGGGCCTTGACGGGGGTCAAAATCGGCGGATGGGGTGGGCCGTCATAATCGGAGAAACGGGCGCTTTTTCAAGCTGTTATCGCGGTCAGGCCTGGAGATCGAGCGTCACTTCGACCACGCCTTCTTCCGGGATCAGGCGTTGGGCGAAGCCGAGGTTGCGGGCCAGTTCCCGCATCTTGACGTTTTCGGTCATTACCTGGCCGATGATGGCGCGCGTGCCGCGCGCGCGGCAATAGGCGATCATCTTTTCCAGCAGGCGATGGCCAAGCCCCTGGCCGCCGAGGTCGGAGCGCACCACGATCGCGAATTCGGCGCGCTGGTTGTCGGGATCGGTCGCGGTTCGGACGACGCCGAGGGTTTCGCGCCCGCCGCCGTCGCGGTCGGCCGAGGCGATGAACGCCATTTCGCGGTCGTAGTCGATCTGGGTGAAGCGCGCCATTTCCGTGTGCGGCAACTGGCGGACCAGGCCGAAGAAGCGGAAGCGGATATCCTCGGGGCTGAGCTTGGCGATGAATTCGTAATGCTCGGGTTCGTCCTCGGGGCGGATCGGGCGCAGCAGCGCGCGCCGCCCGGACGCCAGCGTGAAGGTTTCCTCCAATTCGCGCGGGTAGGGGCGGATGCTGAGGCGGCTCGCGCCGTCGCCCTCGACCGCGCGCACGCGGATGCGCGCGTCGAGCGCGAGCACCCCGTTCGCGTCCGCCAGCAGGGGGTTGATGTCCATCTCGACGATCTCGGGAATATCGACGGTCATCTGCGCGACGCGCATCAGGGCGAGTCCGAGAGCCTCGGCATCGGCCGGCGCCCGTCCGCGCCCGCCGCGCAAAAGCCTCGCCACGCGCGTGCGGCCGATCAGTTCCCGGGCCAGAGTCATGTTGAGCGGCGGCAGCGCGACCGCCCGGTCGGCGATCGCCTCGACGGCGGTGCCGCCCTGGCCGAACAGCACCACCGGCCCGAAAATCGGATCGGAAGCGATGCCGACGATCAATTCGTGCGCCCCGGGCCGGGCCGCCATCGGCTGCACGGTGAAGCCGACGACGCGCGCCTCGGGCGCGCGGGCGGCGACGAGGCGCAGCATGCGCTTCGCCGCCGCTTCCACGGTCGGCTCCGAATCGAGGAATAGATCGACGCCGCCGACGTCGGATTTGTGGCTGATGCCCTCGGCCAAAATCTTGAGGGCAACCGGAAAGCCGATGGCGCGCGCCTTGAGGGCGGCCTCGGCCGGCGTGCGCGCGATGTGGGTTTCGACCGTCGGGATGCCGTAGGCCGCGAGCACCGCCTTCGATTGCGGCTCGTCGAGCATGATCCCGTCGGCGGTCGCGGGCGCGCGGGTCAGGGTTTCCTCGACCATCAGCCGGGCGGCGGTCGCGGAGACGGTGAATTCGGACGGCACCGACGGCGGCGTTTCCATCAGCATTTCCTGGTTGCGCCGGTAACGGTCGAGATGGAGGAAGGCGCGCACCGCCGCCTCGGGCGTGTCGAACGTCGGAATCCCCTCGCGCGCGAACAACGCCCGCGCCGGAGCGACCGTGTCGCCGCCGACCCAGTTGGTGAGCACCGTGGTTTTTTCGGCGCGGAAGACCTCGGCCACGGCGCGGGCGGCCTCGGTCGAGTCGGCGACCGCAGTCGGCGCGTGCATGACCAGCAGGGCGTCGGTTTCCGGGGCGCGGGCGAGAATGCGGGCGGCCTGCGCGTAGCGCGCGCCGTTCGCGTCGCCGACGATGTCCACCGGGTTGCCGTGCGACCAGGTGGCGGGCAGGACGGCGTCGAGCGCGGCGACGGTCTCGGGCGCGAGCGCGGCCAGCCGTCCGCCGTCCTCGATCAGACGGTCCACCGCCATCACCCCGATGCCGCCGCCGTTGGTGAGAACGGCGAGGCGGTTGCCGCCCGGACGGCGGACGCGGGCGAGCGTCTCGACGGCGGCGAACAGCTCCTCGACGCTGAACACGCGCAGCATGCCGGCCCGCCGTATGGCAGCGTCGTAGACGTCGTCCGATCCGGCCAGCGCGCCGGTGTGGGAGCGGGCCGCGCGCATGCCGTCGGCGAAGCGGCCGGCCTTGACCGCCACCACCGGCTTGTTGCGCGCCGCCGCGCGCGCCGCCGACATGAAATTGCGCCGCGCGCCGATCGATTCGATGTAGAGCAGGATGGCGCGGGTGTGGGGGTCGCTGCCGAGAATGTCGAGCATGTCGCCGAAGCCGACGTCCGCGCCGTCGCCCAGCGAGACGAAGCAGGAAAACCCGATGCCGCGCGCGCGCGCCCAATCGAGCACGGCGGTGCCGAGCGCGCCCGATTGCGACACGAACGCGATGTCTCCGGGAAGCGCGGAGATATGCGCGAAGCTGGCGTTCAGCCCGATGCGCGGCACGATCGCGCCGAGGCAGTTGGGCCCGAGCAAGCGGACGCCGTAGCGTTTGGCCGCGGCCAGCATCGTCACCTGGGCATTGGCGCCGTCGATGAGAGTGGTTTGCGCTAGGCCGGCGGTGACGACGATGGCGGCGCGAGTACCCTTGGCGCCGAGGGCCTCGATCACGCCCGGCACGTTCGTGGGGGGCGTGCAGACAACGGCCAGGTCCGGCGTTTCGGGCAGGTCGGCCACGTCCGGATAGGCGAGCACTCCGGCGACCGCCTTGCGCTTGGGGTTGACCGGCAGGATCGGTCCCGTGAATCCGCCCGCGAGCAGGTTGTGCAGGATCACGTGGCCGACGGTGCCGTCGTCGGCGGATGCGCCGATCACGGCGACGGAGCGGGGTGAAAACAGCCGATCGAGGGCGCGAAGAGACATAGGAGGATCCGGTTGGTTTGTTCTCGCCCGTGCCCTCCCCGCGCGGGCTCGGCGGCTATTTCGACTTCATCACAAAGACGCCGTCCCATTTCTCGGGCGGCTCGGCCTTGAGGTGTTCGCAGCGCTCGATGTAGATCTTGGAGAGCTTATCTTCGGAATTGGCCTTCAGCGCTTCCTGGAAGCCGGCGATGGCCTTATCCCAACTGCCCGCGCGGTAGTGCTTGATGCCGGCGCGGAACTGGTTGATCACGTCCATCATGTTGGGGAAGCTGTCGTCGGTGTGATAATCGAGCACTTCGTGAACCGCGACCGGCTGGGTCTTGCCCTTGACCACCACCAGGTCCACCTCGCGCGTGCGATAGGTACCCTTCAGCTTCTTGTAGGTGTTCTCGCTGATCAGGACGTGGGCGGCGTACTGCTTGCAGGCGCTTTCCAGCCGCGAGGCGAGATTCACCCCGTCGCCGATCACGGTGTAGTCCATGCGCTTGGGCGAGCCGATGTTGCCGGAAACCACGGTGTCGGTGTTGAGCCCGATGCCCATGTCGATGGTGAGCAGCCCCTTGGTCGCGCGGTCGGCGTTCCAGGCGTTCATCTCGCGCATCATCGAGATCGCCGCGCGCACGGCGCGGTCTTCGTCGTCCTCGTGCGGAACCGGCAGGCCGAATTCGGCCATGATCGCGTCGCCGATGAACTTGTCCAGCATGCCGCCTTCGCGGGTGATGCAGTCGACCATGATCGTGAAATACTCGTTGAGGACCGAGACGATGCCTTGCGGCCCGAGGTTTTCCGAGAGCGTGGTGAACCCGCGCACATCCGAGAACAGGATAGTCGCCGGCACGCTGCGGCCGCCGAGCGCCTCGGCGCCGCTCGCCAGTAACTGGTCGGCGAGACCCGGGTCCATGTAGCGGGCCATGGTCGACTTCATCCGTTTTTCCGAACTGATGTCTTCGATCATGACCATCGAGCCGAGCTTCTTGTTTTCCGCGCTGATCAGGGGCTGGATGGTGACGTTGACCGAGCGCTTGTCGCCGCCGCAGGTCAGCTCGGCGTCCATGGCGATTTCGCCGGCCTGGGATTCCTCGACCTTGGCGATTTTATCCAGCAGCCAGGCGTTATCGCCGGCGAAATAATCCGCGGCCTTCTTGCCGACCACGTCCTTGGCGGCGGCGCGCAGGATGCGCGACGCGGCGGCGTTGCAGGTGACGATCGCGCTGTCCTCGTTGAGGGTGATGACGCCGTTCGACATGCTTTGTAGCATGGACTCGTTGTAGTTCTTCATGTTCTGGACGTCGGCGAAGAGCTTGGCGTTCTCCAGGCCGATGGAAATCTGCGCGGTGAAGGCGCGCAGGCGCTGCTCGTCCTCGTCGGTGAACGGACCGCCCTTCTTGTTGAGAACCTGGGTGACCCCGATCACCTTGCCCTGCTTGTTGATCACCGGCACGCACAGGATCGAACGGGTGAAGAAGCCGGTCTTTTTGTCGAAGCCGGGATTGAAGCGCAGGTCGGCGTAGGCGTGCGGGATGTTGACCGACTTGCCGCTGGTGAACACCGCGCCGGCGATGCCGAGGTGGTTGGGGAAGCGAATTTGGGTGGCGCCCAGGCCTTCACCGACCTGGGACCACAGTTCGTTGGTCTTGTCATCGTTCAGGAACAGGGTCGAACGATCGGCCTGCAGCATCTTGGTGGCTTCGCCCATCACCTTCTTCAGCAGGGAACCGAGATCGATGTCCGACGTGACGTCGGCCACGACGTCGAGGAACTCCATCTCTTTTTCCCGGTTCTTCTTCATCCGCTCGATGAACTGGGAGCTTTGCAGGGCGACGGTTGCTTGCGACGTCATCGCCTCGAGCACGCGCAAGTCCTCCTCGACGAAAGCCCCGTCTTTCTTGTTCAGGCATTGGGCGACGCCGATGATCTCGCCCTTCACCGTCTTGACCGGCACCGCGATGATGTTGCGGGTGACAAAGCCGGTCTGCTGGTCGACCTGGCGGTTGAAGTGCGGATTGCTGTAGGGGTCGTCGACGATCAGGCTTTCGCCGGTCTGGAAAACGTGACCGGCGATGCCCTGGCTGTTGAGGAAGCGGATTTCGCGCCGGAAATTTCCCTGGGCGAAGCGGGAATAGAGCTCGCCGGTCTGCGCGTCGTTGAGAAACAGGGTGGCGCGCTCGGCGCCCAGTTCCCACGACGTCATTTCCATGACCGTCTCGATGATCTCGTCGAGCGAATCGATCGCCGCCACCTTGCGCGACAGCGCGAGCAGCATCTCGGCGTTCTGAAGGCGGCGCCGCTCCTCGACGGTGACCGCGCCCGCGCCGTTCGCGGCCGGCGGGGACGGTTCCTTCGCCGTGCGCGGCACGGCGGCGACGACCCGGCCGGACGGCGGACGGTTCGGATCGGCGGACTTCAGGCGCGCGCCGGAACGGTCGGATTTCGCCGACGCGGCGCTTGCGGCGCCGGACCCGGCGGAGGCGGACTGCGGCGGGGCCTTGCCGTCGTTCATGCGTCAGGTTCCCGGGGCGTGTTCGAGCTTGAGGGCGCGCGAGGGATCGCTTTTGCCGGTGCGCGCGGCGATGCCGGAGCGCTGGGCGCTTTCGAGCCGGTCGCGCAAATCCTGGATGGCGGCGCGCAGTTGCTTGATTTCGTCGTGCGCCTCGCGCTGCGATTGCTGGATGCGCTGGTCGGCGTCGTAGCGCACGTTGTCCATCTGGTCGCGCAGCGCCTGGGCGGCGCCCTTGAGTTGCGCGATTTCGTCGGCGGTATTCCGTATCGCGGCCTGCACGGCGTCGTCCTTGCCGGCGTTCACCGAGTCCACCTGATCGCGCATGGCGGCCACGGTGGCGCGAAGCTGGGCGATTTCGTCGTTGGCGACGGCCACGGCCGTTTGCACCGCCTGGTCGCGGGCATATCGTTCGCTTTCGAGGGATTCGCGCAGCGCGGCGATCGTGCCCTTGAGATGGCGGATTTCCGTTTCCGCCGCGCGCAGGGCGTCCTGGGCGGCGTCGCTGCTCCCGTTGCTCGCGTTGCTGGCGCGGGGGCCGTTGACCGGCATATGGGACTTTCCTCAAGACCTTTCGTGCCGGAAGGATAACTCGTCTCCGCGGGCTTCGCCATATGGCCGAGCCGCGAAAAACCGCCGCCTACCAATCGCCCTTGGGACACAGGCGGCGTTCGTTGGCGTAGGCCTCGGCCGTGTCCAGGGCGGCATTTTCCCGTTCCACCTCCCGGCGCATGGCGTCGAAGATCCTCGACAGGTCGTCGTGCAGCATCTTGCGCAGCCGTTCGGCCCCTTGTTTGGGATCGGAGACCCGCACCATGGGCAGGGTCGGCACCGCCTCCCGCAGCCGCCGCTCGATCAACGGCCCGTAGCGATCGATGGCGGCGCGATGGATGGCGATGTGCTTTTCCTCGTGGTCGCGCACGACCCGGAACGGGCACGATCCCTGGCGGTATTCGCGCGTGACGTAGGCATCGAGCCGGGAGGAACCGAATTTCACGTCGGCCGCGATCAGGCGGGCGCAAAACTCCTGCGTGCCGGAATTCGCCCGGCGCAGCGGCACGGCGTCGACGCGAACGTCCACGGCCAGGACAGTGGTCGCGAGCGTGAGGCCGATCGACTGCCAGTTCGGGCCGGCGGCGGCGACCTTGCCGCCCGATCGCGCGCGCAAGATACGGATTTGGTCGCGGGTCTTGTCGTGGTGCCAATTGACGGTGGCCGGTTGAAGGCTGAAGGCGACGTCGGGGGCATTGAAGGGGCCCCGCCGCGAGCATTCGTTGGCGGTCGCCGTCATCGGTGTCGCCAATGCCAGCGTAAAAACGAGCCCGGACCGTAAATGCTTGATCGCGATCATGGTACGGGCATTATTATAGAAGAATAATAACGGGCGTGCTCGCGTCTCTTGCCGGGCGGCCTGTCGAACCAAGGAGGGACGCGCGTATGAGCGGGCAGGACATCAAGCTGAAGGCCAAGGACGGCGGCAGCTTCACGGGCTATCTCGCCAAACCCGGATCCGGCCACGGGCCGGGCGTGGTGGTCATCCAGGAAATTTTCGGCGTCAACGCGGTCATGCGCGGCATCACCGACCGGTTCGCCGAGAACGGGTACGTGGCGCTGTGCCCCGATCTCTTCTGGCGCCAGGAACCGGGCATCCAACTGACCGACCGGACCGACGCGGAATGGGCGCGCGCGTTCGAGTTGTTCCAGGGGTTCGATCTGGACAAGGGAGTCGCCGATCTCGACGCGACCATCGAAACCTTGCGGAAAATGCCGGCCTGCTCGGGCAAGGTCGGCACGGTCGGTTTCTGCCTCGGCGGGCGGCTCGCCTACCTGACCGCGACCCGCACCAGGACCAATGCCGCCGTCGGCTACTACGGCGTCTACCTCACCGAACACCTCAATGAAATCATCCGTTGCCCGCTCATGCTGCACGTCGCGGGGGCGGACGAATTCGTCCCGGCCGAGGCGCAGAAGCAGATCCATGCCGCCCTCGACCGGCACGCCAAGGTCACGCTGCACGACTATCCCGGCCTCGGTCACGCTTTCGCGCGCGAAGGCGGCAAGCATTGGGACGCGCAGGCGGCCAAGACGGCGAACGCCCGCACGTTGACGTTTTTCGGGAAGCACCTTGCCTGAATCATGGTTCTCTTTCGGGTCGGCGTCGGACTTTTCGGCCTGTGGCTCGCGCTGGCTTTGCCGGCGGCGGCCGAGGAACTGTCGGGCCGCGCGCGGGTCGTCGATTCCAACACGATCGAGATCGCCGGTCGCCGCGTGCGCTTGATCGGGGTCGATGCGCCCGATCTCGATCAGACCTGTCCGACGCGCAAGGGCGAAACGTATCCGTGCGGCCGGGTGGCGGCGCGAACGCTGGCTGCGATCGTGAAGGACGGGCGGCTCGACTGCCGGGGCGAGCGGACCGACCCCGCCGGACGGCTTCTGGCGCGTTGCGCCATTCGCGGCTTCGACGTGGGCGGGCAATATATCCTCGCCGGGCGTGCCTTCGCCGATCCCGAGAGCGGCGGCGATTACCGCCGCGCCGAGGCCACGGCGGAAATGCTGCGCGAAGGCATGTGGCGGGGCGAGTTCCAGAAGCCGTGGGAATGGCGCGCGGCGCGGGCCAAAGCGGCGCAATAACGTCGCCGGCGCAAGCAAAAAAAACGGAGCGGCTCGCCGCTCCGGACGATGAGTTTTACGTGACGTTCTTGTCGTCGTTACCGCCGTGATCGGCGGCGTTCACGTCCCGGCGTGACCGGGATGATGCACGCTCCAGGTCGTCCACCCGGCGAGACCGACGATCAGCGCGCCGGTAAAGACGAAGCTCCATGTGGCGGAGTAAAGGGCCTCGACCTCGACCGCGAAAGTCGTGACGGCGAAGTCGAGAATCCACGGCGAGACGATCAGCCAAAGGCCGAGGACGATGTTGACCCATTCCTCCCACTCGTGGAACGCGACCAAAGCCGCCGCCGCGGCGACGGCGATGGTGACGCCGAAAACGTACGCATTCCACACCGCGTTCGGGGTGTCCGTGAATCCGATCGCCCACGGCGAAGCGATCAGCCAAAGGCCGAGGAGCAGGTTGCCGACGTCCTGCCACTGGCGCTTCGCGGTTTGCAACAACGCGTCCATTGCAGCATCTCCTCCTTGCGAGTCGAAGTGTCCGGAGCGCACGGCTGGAAGGAGGCGCCAGACCCGGCCCACTCCCGCGGCCGGCACTGCCGTTACCCCATCAATTAATGGGCCGGGACGCGTGTGCAAGGGCGGGGGAACGCCGCGGAAATGGCCGGGATTTCAGGACCCGCCGGCGCGGACCGGCGAAAGAGCCCGCCCCTCGGGATGTCCGGGGGCGGGCTTTCGCGTCGATTGAAATGGCTCCGGCGGTAGGACTCGAACCTACGACCCAGCGGTTAACAGCCGCTTGCTCTACCGACTGAGCTACGCCGGAATATGGCGATAAAATATCACAACAGCATTGGAGGCGCGGGCCGGAATCGAACCGGCATACAAGGATTTGCAATCCTCTGCATCACCACTCTGCCACCGCGCCGAAACCCGGACCCTTTTATATGGGCCCCGCGCGAGGGTGGGGACCTTAGAGGCCCCCCCGACCCCCGTCAAGGCGGGGCCGCGCCGCGCGGCCCGCGCCGTTCCGTTGAGTTTTCGGCCCTCTCCCGCTAGCCTGTCGCCACCGCGCACGTCCGCTGAACTCCGCTCAACATGGACCGCTCCGATGGATTTTGCGACCCTCCGGCACAACATGATCGAAGGCCAGGTTCGCCCCAACCGGGTCACGGACGAACGTATCATCGAGGCGATGGGCGCCCTCCCGCGCGAGTTGTTCGTGCCCAAGGCCCGGCGTGCGCTCGCCTATGCCGACGAGGCGGTGGAGATCGCCCCCGGCCGATATCTGATGGAGCCGATGCTCGCCGCGCGCCTGGTCGAGATCGCCGCGATCCGGCCGACCGATGCCGTCTTGCTGATCGGCGCCGGCAACGGCTATCTGGCGGCGGTACTGGCGCGGCTTGCGCCGGCGGTGGTCGCGCTGGAGAGCGACCCCAAGCTCGCCAAGGAAGCCGGACAGCGGTTGAGCGAAGTCGGCGCCGACACGGTGACCGTGATCTCGGGGCCGTTGGGCGCCGGCTATCCGCGCCAGGCGCCTTACGACGTGATCGTTTTCGACGGCGCGGTCGAGGACATTCCGCAACCGATACTCGCCCAGCTCGCCGACGGCGGGCGCCTGGTGGCGGTCTTCGCCCACGCCGGACCCGGTACCCTGCGAGGCGGCAAGGCGGTGGTGGTGACGCGGGTGGGGGATGCTTTTGCGCGCCGCGAGGCGTTCGACGGCGGCACGCCCGTGCTCGCGGAATTCGCGCGCAAGCCCGCGTTCGTTTTCTGACGTCTTCCGCGGACGATTCGGCCGATTTCCGGGCGGATTCTCGAAACCGGCGCCCCGTCGGACGGTTAACAACCTGAATAAAATGAGCTTTTTCAGGGCATTGACCGCCGATGGGGGTTTCTGGTCCTTTTGTTAACCAAGGTGAAGTTGAATGATTCCCTCGAAACCACAAGGTGTTGTGGCAGAAGGGGATCGAACCGAGCCGATCGCTTCGAGCCTCCGGCCAAGGCGGGCTATTACGTTGGCGAAATTCGCGATGAACCTGACGGCGGTCGGTTGCGCGCTCGCGTGCGCGGTTGCGTCGGGCATCCTTCCGTTCGGCGCGCGCGCCCAAGGGATCGCGGACGCGCTGGCCGAAGCGTACCGCAACAATCCGCAATTGCTGGCGCAACGCGCCCGCGTCCGGGCCACCGACGAACAGGTGCCGCAGGCGCTCGCCGGCTGGCGTCCGACCGTGGACATGACCGCCGACGCAGGCACGTCGCGCTACGAAACCAACATCCCGTCATCCTCCAGTCCCGCCCTCCAGCACCGCGAGCCGAAAAGCACCAAACTCGAATTGACGCAACCGCTCTATCGCGGCGGCCGCACCCAGGCGGCGACGTCGGAAGCGGAAAACAACGTCAAGGCCGAGCGGGCGCGGTTGGTCACCGTCGAACAACGGGTGCTGCTCGACGCGGCGACCGCGTATCTCGATCTTTATCGGGAAATCGCGGTTCTCGATCTCAACGTCAACAACGAGCAGGTTCTGCGCCGTCAGCTCGAGGCAACCCGCGACCGCTTTCAGGTCGGCGAAATCACCCGCACTGACGTCTTTCAGGCCGAGGCCCGTCTTGCCCGCGCCACCGCCGACCGGATCAAGGCCGAGGGCGACCTCGAAATCGCGCGCGCGTCCTATGTCAAGGTGATCGGCGCCGCGCCGCCGGCCACGCCGGCCTTGCCCGCCTCGCCCGACCAGGTGCCCGAGGACAAGGACAAGGCGATCCGCGACGCGGCGGTCCAGAACCCGGCGGTGATCGCCGCGGAATTCGACCAGAAGGCGGCGAAGGATCGGGTGGACGGCGCCGAAGGCGAGCTGCTGCCCACGTTCCGGTTCGTGGCGTCGGCCGGAAAGGATTGGGAGTCCTCGAACGAAAGCTCGCGCATCTCCAACCTCGAGGCCAAGCTCAAGTTCTCGATGCCGCTCTACGAGGCGGGCGCGACTTACGCCAAGGTGCGCGGCGCCAAGCAGACGGCGGCCGAACGCCAGAACCTGATCGACAAGGAACGCCGCGACGCGGTCCAGATTGCGACCCGCGCCTGGGACACCCTGCAATCGGCCCGGGCCCGGGTCGATTCGTTCGATTCGCAGATCAAGGCGGCCACCGTCGCTCTCGAAGGGGTCGAACGGGAGGCCGCGGTCGGCTCGCGCACCGTGCTCGACGTGCTCAACGCGGAACAGGAATTGCTCGACGCCAAGGTCAATCATGTCCGCGCCCAGCGCGACGAATTGGTGGCGGCATTCGAGCTTAAATCGGCGGTCGGGCTGCTCACCGCCGAGCGGCTCCGGCTTGCGGTCGGTCTCTACGATCCGGTCGTTAATTACGACGAATCGCGGGACAAATGGTTCGGCACTTCCGTCAAGGGTGGCGTCGAATGACGGCTTGGGGTAAAAGAAACCGCTAGGAACAGGGCGCGCGAATTGCGCGCCGCAGGGGTGAATCGTTGGGCGATCAGAGCGCACAAACCGGCCAAGAACCGTCGATGGAGGACATTCTATCCTCCATCCGGAGGATCCTCGCCGACGACGAACAACAGGCAGCGCCGCCCCCGCCGAAAACCGAGGCCGCGCCGCCCCCGCCGCCGCCGCCCAAGCCCGCGGCCGCGCCGCCGCCGCCGAAGCCCGCGGCCGCGCCACCGCCGCCGCCGCCCCCTCCGCCTCCGCCGCCTCCTCCGGAGCCCGAGCCCGAGCCCGAGCTCGAGATGGATATGGCGGCCGCGATGGAGCCGCCACCGCCGCCTCCGCCGCCGCCGCCCCGGGCGGAGCCCGAAGTGCTTGAGCTCACCCGCGAAATGGTGGCGCCGATGGAGCACATCATCTCGCCGCCGACGTCGCTCGCCGGGTCCGACGTGCTCGCCGAACTGGCCCGCGCCATTCTCGATCGGCGCGACTTCGCCGTCCGCGACGGCCGCGACATTACCCTCGAGGGCATGGTGCGCGAAATGCTCCGCCCGATCCTGCGCGAGTGGCTGGATCGCAACCTGCCCTACCTGATCGAGCGCCTGGTCAAGCGCGAGATCGACATCATGGTCAATCGGGCCGAACGGCTGGAAGAATAGCCCGCTGGAAACCGCCGCGCGCGTTGGCTAGATTGTCGCCCCTTCGAGAGGCGCGGTTTCATGCTCGACAAGACCTTCAATCCCGCCGAGGTGGAGCGGCGTCATTACGCCGCCTGGGAATCCTCGGGCGCGTTCGCTGCCGGCCGGCGCGCGGGCGAATCCCCGCGCGCGTCAAATGATGCGCCCCTATCGGGGCGCGCTAACGCCGCGCCGTATGCCATCGTCATCCCGCCGCCCAACGTCACCGGCAGCCTGCACATGGGCCATGCCCTCAACAACACGTTGCAGGACATCCTGGTGCGCTGGCGGCGGATGAAGGGCGACGACGTGCTGTGGCAGCCGGGCACCGACCATGCCGGCATCGCCACCCAGATGGTGGTCGAGCGCCAGCTGGCGGCGGAAAAAAAGACCCGCCACGACCTGGGCCGCGAGGCGTTTATCGCCTGCGTCTGGAAATGGAAGGAACAATCGGGCGGAACCATCACCGGGCAGTTGCGCCGGCTCGGCGCCTCGTGCGACTGGTCGCGCGAGCGTTTCACCATGGACGAGGGACTCTCGCGCGCGGTGCGCAAGGTGTTCGTCGATCTCCACAAGCAGGGCCTGATCTACCGCGACAAGCGCCTGGTCAACTGGGACCCCAAGCTGCATACCGCCATATCCGACCTGGAGGTGGAGCAACGCGAGGTCAAGGGCAAGCTCTGGTACTTCCGTTATCCGATCGACGGCGGCGGGCCCGGCGCCTCCGGCGCCAACACCTACGTGACCGTCGCCACCACCCGGCCCGAGACCATGCTCGGCGACACCGGCGTCGCGGTCCATCCCGACGACGAGCGCTACAAGGCGTTGGTCGGCAAGCACGTGATCTTGCCGCTGGTCGGGAGGAAGATTCCGATTGTCGCCGACGACTACGCCGACCCGACCAAGGGCTCGGGCGCGGTCAAAATCACGCCCGCCCACGACTTCAACGACTTCGAAGTCGGCCGGCGGCACAATCTCGCCGCAATCAACGTGCTCGACCGCGACGCCAGGCTCAACGACGACGTTCCCGAACGCTTTCGCGGCCTCGACCGCTTCGTCGCCCGCGAGAAGATCGTGGCGGAGATGGACTCTCTCGGGCTCCTCGAAAAGATCGAGGAAAATCCGATGATCGTGCCCTACGGCGACCGCTCCGGCGTGGTCATCGAACCCTGGCTCACCGACCAGTGGTACGTGAACGCGAAAAAGCTGGCGGAACCGGCGATCAAGGCGGTGGAGGAGGGGCGCACCCGCTTCGTGCCCAAAAATTGGGAGAACACCTATTTCGACTGGATGCGCAACATCCAGCCCTGGTGCGTCTCGCGCCAGATCTGGTGGGGCCACCAGATTCCCGCCTGGTACGGTCCCGACGGACATATCTTCGTCGAACTGACGGCGGAGGAAGCGGCCAAGGCCGCGCGCGCCCATTACGGTCGCGCGGTGGACCTGAAGCAGGACGAGGACGTGCTCGACACCTGGTTCTCGTCCGCGCTATGGCCGTTCTCGACCCTCGGCTGGCCGGACAAGACGCCCGAACTCGCGCGCTATTACCCGACCAGCGTGCTGGTGACCGGCTTCGACATCATCTTCTTCTGGGTCGCGCGCATGATGATGATGGGCCTTCATTTCATGCACGAGGTTCCGTTCCGCACCGTCTACATCCACGCCCTGGTGCGCGACGAAAAGGGCCAGAAGATGTCGAAATCCAAGGGCAACGTCATCGACCCCTTGGATCTGATCGACAAGTTCGGCGCGGATTCGCTCCGCTTCACCTTGACCGCGCTCGCGGTCCAGGGCCGCGACGTGAAGCTTTCGGAATCGCGGGTCGAAGGCTACCGCAATTTCGCGACCAAGATCTGGAACGCGGCGCGCTTCTGCGAAATGAACGGCTGCCTGCCGAAGAAGGGCTTCGATCCGGCCTCGGTCAAGCTCACCCTCAACCGCTGGATCGTCGGCAAGACGGCGGAAGCGGCGGCGACGGCGGACGCCGCGTTGACGGAATTCAAGTTCAACGAGGCGGCGGGCGCGATCTATCATTTCACCTGGGGGACGTTCTGCGACTGGTACCTGGAATTCATCAAGCCGGTGCTGCAGGACGAGAACGCCGATCCCTCGGCCAAGGCCGAAACCCAGGCGACGGCGGCCTGGGTGCTCGACCAAACCCTGTGCCTGCTCCACCCGATCATGCCGTTCATCACCGAGGAACTGTGGCAGCGCATCGCCGGAGATCGTTCCGGCGCGCTGGCGGCCGAACGCTGGCCCGCGATCCCGCGCGCGTTGCGCGACGCCAAGGCCGAGGCCGAAGCCGATTGGCTGGTCGAGTTGATTTCCGCGATCCGCGCGGTGCGGTCCGAAATGAACGTGCCGGTGGCCGCCAAGATCGCGCTCCGCCATCGCGGCGCGTCCGCCGAAACCGCGGCGCGGCTGGAGCGCTACGGGGATCTGATCCGAAGGCTCGCCCGAATCGAGACGATCGAGCTTTCTGCCGGCGCCGAGAAGGGCGCGGTGCAGGTGGTGGTGGGCGAGGCGACGTTTATTCTGCCGCTCGCCGGGGTCATCGACTTGGCCGCCGAAAAAGCGCGGCTCGACAAGGAAATCGCCCGGATCGAAGGCGAAATCGTCAAGTTCGACCGGAAGCTTTCCAACCAATCCTTCGTCGCCAAGGCGCCGCCCGAGGTGGTCGAGACCGAGCGCGAGCGCCTGGCCGAGGCTCGCGCGCTTCAAGCCCGCGTCAAGGACGCGCGCGCCCGGTTGCTCGCGGCGATGTGATTTGAATCCTTGATTTCTATTTCGTTATCGTGACCCAATGACCCGAAGGCTTTTGGCCGTACTGCTCGTCATTTCGATCACCGTGTACGGGCCTCCCCCGGGAGTCGCGCAGGCCGGGATTCCTGCTGGAACGACTCCCTCCGAGTCCATCGAAGGGATCTGCCACTGCCCGCCCGGCGAAAACGCGTGTGACGTGAACCAAAGTCCGGAATGTGAGGACCTGCTCGGTTGCATAGCCCTTTGCGCCGGGTCGCCGCCTCAATTTTTCGGCGGCCAAGAATCGTTGTTCGTTCCATTCGACCTCCGAGCCGGATTAGCAACCGAATTCGATCCGGCCGCGTCCTGGTCGAGTTGCCCACCCTTCCGCCCCCCTCGCGTTTCGCTCCCCGTTTGAGGCCGACGGCTCCTTGAGTCGTCGCGTCGGCATGGCGCGTGTAGCGGCACGCTTGGTTTCGCGCGCCCATGCCCGTGCAATTACGGCAACGCAGGAACGATTCAAATGAAACGACGTCACATGGCGCTGCTTGCGGGCAGCGCGACTATCGTAATCATTATTGCAGCGATTTTTTCCACTCTTGACCATCTCGGTTCCGCGGTCGCAAGTCAGCATGGCTTCCGATGGGAAGCGGTCAGAAGCGAAATTCCCGTCGGGAAAGGCGTCCGCGTTGAAGTTCGTCTCGTCGATACCGATTCGAGACCGGCTCTCGGCGCCGTTTCCGCTATGTCGGCGCGACTCGACATGGGGCCCGATGGGATGAAGACGATGGCCGCTCCGTTACGGCCCGCGTCCACGGCGGAGCCGGGCGTGCTGGCGTTCGAGACGGATATTGCCATGGCCGGAAGATGGGCGCTCACCATTACGGGCGCCGTCAAAGGTTCGGGCCAACCAGTCGAAGGCGTCGTCGTTTTTACCGCGATTGAAAAACGGTCGGATGCGGAATCCGCCGCTCCGGTGGAGTCGGAACGACGTGTATTGTATTACCGCGATCCGATGGGACTACCCCACGTGTCGCCGGTGCCGAAGAAGGATTCGATGGGGATGGATTTCATCCCCGTTTACTCCGACGAGGTCGCCGGTCCCGCGGGGACGGTTCGGATCGCTCCGGAGAAAATTCAACGCGCCGGTGTCCGGACGGAAACAGTCGAACGACGCCATCTCATGCGCTCCGTCCGCGCCGTCGGCACCGTTGTTGCCGACGAAGGGCGGGTCGCGGTGGTAACCACCAAGTTCGACGGATTCATCGAGGAACTGTTCGTTCCCGTTACCGGAGCCGATGTCCAACCTGGTCAGAATCTTCTCCGCGTCTGGATCGACGGCCGGGACATGCTTCAAAAGCAGTCAGACCTTCTGGTTGCGCTGCGGGGCACCGGCGGGCGCGGCGGCGATGTCGAGCGTGCCGAAGCCAATCTACGTCAGTTTGGCATTCCCGATCGGGTGATCCAGGATCTTCGACGGACGCGCGAACCCGTCCGATCGATCGTTTTGCCCGCTCCGATCGGCGGTACCGTGGTGGAGAAACCGGCATTGAATGGTCAGCGATTTTCGGCCGGGAATACGCTCTATAAAATCACCGATCTCTCGACCGTGTGGATCATTGCCCAGGTCGCCGAACGCGATCTTGGCGCGCTGCGCGCGGGGCAAAGCGCCCGGATCGATTTCAAGGCGTTTCCGGGCGAAAGTTTCGAGGGGCGGGTTTCCTTCGTCTATCCGGAGCTTAACATGGCGACGCGGACCGCCCAGGCGCGGATCGTGGTCGCGAACAAGGAACGGCGGATTCGAATCGGGCAGTACGCCGACATTACCGTCGAATCCCCGGCCGCCTCCGGCCCCGTCGTTGCGGTTCCCGGCTCGGCGGTGATCGACAGCGGGACTCGGCGTATCGCCTTGGTTGCGAAAGGCGACGGCGTGTTCGAGCCGCGGGACTTGGTTCTTGGCGGACGCGGCGACGGCTACGTCGAAGTCAAGAAAGGACTGAACGAGGGCGAGCGCGTCGTCGTTCGCGGCAATTTCCTTATCGACGCCGAAAGCAATCTCCGTGCGGCGTTGGCCGCGTTCACCGCCGGGGAGACTAAGCCATGATTTCGGACGTCATTCGATGGTCCGCGAAGAATATCGCCTTGGTGTTGATCGGGGCGGCATTTGCGACGCTGGCCGGACTCTATGCCGTCACGCGCATCCCGCTCGATGCGCTTCCGGACCTTTCCGATACGCAGGTCATCGTCTACACGGAATACCCCGGTCAGGCGCCGCAGGTTGTCGAGGATCAAGTTACGTTTCCGTTGACGACGGCGATGTTGAGCGTTCCCCACTCGCGGGTCGTGCGCGGATTCTCGTCCTTCGGCGTTTCGTTCGTCCATGTCATATTTCACGACGGAACGGACATCTACTGGGCGCGGAGTCGCGTCCTGGAATATCTGAGTACCGCCGCGCAACGTTTGCCGCGGGGTGTAATACCTAACCTTGGTCCCGACGCGACCGGAGTCGGCTGGGTATATCAATACGCCCTCACCGCCCCCGACCAAGATCTCGCACAGCTTCGATCTCTGCAAGACTGGCATGTCCGATTCGGGATCGCCAAGGCCGAGGGGGTCGCCGAGGTCGCGAGCGTTGGCGGCTTCGTCCGACAATACGCCGTCGTGGTCGACCCAAACCGGATGCGCGTGTTCGGGCTCACCTTGGAAGCCATTCGCGACGCCGTCCGCGCGAGCAATATGGATGTCGGCGGGCGTACGATCGAGCTTGCCGAGACCGAGTTCATGATCCGCGGGCAGGGGTACGTCAAAAACGTCGGCGACATCGAGCGAGTCGTTCTCAAGGTCAATGACGGCACGCCGGTCCTGTTGCGGGACGTGGCCCGCGTCGAACTCGTTCCGGATGAGCGACGCGGGATCGCCGAACTCAATGGCGAGGGCGAGGCGGTGAGCGGAATCGCCTTGCAGCGATACGGTGCCAACGCGCTTGACGTCATCGCCGCCGTCAAGGACCGGATTTCGGCGGTCGCGCCTAGCCTGCCCGCGGGCGTCGACATCGTTCCGGTTTACGATCGCTCCGACCTGATCCATCGCGCCATTTGGACCCTCGCCAAGACGCTCACCGAGGAAAGTATTGTCGTCATGCTGGTCTGCTTCGTCTTTCTGCTTCATGCCCGAAGCGCGCTCGTCGCCATCGTCACCTTGCCCATCGGGATATTGATCGCCATTGCGGTCATGCGCGCGCTCGGCGTCGGCTCGAACATTATGAGCCTGGGCGGTATCGCGATCGCCATCGGCGCGATGGTCGACGCCGCGATCGTTATGATCGAAAACGCGCATAAGCGCCTGGAAAACGCCCCGCCCGAGGCGAATCGGGCCGAAGTCATCATTGCCGCCGCGCAACAGGTCGGCCCCGCGCTTTTTTTCAGCCTGCTGGTCGTCACCGTATCGTTTCTGCCGATTTTCGCGTTGGAAGCCCAAGAGGGTCGCTTGTTCAAGCCATTGGCCTTCACCAAGACGTTCGCGATGGCCGCCGCCGCTGTCCTCTCGATAACATTGGTTCCGGCGTTGATGGTTCTGTTCGTCCGCGGGCGGATCGCCCGCGAGAGTCGGAATCCGATCAACCGAGCGTTAATTTGGATCTATCGGCCGGTAATCCGTCTCGTCCTGAAGGCTAAATGGCTGACCGTGCTCTTGGCGGTCGCGGTGGTTGCGGGCACGGCGATTCCCGTCCAGCGTCTCGGGTCCGAGTTCATGCCCAACCTCAACGAAGGCACGCTGTTTTACATGCCGACCACCCTGCCGGGGTTATCGGTCACCAAGGCGGCGGAGCTTCTGCAGACCCAGAACAAGATCATCAAGAGTTTTCCCGAAGTTGCGTCGGTTTGGGGTAAGGCGGGACGTGCCCAAACGGCGACCGATCCGGCGCCGACCGAGATGTTCGAAACCATCATTAATCTGAAGCCCGAAAACCAATGGCGTTCCGGCATGACGTTCGACAAGCTGGTCGCCGAGATGGACGCGTCCCTGCAGTTTCCCGGTGTCAGCAATGCGTGGACGATGCCCATCAAGGCCAGGATCGACATGCTCTCGACGGGAATCCGCACCCCCGTCGGCGTGAAAATTTTTGGTAAAGATTTCAAGGAACTTGAGCGCGTCGCCCGCGAAGTCGAGGCGATTCTGCGCGCGGTCCCGGGTACGGCCAGTGCCTACGCAGAGCGCGTCAACAGCGGGTACTTCCTGGAAATCGCACCGGACAGGGATCGTATCGCCCGCTACGGTCTTTCGGTTGAGGCGGTTCAGCGGACGGTGGCCTTGGCGATGGGTGCCGAGGCCGTCACGACGACGGTGGAAGGACGCGAACGGTACGCTATCGTCATGCGCTATCCGCGAGACATTCGGGGTGATCCCGAGGCGATCGCCTCGGAAGTGCTCGTTCCTCTGTCGAGCGGTGCCGCAATTCCGCTTGGTGATATCGCCCGAGTCGAGCGTACCCAGGGGCCGACCACGATTCGGACGGAGGATGGCCAACTCGCGGTTTATGTTTTCGTCGACATCCGCGATCGCGATCTCGGAGGCTACGTCCGTGACGCGCAATTGGCCGTCGCCACCCACGTGAACTTCCCATCCGGTTATTACGCGACCTGGAGCGGCCAGTTCGAATATCTGGAACGGGCGCGGAAACGGATGATCATTATCGTGCCGGCGACGCTGCTTGTGATTTTCTTGCTGCTTTATCTTAACTTCCGACGCCTGTCCGATACGCTTATCATCATGCTGTCGCTGCCGTTCTCGCTGGTTGGGGGCCTCTGGTTCATGGACTGGATGAACTTCAATATGAGCGTCGCCACGGCCGTCGGGTTCGTCGCGCTGGCCGGCGTCGCCGCCGAGACCGGGGTGGTGATGCTGATCTATCTCCACCAGGCATTTGGCGAGATAAAGGCGCGTTGCGAGGCGGAAGGCCGGGTGTGGTCGCCGGCCGACCTCCATCACGCCATCATGGTTGGAGCGGTCCATCGGGTTCGGCCGAAGATCATGACGGTTACGGCGATCATGGCGGGGTTATTGCCGATTCTTTGGAGCACCGGCGTCGGTTCGGAGGTCATGCAACGAATTGCCGTACCCATGATCGGCGGAATGGTATCGTCGACCGTATTGACGCTAATCGTGATTCCGGCTCTGTTCGCCCTTGTGCATGAACGCGGCGTGGCGTCATTGGGACCGCGTCCGAAACGAAAGGGATGGACTCTTGCGATTAAGCGTCGGTAAGCGAGAGGCAATGCGATATGGGGGTCAAGAATAGTTCCGCGAATAAACCGGGGGGAGAAACGAAAACCAAGGCAAAACTGCCGGGTCCCTCGCCCGAGGAGCGCGCCGATTTCGTCGTCAAGCGGCTCGAGGAATTCATCCGCGAGAAGAAAAGCCCGGAAGGGATGAACTTCAAGCACTGGCAGGCGCTGTGCAAGGCGGAGATCGCCGCCGCCATCGCCGCCGCCATGAAGGAACAGAACCGGGGCGATGCCGCCTTGAAGCGGGTTCTGTTCGCCGGCGCGGCCGCGCTGGTCACCATCGGCTTCTGGGGAACGGCGGTCTCGCTCGGCCGGGCCGACTATATGATCGCCGGCATCGTCTGCCTCATCGCTGGGCTCATGTTCATGGCCGTCGCCGCCGATTGGACCCTGGCCGGTTGGCGCGCCAAGCGCCGCGCGCGCGAACGGATGGAAACGCTCGCCCGCGTCGGCGATCTCGACCGGCGCCTCAAGGCGATCGAGAAGGAAAAAGAGAAGGAAGCGGAAGAGGCGGGTAAATAACGAAAAGGCGCCGGCCGTTTCCTCGCGGCCCGGCGCCCGGAAGGCTCGCGCGATCGCGGTTACTTCTACTTCTTGGCCTTGACCGCGATCTTCTTGGTCCCGGAGCGGACTTCCGCCGGCTTGGGCAACACGATCTTCAGCACGCCCTTGTCGAACTCGGCGGCAACGTCCTCCTCCGCCACCTCGTAGGGCAGCCGGAAGGTGCGCTCGAACACGCCGTAGGACCGCTCGACGACGCGGTAGTCTTCTTTCTTGCGCTCCTCCTCGATCTTCTTCTCGCCCTTGATGGTGAGCAGGTCGCCGCGCAACGTCACGTCGACGTCCTTCTCCTCCACCCCGGGCAGTTCGGCGGTGATGCGGAGCTCCTTCTCGGTTTCGCTCATATCGATCTTGAAATCCGCCATCTCGCCGTTGCCGGGCCAACGCATCGCCGGGAGCCGGCCGAAGCTCTCGAAGGCCTTTTCCACCTCCTCGTGGAGGCGAGCAAAGGGGTCATGTCCCCGCCGCTTGGACGGCAGCGAAGAACCACCCCATTCGAACGGGATCAGGGACTGGAACATGGTGTCCTCCATTGCCAGAGTGAACGCCCGACCGCCCCCATAATCCATAGGGACAACCGGACGCGATTCGCCGCGTCCTCGCGGCGAACCGAAAAGCTACTCTCTTGAATTTGATATGGGTTCCGCCGTGTAAGCGCGCAAGAGCCGGTTTTCTGGGGTTTTTCGCCCATGTGCGAAACGGGACTCGATCGCCCTTTTCCAAGGGACGGTTCGGGGCCATGGTCGGCGGAACGCGGCGCCGAGCCTTCCGGCGCCGCGCAACAACAAGAACGCGAGGTCGGGCGATCGTCATGGATCAATCGCAAACCACCGTGGTGGTGCGGGCGGGTTTCCGGGCCGCCGTCGCGCTCGCGGTCGAAACGTTCCGCCGGCACGGTTTTTCGGTCGCGCCGCCGCTCGACCTGCAAGGCGCGTTTCGCGAGCGCCTCGGCGTGCCGTATCGGTCCTATGTCCTGCTGCGGCTGCACCACGACGATTTGGAACTGAAGGCGCTCGCCCTTTCCCCACGCGCCGGCGCGGTCGGCACCTGCACCGTGTCGGTGCAGGGGATGGAGGACGGCGTGGTCGAAATCGCGATTCTCGATCCGCTGTCGTCGCTGTTGTCGGCGGCGATGGTCGAGGAGGAGGCCGTGACCCTGATCGCGGCCGAAATGCAGGAGAAGATCGCCGCCGTGATGGGGGCGCTCGCCGACGTCGGCGCGGAGCGGGGATACGAGGCGAAAATCGCGGGCGGGAGCTGAACGCGTCAGCCCGGCGTCTTGGAATTCCAGAACACCCACAGCACCCACGCGCCGAAGACGAACATGCCGGCCGCGAACGGCGGGGATGGAATCCCTCTCTCCTTGTCGGGCGGCTCGCCGCGCCAATAGGCGTAAAGCCCCCGCGCGCCGAAAACGAAACAGAGCAACCCGACCAGCATGCCGGTCGCCCAGCCGGCCCATGTCGTTTCCCTTTCCGAAAGCCATGCGAAGATGTCGGCCGCCGGCGCGGCCGGCGCGCCCGGCTCCGGCGGCGCCGCGGGAGCGTTGGCGGGCGCCTGGGACGCGGCGGACGGATGGGTCACGTTGGAATTCTAGTTCGACGCGATTTGGCTGTCGGCGGCGGGATGAATGAACCCGTAGGTCGGATAGACGCGCCGGCCGAGGGAATCGGAAGGCGCGTGCCAGACCCGAACCGCCGACCAATCGTTGTTCGCCGACACGTCGACGACCCGGACCGAGCGGTCGACGTTGCCGCGCGCGCTCCGGTCGCGGCGCGCCGCCCAATTGGCGTGATCGACCGTGATCTCGCGGCGCCCGACGACCTCGGCGACCACCGAGACGTGGCCGCGCGCGAGCCGGTCGGTCCGCCGGAACACGAGGATCGAGCCGATCTCCGGGGCACGGCCGCGGGCGAGCCCCGCGCGGTTCGCCTTGCCCCACCAGGTCCAGGCGTCGCCCTGGAGCGGCACCTGGGTGATCTCGCGGGCATACTGCACGCATTGCAGGACCGCCGCTTCCAGCGGCGCCGCGGCGAGGGCGACGACAAGGGCAACGGCGACGGCGAGCCACGCGGTGCGTGCCCACGACGTCGCGATTCGGAACGGTCGAACGATCAACGGAAAAACCCCTGTCTCGGAGAACGCCGGTTGACCCGGCTTTTAGCCCATGCTCCCGTCTAGCAAAGGACGGGCACGGCGGGCAAGGGGGCCGCGCGCGATGGCGGAATTGGCGGCGGCGGCGGGGGTCGGGGCACTGGTGTTCGACGTGTTCGGCACCTGCGTCGATTGGCGAAGCGGAATCGCGCGCGCATTCGAGGCTTTCGCCCGGACCCACGGCATCTCGGGCGTCGACGGCCGGGCGTTCGCCGACGCTTGGCGCGCGCGCTATCAGCCGCAAATGGAGGAAGTGCGCTCGGGCCGCCGGCCGTGGACCATTCTCGATGTGCTGCACCGGGAAAGCCTGGATCGGGTGATCGCTAGTTTCGGGATTCGAAACATTTCCGCGGCCGCCCTGGACGAGCTCAATCTCGCCTGGCACCGGCTCGATCCCTGGCCCGACGTCGTCGAGGGGCTGACCCGCCTCAAGGCCAAATACGTGATCGCGCCGCTTTCCAACGGCAACGTGGCGCTCCTGCTCGACATGGCGAAACGGGCGGGATTGCCGTGGGATGCGATTTTGGGAGCCGAAGTCGCGCGCGCCTACAAGCCGCTGCCGGAATCGTACCGGCGCACTGCCGAAATTCTCGGCCTCGCGCCCGCGCGCGTGATGCTGGTCGCCGCCCACAACGACGATCTGGCCGCCGCCGGCCGGGCCGGCCTGCGATGCGGGTTCGTGCCGCGTCCCCGGGAATACGGCCCAAATCAAATCAAGGATTTGAAGCCGGAGCGGGATTACGACGCCGTCGCCGCCGATTTTTGCGACCTCGCCCGCCGGATGGGGTGCTGACGCCCAAACAAAAAACCTCACGGAAAATCCGGAGCGGATTCCGTCCGCGAAACGTCAAGCAAATTTCATATCCATTCCCATCACAACGTGCATAAAATAGCAACATAAAACCAAAAAACGCCACAACAGCCCACATCAGGAGATCACGACATGAGAGTACGGAACGCTATCGCGGCGGCGGTCGCCGTCGCCGCGCTCGCTTGGACGGGCGTCGCGGTCGAGGCTGCGGAGGTCTCGGACAAGCGCCTCAAGGAAATCTACGCCATGTCGCCGGAACAGATGGCGATGACCGGCGCCTGGACGCGCTCGAACTTCGATCGGCTCGCGACTCACCTCAACTCGATCAAGGACCCGAAGATCCGCGCGCTGATCCTCGACATGGTCAACAATCCGAAATCGACCGTGTTCAACGCCACCGCGCAGAAAAACGCGTTCCGCGTCATGCCCGCGGCCGGCGGTCCGGGCCATCACTTCTATCCCGGCGGGCTCGCCGTGCACGCGGCCGAGAACATCGAGATCGCCTTCGGCTGGGCCGACATGTTCGCCCGGGTTCACGGAGTCACCGACGTCAACCGCGACATGGTGATCGCCGCGCTGACCCTGCACGACTGGGCCAAGGTCTGGTACGAGTGGGATGCGGCGACCGGCGGGATCAAGCGGCCGGCGTGGTTCCCCGCCTACTGGGGCGGCGACCAAGGCATCGCCAAGTGGAAATGGATGGGCGGCCACGGCGCCATCGTCTATTCCGAACTGATGAAACGCGGCGCGCCGACCGAATTGATCATCGCCACCGCCGCGTCCCACTTCGATCCGTTCTGGGACGTGGAAAAAGCCGACGGCAAGGAAGGCCTGAACGCGGCGCTGGCCGAAGCCGCCAAGCTCGCCGGCGTGCCCGCGCCCAAGGTCGATCCGGCCAAACGCATGGCCGAATGGTGGATGTCGGTCTTTTCCGACGGTTCATGGTCGTTCTCCCATTACATCGCCGGACAGTTCGCGCATAACTGGATCCGCGACGTGGCCAAGGACCTCGGCATCGATCCGAAGTCGCCGGAAGCCAACAAGCTCGCCTGGTTCGTGTTGACCCGGATTTCCGACTTCAAGCTCTACAGCGTCTATCAGAGCGCGGGATTCAACGCGGATACGGTCAAGAAGCTGATCATGTCGATCCTCAAGGATTCGTCGGCGTACGAGGTGCCGGCGAGCTGACATCTTGTCGGGTCGTTTCTAACCTGCCGTCCCCCGCCCTTTGTCCCGTGTTGTCGGAAAAAAGGGCGGGGGATAAGTTTTAGCGGTCGGCATGTATCGGCGCTTCATCCCCGTATTCGTTTTGGCGGCGCTGGCGGCGTGCTGGCCCGCGCCGCCGGCGCGCGCCGCCGAAGCGGTCCGCGCGTTCGAGATCAAAGTGGAAAACGGCGCGGTCGCGCCCAAGCAACGCACCCTCAAGGTTCCGCACCAGGCCGAGGTCAACATCATCTGGTCGGTCGACCGCCCGCTGGTGATTCATCTCGAAGGCTATGACGTTACGGTCGAAGTCCGGCCCGGCCGGCCCGAAACCATGCGCCTCAAGGCGCATATCACCGGGCGTTTCCCGGTTCATGCCCACGAAATCGATCGGGGCGCCGCCGGGAAGCCCGCCCACGCCCACGGCCGCGCGCTGCTTCGCTTGGAGGTGCATCCGCGATGAGGCGCGCGGCGGCGGTGCTGGCGCTGTGTCTCTTCGCGTGGGCCGCGAGCGGCGATCCGGCGCACGCTCATGCCTTCGGCCAGCGTTACGAACTGCCGGTGCCGGTGTGGCTGTTCGTGATCGGCGGGGCGCTGACGGTGACGGTGACGTTTGTCATGGTCGCGGTGTTCGCCCGCGGCGGGGCCGAGGCCTACGCCGAGGCCCGGCTCGATCTCTCCCGCAATCCGCTCGGCCGCGTGCTCGGCCATGCCCTGATCCGGGCGTCGGCGCGCGCGTGCGGCGTTCTGGTGTTGGCGCTGGCGCTGCTCGCCGGTTTCTTCGGTCCGTCCGATCCGAACGCGAACCCGGCGCCGGCCCTGATCTGGATCGCCTGGTGGGTCGGCTTTTCCTATCTGGTGATGCTGGTCGGCAATCCGTGGCCGCTGGTCAATCCGTGGCGGACTCTCTTTGATTGGGCCGCACGGGCCGGCGTCGGGTTGTCGGCGCGCTACCGTCCTTATCCCGCCCGTCTCGGCGCCTGGCCGGCGGTCGGATTCCTGCTGATGTTCTTCTGGTTCGAATTGATCTTTCCCTTCTCGGCGATGCCGAAAACCCTGGCGACGCTGGTGGTCGCCTATTCGCTGGTGACGTGGATCGGCATGGCGGTCTACGGCCCCGAAGCGTGGCTCGCCAACGCCGATCCGGTACACCGCGTATTCGATCTCTACGCCCGCTTCGCCCCGGTGGGCGCGGAACGGCGCGGCAACGGCGCTTCCGCGTTGACGCTGCGCCCTTACGCCGCGGCCCTGCTGCGGCGCGACGAGGCGGTCGCGCCCGTCGCCGTCGCCTGTTTCGTGGTTGCGCTGCTGACCGGCGTCTTGTTTGACGGTCTGCTCGGCAGCGGCCATTGGACGCTGGTCGAGAACGCGGTGCATGACGCCTATCCCAAGCTCGGCGATGTCGGCTGGGTGCTGATCCACACCGCGGCCTTTTTGCTTTTGTGGCTGGCGGTTCTCGGGCTCTTCTGGGCGACCTGCTGGTCGATGGCCAGGGTCGCGGGCAGCGGCAAGGATACTCTCGATCACATGCGCGCGTTCGCGCTGACCCTGATCCCGATCGCGGTCGGCTACCATTTTGCCCACACCTTCACCTACCTGCTGGTTCAGGGTCAGTCGCTGATCCCGCTAATTTCGGATCCATTCGGCCTCGGCTGGAATCTGTTCGGCACCCGCGCCTATCGGATCGATATCGCGGTGATGAGCACCAGGGCCGCCTGGTACCTGGCGGTCGGCGCGATCGTCGTCGGCCATTCGGTGTCGGTTTATCTCGCCCACGTCGCCGCCGACCGGCTGCTGGCGAGTCGGGCGCGCGCGTTTCGCGCCCTGGTGCCGATGACAATCCTGATGATTGTCTATACGGTGGTCAGTCTGCAGATTCTGGCGGAGCCGCTGGTGCGCTACTCCGGCCCGCAGGAAACGATCATCTAGGTTTATTCCGCATCGCGATGCCCGACTTTCTCTGGTTCCTCGTCGCCGGCGTTTTCGCCCTGGGCGGCACGGTCAAGGGCATCATTGGCCTCGGAATGCCCGCCATCGTCATGGGTCTGCTGGTGGTCGTCATGACGCCGGGCGAGGCGGCGGCGATCCTGGTGTTGCCGGGGCTGATCCTGAATATCTGGCAGATGCTGGCGGGGTCGCATCTGCCGGCGCTCGCCCGCCGCCTGTGGCCGCTGATCCTGTGCGTGGCCGGGGGCACGCTTTCGGGCGCGGGATGGCTGACCGGCGCCAACGCGCGCTACGGCACCGCCGTTCTCGGCGTGACGTTGGCGGTCTACGCCTTGATCGGGCTCCGCTCCCCGCGCTTTTCCGTGCGGGCGTCGTCGCGGCGGTGGGCGGACCCGCTGGTCGGCGTCGTCACGGGATTGATCGGCGCCGCGACCAGCGTCTTCGTCATCCCCTTGGTGCCGTACCTGCACGCGACCGGGCTCGAGAAGGACGAACTGGTGCAGGCCCTCGGGTTGATGTTCGCGGTCTCGATGGTCGCGCTCGGCGTCAATCTCTACTTCGCCTCCGCGCTCCATTGGTCGCTCGGGCCGGCCGCCGCGGTCGCGCTCGCGGGCGCGGCCGCCGGGCAGTGGTTCGGCCAGTCGGTGCGGCGCAAGCTGCGCCCGGACGTGTTCCGGACGTGCTTCTTCATCGGGTTGCTGCTGCTCGGGATTTACTTGTTCGCCCGTTCCGTCGCTTAAGGTCTGATGCTGCCGACGATCGCGAGCTTGTCGCCCTCGCGCCTGAGCACGATCCCCTCGCCCGACCCGGTTGGACGGTCGATGATGGCCATGATCGTGAACTGGTGCGTGGCGACGACCAGCGCGCCGGGGCCGTCCCACGCGAGCAGGATGCGCCGCGCGATCTCGGCCTGGGCGGGTCCTCGGCTCCGGTCGGCGTGGAGCGAATCGAACGCGGGCTCCGGCACGGCGTGTCCCGGAAACGCCAGTTCGGCGGTTTCCGACGCCCGGCACCAGCGCGACGTCAGCACGCGGCCGACCGCGATTCCGCGTTCGCGGAACGCCTGGCCGATGCGCCGGGCCTGGGCGCGGCCCACGTCGTCGAGGTTGCGCTGGGTCGCGCAGTCGTCGAGGCGCATTCCCGGCGGATCGTAGTTGCCGGGGGCGTTGGCGTGGCGAAAAAGGACGATGCCGCCGGCTTTCAACGCCGCCCACGCGGCGTCCTCCGCCGCGCGCTCCGATGCCGGGGCCGGCGATGCGGTCGCGGCCGCTAGCGCCAACGCGAGGGCGCAGAATCTACTCAGATATCCGCGTAGCAATGGGTTTCCGCTCCGCCGCCGGGGTGCGTGACCGCGCCCTCGCAGGCGTCGCCCACGTTGCGGGCGTAGCGCCAGAGCGTGCCCGACTGGTAGTCGTGCGCCCTCGGCTTCCACGCCTTTTTCCGCTTGGCGAGTTCGGCCGCCGAGAGATCGACGTCGAGGGTGCCCTTGACCGCGTCGATGCGGATCCTGTCGCCGTTCTTCAAAAGCCCGATCGGGCCGCCGACCGCGGCCTCCGGCCCAACGTGGCCGATGCAGAAACCGCGGGTCGCGCCGGAAAAGCGCCCGTCGGTGATGAGCGCGACCTTGTCGCCCATGCCCTGGCCGTAGAGCGCCGAGGTGGTCGACAGCATCTCACGCATGCCGGGGCCGCCGCGCGGGCCTTCGTAGCGGATGACGATCACTTCGCCTTCCTGGTACTTGCGGTTGACCACGGCATCGAACGCCTGTTCCTCGGAATCGAACACGCGCGCGGGTCCGGCGAACTTGAGCATCTTCATGCCGGCGACCTTCACGATCGCGCCTTGGGGCGCGAGGTTGCCCTTGAGCCCGACCACGCCGCCGGTCGGCGACAGCGGCTTCTTCGGGTGGCGGATCACGTCCTGGTTCGGATTGAACTTCACGTCGCGCAGGTTCTGGGCGACGGTCTGGCCGGTCACGGTCATGCAATCGCCGTGCAAAAGTCCGGCGTCGAGCATGACGCGCATGAGCATCGGCACGCCGCCCGCCTCGAACATATCCTTGGCGACGTATTTGCCGCCCGGCTTCAGGTCGGCGATGTAGGGCGTCTTGCGGAAGATGCGGCACACGTCGTCGAGGTCGAACTTGATCCCGGCCTCGTGGGCGATCGCGGGCAGGTGCAGTCCGGCGTTGGTCGAACCGCCGGTCGCCGCCACCACCATTGCCGCGTTTTCGAGCGCCTTGCGCGTGACGATGTCGCGCGGGCGGATCTTGTCGGCGAGCAGTTTCATGACCGCGTGGCCGCTCGCCTCGCAATAGGCGTCGCGGGATTCGTACGGCGCGGGCGGGCCGGCCGAGCCGGGAAGGGCCAGGCCCAGCGCCTCCGACACGCAGGCCATGGTGTTGGCGGTGAACTGGCCGCCGCACGATCCGGCCGAGGGGCACGCCAGGCTTTCGATGTCGTGCAGGTCCCGGTCCGAAATCTTGCCGGTCGAATGCGCGCCGACCGCCTCGAACACGTCCTGCACCGTGATGTCCTTGCCCTTGTAGCGGCCGGGCAGGATCGAGCCGCCGTAGATGAAAACGGAGGGCACGTTGAGCCGCGCCATCGCCATCATCAGCCCGGGCAGCGACTTGTCGCAGCCGGCGAGGCCGACCAGCGCGTCGTAGCAATGGCCGCGCACCGTCAATTCGACCGAATCGGCGATTACCTCGCGGCTCACCAGCGACGACTTCATGCCTTGGTGGCCCATGGCGATGCCGTCGGTGACGGTGATGGTGGTGAATTCGCGCGGGCAGCCGCCGGCCGCCTTGACGCCCTTCTTCGCGGCCTGCGCCTGGCGCATGAGCGCGGTGTTGCACGGCGCGGCCTCGTTCCAGGTGGTGACCACGCCGACGAACGGCTGGCGCATTTCGTCCTCGGTCATGCCCATGGCGTAGTAATAGGAGCGGTGCGGCGCGCTCGCCGGGCCGACGCTGGTGTGCCGGCTCGGCAGCCTGCGCGCGACCTTGTCGATCTTTCCGGCGGCGCCGGATTTTGATTTTTTCCTGGCCATGGTCTTTTCCCTCGAAAAAAGCGGAACCGGCGAACTCTAGAAGGGCGGGCGAGGGGGTGCAACTCTCATCGGTCGCCGAGTTCGCACCAGATCGGCGTGTGGTCGGAGGCCTTGTCGAGCCCGCGTGGGCCCCGGTCTATGTCGCAGGCGGTCAGGCGGTCCGCGGCCTGGGGCGAGAGCAGCAGATGATCGATGCGCGCGCCCTGGTCCTTGGGCCAGGCGCCGCTGCGGTAATCCCACCAAGTGTAGCGCTGCGCATGGCCGTGCCGGGCGCGGAAGGCGTCGGTGAGACCGAGGAACATCAGCTTGCGGAACGCCGCGCGCGAGTCGGCGTGGTAGAGCGCGTCCTTGTCCCAGCCTTCCGGGTCGTGGACGTCGATCGGCTCGGGGATGACGTTGAAGTCGCCGCCGAGTACGAATGGGTCCTCGGTTGCCAGGAGATCGCGCGCGTGACGGTAAAGCCGCTCCAGCCAGGCCAGTTTGTAAGTGAATTTATCGGTGCGCCTGCCCGCTTCGCTGATCGGGTTGCCGTTGGGCAGATAGATCGAGGCGACCCGCACGCCATTCGTGAATCCCTCGACGTAGCGGGCCTGGGCGTCGTCGTTCGCGCCGGGCAGCCGGCGGTGATCGACCTCGATCGCCGATTTGGAAAGAATCGCGACCCCGTTGTAGGTCTTCTGCCCGGCCACGGCGAGGTTGTAGCCCAACTCCTCGAACTCGAGGGCGGGAAACGCCTCGGTCTCGCATTTCAATTCCTGCAGCAGCAGCACGTCGGGCGCGGCGTCCCGCGTCCACGCCAGCACGTTGGGAAGACGCGCGCGAACCGAATTGACGTTCCAGGAAGCGATCTTGACCATGTGGGAAATTATCCGCGCGCGAAGGGATCGCGGTTTAGCGTTGCCGGTCATCCTAACAGCCGGTCCGGACGCTGGAAACCCGTCGGCGCGTGGTCGCGAGCAATCCGAACGCGGATTCACCGAGGCCGCTTGCGTCTTCCGGGGGTGGGAAAATCACCAATGGCGGGGGTGGGGCGGCGCGTGCCACATTACCGCCGCGAGAGCATTTTTCGAAATTCGGCCATGAAATTTCACCTGCTGCGGTTTTTCGCCGTCGCCGCCGCGCTCGCCTTTTTGGCGGTCGGGATCGGCATTTTCGTCCTGTTTCGGGATCACGAATTCAAAACCCTGATCCGAATCCAGGAGTCCCAGAACGTGACGCTGGCGCGGGCGCTCGCGAACGGGATTTGGGGCGGGTTCGGCCCCTATGTGCGGGACGCCGACAAGTTCGACCTTGCCGAGTTGCGTACCGGCGCGATCGCGATCAGGTTGGACCTGGACGTCGCCCGGTTCGCCCGCGGCCTTCCGGTTCACAAGGTCAAGATCTACAACGTCTCCGGACTCACGGTTTACTCTTCCGAACTCGCGCAGATCGGAGAAAGCCGCGCGGATAATCCCGGCTTTCGGATCGCGGTCGACCGGCGCCGACCGGCGAGCAAGCTCAGTTTCCGCGATACCTTCAGCGCGTTCTCGGGGGAAAAGGCCTCGGTGCATTTGGTCGAGACTTATGTCCCGATCGAGGGTGACGGCGGCGCGCTTCAGGGCGTGTTCGAGATCTATATCGAGGTCAACGCGGGGGTCCAGCAAATCCGGAGCTCGACGATATGGGTCGGTTCGATATTGGCGGTGGGATTGGGGTTTCTCTACGGGATTTTGATTTTCATCGTCCGCCATTCAAACAGGATCATCGCCGCGCAATACCGGGAATTGGACGAGCGGGAAGCCAAATTGCGCGTGGCGCGCGACCGGGCGGCGGCGGCCAATCGCGCCAAGTCGGAATTTCTCGCCACCATCAGTCATCATCTCCGTACCCCGCTCAACGCGATCATCGGATTTTCCCAGATCATTCTCCGAAGGTCGGACAGGGCCGCGGCCGACGACAGGAGCAAGGAGTACGTCGCGGGAATCCTGAGATCGGGGGAAGGCCTGCTGGCGATGATCGACGACATTCTCGATATTTCCGCGATCGACGCGGGGACGATACGGCTTGATGTCGCGCCGGTCCACGTCGCCCCGCTCGTGCCGGAATGCGTTCGGCGATTGGCCGGCGAGTCAGAGGAGGGCGCGGTCACGGTGGAAACCGAACTCGCGCCCGCGTTGCCCCGGTTGAACGCCGACAGGAAACGGCTCGCGCAAATTCTCGTCAATCTGCTGTCCAACGCGATCAAGTTCAGCCCGCGAGGGGGGCGGGTCGTGCTGAAGGCTGAGCTCGACGCGCGGGACGGATACGTTTTTTCGGTGCGGGATTCGGGTGCGGGCATGGATGCCGCGGGCATCGAGAAGGCCCAACAACCGTTCGGACGGATCACGGGCCCCTTTGTCCGCACGCCGGAAGCCTCGGGGCTCGGGCTGCCGCTGGCGAAATCGCTCGTCGAACTGCACGGGGGCCGCCTCGATATCGACAGCGCGCCGGGCCGGGGCACGACCGTCACCGTCCGTTTCCCGCCCGAACGGACGATCCGTTGAAAACGCAACCGGGTTGTTCGGTCAAACGACCGAGAACGACGTGCCGCAGCCGCAGGTCGAGACCGCGTTCGGGTTGCTCATCTTGAAATAGGAGCCGACCAGGTCCTCGACGAAATCGAGGGTCGCGCCCTTGACCAGGTCGAGCGACGTTTCGTCGACCACCACCTTGACGCCGTTCCGCTCGAACACGCGGTCGTCGTCGGCCGTGGTCGCGTCGAGCTTGAAGCCGTACTGAAAGCCCGAGCAGCCGCCGCCCGAAACCGTGACCCGCAGCATCAGGTCGGGGTTGCCTTCGGCCGCGGCGATGGCGCGAATGCGCCGGGCGGCGTTTTCGCTGACGACGAGACCGGACTCGGGAACGGGCGTGTCGGGCATGGGAATCTCCGCCGGCAACAGTAGGACTTTATTTAACCTACCGGGCGCGCTTGTCAATCGAGCGCCATCCCGTCCCGTTTTCCGGGACGGAGCGTTTTCGCGAGTCTTACGCCGATAAAAGTGCTAAAATAAATGTTGTTTTCCGATACCGCGAAGAGAATGGCCATGGGTCCCGTGATCGACAAACGCGAGATGCGGATCAAGCCTCCCCGTCGGCGCGGAGGCTTTCGCGGAACGCGCGGGGCATCCATCGCCCTGGCCCTCGGTGCGGTGGTTGCCGTCTGGGCGGGCGGACCGGCGCAGGCCGATTTCATTCTTCCCGATACGCCCGCCAATCGGTCGCGCGGGGTCGTCGGCTGCGTGCAAAGAAGCAGCGGCAGCATCGATTGCGCGGGACGCTCCAGCGGCTCCAGTTCGCAAGGCGGCAGTTCCCCTTCCGCCCCTTCCTCGGCTCCTTCCCGCCAAGAGGACTATCGCCAGCGGCAGATCGAAGCGGACGCCATCCGCAAGCGCCAAAGCGAGGCGGCGCGCAAGCACCTCGACTACCCCGATGTCCAAAGCGGCATAAGCCGCGGCGAATACCGGGCTCGTCGGCAGCAAAACGAAGCCGCGAATATCGAGGCGATCCGCAGACTGCGCCAGCTGCGCGAAGGGTCGGCCGCGCAGAAAGAACCGCCCCATATCGACAAGATCGAAGTCCCCGCGCCTTCGGCTCTCGACCAACAAACGCGGTATCGGGACGGATGGCGGGAAAGTTTATGGGAAAAAATGTGGCGGTTGTGGGATTCGCCGGAACGTCTTGAGTATACCACTTGGTTGAACGATCCCATGCATCGCGAATGGCTCAGCGATGCATTTCAGATTGCATCCTTTCCAATGGACCTTCAGGGGTTTGCGCATGCCATCAAGTCGATCAAGTCACCTGTCGGAAGAACGGTACAAGAAATCTTGGCCGAGGAGCACGGCGTGTTGTTCCCAGGTATGTTCAAGGAAGCGGGTTCTGCCAGCGGCCTTAAATACGCCGAAGAGCTTCAGGCCATCTCTAAGAAGTACGGCGTACCCTTTGATATCGTAGGGTCGCTTGCTGAAACCGAGCTGGGCAAGATGAGGCGGGCCAATCCTCTGCTGCGGGAGGTCTTGCCTGAATTCAGACAAGAGAAATGGTGGTGGTCGGGAGGCGATATAGATATTCGGTTCTCCGAAGACACGCTTAAAAAAGTCGGCCCGGAGCGGGCGCTCAAAGTGGTCGAGGATGTCCACAAGGTTATCACCGGCAAAAGCTATTACGAGCCCGGCGGCTGGTCCGTAGATGTGGCTTATTCGAAAATTTATCCGACAGAAGAGAAGATGAAGGGGCTGCCCGCGCTGAGATTCGAGCCCGGCGGGTGGCGTCAGGAAATGGGCTGGGGTGCGCCAACGTTCACGCCGCCCGTGGAGAACAAAGTGCTGTACGAGAATCCGAAATACGGGCTTAATCTGCGGCTGAATTGACGCATGTGAACGGAATCGGCGAGACGGGGATGGTGGCATGATCTTAGGCAGGCAAATCCTGGTTTTGGCCGCGGTCCTGCTGGCGTGGGAAACGATGACCGACGTCGGCGCGGCACGGGCTCAGGGGAAATCCCCGGATACCGGCATCGCGAT
Organism: uncultured Hyphomicrobiales bacterium; assembly: GCA_964412955.1. Classification (GTDB taxonomy): domain Bacteria; phylum Pseudomonadota; class Alphaproteobacteria; order Rhodospirillales; family 2-12-FULL-67-15; genus 2-12-FULL-67-15. The sequence goes on from CAYPQV010000014.1 coordinate 79,941, forward strand.
TGTGGATGTCGGCGCCGTCCTGGAGAAATCGCTGCCGGCGAAAAATTTGCGGCAGATCATCGAGAAGACGCGCGCCGATTATAGGCGCGAAGTCGACGCCAAGAGAGACGAGATCGAAAAGCTGGGCGAGAGCATAGAACGGACCCGCGGCGGACTTTCGGAGGACGAATTTCAAAAGAGAATGCGGAACCTTCGGCAGAAGATCGCGAACAATGAAAGCGATATGCGCGAACGCCAGAGTAAGTTAGAGGGCGCATTCGCTTCCGCCCCACAGAAAATCGGGGTGACGATCGAACAGATCGTCGATGAAATCAGGAAGGAACGTAAGTACCAACTGGTTTTGCCGCGATCCGTCGTTGTGGGTGCGTCCGACGCCCCCGACATCACCCAGGAGGTTCTCGATCGTCTCAACAAACGCATGCCCACGGTCGACATCGATATTCCGAAATAAAGGGCATAAGCCCATGGGCGCCTCGCACTTCAAGACGATGTTCCGTTTGGCGGCGGCGATTCTGTCGGCGGGGGTTGTCTTCGGGGCCCCTTCCACAAGCGCCTCCGATCTATCCGCAAGCGAGCGCAAACAGGAACAGGCGAACACGATCCGCGAACGGGCCAAGGCCGGCGCGCGCGTCGACCTCGGTTACGAAGACGTCTTTCCTTCGTTGCGCCGCGACTATTACGACCCCTATCTGCTCAGCCAGCAGATCGCGCGCTTGGCGGCGATGGTTCGCCAACTCGCCGACACCGCGGCCGCCCGCCCGCCTGGCGGCCTCGCGTTGGGCGCGCCGCCCGGGTTGCGTCCGACCGTCGAGGGCGACGATGTCACCGCGCTGTACGGGCCGAAAGGTCCGACGGTGGAGAGCGTCAAGCTGTTGCTCGATTATTATCTCATGGTCGCGGGCAATCCCCGCCTCACGGCGGGACGGGTCCGCGACGCGGGAGACGCCGTCAATGCCCAGGTCGTGACCAAGGACGGCGGGGCGGTGGTTGAGGAATACGCCGTGAATAAAAAGTCGGGCGTTTGGGTTCCGCTGCGCTGAATCATGATCGGGAAAGGAGCCGTCACATGTTACGAGCCATCATCCTTGCGGTTGCGGGCGCGGCGTTTCTGACGGCCTGCCAAACCACCGAGGACAAGTCCTCGGATAAGACTCCGGCGATGCAATTGGCGCAAGCCGGTTCGACCCAAAGCGACGCGAGCGGAGCAGGCGCTTCCTCCGCACCGCAACTGGCCCCGCCGACGGGCCCGAAGCGGACGGTCGCCGTCGGCAAGTTCGACGCGATCGGCGCGTTCACGGCCAAGTATGGCGAATGGGACATCGGCGGCGGACTCGCCGCCATGCTCACCACGGCGCTGGCGGAATCGGGCCGGTTCGTCGTGATCGAGCGCGCCAACCTGTCCCAGATTCTGGGCGAGCAGGAACTGAAGGCGGGCGGCCTCGCCAACCCGGAAACGGGCCCCAAGCTGGGGCAGCTCACGGGCGTTCAATTCCTTATTTACGGTTCGGTGACCGAATTCGGCCACGACGAGAAGGGCGGCGGGTTCAGTTTCGGATTCAGCGGCGCGAAGATTCCGCTGGGCTTGTCGCAACAGAGCACCACGGGCACCGTCGGCATGGACATTCGGGTGGTCGACACGACGACCGGCGTGGTGCTGGAAACCCATCGCGTGCGTGAAAGCATCTCGACCGAAGGCTGGGATGTCAGCGCCGGATACAAGGGGATCAGCTTCGGCACCAACCAGTTCGACAAGACTCCGCTCGGCCAGGCGTCGCGGTCGGCAATCGTCCGGGCGGTGGAATTCATCGCCGTGCGTGCGGAAAAATCGCCTTGGACCGGCCAAGTGGTCGAGTACGACGGCAAGCGGTTGTACATCAACGCCGGCGAGCGCTCGGGCATGAAGGTCGGCGATCAGTTCATGATCGAGCGGGCGGGCAAGGTGATGACCGATCCGGCGACCGGCGAAGTGCTGAGCGTGCGCAAGGAGGAAATCGGCGTTCTGCGACTGGGCAAGGTCGAGGAGAAGATTTCCTCGGGAACTTTCACTCCGCTGTCATCCAAGCCGCCGCAACGCGGTGATTCCGCTCAATTGATGTCGCGTTAGCCTTTTTCGGATTTCGCGCGACCCTTGCGCGCGGCGCGCCGGAACGCGCGCACGCCCGCCTCGGCGCAGGCGCGGTCCTGCTCGGGGGTCCCTGAGCTGCAGCCGATCCCGCCCACCACCACGCCATTGACTTCCACCGGCACGCCACCGCCGACGGTCGAGAAGCGTCCACCGTGCGCGCTCTGGATGCCGAAGGCGAGGTTTCCGGGCACCGCGCGCGCGTTATAGTCGTGGGTCGGCCGGCGCGAGATCGCGGCGGTGAACGCCTTGTCCTGGGAAAGCTGGACCGAAAGAACCTTCGATCCGTCCATGCGCGCGAACGCGATCAGGTTGCCCGATTCGTCGGTGACGGCGACGCACATAGGCGCCTTGATGCGCCGCGCGTGGGCCGAAGCGCCCGCGATCAGGATTTCGGCGTCGGCCAGCGCGAGGCGGGAAATCGAGAGCATGGGCCGCTCACGACTGGGCCGGCGGATCGCCGGCGTCCGGGGTCGGATAGGCGGTCGGCTTCGGCGGCAGGCGATGCACGACGACGGCGAGCGCCACCAGCAGCACCGTTCCCGCCAGCACCGGGATCAGGAGAAAATCCACTCCGGGGTGGTCGAACATGACGATGAGCGGGTTGGCGCCCGCCGGCGGATGCATGACGCGCGCGGCGGCCATGGCGACCAGGCTGACGCCGACCCCGAACCCGTAGGCCCACCAGGCTTCCGATGGTAGCCAGGCGTCGACGGCGAGCCCGACCGCGGCCGCGACCAGGTGCCCGCCGATGATGTTCATGGGCTGCGAATACGGAAGTTCCGGCATCAGGAACAGCATGACGCTGGTCGAGCCGAACGACGTGATCAGGAACGGCAGCGCCGTCGATTCGGCGATCAGCGCGACCAGCGCGAGGCCGATCGCCATGCCGACGCCGGCCTTGACGGTGCGCGCCGGGTCGGGCGGGGTTTGTCGGTGCCACCAGAATCGCATTGCGCGGGCTGCTCCCGAAGGAAAAGCCCCCAAGGGACGGGGGCGGGAATCCAGGCTATCCCGGCCCGTCGGTCCGGCCAAGAGCGCCGTTGTCGATCCGCGCCCGCGAGAGTAGTTTCCGCCACCAGGAATCGATCGATGACTCTCGCCCCTTATGCCAGCCGGCCCGAGCGGAGCCGGGGCCGGCTTCACCGCGAACCGGAAAGCCGCACCCGCGACGGCTTTCAGCGCGACCGCGACCGCATCGTCCATTCCGGCGCGTTCCGCCGCCTGCAATACAAGACCCAGGTCTTCGTCAACCACGAGGGCGATTTCTACCGCACGCGGCTGACCCACAGCCTGGAGGTGGCGCAGATCGCGCGCTCGCTCGCGCGCAACCTGGGCCTCAACGAGGACCTGACCGAGGCGCTCGCGCTCGCCCACGACCTCGGCCATCCGCCCTTCGGCCACGCGGGCGAGGACGCGCTCCGCGACGCCATGAAGCCCTTCGGCGGGTTCGACCATAACGCCCAGTCGCTCCGGGCGGTGACGCGATTGGAGGAACGCTATCCCGCCTTCGACGGCCTCAACTTGACCTGGGAAACCCTCGAAGGCGTGGTCAAGCACAACGGCCCGCTGCAGGGACGGTACGCGAAAAAGAAACCGCTACCGCGCGCCATCGCCGAATACGTGCGGACGCACGACCTCGAACTCGACACCTTCGCCGGGCCCGAGGCGCAGATCGCCGCCATCGCCGACGACATCGCCTACAACAACCACGACATCGAGGACGGGCTACGTGCTGGACTGTTCGCCGTCGAGGATTTGCGCGGCGTGCCGCTGATCGGGCCGATCTTCGCGCGCGTGCGCAAGAAACATCCGCGCCTCGCCCGCGCGCGCCTGATCCACGAGGCGGTGCGCGAACTGATCGGCGCCATGGTCGCCGACCTGCTCGCCGAAACCCGCCGCCGGCTGCGCGCGGCGGACCCGCGCTCGGCCGAGGACGTGCGGCGGCTGCCTGCGCCGGTCGCCGCGTTTTCGCCCGCGATGCAGGCCCGGCTCAAGGGACTGAAGGACTTTCTGTTCGTCAACATGTACCGCCACTACCGGCTCAACCGCATGACCAGCAAGGCCCGCCGCGTGGTGCGCGACCTGTTCGATCTGTTCCTGGCCGAACCCGAATGCCTGCCGACCGATTGGCGCGCGCGCGCGGGCAAGGCGGGCAGCCGCGCCACCGCCGAACTGGTCGCCGATTACATCGCCGGCATGACCGACCGCTACGCCCTCGACGAGCACCGGCGCCTGTTCGACGTGCAGGCGCGTTCGTCATGAATCTGTTTCGTCATTTCGAGGGCGAGGTCGCCGACGTCCTCGCCCGACTGGTCGCCGAGGGCCGCCTGCCGGAAGCGGCACGCGAACGCCGGGTCGCGGTCGAGCCGCCGCGCGAGGCCGCCCACGGCGACGTCGCCACCAACGCGGCATTGCTACTGGCCAAGGACGCGGGAATGAAGCCGCGTGCTATCGCCGACATGCTGGCCGACGGCCTGCGCGGCCGTCCCGGCGTCGTCGGGGTCGAGATCGCCGGGCCCGGGTTCGTGAATTTGCGCCTCTCGGACGATTTCTGGCGCGAACGGCTGGGCGAGATTTTGCGCGCCGGGCGATCGTACGGCGATTCCTTCGCCGGCGGCAGCGAGCCGGTGCTGGTGGAATTCGTTTCCGCCAACCCGACCGGGCCGATGCACGTCGGCCACGGCCGCGGCGCGGTGGTGGGCGACGCGCTCGCGCGGCTGCTCGCCAAGGCGGGCTACAAGGTGTCGCGCGAATACTGGATCAACGACTCAGGCCGCCAGGTCGAGGCGTTGGCGCGCTCGCTCCATTGGCGCTACCGCGAGGCCCTCGGCGAGCAACCGGGTCCGATGCCGGAAGGACTCTACCCCGGCGACTATCTGGTCGAGCCCGCGCGGGCGCTCGCCGCGCGCGACGGCAAGCGCTGGCTCGGCGTGCCCGAATCCGAATGGCTGGAACCCTGCCGCGCGTTCGCGGTGGCGGCGATGATGGACGTGATCCGCGCCGATCTCGCGGCGCTCGGCGTCGCGTTCGACGTGTTCCGCTCGGAGCGCGAGCTGATCGCCCAGGGCGGCGTCGACGAGGCGCTCCGCTTCCTCGACGAACGCGGCCTGATCTACACCGGGGTGCTGGAACCGCCCAAGGGCAAGCTGCCCGAGGATTGGGAACCCCGGCCGCAGACGCTGTTCCGCTCGACCCAATTCGGCGACGACGTCGACCGCCCGCTCAAGAAGTCCGACGGTTCGTGGACCTACTTCGCGACCGACGTCGCCTATCACCTCGACAAGAGCCGGCGCGGCTTCCGCGCCATGATCGACGTGTGGGGCGCGGACCACGGCGGCTACGTCAAGCGCGTGCAGGCCTCGGTCAAGGCGCTGACCGGGGGCGAGGGCGCGCTCGACGTCAAGCTCTGCCAGATGGTCAACCTGATGGACGCGGGCCAGCCGGTGAAGATGTCGAAGCGCGCCGGCACCTTCGTCACGCTGCGCGAAGTGGTGGAGCGCGCCGGCAAGGACGTGTTCCGCTTCATCATGCTGACGCGCAAGAACGACGCCCAGCTCGATTTCGACTTCGCGCGCGTGCTCGAACAGACCAAGGATAACCCGGTCTTTTACGTGCAATACGCCCACGCCCGCGTCCGTTCGGTGCTGCGCCACGCCGCCGAGGCGTTGGGAGCCGATGCGCTCGCTCCCGAATCGCTGGCGCGCGCCGATTTCGCGCGGCTCGCCGATTCGGGGGAGATCGCCTTGATCCGCCGCATGGCGGGCTGGCCGCGCGCGGTCGAAAGCGCGGCCGAGGCGCACGAGCCGCACCGCGTCGCCTATTTCCTTTATGATCTGGCGGCCGATTTCCACAATTTGTGGAACCGGGGCAAGGACGACGCCTCCTTGCGCTTCATCAGGCCGGACGCGCCGGAACAAACGCTCGCGCGGCTCGCGCTGGTGCAGGCGGTGGGTTTCGTCGTCGCCTCGGGCCTCGACGTGCTCGGCGTCACGCCGGTAGAGGAAATGCGCTGATGCGCGCGGAACGTCCCGCGGATTACGACGACCGGATGGACGAGGACGCGCCGCGCCGCCCCAGGCGGTGGGGCCGGTTCCTGCTCTTGTTCGTGCTGGCCGTGGTTCTCGTCGCCGGCGGCGCGTGGGGCTGGCTGATCCACGGCAAGCGGGTGACCGCGATGTTCGCCCAAAGCGGCGACGACGGCGTGCCGATGGTGCGCGCGGATCCGACGCCGTTCAAAACGCGCCCGCGCGATCCCGGCGGCATGGAAGTGCCCGACCGCGACAAGCTGGTCTACGAGCGTCTGCAGGGAAAGGAAGGCGAAACGCGCGTCGAGCACCTGTTGCCGCCCGCCGAAAAACCGGTCGCGCCGCCCAGGGACACGGGTCCGGCGCCGCAGGTGACGGAGCGGCTCCCGCGCGTGCCGACCGAAGCCCAGGTCCGGGCCGCCCGGCCGCCCGCGCCGCCGTCGATCGCGCCCGCGCCGACGCGCGCCCCGGCGCAGGCGCCGCGCGAGCCGGAACCTGAAGACTCGCCGCCGACCGCCGAGGAAACCGCGCCGCAAGCCCCGACCGACGCGGGCGTGGCCCCGGAGGGGCCGCGCGCGCCGAGCGCTCTTAAAGACGCGGGCGTGGCCCCGGAGGGGCCGCGCGCGCCGCCCGCGAGCGTACGCGAGCAAACCAAAGAACCCGCGAGCGCCCGCGAGCAAACAAAAGAGCCGCCGCCCCCGCAACCGTCGCCGCCCCCGGCCCGGGTTGTCGCCGCTTCTTCGCCCCCGTCCGGCTATCTCATCCAGATCGCGGCGGTGCGCGAGGAAGACCGCGCCGCCGCCGAATGGTCCCGGCTCCAGCGCCAGCATCCGGACGCGCTGCAGGGTCTGAAGCTGTTCGTGATCAAGGCCGACCTCGGCGACAAGGGCATTTTCTGGCGGCTGCGCGCGGGGCCGTTCGCCGACGAAGCCCAGGCCAAGAACCGCTGCGCCGATCTCGCCAAGCGCAAGGTCGGCTGCTTGGTGGTCAAGGCGGAAGGGTAAAATATGCCCGCAAGCGAACGCGAGCAGACCCCAAAACGCGGCCCCGCGCCCCGCGCCGTCGTTTTCGGATGCGCCGGCCCGGGCGTGACGCCGGACGAAAAGAAATTTTTCCGCGAGGCCGATCCACTCGGCTTCATCCTGTTCGCGCGCAACGTCGAAAGCCCCGCCCAGGTGCGCGCGCTGGTCGCCGGCTTGCGCGAATCCGTCGGCCGCGCCGACGCGCCGGTGCTGATCGACCAGGAAGGCGGGCGGGTGCAACGGCTGGCCGCGCCCCATTGGCGCGCGGCACCGCCCGCCGCGCGGTTCGGCGCGCTGCACGCGCGCGATGCCGCCAAGGGGATCGAAGCGGCGCGCCTGAATCATCGCTTGATTGCGGACGACCTCGCCGCGCTCGGGATCACGGTCGATTGCGCGCCGGTGCTCGACGTGCCGGTCGCGGGCGCCCACGACGTGATCGGCGACCGCGCGTTCGCGCGCGACCCGCAGGCGGTGGCGGCGCTCGGGCGCGCGGCGATGGAAGGGCTGCTCGCGGGCGGCGTGATTCCGGTGGTGAAGCATATCCCCGGCCACGGCCGCGCCTTCGCCGACAGCCATAAGGAACTGCCGAGGGTGGACGTCCCGATGGCCGAACTGGAGGCGAGCGACTTCGTTCCCTTCGCCGCGCTCAAGGACGCGCCCTGGGCGATGACCGCGCACGTGCTGTATCCCGCGCTCGATCCCGCGCGCCCGGCGACCCAATCGCCCGCCGTGGTCGAACGGACGATCCGCCAACGGATCGGCTTCGGCGGGGTGCTGGTGTCCGACGATCTCGGCATGAGCGCGCTTGCGGGCGATTTCGGAACCCGCGCCGCCGCCTGCCTCGCCGCCGGCTGCGACATGGTTCTCCATTGTTCGGGCGACTTGGCGGAGATGAAGGTGGTCATGGGCGGCATCGGCCCGCTCAACAACGCGGCGCGGGACCGCCTCGCCAAGGCCGAAGCGCTGCGCCTGAAGAGCTTCACGCCGTTCGACGCGGCCGCGGGCCGCGCGCGCCTCGGCGCGCTGCTCGCCTAGCGTCCGCCCGCGACCGGCACGATCGCGCCGGTGACGTAGGACGCCTCGGGCGAGAGCAGCCACAGCACGGCCTCGGCCACTTCCTCGGGCGTACCGGCGCGTTTCATCGGCAGCGTGGGCGCCATGCGTTCGATCCGATCGGGCGCGCCGGCGGCGGCATGCAAACCGGTCGCGATCAGGCCCGGCGCCACCGCGTTGACGCGGATGCCGTCGGCCGCGACCTCGCGCGCGAGGCCGACGGTCAGGGTGTCGAGCGCGCCCTTGGTCGCGGCGTAGTGAATCCATTCGCCCGCGCCGCCCAACGCCGCCGCGCGCGAGGACATGTTGACGATGGCGCCGCCCGCGCCGCCCCGGCGGGTGGACATCCGCCGCACCGCTTCCCGCGCGCACAGGAACGCGCCGACGACATTGGTCTCGATCACGGCGCGGATTTCCTCGGCCGGCGCGTCCTCGAGCCGTCCGAGCCGGCCGACGATGCCGGCGTTGTTGACCAGCGCCGTAACGGGACCCAAGCGGGCGGCTTCGTCGAACAGGCGGGCGACGTCCGCCTCGACCGTCACGTCGGCGCGCACCGCGCGCGCCCGGCCGCCCGCGCGGGCGATGTCGGCGACGACCGCTTCGGCGCCGGCCGCGTCCTTCGCGTAATTGACCGCGACCGCGTAGCCGCGCTGGGCGGCGAGCCGGGCGATGGCCGCGCCGATGCCCCGGCTTCCGCCGGTGACGACGACCGTGCCGGGCGGTTGGTGCGGGTCCGATCCGCTCATGCCCGATTCCATGCACACGGCGGTCGCGCCGCAAAGTCCTTTTTCCGACTTGCGCCGGGCGGGATGGGATATAAATCGTGATGATGTTCGACATGCAGGCCTTCGATTTCGGCCGGATCGCCTTCCAGGTGTCGGTGTGGACGCTGCCGGTGCTGTTCGCCATCACGCTGCACGAGGCGTCGCACGGCTTCGTCGCCTGGCGGCTCGGCGACGACACGGCCATGCGCCTCGGGCGGGTGAGCTTCAATCCGCTCCGCCACATCGATGCGTTCGGGACCGTGCTCCTGCCCGCGCTTTTGCTGTTCGTCTCGGGCGGGCGGGTGATGTTCGGCTACGCCAAGCCGGTGCCGGTGAACTTCGCCCGCCTGAACCGGCCGCGCCGGGACATGGTGCTGGTGGCGGCCGCCGGGCCGCTCGCCAACCTGCTGCTGCTGGCGGCGTCCGCGCTCGGGCTCAAGGCGCTGACGGCGATTCCGCCGGCGGGCTGGGGCGCGGGTGCGGAGTGGGCCGCCCACAATCTGGTCAATTCCGCCTGGATCAACGCGGTGCTGATGCTGTTCAACCTGCTCCCGATTCCACCGCTCGACGGCGGGCGGATCGCGGTCGGTGTCTTGCCCGAGTCGCCCGCGCGCGCGCTCGCCCGGTTGGAGCGTCACGGTATTCTCCTGATTCTAGGGGCTCTTTTTCTGCTGCCGTGGCTCGGCCGCGCGATCGGGGCAGACCTCAATCTATTCTGGTGGCTGGTGGGCGCGCCCGCGGGGTATCTTGTGGAAACCGCGTTCGCGCTCGCCGGCGTGCGCTGACGAACGCCGAGGGGCACTGATTCATGCAGGTTTCCGACTTCGAGGACGAGCCACGGGTCGAGGCGCCGAGCGGCGAGGGGGCGTTCGTCGTCTCGCTCGAAGGCTTCGAGGGTCCGATCGATTTGCTGCTCATGCTGGCGCGCGAGCAGAAGGTCGATCTCGCCCAAATCTCGATCCTGGCGCTGGCCGACCAGTACCTGGCCTTCGTCGCCGAGGCGCGCCGGCGCGACCTCGAACTCGCCGCCGACTATCTGGTGATGGCGGCGTGGCTCGCCTACCTCAAGTCCAAGCTGCTGCTGCCCAAGGAAGAAAGCGGGGAGGAGCCGAGCGGCGAGGAAATGGCCGCCGCGCTCGCCTTCCAGCTGCGCCGGCTCGAGGCGATGCGCGAGGCCGGCGCCCGGATGATGGCGCGGCCCCGGCTCGGCCACGGCTTCTACGCGCGCGGCGCGCCGGAACCGATCGCGCCGTCCCTGCGCACGGTGATCGACCTGTCGCTTTACGAGATGCTCAAGGCCTACGGCGACGCGCGCCGCACCGGCGGCAAGGGCGTGCTGCATATCGAGGCGTTCGAGATTTTCACGGTCGAGGACGCGCTCGAACGCCTGCGCGGCGTGGTCGGCCACGTCCCCGACTGGGAGGTGCTGTGGCGCTACCTTCCGCGCAACGTGCGCGGCGCGCTGGTGTGGCGTTCGGCGGTGTCGTCCACGTTCACCGCGAGCCTCGAACTCGCGCGCCAGGGACTGATCCGCATCCGCCAGGATTCCGCCTACGGTCCGATCTTCATGCGCACGGCCGATCCGACGGCGCGCGCCGACGCCCCGCCGCCGGACGCGCCCCCCGATGCTTCGACGGAGACTCCCCGAACATGACCCTTCCCGACGACGGCCACGACATCGCCGCCGCGCCGGACACGTCCGCGTCCGACGATTCGCGCCCCGAACCCGCGACCGAGACGGCGGCGGAATCCGCGAGCCCCGACGCGGCCGCGACCTTGGACCACGCGCGCGTGATCGAGGCGCTTTTGTTCGCGTCCGCCGAGCCGGTCGGCGAACGCGCGCTCGCGCGCTATTTGCCGGAAGGGGTGAAGCTGAAATCGATCCTCGAGGAGTTGCGGGAGCATTACGCCGGGCGCGGCGTTCACCTCGTGCCGGTGGGCAAGGCGTGGGCGTTCCGCACCGCGCCCGATCTCGGCTCGCGGCTTCGGGTCGAGGTCGAGGTCTCGCGCAAGCCCTCGCGCGCGGCGGTCGAGACGCTCGCCATCGTCGCCTACCACCAGCCGGTGACGCGCGCCGAGATCGAGGAAATTCGCGGCGTCCAGATTTCCAAGGGCACGCTCGATTGGCTGTTCGAGCGCGGCTGGATCAAGCCCGGTCCCCGGCGCGAGGTGCCGGGCCGTCCGGTGACGTGGCTGACCACGGACGCGTTCCTCGACCACTTCGGGCTCGAAAGCACCAAGGATCTGCCCGGCATGGAGGAACTGGCGGCCGCCGGCCTGCTCGACGCGCGTCCGGCGCTGAACGCCTATCGCGCGCGCGGCGAACTCGCGAACGAGAACGAACTGGTCGATACCGAACCCGACCGGGCCGAGGACGAGGCGCCCGAACCGCTCGACCCCGAAGGCGAAGAGGCCGGGAAAGAATAAGACCCGGCGCTTGCGCCGGCGGGATTTCCAGGCGATCTAAGCGGTAACGGCGTTCCTTCGGGGGCGCGGGTGCGTTGCGGCACCCCATCCTTTCTGCCATTATCGGCGGCGCGGGCCGGCGTCCTGTCGGCTTATCCTGGGTTTACAATGAGTTGGCGGGTGTTTTCATGGGTACCTTCAGCATTTGGCATTGGCTGATCGTTCTCGCGGTCGTTCTGATCCTGTTCGGCGGCGGCGGCAAGATCTCCAAGCTCATGGGCGACTTCGGCCGCGGCCTGAAGTCCTTCAAGAAGAACCTCAAGGAAGGCGAGGAAGGCGAAGCGACCGCCGAAGGGGCCGAAGCCAAGAAGACGATCGACGTCCAGGCTCAACAGGGCACCACGACCACGACCCAGCCGCAGCAGCCGGCGCAGTCGGGGGCCGGCGCCGCGCCGACCGCGTCGGGGAACACGCGCCCCAACTGATATCCACCCCACGCCATCAACCTGACGCCATTGCGGGCGCCGATTAGCGATGTTCGACATCGGCTGGCAGGAGCTTCTGGTCATCGGCGTCGTCGCCCTGCTGGTGATCGGTCCGAAGGACATGCCGACCGCCATCCGCGCGGTCAGCCGCTGGGCGGCCAAGGCGCGCGCGCTCGCCCGCGAGTTCCAGCAGGGCATCGATGAAGTGGTGCGCGAGGCGGACCTGCAGGACGTCCGCAAGCAAATCCAAAGCCTGGAGTCGACCGACGCCAAATCCGAAATCGCCAAGGTGGTCGATCCCACCGGCGAGCTGGCCAAGGACCTCGACCTGAGCGGGATCGAAAAATCGCTCGATGCGTCGGCCCGCGCGCTGACCCAGGATTCCTCGGCAAGCTCGACCATGCCCGCCGCGACGGCGCCGACCGAGTCGTCGCCGCCCGCCGCGAGCGAATCCCCCCGGCCAAATGATTCGTCCGCCGCCAAGCCGACCGGGACAGGGTAGGGCGCCGTGGCCGAACCGGTCGAGACCGACACCGGCGACGACAAGAAAATGCCCTTGCTCGATCACCTGATCGAGCTCCGGCAGCGGCTTCTCCGTTCGTCCGTCGCCTTCATAGTAGCATTCTTCGTCTGCTATTACTTCGCCGCCGACATTTACGATTTTCTGGTGCAACCGCTCGCCGACGTCTTCGAAAAGCTCAACCTCAACCGGCGTCTGATCTACACCGCGCTGCACGAAGCGTTCTTCACCTACCTCAAGGTCGCGTTCTTCGCCGCCTTCTGCGTGTCGTTTCCCTACGTCGCCGGCCAGATGTGGATGTTCATCGCGCCCGGCCTCTACAAGAACGAAAAGAAGGTCCTGCTGCCGTTCCTGGTCGCGACGCCGCTGCTGTTCCTCGCCGGCGCGGCGCTCGCCTATTACTTCGTGTTCCCGATGGCGTGGACGTTCTTCCTGAGCTTCGAGGCCCCGGCCGCCGGCGGCCACCTGCCGATCCAGCTCGAAGCCAAGGTCAACGAATACCTGTCGCTGGTGATGCAGCTGATCTTCGCGTTCGGGCTCAGCTTCGAATTGCCGGTACTGCTCACGCTCATGGCCCGGTTCGGCATGATCGGCTCCAAGGGACTGCGCGAAAAACGCCGCTACGCCATCGTGCTCGCCTTCGTTGCCGCCGCCGTCCTGACCCCGCCCGATCCGATCAGCCAGATCGGCCTCGCGGTGCCGATCATGCTGCTCTACGAAATTTCGATCCTGTCGGTGCGGATGATGGAACGCGCGCGCGGCGCCGACGAGGCGGACGAGGATGAAACCGACGCGGAGGACGAATCGGGCTCCCGGGGCGGGCCGGCCGGGGAATCGCCGTCCAAGGACATCGCCCGCGCGCCTTAGGACCGTGAGCCGTCAGAGGCGCATGGACGAAACCCGGCGTCGCGGCCTATAAGGTTCGCCATGTTCGACATCAAGTGGATTCGCGAAAATCCCGGCGCCCTCGACGCCGCCCTCAAGCGGCGCGGCTTGCCCCCCCAATCGGCGGAGCTGATCGCCCTCGACGAGACGCGGCGCAAGGCGCTGACCCGCGCCCAGGAAACCCAGGCCAAGCGCAACCGCCTCGCCAAGGAGATCGGCGGGCGCAAGGCGCGCGGCGAGAACGCGGACGACCTGCTCAACGAGGTTGCCCACGACAAGGAAATCGAGGCCGGGCTCCAGGCCGAGGCCGAGCGTCTGCAGGCCGATCTCGACGCCCGGCTCGCGCTGATGCCCAACGTGCCCGCCGCCGACGTGCCCGACGGCGACAACGCCGACTACAACCAGGAAGTCCGGCGCGTCGGCGCGCCGGCCAAGTTCCCGTTCAAGCCGCGCGAGCATTTCGACATCGGCGAAGGGCTCGGCCTGATGGATTTCGAGCGCGCGGCGAAAATCTCCGGCTCCCGTTTCGTGGTGCTGACCGGCGCGCTGGCGCGGCTCGAACGCGCGCTCGCCCAATTCATGCTCGACGTGCACACCGGCGAATTTGGCTACACCGAGGTCAATCCGCCCGCGCTGGTCAACGACGCCGCCGCGTTCGGCACCGGCAACCTCCCCAAGTTCGGCACCGACCTGTTCCGCACCGAAAACGGGATGTGGCTGATCCCGACCGCCGAGGTGCCGCTCACCAACCTGGTCGCGGGCGAAATCCTCGACGAGGCGCAACTGCCGAAACGGATGACGGCGATGACCTGGTGCTTCCGCTCCGAAGCCGGGGCGGCGGGCAAGGACACGCGCGGCATGCTGCGCCAGCACCAGTTCACCAAGGTCGAACTGGTGTCGATCGCGCATCCCGACCATTCCGAGGCCGAGCACGAGCGCATGACCGGCTGCGCCGAGGAAATCCTGAAGCGCCTCGGCCTGCCGTT
>CAYPQV010000015.1:0-69274 GCA_964412955.1 uncultured Hyphomicrobiales bacterium
GTCGCAGGACAAGAAGAAGATCGAAGGCGCGGTCAAGGAACTGACGGCAATCGCCGGGCAAAAGCCCGTCGTCACCATGTCGCGCAAGTCGATCGCCACCTTCAAGCTGCGCAAGGGCGTGCCGGTCGGCTGCATGGTCACACTCCGGCGCGAGCGCATGTACGAATTCCTCGATCGGCTGGTCAACGTCGCGCTGCCGCGCGTGAAGGACTTCCGCGGGCTTTCGGGCAAAAGCTTCGACGGACGCGGCAACTACACCATCGGCCTCAAGGAACAGACCGTGTTTCCCGAGATCGACTTCGACCAGATGGAGAAGACCCGGGGCATGGACATCGTGATTTGCACCACCGCCAGGACGGACGCCGAGGCCAAGGCCCTGCTCAAGGGCTTCGACGTGCCCTTTGCGTCCTGACTGGGAATGATCGGTAACTCAGGAGCGATACGGTATGGCTAAGAAAAGTGCCGTCGAAAGGAACGAAAAGCGCCGCCGGCTGGCGAAAAAGCATGCCGCCCGCCGCGCCAAGCTGAAGGCGCTCGCGAGCGACAAGTCGCTGTCGCCGGAGGAACGGTTCGCCGCGCGGCTCAAGCTCGCGCAGCTGCCGCGCAACTCCTCGCCGAGCCGCTTTCGCCTGCGCTGCGAATTGACCGGACGCCCGCGCGGCAACTACCGGAAATTCAAGCTGTGCCGCATGGCGATTCGCGAGCTCGGCTCGTCGGGACAGATCCCCGGCATGATCAAGTCGAGCTGGTAAGGGAGACCCGGATATGGCGATGACCGATCCCATCGGCGATATGATCGCGCGGATTCGCAACGGCCAGTACGCCCGCCTGAGCGAGGTGACCGTGCCGGCGTCGCGATTCCGCAGCGACGTGCTCGATGTGCTGAAGCGCGAGGGATTCATCCGCGACCACGCCACCACCGAGGTTCGCCCCGGCGTCGGCGAAATCCGCATCGAACTCAAGTACCACGAGGGCGATCCGGTGATCCGCGAAATTTCCCGCGTGTCGCGCCCCGGCCGGCGGGTCTATTCCAAGATCAAGGAGCTGAGCAAGGTCTACAACGGCCTCGGCATCTCGATCCTGTCCACGCCGCGCGGCGTGATGTCGGACGCGGAAGCGCGCGCCGCCAATGTCGGCGGCGAAGTGCTCTGTCGCGTGTTCTAGAGGGTTTGAGGAACGCAACCATGTCCCGCGTCGGAAAAAATCCCGTCAAGGTGCCCGCCGGAGTCACGGTCGAGTTGGCCGGAACCCGGGTCACCGCCAAGGGCAAGCTCGGCGAGTTGACGGCCGACTACGGCCGCGACGTCGTCCTCGCGCGCGAGGACGACAAGATCGTCGTCAAGCCAGCCTCCGAAACCCATCAAGCGCGCCGGATGTGGGGCACGGCCCGCGCCGGCATCCGCAACATGTTCGAAGGCGTGACGACCGGATATTCGGAAAAGCTCGATATCAGCGGGGTCGGCTTCCGCGCCGCGATCCAGGGCAAGGATTTGGTCCTGCAGCTCGGCTACAGCCACGAAGTCCGCTATCCGATCCCCGCCGGCATCAAGATCGCCTGTCCGGAGCAGACCCAGATCGCGATCACCGGTTCGGACCGGCGCCTGGTCGGCCAAGTGGCCGCCAACATCCGCAGCTTCCGCCCGCCCGAACCCTACAAGGGCAAGGGGATCAAGTACGCGAACGAACAGATTCTCCGCAAGGAAGGCAAGAAGAAGTAGCAGCCATGGCCAAATCCAAGGTTCTATTCGGTCGGCGCAAGCGGCGCATCCGTCGGCACATCGCCAGGGGCACGGGCGGCGGTCGCCCGCGCCTTTCGGTCTTCCGCTCCGGCCGGCACATCTACGTTCAGGTCATCGACGACCGAAAGGGCGTCACGGTGGCGGCCGCCTCGACGTTGGAAAAGGAATCGCGCGCGCGCCTCAAGAACGGCGCCAACGTCGCCGCCGCGGGCGAAGTCGGCAAGCTGATCGCCGAACGCGCGCTTAAGGCCGGAATCAAGGACGTGGTGTTCGATCGCGGCGGCTATCGCTACCACGGCCGCATCAAGGCGCTGGCCGACGCCGCCCGCGCCGGCGGCTTGTCGTTTTAGGCGAACGGAATTCATCGAAGGAGTCGCAAGCGATGGCGGATATCCAGGTAACGGCGGAGACGGAAGAAGCGGGCGAAACCACCACGGAACGTCCGCGCGGGCGCGGGCGGGCCGGCGGCCGTGGCCGTGGGCGCGGGCGCGGCGAGCCGCGCGAGGGCCGGGAAGGCCGCGAAGCGCGCGAAGGTCAATCGCGCGAGGAATCCGATCTCGTCGACCGGCTGGTCAGTATCAACCGCGTCGCCAAGGTGGTGAAGGGCGGCCGCCGCTTCGCCTTCGCCGCGCTGGTGGTGGTGGGCGACGGCAAGGGCCGCGTCGGCTACGGCACCGGCAAGGCGCGCGAAGTGCCGGAAGCGATCCGCAAGGCGACCGATCAGGCCAAGCGCGCCATGATCCGGGTTCCGCTGCGCGACCGGCGCACCCTCCATCACGATCTGGTCGGCCATTACGGCGCCGGGCGCGTCGTGCTGCGCGCGGCCGATCCCGGCACCGGCATCATCGCCGGCGGCCCGATGCGCGCGGTGTTCGAAACCATGGGCGTCCACGACGTGGTCGCCAAATCGGTCGGCACCGCCAATCCGCACAACATGGTCAAGGCGACGTTCGCCGCCCTCAAGGGCATGATGTCGCCGCGCGTGGTCGCGTCCCGGCGCGGCAAGAAGGTCGGCGATCTGGTCGGCCGGCGCGGCGAAGCCGGCCCCGGCGACAAGGATTGATCGGCGATGAACCCGAAATCCAAGAACCGCGTGCGCGTGACCCAGGTGCGCAGCGCCGGCAAGCGCACCCGGGATCAGCAGGCGACGCTGATCGGCCTCGGCCTCGGCAAGCTGCACCGCAGCCGCGAGCTCGAGGATACGCCCTCGGTGCGCGGCATGATCGCCAAGGTTCAGCATTTGCTGAAGGTTGACACGGCAAAGTAGATAAAGGACGGCGACCATGAAGTTGAACGAAATCCGCGACAATGTCGGGGCGACGCAGGTGCGCAAGCGCATCGGTCGCGGTATCGGCTCGGGCAAGGGCAAGACCGGCGGGCGCGGCGGCAAGGGCCAGACCGCGCGCAGCGGCGTTTCCGTGCTGTCGTTCGAGGGCGGTCAGATGCCGCTCTATCGCCGCCTGCCGAAGCGCGGCTTCAACAATCCCTTCCGTCGCGAACTGGTCGAGGTCAATCTCGGCCAGGTGCAGCGCGCGATCGACGCCGGCCGCCTGAAGCCGGACGCGCTCGTGGACGGCGCGGCGATGATCGCGGCCGGCGTGATCCGTCGTGAACGCGACGGCGTCAAGCTGCTGGCCAAGGGCGAACTGAAGGCGCCGATCAAGTTCTCCGTCGCGGCGGCGTCGAAAGGCGCCCTCGACCTGATCGTCAAGGCCGGCGGCCAAGTGGCTTTTCCGCCCGGAAAGCCGGAGCGGCCGACGCGCGGCAAAAAGCTCAAGCGCGACGCCGCCGAAGTCCAGGCCAAGGCCGATCGCGCCAAGGCCGCCGCCGCCGCCGAGGCCAAGGCGGCCGAAGCCAAATCGAAGCCCAAAGCCGAAGCCAAGGTGCCCAAGGCGTCCAAGGCCGAAGCCAAGAGCGCGCCCAAGCCCGACAAGGGCTAAGCCGCTGACATCGCCGTAGTCGAGTTACGGAGCCGGAACATGCCCTCCGCCGCCGAACAGCTTGCCGCCAACCTCAACTTCGGGGCGTTCGCCAAGGCGACCGAACTGAAGAAGCGGATTTGGTTCACGCTCGGCGCCCTGATCGTCTACCGCTTCGGCACCTACGTGCCGCTGCCGGGGATCGATCCGGCGGTGATGCAGGACATCTTCCGCCAGAACGCGGGCGGCATCCTCGGCATGATCGACATGTTCGCGGGCGGCGCGCTCGGGCGCATGACCGTGTTCGCCCTCAACATCATGCCGTACATCTCGGCGGCGATCATCATGCAGCTGATGGCCGCGGTTTCGCCCCAGATCGAGGCCCTCAAGAAGGAAGGCGAGGTCGGCCGCAAGAAGATCAACCAGTACACCCGCTATCTCACGGTGCTGATCACGGTGGTGCAGTCCTACGGCGTCGCCACCGGCATCGAGGGCATGACCTCCAGCGTCGGTCCGGCGGTGCCCGATCCGGGCTACTTCTTCCGCTTTTCGGTGGTGGTCACGCTCACCGGCGGCACCATGTTCCTGATGTGGCTCGGCGAGCAGATCACCGAACGCGGCATCGGCAACGGCATTTCGCTCATCATCTTCAGCGGCATCGTCGCCAACCTGCCGCAGGCGCTCGCCGGCACCCTGGAGTTGGGCCGGACCGGCGCGCTGGCGACCCCGCTCATCATCTTTTTCCTGGTGATGGCGGTCGCGGTCATCTTCGTGATCGTTTTCGTCGAGCGGGCGCAGCGGCGCATCATCGTCCAGTACCCGAAGCGCCAGATGGGCAACAAGCTGTTCGGCGGCGAAAGCTCGCATCTGCCGCTCAAGATCAACACCTCGGGCGTGATCCCGCCGATTTTCGCGAGCTCGATCCTGCTGATGCCGCTCACGCTGATCAGCTTTCAGGCCGGGCAGGGGCCGGAATGGCTGACCACGGTCGCCGCTTATCTCGGCCACGGCCAGCCGCTCTATCTCATCATCTATGCGCTGCTGATCGCGTTCTTCGCGTTTTTCTATACCGCGGTCGTCTTCAACCCGGTCGAAACCGCCGACAACCTGAAAAAATACGGCGGCTTCATCCCCGGCATCCGCCCCGGCGTCAACACGTCGGAATACCTCGATCGCGTGCTGACGCGGCTCACGGTCGTCGGCGCGTTCTACCTGGTGGCGATATCGCTGCTGCCGGAATTCCTGATCGCCAAGTATTCGGTGCCGTTCTATTTCGGCGGCACCAGCCTCCTGATCGTGGTCACGGTGACGCTCGATACGGTCGGGCAGATCCAGTCCCACCTGCTCGCCCACCAATACGAGGGCCTCATCAAGAAAGCCAAATTGCGGGGAAAGAAGTAACCATGCCGAATCTCATTCTTCTCGGGCCGCCGGGCGCCGGCAAGGGCACCCAGGCCAAGATCGTCCAGGACAAGCACAAGATCGTTCAGCTGTCGACCGGCGACATGCTGCGCGCCGAGGTCGCGGCCGGGTCCGAACTGGGCCGCAAGGCAAAGGCGATCATGGAGAAGGGCGAACTGGTTCCGGACGATCTGATCGTGAAAATGATCGAAGGCCGGATCGCCAAGCCCGACTGCCGGAACGGCTTCATCCTCGACGGTTTCCCGCGCACCATCCCGCAGGCCGAGGCGCTGGATGCCATGCTCAAGAAGGCGGGGCTCAAGATCGACCACGTGATCGAAATGCGGGTCGACGACGAAGCCATGATCAGCCGCATCACCGGGCGCTACTCCTGCGCCAAATGCGGGGCGGGCTACCACGACACCCTGCAGATGCCCAAGACCCAGGGGGTCTGCGACAAGTGCGGCGGGAAGGAGTTCACCCGCCGGGCCGACGACAATGCCGATACCGTGCGCTCCCGGCTCAAGGCCTACCATGCCCAGACCGCCCCGATCGCCGGTTACTACCAGAAAAAGGGCAATCTGAAGGGGGTCGACGGCATGGCCCCGATCCCGGAAGTCACCCGCCAAATCGCGGCCGTTATTGGCTGAAAGAAGGGGGTAGGAGAGAGGGTAGGATGGTTGACAGACCCCCAATCGCGCGTATAATCCGCGCCTCTTTCCGCCCTTGCGGAGAGATTATCTTTTATTTCCAGATACTTAAGGAGAACCGGCCTTGGCGCGAATCGCTGGTGTGAACATTCCGACCGCCAAAAGGGTCGAGGTCGCCCTCACGTATATCTACGGCATCGGCCCGGTGCTGTCGAAAAAGATCTGCACCGAAGTCGGGATTCCGG
The DNA here is from genome assembly GCA_964412955.1 of uncultured Hyphomicrobiales bacterium. Taxonomy (GTDB): domain Bacteria; phylum Pseudomonadota; class Alphaproteobacteria; order Rhodospirillales; family 2-12-FULL-67-15; genus 2-12-FULL-67-15. Next base: position 5,955 of record CAYPQV010000015.1, read on the forward strand.
CCAACCGGCGGGTCAATCAGCTGACCGAGGAAGAGGTTCTCCGCATCCGCGAGGCCATCGACCGCGACTACACGGTCGAGGGCGACCTCCGCCGCGAAGTCGCCACCAACATCAAGCGCCTGATGGACCTCGGCTGCTATCGGGGTTTGCGTCATCGTCGCGGCCTGCCGGTCCGCGGCCAGCGGACCCATACCAACGCGCGCACCCGCAAGGGCCCCGTGCGCATCGCCATCGCCGGCAAGAAGAAAGTCGCCAAGGGCTGATCCGCCCGCCGTTTCGGATACGTCCGTTCGACCGTCGCTCGAAGTCACTCGCAAGGAACGATCATGGCCAAACCCGCACAGTCTTCCGCTCCGGCCGCCGCCGCCGACGCCAAGCCGACGCGCGCGCGACGCAAGGAGCGCAAGAACATCGTCTCCGGCACCGCGCACGTGAACGCCAGCTTCAACAACACGATGATCACCATCACCGACGCGCAGGGCAACGCCATCGCTTGGGCGTCGGCCGGCAGCTCGGGTTTCAAGGGATCGCGCAAATCGACGCCCTATGCCGCCCAGGTGGCGGGCGAAGCGGCCGGACGCAAGGCGCTCGAACACGGCATGAAAACGCTCGAAGTGGAAGTCAAGGGTCCCGGCTCGGGGCGCGAATCCGCGTTGCGGGCCCTGCAGAACGTCGGCTTCACCATCACCGCCATCCGCGACGTGACGCCGATCCCGCACAACGGTTGCCGGCCGCGCAAGCGCCGACGGGTCTAGGCGTCTCCGAACGCCGTCTTTCTTCGGTCTCGCTCGGCGCCTCCGGCGCCTTGCCGCAAGTCATAGCGAATAAGAGGGTCATCCGTGATTCAGAAAAATTGGGAAAAGCTGATCAAGCCGTCCAAGCTGGAAATCCACGCGGGCGACGATCCGAAACGGCGGGCGACCATCATCGCCGAGCCGCTCGAGCGCGGTTTCGGACTGACGCTCGGCAATTCGCTTCGGCGGGTGTTGCTGTCGTCGCTCCAGGGTGCGGCGGTCACCTCGATCCAGATCGACGGCGTGCTGCATGAATTCTCGACCATCGCCGGGGTGCGCGAGGATGTCACCGACATCGTCCTCAACATCAAGATGCTCGCCATCAAGATGCACGGCGATGGGCCGAAACGCATGACGCTGACCGCCGAAGGTCCGTGCGAAGTGACCGCCGGCATGATTTCCGCGGGCGGCGATATCGAGATCCTCAATCCGGACCTCGTCATTTGCGCGCTCGACAAGAAGGCGACGCTGAACATGGAATTGGTGGTCGAATCGGGCAAAGGCTACGTGCCGGCCAACCAGAACCGTCCCGAGGATTCGCCGATCGGCCGTATTCCGGTGGATGCGGTCTTTTCGCCGGTGCGGAAGGTCGCCTACAAGGTCGATGCCACCCGCCACGGCCAATACACCGATTACGACAAGCTGACCCTCGACGTCACCACCAACGGCACCGTCAGCCCCGAGGACGCGGTCGCGCTCGCGGCGCGCATCATCACCGACCAGATGCAGCTGTTCATCAACTTCGAGGAGCCGAAACTCGCCACCGCGGTGGAAGCGCGCGAGGACCTGCCGTTCAGCCGCAACCTGCTGAAGAAGGTCGAGGAACTGGAGTTGTCGGTGCGTTCGGCGAACTGCCTCAAGAACGACAACATCATCTACATCGGCGATCTGGTCCAGAAATCAGAGGCGGAAATGCTCCGCACCCCCAATTTCGGGCGCAAATCGCTCAACGAGATCAAGGAAGTGCTCGCCCACATGGGCCTGCACCTCGGCATGCAGATTCCCAATTGGCCGCCGGAGAACATCGAAGAACTGGCCAAGAAGCTGGAAGAACCGTACTGAGATCGCCGAAAGGGAATCCCGCCCATGCGTCACGCCAAACGAGGCCGCAAACTGAACATGAAGACGCAGCACCGCCACGCGGTGCTGCGCGACCTCGCGACGGCGCTGTTTCGTCACGAGCAGATTTCGACCACGCTGCCCAAAGCCAAGGAATTGAAGCGTTACGCCGAACGGCTGGTAACGCTCGGCAAGAAAGGCACGCTCGCCGCCCGGCGCCAGGCGGCGGCGACTTTGCGCGACAACGAGGTGGTGCAAAAATTGTTCGGGCCGCTCGCGACCCGCTACAAGACCCGCAGGGGCGGCTATACCCGCGTGCTCAAGTCCGGGTTCCGCCACGGCGACGCGGCGGCGATGGCCGTGATCGAATTGGTCGACCGCGACCGCGCCGCCAAGGGCGCCGCCGACCGCGCGCGCGCCAAGAAGGCGGCCGAGGAAGCGGCCAAGGCCGAAACGCCCGCCGCGGCGTAAAACGTCGCGCGCTTTCCGCGCGCATCACGGTTTGGCTTTTGCGAGGGCGGTCCGTCGGCGACGGGCCGCCTTATGCTTTTGACGATGACGGACGGATAGGATATATTACCTATGCCGACCAAACCGCAGCGAGCCGGACGAAATGATAATGAATGATAATGAAAACGGGCTTATTTCGATAACCCTTTCGGGGAATCAATGGGTTAACCCATTTTTACCGTGCCGAAGGCGGCTTCGGCGCGGCTGTATACTGGCCTATCCCGTGCCGAATGTGTCCGCGAGGACCTTGCCATGACGTTCGTTGCGCGCGTGCCGTTTCTCCTCGCCCTGGCGGCGGCCTTGGCCGTCGGTCCGGCCACGCCGTGGGCGGCCGAAAACACGCGCGTGCCGCAGATCCGCGCCGAAATGCACGCGTCTTTCGCGCCCCTGGTGCGCAAGGCGGCGCCGGCGGTGGTCAACATCTACACCAGCAAAGTGGTGCGGACGCGGCGCGGGCCGACCCTGTTCGACGATCCTTTCTTTCGCCGGTTTTTCGGAGAGGCGTTTCCCGGCTTGGAGGGTCAGCGCGAGCGGACCCAGAACTCCCTCGGTTCGGGCGTGATCCTGCGCCCCGAGGGGCTGATCGTCACCAACGCCCACGTCATCGAGGGCGCCGACCAGATCGTGGTCGTCTTGGCGGACCGCCGCCAGTTTCCGGCCCAGGTGATCGGGCGCGACGAGCGCACCGACATCGCCATCCTGCGGGTCGAGGCGGGCGAGCCGTTGCCGCACCTCGACCTCGGGGATTCGGACGCGCTCGAAGTCGGTGATATCGTGCTCGCCATCGGCAATCCGTTCGGGGTCGGCCAGACCGTGACCAGCGGCATCGTTTCGGCGCTTGCGCGCACCAACGTCGGCGTCTCTGACCTCAACTCCTTCGTCCAGACCGACGCCGCCATCAATCCCGGCAATTCCGGCGGCGCGCTGTTGGCCATGGACGGGCGCGTGGTCGGGATCAATACCGCCATCTTCTCGCGCTCGGGCGGCTCGCACGGCATCGGCTTCGCCATCCCCTCGACCATGGTGCGCGCCGTGATCGCGGGTTTTGCCAAGGGCGACGGGCGCCTGGTCCGGCCCTGGCTCGGCGCCGTCACCCGCGCCGTCGGTCCCGACGACGCCTCCTCATTGAAGCTGTCCCGGCCTATCGGCGCGGTGGTCGAATCCGTCCATCCCAAGAGCCCGGCGGCCAAGGCGGGAGTGCGTCCGGGCGACGTGATCCTCGCCGTGAACGGGCGCGAGATCGAGGACGACAACGCGCTTCGCTATCGCATTGCGATCCTCCCGGTCGGCGATACTGCGACCCTCAAGCTGTGGCGCAAGGGCACGGCCGTCGAGGTGCGCGCAGCGCTCGAGGCGCCGGTGGAGGACCCCCCGCGCGATTTGAACGCGCTTTCCGGCGCTCATCCGCTGGCCGGGGCGGTGGTCGCCAACATGTCCCCGGCGCTGGCCGAGGAACTCGGCGGCGAGCGTTTTCCCGCCGGGGTCTATGTGCTCCAGGTTCGCGGCGGATCGCCGGCGGCGCGGTTTGGATTCCGCCCCGGCGACGCGGTGCGCGAACTGAACGGGCGCAAGGTGGAAACGGTGCGCGAATTGGCCCAGATGCTGGAGCGTCCGACGGAACGCTGGGCGATCGCCCTCGATCGCGGCGGCCAGCGGCTGTCGGTGGTGATCGGGCGATGAGTACCTTGTTCGAAGCGCAGGCCCCCCGGCCGCTGGCCGACCGGCTCAGGCCCAAGTCGCTCGACGAGGTGGTCGGCCAGAACCACCTGCTTGGGCCCGACGGACCGATCGGACGGATGGTGCGGGCGGGAAAGCTCGGCTCCATCATCCTTTGGGGGCCGCCCGGCACCGGTAAGACCACCATCGCCCGGTTGCTCGCCGAACACACGTCGCTGTACTTCGAGCCGCTTTCGGCCGTGTTTTCGGGCGTTGCCGATCTCCGCCGCGTGTTCGACGCCGCGCGTAAGCGCCGCGAGGTGGGCAAGGGAACCCTGCTGTTCATCGATGAAATCCACCGTTTCAATCGCGCCCAGCAGGACGGGTTCCTGCCCTACGTCGAGGACGGCACCGTGACCCTGGTCGGGGCGACCACCGAAAACCCGTCGTTCGAGCTGATCTCGGCGCTGCTGTCGCGCTGCCAGGTGCTGGTGCTGAAGCGCCTGGACGACGCCGCGCTGGATGCGCTGGTGGAACGAGCGGAGAAAGACCTCGGCCGGAAGTTGCCGCTAACCGACGAAGGGCGCGCGGCGCTTCGCGCCATGGCCGACGGGGACGGGCGCTACCTGTTCAACATGGCCGAAGCCTTGGCCGAAGCGCCGCCCAAAACCGCGCTCGACGCGGCCGGGCTCGCGGCCTTCGTCCAGCGCCGCCGACCGCTCTACGACAAGGGCCAGGAAGGCCATTACAACCTCATCAGCGCCCTGCACAAGTCCTTGCGCGGTTCCGACACCGACGCCGCTCTCTACTGGCTCGCGCGCATGCTCGCGGGCGGCGAAGATCCGCGCTACATCGCCCGACGCATGCTCCGCTTCGCGGTCGAGGACATCGGCTTGGCCGACCCCGAGGCGGTTCATCAGGCGCTCGCCGCCTGGGACACCTACGAGCGCCTGGGCAGCCCGGAAGGGGAGATCGCGCTGGTGCAATGCGTCGTCTATCTCGGCACCGCGCCCAAGTCGAACGCGCTCTACGTGGCCGAAGGGGTAGCCAAGCGCGCGGCGGAGGAAACCGGTTCGCTCATGCCGCCAATGCACATCCTCAACGCGCCGACGCGGCTGATGCGCGATCTCGGCTACGGCAAGGGCTACGAGTACGACCATGACGCGCCGGAAGCGTTTTCCGGCCAGAACTATTTTCCGGACGGGATGGCGCGGCGGCGGTTCTTCGAGCCGACCGAGCGCGGTTTCGAGCGCGAAATCGCCAAGCGCCTCGAATACTGGGACAAGCTGCGCGACCGGCGCGCGGCGACCGCGAAGGGGTAGAGGCCGTGTCGATTCAAATGATCGGGTTCATTGCCGCCGGCGGCGCCGCGGGCGCGGTCGCGCGCTACGCCATGATGAGTGCCGTCGGCCATTGGGTCGGCACCGGCTTTCCGTGGGCGACGCTTTCGGTCAACGTGATCGGCTGCTTCGTCATGGGGGCGCTGGCCGAGGCCTTCGCGCTCGCCTGGTCGGCGAACCCGGAAATACGGGCATTCCTCACGGTCGGGTTTCTCGGCGCGTTCACGACGTTTTCCGCCTTCACCCTCGACGTCAACTTGCTGATGGCGCAGGGCCGCTTGATGCCCGCGGCCCTGTATGTGGCGGCGTCCGTGCTGTTGACCATCCTTGCCTTCTTCCTCGGCATGGCCGTCCTCAGGCAGATTTTGCCGTGACGCGCCCAGCTACTTCCGTCGCGACCGTATCCGTGGACGCCGACGAGGACGGTCTGCGCCTGGATCGCTGGTTCCGCCGCCGTTATCCCGACCTGACTCACGGGCGGCTGGAGAAGCTCCTGCGCACGGGCCAGGTGCGGGTCGACGGCGGGCGTGTGAAATCCGGTTTCAGGCTGGCGGCCGGGCAAACGGTGCGCGTGCCGCCTCTCGGCAAGCCGGCGAGCCGCCCGGCGGCGAACCAAGCCGCCGCACCGCCGGTCGCGGCCGCCGATGCGCGCATGCTGACGGAGCGCATCCTCTACAAGGACGACGACGTGATCGTGCTCGACAAGCCGGCCGGGCTCGCCGTGCAGGGTGGAACCGGCACCCACCGGCATCTGGACGCGATGCTCGATGCGCTGCGGTTCGGGGCGGAGCGGCCGCGCCTGGTGCATCGCCTCGACCGCGATACCAGCGGGGTTCTGGTGCTGGCGCGCACCGCGCACGCGGCCGCCAAGCTCGCGGCCGCTTTTCGCGGGCGCGACGCGCGGAAAGTCTATTGGGCGGCGGTTGTGGGCACACCCCATCCGTCCGAAGGCCGTATCGACGCGCCGCTCGCCAAGGAAGGCGGCCCCAAGGGCGAAAGGGTCGCGGTGGAAGAAGAGGACGGTCAACGCGCCGTGACGCACTATCGCGTGGCCGACCGGGCGGGCAAGCACGCGGCGTGGCTGGTGCTGGAGCCGGAAACGGGCCGCACCCACCAGCTCCGCGTTCACGCCGCCGCCCTCGGCACTCCCATTCTGGGCGACGGCAAGTACGGTGGGAAGAGCGCGTTCTTAGGCGGAGACGGCATCTCGCCCAAGCTGCATCTGCACGCGCGGGCGATCCGCATCCCCCATCCGCGTTCGGGGGTGATCGAGGTCGCCGCACCGCTGCCCGAACACATGGACGCGACTTGGCGCTTCCTCGGATTCGATTCGGCGAGCGAGAATCGCCCCTTCGGCGACGGGAAGGTTCTTTGCCCGGAAAAACCCCGTTTTAAGATGCCTAAACATAGGGTTGCCGCACATGAGTAATGCACTATATACACCCTTAAGACTGTTGCTTTCGAACAAACGAACCTGGGGTGTGCAGGACTATGACGACTTACCGATTTCTTTGGGCGTTGGCGTTGGGGGGAAGCGTGCTTCTGGCGGCCGGATCGGTCGCGGCGCAAGGCCCCGAGCTCAATCTGGCCGTGACGTCCAAATGCGAGGGCAAGGACGCTCAGTTCGAAGTCGTGAACAAGGGCGAACGATGGCCGGGACTGGCGAACGTGAGTCTGCTACGCGCCGACGATCATTCCTTGATCTCGGAACGCAAAATGCGCATGGCGCCCGGCCAGAGGCTGGTGTTTCGGGCTCGGCAGGCTCAGGACGCGATCGGCGTCGGGTTGTGGATCAACCCGGAGTGGTACAAGCGCGAATTCATTTTCGACTCCGTCATCTACTGCGAATAAACCTCGGCGCGGCGGCGCCGGGGCGGTGGGAGAGGGAGCGCGGATGAGCGAATCCCGTCCCATCCGCCTCGCGGTGTTCGATTGCGACGGCACCCTGGTCGATAGCCAGCATTCCATCGTCGCGGCGATGCGCGCGGCCTGCGCCGCCCATGAACTGGCCGAGCCGTCGGCCGAAAACATCCGTCGCGTGGTCGGCCTGCATCTGCTTGAGGCCATCCGCGTCCTGCTGCCGTCGGAGTCCGACGGTACGATCGAACGCATCCACGCCAGCTACATCGCCTCATTCCGGGATTTGCGCGAAAGGGACTTGGTGCAGGATCCGCTCTATCCCGGGGCGCGTGAAACGATCGAGCGGCTGGACGTGGCGGGCTGGCTGCTCGGCGTCGCCACCGGCAAATCCCATCGCGGCCTGATGGCGACGCTGGAGCGCCATGTCCTGGCCGACCGGTTCGTGACCCTGCAAACCGCGGACCGCGCCGCCGGCAAGCCCCATCCCGAGATGCTGATGAAGGCGATGGCCGAGGCCGGCGCCGAACCGGCGGCGACGGTGATGATCGGCGACACGACGTTCGACATGGCGATGGCCCGCGCCGCGCGCACCCGGGCGGTGGGCGTGGCCTGGGGCTATCATCACGCCGATGAGCTGCGCGCCGCCGGCGCGGATTGCATCGTTTCCCGTTTCGCCGAGTTGCCGGAGGCCCTCGACGCGCTCATGGGGGTTCCGACATGAAGACCCTGGGGAAGATGCTGGGCGGGCTCGTGGTGCTCGCCGTCGCCGTGATCGTCGCCGGGATCGCGGTTCTGAAATCCATGGATTTCGACACCTATCGCGGCGTGATCGCCGATCAGGTCAAGGCCGCGACCGGACGCGAACTGGTGATCGCCGGGGCGCTCAAGGTGGAAGTGTCGCTCAATCCGGCGCTCGCGGTCGAAGGCGTGACTTTTGCCAACGCCCCTTGGGGTTCGCGTCGGGACATGATCGCCCTCAAGCGCCTGGCGGCGGAGGTCCAGCTGCTGCCGTTGCTCCGGGGCGAAGTGCGTGTCAACCGGCTGGTGCTGAACGGCCTCGATGCCTTGTTCGAGATCGACGGCCAAGGCCGCGCCAATTGGGACATCGCGCCCGCCGGCCCGTCCGCGGCCCGGCCCGGTGGCGACGGCCGGCCGCTGCCGGTGTTCGACAAGGTGGACGTTCGCGACGCGCGGATCGCGTATCGCGACGCGCGCGACGGAACCGCCGTGAATCTGGCGGTCGAGGCCTTTGTCCTGGAAGGTCGGGATGCCGAAAGCCCGATCGCCGTCGCCGTCAAGGCGTCGCGGGACGGGCGGGCGGTTTCGGCCAAGGGGCAACTCGGCGCGCTCAAGACGCTGATGGAAGCGAACGCCCGCTATCCCGTCCGGTTGGAGATCGAGGCCTCGGGCGTCAAGGCCGCCGTCGACGGCCACGTCGTCAACCCGCGCGCGCCGAAGGAATTCGATTTCAAAACGACGGTTGTGGCCGACTCCGTCGCCGCCGTCCTGCCCCCGGCGCACGCGGCCCAGGCCCCCGCCGTCGGTCCGCTCAAGGCGGCGTTTCGAATCAAGGGGCAGGGGCGGGCGTACGCGATCGAGAACCTGGACGCCGGCGTCGGGCGCAGCGATTTGAGCGGTTCGGCGCGAATTTCGCTCGCCGCCCCCATCGCGGACATCACCGCCGTGCTGCGCTCCCGCCGCGTCGATCTCAAGGAATGGCTGCCCCCCGGCACGAAGGCCGAGCGGACGCCGGCCAAGGACGGCCGCGTGTTTTCCGCCGATCCCTTGCCGCTGGAATCTTTGCGCCTCGTCAACCTGGATATTCGCCAGAAGATCGACGAAGCCGTATTGCCGAATGGGGTTACGGTTCGCGAGGTGGACGCGCGAGCGACGATCCGGGACGGCCGTCTCGCGTTTCCGTTGGAGCTGACCGCCGCCGGCGGGCGAATCAAGGGCGAGACCTCCATTGACGCTGCGCCCGTGCCCGCGCGTATGGCGGCGCACTTCGGCGGCGACAACGTGGACTGGGGCCGCTTGCTGGCCGATCTCGGCTTCGCGGAAATGGTATGGGACAGCAAGGCCGAGGCGGCGGTCGATCTGCGCGCCGCGGGCAATTCGATGCGCGCGTTGATGGCGGGCCTCGAGGGCGACGCCAAGTTCGTTCTCGGCCCGGGGCGGATCGGCAACAAATACATCGATCTGGCGGGCGGAGACGCCGTCACCCAGGTGCTGAACGCGTTCAATCCGTTCGCCAAATCGGATGAGTTCACCGAACTCAAATGCGCGGTGGCGCGATTCAAGGTTACCGGCGGGGTGGCCGAGGCGCGGGACGGGATCGCGATCGAAACCGGCAAGATGACCGTTGCCGGGGGCGGGCGCGCCGATCTCGGCGCCGAAACGCTGAATTTCGCCTTCAAGCCCGAAGCGCGGGAAGGTCTCGGCATCGGGCTCGGCAATCTGGTCGGGCAGGTGCGGATCGGGGGTACCTTCGCCGAACCAACCTACGGCTTCGACCCGCTCGCGGCGGTGACCGGGACGGTCGGCGCGGTGACCGGCGCGGTCACCGGCGCGGTGTCGGGGGGGCTTTCCACCATCACCGGCATGCTGACCGGAGAGCGCCCCAAAACCGGCCCTTCCCCGTGCCAGGTCGCGCTCGGCCTCGCGCCGCGGCCGCAACCGCAACCGGCCCCGGCGCAGCCGGCAGCCCCGCCTCCGAAACCGCCCGAACAAAAGAAAGAGAACCTTGGCGACGCGGTGCGCGGAATCGGCGAAGGCATCGGCCGCGGTCTCAAGGGCATCCTCGGGCGTTGAGCCGGGTCATGGACAGGCGCGAACGGTTTTACGCCGTCGTTAAGGTGCGGGTGGCCCCCCAGGGCTTCGAGATCACTCTGGACGACCGGCCGGTGCGGACGCCGCTCGGACGCCCGCTCGTCCTGCCGACCGAGGCGTTGACGCAGGCGGTCGCCGACGAATGGGCCGCGCAGGGAAGCGAGATCGTGCCGGCCTCCATGCCGCTGACCGGGATCGCCAATACCGCCATCGACCGTGCGCGGGATGATCGGGATTCCTTCCGCGCGGCGGTCGCGGCTTACGGGCGCAGCGATCTTTTATGCCAACGGGCCGAGGCGCCGGCCGATCTGGCGCGACGGCAAGAAGCGACGTGGGAACCATGGCTGGCGTGGGCGGCGGAACGTTACGGCGCGCGGCTCGCGGTCGGCGTCGGGGTGATGCCGGTCCGGCAGCCGCCGGAAGCCATGCTCGCGTTGGACAACGCGGTCGCCGAACTCGACGAATGGAATCTCGCCGCCGCGGGCCTGGCGGTCGCCGCCGGCGGATCGCTGGTGCTGGCGCTGGCCCTGATCGAGGGGCGCCTCGAAAGCGGGGAGGCGTTCGTCCTCGCGGTTCTTGAGGAAGCCTGGCAAAACGAGCGCTGGGGAGAAGACCGAGAGGCGCTCGCCCGGCGCGACGCGATCGCCGCCGACCTGGCGGCGGCCGGGCGGTTCGCGCGATTGGCGCGCGCCGATTGACGGATTAAGCGGCGCACTCCCTCGGTGTGGGCGGAGTGCGATCTTCTTGTCGGGAGTCGCGTACCTTGAGGCCCCGCCGGTCGGGTTGGACGGGGGTGTCCTTTTGGCGCCGGTCGGCGTTGGAGCGGTTGGCATGCTCGCGGCGTTCGGGGCCGTTCCAGACCATCCGGCGGCGGCGGCGATCCGGGCCGAAAAAGTCGGCGAGGCGGATGAACAGTCTCGGCTGTTCGATGATCGAGCGGATGCGGCAGAAAAGGTGCTGCGCGGCGAAAGGCTTGGCGAGAAATTCGTGAATACCGGCATCCCGGGCGAGGCAGACCCGTTGCGAGTCGCAAAACGCGGTAATGACGATGAAGGGGGCGTAGAAGTCCTTGCTCAACGGATCGTGGCGCACGCGCCGGATGAAATCGAGCGCATCAACCCCGGGCGACCAGTCGGAAATAATCAGATCGGCCCCGTTTTCGGCGAAATAACCGAAGGCGTCGGAAACGCCGGATGCCGGCGCGACCTTTTGGACTCCGAACTGACGCAGGATGTCGCATACGATCCCGCGCATCTGCTGGTGCCGTTCCGTCACTAAAATGGATAAGCCGCTTATATCTAAATCCGCCACCACACTTCCCCATCCCCGTGCGCCAAACACACATATCCACCGCCCGTGGGACAAGTGCACGGAACGGCAATACTTAGAGCCCAAAATTCCCCAGAACTCAGACTTTTTTGTGACGTGGAGCGCATCTTCCACGTGGCGTTCGAGACGCCGTTTTGTCGTTAATCCCTCAACCGCATGTATATCGCCTTAGTATCGAATTGAATACGTGGATTAATGGGGGTAGCTAATAACCACCCTAAAGGGTGGGTTCGTATATCGATTTTTTCGCGGACTTGAAGGGTCTCCCGAGACATTTCTATAAGGAGTGGCCCACGCGGGCTGGCGTCAATCGTCCCGAGACGTTCTCATATAACCTCAAGCTCCGATTCGCAGCGAGCCGAGCTTATGCACGACATTATCCGCCAACTCGATGAGAAACGCCGCCTTGCGCGCTTGGGCGGCGGCGAAAAACGCATCGAGAACCAGCACGCCAAGGGCAAGCTCACGGCGCGCGAACGGATCGACGTATTGCTGGACCCCGGTTCCTTCGAGGAATGGGACATGTTCGTCGAGCATCGCTGCGTCGATTTCGGCATGAGCAACCAAACGACCCCGGGCGACGGCGTGGTTACCGGCTACGGCACCGTCAACGGCCGATTGGTGTTCGTATTCAGCCAGGACTTCACCGTTTTCGGCGGGTCCTTGTCCGAATCGCACGCGGAAAAAATCTGCAAGATCATGGACCAGGCGATGAAGGTGGGCGCGCCGGTGATCGGACTCAACGATTCCGGCGGCGCGCGCATCCAGGAGGGTGTCGCCTCGCTCGCCGGCTACGCCGAGGTGTTCCAGCGCAACGTGCTCGCCTCGGGCGTGGTGCCGCAAATCTCGGTGATCATGGGGCCTTGCGCCGGCGGCGCGGTTTATTCGCCGGCCATGACCGATTTCATTTTCATGGTGCGCGACAGCTCCTACATGTTCGTGACCGGTCCCGACGTGGTCAAGACGGTGACTCACGAGGAGGTCACCCACGAGGAACTCGGCGGGGCGCAAACCCATACCAGCCGTTCCGGCGTCGCCGACCGCGCTTTCGACAACGACATCGAGGCGTTGCTGTCGCTGCGCCGGTTCGTCGATTTCCTGCCCGGCAGTAACAAGGAGAAGCCGCCGTCGCGGCCCACCCCCGACAGCGCGGACCGGGTCGAGGAATCGCTGGATTCGCTGATTCCCGACAATCCGAACAAGCCCTACGACATGAAGGAGCTGATCCTCAAGGTCCTGGACGAGGGCGATTTCTTCGAAACTCAGCCCAATTACGCGGGCAACATCATCACCGGCTTCGGGCGGATGGAAGGCTCGACCGTCGGCATCGTCGCCAATCAGCCGATGGTGCTGGCCGGCTGCCTCGACATCGCGTCGTCGATCAAGGCCGCCCGGTTCGTGCGCTTTTGCGACTGCTTCAACATTCCGATCCTGACCTTCGTCGACGTGCCCGGATTCCTGCCCGGCACGTCGCAGGAATTCGGCGGCATCATCAAGCACGGCGCCAAGCTGTTGTTCGCGTTCGCCGAAGCGACGGTACCCAAGATCACCGTCATCACCCGCAAGGCTTACGGCGGCGCCTACGACGTCATGAGCAGCAAGCACTTGCGCGGCGACGTCAATTTCGCCTGGCCCAGCGCCGAAATCGCGGTGATGGGACCGAAGGGCGCGGTCGAGATCATTTTCCGCCAGGACATGGGCGATGCCGCCAAGATCGCGGCGCGCACCGAGGAATACCGCCAGCGATTCGCCAATCCGTTCATCGCCGGCCATCGCGGCTTCATCGACGACGTGATCATGCCGCGCAATACCCGCGTGCGCCTCTGCCGCAGTCTCAAGATGCTGCGCAACAAGACCCTCGAAAATCCCTGGAAGAAGCACGACAATATCCCGCTTTAATCCTCCCATGCGCGATACCCACGACGACGAAAAAGCGCCGCGCGGCCGATTGCTCGCCTTCGGCCGGCATTTGACGGTTTATTTCGTGGTGATATTCGTCCTTGGGGTCGTCAATATGACGACGACGCCGGAAAATCCGTGGTTCATGTGGCCGATGGTCGGCTACGGCGGCGTGCTGGCCGTCCATGCCGCTTACGTGATGGGGTTGTTCGATGCGTTCCTGCGCCGGGACGAAACGCCGTCGGGCCGGAACGGATAACGGACGATGTTCAGGAAGATCCTGATCGCCAATCGCGGCGAGATCGCTTGCCGGGTCATCAAGACCGCCCGGCGCATGGGCATCAGGACGGTCGCGGTCTATTCCGAGCCCGACCGCGATTCCCTGCACGTCGAAATGGCCGACGAGGCGGTGGCGATCGGCCCCGCGCCGTCGGCCCAAAGCTATCTGGTCATCGACAATATTCTCAAGGCGATCCGCGAAACCGGCGCCGAGGCCGTCCATCCCGGATACGGCTTTCTCTCCGAAAAGGCGGCGTTCGCCCGCGCGCTGCGGGACGCCAAGATCGCCTTCATCGGCCCTTCGCCCGAAGCCATGGAGGCGCTCGGCGACAAGATCGCATCGAAGAAACTCGCCGCCAAGGCCAAGGTCAGCACCGTTCCCGGTCACGTCGCCGCGCTGGAAAACGCGGATGCGGCGGTCCAGGCGGCGCGCGCCATCGGCTATCCGGTGATGCTGAAGGCTTCCGCCGGCGGCGGCGGCAAGGGCATGCGGCTCGCCGACAACGACGACGAGTGCCGCGAGGGATTCGCCCGCGCCACCAGCGAGGCGCAATCGAGCTTCGGCGACGGCCGCGTGTTCGTCGAGAAATTCGTGCGCAATCCCCGCCATATCGAAATTCAGATCATGGGCGACACCCACGGCAATGTCGTCTATCTCGGCGAGCGCGAATGCTCGCTCCAGCGCCGCCACCAGAAGGTGATCGAGGAAGCGCCGTCGCCCTTGCTCGACGCCAAAACCCGGAAGGCGATGGGCGAACAGGCGGTGGCCTTGGCCAAGGCGGTCGGGTATTCCTCGGCCGGAACGGTCGAATTCATCGTCGATCAGGAGCGCAATTTCTATTTCCTGGAAATGAACACCCGGCTTCAGGTTGAACATCCGGTGACCGAAATGGTTACCGGTTTCGATCTGGTGGAAATGATGATCCGGGTCGCGGCGGGCGAACGCCTGCCGATCGACCAGAAGGACGTGAAGCTGACCGGATGGGCGATGGAATCGCGCGTTTACGCGGAAGACCCGTTCCGTAAGTTCCTGCCGTCGATCGGCCGGCTGACCCGCTATCTTCCGCCCAAGGAGAACGAAGACGTCCGGGTCGATACCGGCATCACCGAGGGCAGCGAAATCTCTATCCATTACGACCCGATGATCGCCAAGGTGATTACCCGCGGCCGCGACCGCGCGGAAGCGATCGGGCGCATGGCGCGCGCGCTCGACGAGTTCTACATTCGCGGCGTCAACCACAACATCCCGTTTCTCGCCTCCCTGATGTCCCATTCCCGCTTCAGGGAAGGGCGGCTCTCGACCGGATTCATCGCCGAGGAATACCCCGACGGATTCCACCCCGGGGACGCGGTTCACGACCGTCCCAGCGTTCTGGTCGCGGCGGCGGCCGTCGTTCATTACGCCTACCAGGAGCGGGCGGCGCGAATCGACGGCCAGGTTCCCGGCCATGAACGGCGCGTCGCCAATGAATGGATCGTCCGCGTCGGCGATGCCGATCATTCGATTACCGTCGCGCGCGCGGCGAACGGGTTCGAGGGCACGCTCGCCGGCCGCGCGTTCCGCATCCATACCGATTGGAAATTGGGCGAACCGTTGTTCGAAGGGGATTTCGACGGCGAGCCGCTCTGCCTGCAGGTTGAACGCCATGGTATCGCCTACCGGCTCTCCCATGCCGGCACCGAAACCGACGCCCTGGTGTTCGGCGTGGACGTTGGGCCGCTGTGGCGGCTGATGCCGGTCAAGAAGGCCGCCGATACCTCGAAATTCCTGCTGTCGCCGATGCCCGGCCTGCTGGTGAAGGTGTCCGTTTCCGAGGGCCAGGAAGTGAAGGCGGGCGAGGAATTGGCCGTCATCGAAGCGATGAAAATGGAAAACGTGCTGCGCGCCGAACGCGACGGCACCATCGCCGCCGTCAAGGCCAAGTCGGGCGACAGCCTGACCGTCGATCAAGTAATCTTGGAATTCCGTTGACGGTCGAAGAAACAATTTCCGTTCGCGTGGTGGTGACGGGGCGCGTTCAGGGCGTCTGGTTCCGCGCCTGGACGGTGGAGCAGGCCGGCCGTCTCGGCCTCGCGGGCTGGGTGCGCAATCGCGACGGCGGCTCGGTCGAAGCGGTCTTTTCCGGCCCCCGCGCCAAGGTCGACGAAATGGTCGCCGCCTGCCGGCGCGGCCCTTCGGCGGCGCGGGTCGAGGATGTCGCGGTCGAGCCGTGCGATCCCCCCGGCGGCGCGGGATTCATTCAGCGCTCGAGCGTCTAAATTCGCCTTCCATCGTTTCCGCGAACGTCGCCATCAGGGCGGTGTCCATGTCGGTCGCGCTCGCGGTAATGCCGAGGTCGAGCAGCGAGGTCATCGGGCGATCGGCGATGCCGCACGGCACGATCCCCGCGAAATGACCGAGATCGGGATCGACGTTGATCGCAACGCCGTGATAGCTGATCCAGCGGCGGACCCTGACCCCGATCGCCGCGATCTTGGCCTCGTCGCCGGGCTTGCCGCCGTGCACGGCCATGTCGACCCAGACGCCGATGTGGCCCGGACGGCGGAAGCCGCGCACCCCGACCCGGGCGAGGGCGGCGATGATCCAGTCTTCGAGCCGGCAAACGAAGGCGCGCACGTCCCGGCCCCGCCGGTTGAGGTCGAGCATCAGGTACGCGATCCGTTGCCCGGGGCCGTGATAGGTGTAGCGGCCGCCCCGGCCGGCCCGAAACACCGGAAAACGGTTCGGGTCGAGCAATTCGGCCGGGTCGGCGCTGGTGCCGGCGGTGTAGAGAGGCGGATGTTCCAGCAGCCAGACGCATTCGGGCGCCCGGCCGAGTCCGATGTCCGCGACCCGCGCTTCCATGAAGGCGAGGGATTCCGGATAAGGGACCGGGGTGTCGGAGACGCGCCATTCGACCGACGGCGGCATGGACATGGGGCGGACGTCTCCGGGGTCTTGCCTTGCGCGGGCGGGGGGGATTTGCTATTTCCGGGCGTTATCAACGGTCATTTGCGGCCTCGTCGCAAGAGTAAAAGGCTTAAGCGATGTTGCCGCGGGGAAATATCGCGGTCGTGGCGGAACTGGTAGACGCGCAGCGTTGAGGTCGCTGTGGGGGCAACCCTGTGGAAGTTCGAGTCTTCTCGACCGCACCATATTTCTCGGCCCGCGCCCCGCTAGGGGCGCATTAATTTGATACGCGCGTCACGCCGTCGGGCGTGCATTCGCAGGACGATTCGCCCGCGCGATTTATCGCCGGGCCGTTTTGCTACCCGCTCGTTGAGGAATAGGCCATGAGCGAACGGGATACCGAGCAGGAAGAGCCCCTCCGCGATGCCGGGTCGGAAAGCCCGGAAGCTTATCCGCTCGACCGGATCGCGGAGGAGGTCGCCGATGCGATCGCCGCCGAAGACATCCCGCGCGTCAAGCGGGTTCTCGAACCGTTGCATTACGCCGACGTCGCCGACCTGATCGAGCGACTTCCGGACGAGGATCGCGGCGCGCTGGTCGAGATCATCAGGCGCGATTTCAACCCTGAGATTCTGCACGAACTGGACGAAAAGGTCCGCGACGACATCATCGCCAAGCTCGGCCTCGAGAACGTCGCCGCCGCCGTTCGCGAACTCGACAGCGACGATGCCGTCAACGTCGTCGAAGAACTGCCCGAGGACGAGCAGAAGCGGGTTCTGGCGGCGATCCCGGCCGAAGATCGCGCCGCCATCCGCGACGCCTTGACCTACCCCGAGGACAGCGCGGGACGCTTGATGCAGCGCGAACTGGTCTTGGTTCCGCCTCACTGGACGGTGGGCGAGACCATCGACTTCATGCGGCGCACCGCCGATGACGAGCATCTGGATTTGCCGGAAGTGTTCTACGACATCTTTGTGGTGGACGAGGAGGAAAAGCCCATCGGCGCCATTCCCCTCAGTCGATTGTTGCGCACACGGCGGCAGGTTCCGGTAAACGAGATCATGGAAACCGAGATGCATCTCATTCCGGCGACCATGGACCAAGAAGACGTGGCGTTTCTATTTCGTCAGCGCGATCTGGTTTCCGCGCCGGTGGTCGACGAGACGGGAAAACTGGTGGGAGCGGTCACGGTGGACGACGTCGTCGACGTGATCCAGGAGGAACACGAAGAAGATCTGCTCCGGCTCGGCGGCGTCAAGAAGGATGATCTTTACAGCGCCACCATGGACACCACGCGTTCGCGCTTCGCCTGGCTGCTGGTCAATCTGGGGACCGCCATCCTTGCCTCGATCGTCATCGGCTGGTTCGACGCCACCATCGAACAAATGGTCGCGCTGGCGGTGTTGATGCCGATCGTCGCCTCGATGGGCGGCAACGCCGGAACCCAGACGCTGGCGGTGATGGTGCGCGCGTTGGCCACCAAAGAATTGACCCCCGTCAACGCCGCGCGCGTGATCGGCAAGGAAGTCGTCGTGGGAAGCCTCAATGGGGTATTGTTCGCCGTGATCACCGGCGCGGTCGCCTGGATGTGGTTCGAAAGCTTTACGTTGGGGGTCGTCATCGGCATGGCGATGATCGTCAACCTGATCGTCGCCGGGCTGGCCGGCTCGACGATCCCGCTGGTGCTGGCGCGCGCCGGCATCGATCCGGCGGTGGGATCGGGCGTGATCCTGACCACGGTTACCGACGTGGTCGGCTTTTTCGCCTTTCTCGGGCTTGCCGCGTGGCTCCTGCTTGGCAATTGAACCGAGCAGACCCGGGGAATCCAGTCTCATAGGGGCTTCGTCGGGCGGCTGGTATTCATTGGCGGGAAGAAAGGGTTCACGCGACGACGCCGATGCCACCTATTTCCGCCGCCGGGCCGAACCCAGTGCGACCCACGACCGCCGCCGCCAAGCCGCCGCGCGATTACCGCCTCGATTTTTTCCGCGGCCTCGCGTTGTTTTTCATCTTCGTCGATCATATTCCGAACAACGTCGCCAGTTGGGTGACGGTCCGAAATTTCGGCCTCAGCGACGCGACCGAAATATTCATTTTCATTTCCGGTTATTCGGCGATGCTGGCCTATGGCATCTCGATGGAACGGCAAGGGTTCCTTTTCGCCTCGGCTCAGGTGCTCCGGCGCTGTTGGCAGATTTACATCGCGCACGTTTTTCTGGTGGCTTTGTTCATCGGGCATGTGACCTATGTCGGTCAGCGCTACAGCAACCCCATGTTCGCCGACGAGATGGGTTTGGCGACGTTCGTCGCCGAGCCGCACATGGCGCTGATGCAGGCGTTGTTGCTGAAGTTCAAGCCGGTCAATCTCGACATCTTGCCGCTCTACGTGGTGTTGCTGGCGATTTTCCCGGCGATCCTATGGGGCCTTAAGCGCATGCCGGTCATGACGCTGACCGGATCGGCGGCGATCTATGCGCTGGGCGGTTATTTCAACGTCAACTTGCCCGGCTATCCGGAGGGCGTATGGTTCTTCAATCCGTTCGCTTGGCAATTTTTATTTGTGATCGGAGCCTTCTTCTGCCGTATGCGGGATTTTCGCCTGATCGAACGCCTGCCGGTCGGCCTTTCGGTCGCGATCGCGCTGTCCTTTTTGCTGTTTAGTCTGTTTTTGGTGGCATCGTGGTCGAACCCGTCCCTCGCGGCGGTCATTCCCCGCGGACTGGCGAAGGCGATCTATCCGATCGACAAGACGAATCTCGACATTTTGCGGTTATTTCACTTTTTATCCATGGCCTACCTCGTGGTGGTCGCGGTTCGCATGGATGCGCCGTTTTTGCGATGGCGGGTGTCGAGACCGATTACCCTTTGCGGACAACATTCGCTGCAAATCTTTTGCCTCGGCGCGTTGCTGTCTTTTTCCGGTCATTTCTTCCTGACCGAAATCAATTCCACGTGGATCGCGCAGATTTCGGTCAGCGCCGCGGGCATCGCGATCATGACGCTGCTTGCCGCGCTGTTGACCTGGTACCGAAACCAGGAAGCGGCGGCGCGCATCGCGGCGCCAAGGACTTCTTCGACATGAGGACGATCATGAGATTATCGGTTGCGGTTTGGGCCTTGAGTGTCGTCGGCCTGATCGACGCGGGTCGGGCGGCGGCGAGCGATCCGGGCATCGATTGGTGCCGGGCGCCCGAGGAACTTGTGCGCGCGGATTCGCCTTTACCGCGCATGGCCGAGGCGATCGAGAAGGATCAGGCGATCAGGATTGTCGTGCTCGGCACCATGTCCTCGGCCGGAACCGGAGCGGGGGTCACCGCCATTTACCAGTCTTATCCCGAAAAATTCCGCGAGGAGTTGAGTCGCCGTTACGCACGGGTGCCGGTCACCTTGGTGAACCTGGCGCAGCGCGGCTGGACGGCGGTCGACATGGCGGCCGCGATCGAGGCCAAGGTGATCCCGCTGAAGCCGACGGTGGTGATATGGCAAACCGGTTCGGTCGAGGCGGTGCGGGGTCTTGACGTCAACCTGATGGGCGAGGCCATCGGTTCGGGCATTGCCCTGCTGCATGAGAACCATAGCGACGTGGTCTTGATCGAGCCGCAATACAATCCGCGTGCCAGCGCGATCATCAATTTCGAGCCTTACGCCGAATACATGCAGCGGATTGCCGACAGCCTGAACGTCATTTTGTTCAACCGTTACGACATCATGAAGCATTGGGTTGAAGAAGGCGTCGTCAAATTCGACGATCCCAGCCGTGCGATGCAGAGGCTCAATGCCGACCAGGTGCACGGTTGTCTGGGTCTATTATTGGCCGATATCGTCGATCGCGCCGCGCGGCGGGTCTCGGGCGGGGCCGAAACGCCCTCACCGCGGTGAACGGGCGGTTTCGGGCGGCCGGACGATGCTCTCGATTTGATGGGCGAGCAACTGCGCGATGCAGTCGTAACTGAGGTCGTTCAGGTGCAGGCCATCCGGAGACAGCATGGTCTTGAAATCGAAACGGCCGCTGTCGATCCAGTATTTCATGATCGCGTGACGGGGAAACAAAACCACCCCTTCCTCGATCGCGGCGGTGTTGATCGCTCCGATGAACGCCATCCGGTCGGGCATGTCGTTGAAGCGCGGCGCAAACTGCGGCGCCATTAAAATGACGTCGGCGCCCGCCCGCCGCAGGAGCCGTAGTCCTTCCGCGATGTCGCGGCGGAAGCGGTCCGGGTCACGCTTGCGCAGCGCGGCGTTGGTACCGGTTTGCCAGATCACGAGATGAGGTTCAGCCGCGAGCACGTCTTTTTCGAAACGTCCGATCATTTGTTGCGACGTCTCGCCGCCGACCCCGCGATTGAAGATCGTGATCGACGCGCCGGGAAAGCGCCGGGCGAGTTCCTCGCGCAGGCGCGCGGGATAGTTGGCGCCGGGGCGGCTGGCGCCGGCGCCCGCGGTCGAGGACGACCCCACGGCCACGATCACGAGCGGTTGACCGGCGGCCAGCCTCGCCGCCGTCAAGGGCAGCGGCTGGCGCGTGTCGATCATGCCGTCGGGAATCCGGCAGTGCGGCGATACGCCTTGCCCGGATGACGCCGCGCTCAAGGAGTCGATCGTTGCGGTCAGGGCGATCAGGGCGGCAAACGTGGCCGCCGTGGATGAAAAATGCGGGATAGCCATAAGGGGTGATGAACGGGGAATCAGACGGGCCAGGGGCGCGGCCGTTCATGCGCTGGGATCGCGTTACCGATCCCGTCGACAAGGGGCAAGTTTCCTTTTCCTTTACGTAAACGTCAAGTACACTCGGCGGCATGACGGACACGTTCGGCATCGCCGATCTCGCCCGCGAATTCGGCGTGACCACCCGGACCATCCGCTTTTACGAGGATCGGGGGTTGATCGCGCCGGGCCGCGCTGGACAGCGGCGCGTCTATGCCGCCCGCGACCGGGTCCGGCTCAAGCTGATCATGCGCGGCAAGCGTCTCGGCTTTTCGCTCTCCGATATCCGCCAGATTCTCGATCTCTATGACGTCGACCCGACCGAGGTGGCGCAGTTGCGGCTGTTCGTGGAAAAGCTGCGCGAGCGCAAGAAGGTCCTGGAGCGGCAGCGCGCGGACATCGTGGCGCTGCTCAAGGAGTTGGATGGCTTCGAGCAGCGCTCGCTCGTGCTGCTCGCCGAAAAGGACAAGAGAAAAACCCGTGCCGGCTAAATCGTCCGGGCGCGCCGCCGCCATCCGGCGCAGTTTCGAACGCCAGGCGTTCATGGCGCATCTCGGCGCCGAAATCGTCCGCGTCGGCGACGGAACGACGGAACTTCGCCTGCCGCGACGGGAAGAGCTGTTGCAGCAGCACGGCTATTTTCATGGCGGCGCCATCGCCACCTTGGCCGACGTGGCGGGGGGCTACGCTGGCTTCACGTTGATGGGTCCGGAAGACAGCGTGCTTACGGTCGAGTTCAAGCTCAACATCATGGCGCCGGGCGACGGCGACGAGCTGCGCGCGCGCGGCCAGGTCATCCGCGCGGGGCGAACCCTTACCATCACCCGTGCCGACGTGTTCGTGCGCAAGGACGGCCGCGAAACCCTGTGCGCCACCGCGCTGCAAACCCTGATGCGGATGGCGGGCAAGAAGGAACGGGACCGGTTCTAGGGCCTCAGCCGATCAGCGTATCGACCAGGCGCGCGGTTTCGGCGACCCGTGCGGCGAGGCGATGGGCGATGAATTCGTGGAACATGGCGGCCAAATCCGGGCGCGCGGCGCGCAACCGTTCGAGGTTCGCGCGCGTCAACCGGTAGCCGGTGGTGGGCAGGTCGGCGACGACCGACGCCGAGCGCGGGACGTCGAGATAAAACGCGACTTCACCGACCACGGTGCCGGAGCCGATCGAGCGAAGACGCGCCTCCCGTCCATCGGCGGTCCTGAGGCGGATCGAAACCTTTCCGGCCTCGATGAAGAAGAGATCGTTGGATTCCTCGTTTTGACGAATGATTGACGCGCCGGGATCGACCGCGAACGGTTCCAAGTAAGACAGAAAGTCGTCGACGTTGACGCCGGTGCTTCCGGCGATGCGCCTGAGCTGATCCGCGAGCGGGTCGCGCGCGGCGGGATCGGTGTCGCGGTCGCGCTCCAATAACCGATCCTCGCACCATTCCATCGCGTGATCGAGATCGGGGAAGAAGCGGACGTTTCCGGACGAAACGCCGTCGATCCGTTCACGCCCGAGTTGATGCGAAATCTCGGGCGAAAGGCCGGAAAAGGCGAGGTGAAACGACCGGTCCTGGGCATATTGCGCCATGCGGGCGAAGCCGAGCGTGGCCGAGGAATCCAGCCCGATGACCCGGGTGAAATCGAGAATGACGAATTGGACCCGGGAACGGGATCGGTCGTCGAGGCGCGCGCGCACCAGCGCCAACAGGCGGCTCGCGGTCCCGAAGAAGATATATCCTTGCAGCCTGAGGACGTGAATCGCCGCTCCATGCGCCGCCAGATGTGCGCGGGTGCGTTCGGGTCGGTCGACGTTGCTGTGAAATTCCGCTCCCGAGAGCGCATGGCGGACGACGCTGGTGCGGCTGTAATTGACGACGAACAGAACGACGCCGATCAGAATGCCCGCCGCGAGCCCCTCGAGCATTCCGATCGCGCTCGTGATCGCGAGCACGACCAGAACCAGGGCATATTCGGACCGGGACAGCCGGAGTCGGGTTTCGTAGGCCCATTCCAGCAACAGATCGAACCCGAGATAAAACAGGATTCCGCCGATGATCGTCTTCGGCAGCCACAGCATTCCCTCCGCGCCAAAAAGAAAAGCCGCGAGGCAGATAAGCGACGCGATCAGTCCGGTCAGGCGTACGGGCGCTCCCATGCGGTGGGCGAGAATCGTGCCGCTGAGCGAATGAAATCCGGGAAAAGCGGCGCCGCCCGCGCCGACCATGTTGGCGATTCCGACGGCGCGGAGTTCACGGTTGAGGTCGAGGTCGCGCCGCGTCGCGACTTCCAGGCTGCCGGCGAGCAGCAGGAAGGCCAGGACGCTGATCACGGTCATGGTGCCGATCGCCGGCAAAGACTCGGCGAGCATCGACCAATCGACATCGTGGAAAAAAGCCCACGGCGGCTGCCAATGGATATCGGCCGCGCGCGCCTCGAACAAATATCCGCGGTTGCGGAGAGCGGCCAAATCGGACTGCGTCAGGGCGGCGACGGCGTAAAACCCGGCGATTCCGAGCGCCATGACCGTCGGCATGACGAGATAATGGCGTATGCGCCGTTGCAGGAACCAGAGGAGTATTCCGAAGGCGACGCCCGGAACCCATTGGCCGAGGGCATCGGGTTCGCTCAAGGACGCGAGATGCTCGAATCCGAGCGGATAGGACGCCAGGGTCGTAAAGCTTCCGCGCACCAGCAGCCAGCCGACCCCGGCCAGGAAACCCGCGACCACCGGGAAGGGAATGAACCGGACCAGGTTGCCGAGCCGGAAGGCGCCCAAGAGAAACAATGTCGCGCCGAAGACCAACGATGCCACCGCGATGGCGGCGGTCATGGTCGCGAAGGCGACGTCCGCGTCGCCGTCGGTGCCGACAAGGGTCACGACGGCGGCCGCGACCAATGCCAGAATCGCCGCCGGTTCGATCTGGGCCATCGCGATCGAACCGGGATAGCTGCTGGCGAAGACCAGGATCAATCCCAACACGATGGCGCTGACGAGACCGAGTTGGGTCCCTTGCGCGGCGTACGGCTCGAGATCGCCGACGAAGATCAAGGCGGACACCGACAAGGCGCGAATGATCGAAAGCACGCCCGACGTCGCGCCCACGGCCAGGGCGGGTACGGCTCGATCGAAGCCGAAGTCGCGTCGCCAAGGGGGCATGGTTGGTTGCGAGGGCACTCGTGGGGCGTTCGCGGGTATCCGGGTTCGTCTTCCGACCCGCGCGCGGAACAGGGTAAACCTGTGGGGGACTGTAGGCTTTTCCGGGTCTTGCGTCAGCGCGGATTTGGCGACGGAAAAATTGACGTTTACGTTAACGTAAACTATGATCGGTCGCGATGATTCCCAACGATTACTCCGCCTTGCGCTTCGATCTCGGCGAAACGGCTGATCAGCTGCGCGCGACCGCGCGCGCCTTCGCCGCACGCGAAATCGCGCCGCGCGCCGACGCCATCGACCGGTCCAACGACTTTCCCGCCGATCTTTGGCGCAAAATGGGCGAGATCGGTCTGCTCGGCGTCACGGTCGAGGAAGAATACGGCGGCGCCGCCATGGGCTACACCGAACATGTGGTGGCGATGGAGGAAATCAGCCGTGCCTCGGCCGCGGTCGGTTTGAGTTACGGGGCGCATTCCAATCTCTGCGTCAACCAGATCCGCCGCAACGGCACCCGGGAGCAGAAACGGCGTTACCTGCCCGGCTTGATCGCCGGAACCAAGGTCGGCGCGCTCGCCATGAGCGAAACCGAGGCCGGCTCGGACGTGGTCGGCATGCGGCTCCGCGCCGACAAGAAGGGCGATCGCTACGTCCTCAACGGCGCCAAGATGTGGATCACCAACGGTCCCGATGCCGACGTGCTGGTGGTCTATGCCAAGACCGACCCGGCCGCCGGGCCGCGCGGCATCACCGCGTTCCTGATCGAGAAGGGTTTCAAGGGCTTTTCCTCCGGCGCCAAGCTCGACAAGCTCGGCATGCGCGGCTCGAACACCGGCGAACTCGTCTTCGCCGATTGCGAAGTGCCGGCGGAAAACGTGCTGGGCGCGGTCGGCGAGGGGGTCAACGTGCTGATGAGCGGCCTCGATTACGAGCGCGCGGTCCTGGCCGGCGGCCCGCTCGGCATCATGCAGGCGTGCCTCGACGAGGTCATTCCCTACGTGCACGAGCGCAAGCAG
This sequence comes from uncultured Hyphomicrobiales bacterium, assembly GCA_964412955.1. GTDB lineage: Bacteria > Pseudomonadota > Alphaproteobacteria > Rhodospirillales > 2-12-FULL-67-15 > 2-12-FULL-67-15. The sequence continues at coordinate 31,259 of CAYPQV010000015.1, forward strand.
TTCGGCGAGCCGATCGGCACGTTCCAGTTGATGCAGGGCAAGCTCGCCGACATGTACGTGGCGCTCAGCGCGGCGCGCGCTTACGTCTATGCCGTGGCCCGGGCGTGCGATCGCGGCGAAACCGCGCGCAAGGACGCGGCCGGGGCGATTCTGTACGCGGCCGAAAAGGCGACTTGGATGGCCCTGGAGGCGATCCAATGTCTGGGCGGCATGGGTTACGTCAACACCAGCGCCACGGGGCGGCTGTTGCGTGACGCCAAGCTCTATGAAATCGGCGCCGGGACCAGCGAAATCCGCCGCTGGTTGATCGGGCGCGAATTGTTCGAGGAAACATTATAGGCTAGTAACGTCGTGCCGGGGTTTTGCCGCCCGGGGAGGTTCCATGAGCGCATCCGATCCCGTCGTCGTCGCCGCCGCCGCCCGCACCCCCATGGGCGGATTTCTGGGCGATTTGAAGGACGTGTCGGCGCCCGTGCTTGGCGCCGCCGCCATCAAATCCGCCGTGGAACGCGCGGGCGTCGGGCCCGACGAGATCGACGAAGTGATCATGGGCCTTTGCCTGTTCGCGGGCCTCGGACAGGCGCCCGCCCGGCAGGCGGGCCGGTTCGCGGGCCTCCCCGATTCCGTCGGCGCCACCACCATCAGCAAAATGTGCGGCTCGGCCATGAAAGCGGCGATGCTGGCGCACGATCTGCTGATCGCCGGCACCAACAAGGTCATGATCGCGGGCGGCATGGAAAGCATGAGCAACGCGCCCTACCTGCTCGACCGGGCGCGGTCCGGGTACCGCATGGGCCATGGGCAAATCCGTGATCATATGTTTCTCGACGGCCTCGAGGACGCCTACGACAAGGGTCGCCTGATGGGCACATTCGCCGAAGACACGGCCCAGGCCTACCAGTTCACCCGCGAGCAGCAGGATTCATTCGCCATCGAATCCTTGAAGCGCGCGCAAAAGGCGATCACCGGCGGCGCCTTCGCGGCCGAGGTGGTGCCGGTGGCGGTCAAATCCGGCAAAACGGAAACGTCGGTGGCGCAGGATGAACAACCCCTCAAGGCCAAGCTTGACCGCATTTCATCGCTGAAGCCCGCGTTCCGCGACGGCGGCACGGTCACCGCCGCGAATTCCAGTTCCATTTCCGACGGCGCGGCGGCGCTGGTGATGATGCGCCGCTCCGAGGCCGAGCGGCGGGGGATCAGGCCGCTGGCGGTGGTGCGCGCCCAGGCGACGCACTCGCAGGCGCCCGCGTGGTTCACCACGGCGCCGGTCGGCGCCATCCGCAAATGCCTCGACCGGGCCGGCTGGACGTCGAAGGAAGTCGAGCTTTACGAGATCAACGAGGCGTTCGCCGTGGTTACCCTCGCGGCCATGCGCGATCTCGATCTGCCGCACGACAAAGTCAACGTTCATGGCGGGGCCTGCGCGTTGGGCCATCCCGTGGGCGCCTCGGGCGCGCGCATCATTGTCACCCTGCTGGCGGCGATGGAAAAATACGGCGCCCGGCGCGGCCTCGCTTCGCTCTGTATCGGCGGCGGCGAGGCGACCGCCATGGCGTTCGAGCGGGTTCACTGACGAGGATTCTCCCCCTATGCCCCGTCGCAAGCACGGCCCCACCGTCCTGATCACCGGCGCGAACCGCGGCCTCGGCCTCGAATTCGCGCGCCAATACGCCGCCGACGGCTGGCGGGTGATCGCCACCTGCCGCCAGCCCAAGGCGGCTAAGAGTTTGAGCATGATCAAGGGCGACGTCCGCATCCGCGCCCTCGACGTGACCGATCCGGTTCAGGTGCGCGCGCTCGCCCGCGCGCTCAAGAGCGAAGCGATCGATCTGCTCATCAGCAACGCCGGCATCTACGGCCCGCGCCGGGAAACCTTCGGGCAGGTGGATATCGACGCGTGGCACCGGGTGTTCGAAACCAACGTCATGGGCCCGATGATGATTTCCGAGGCGCTGGCCGATCACGTCGCGCGCAGCGAACGCAAGACCATCGTCGCGTTGACCAGCCTGATGGGCAGCATCGCCGAAACCCAATCGGGCGGGGGCTACATCTACCGCTCCAGCAAGGCCGCCTTGAACATGGTGATGAAGGGCCTGACCTACACCCTGAAGCCGCGCAAGATTTCGGTCGTCATGATCCATCCCGGCTGGGTGCGAACCGACATGGGCGGAGCCAGCGCGCACCTCGGCATCGAGGAAAGCGTGACCGCCATGCGCCGCGTGATCGCCGGTTTGAAGCCCGCCGACAACGGCCGCTTCTTCAATTACGACGGCCGCCCCATTCCCTGGTGATCCGGTGAACGCAAACACCCAAGACTCCGCGATCGAATTTTATTTCGATTTTTCGTCGCCCTACGGCTATTTCGCCTCGACGCGGATCGACGACCTCGCCGCCGATTTCGGCCGCGCGGCGATCTGGAAACCGATCCTGCTCGGAGTCGTGTTCAAGGAAACCGACATGCGCCCGCTCGCGGACGTTCCCATCAAGGGCGAATACAGCAAACACGACTGGGAGCGTCTGGGGCGCATGATGGGCGTTCCCTATCGGCTGCCGTCGAAATTCCCGATCCCGACCCAGGCGGCGGCGCGCGCGTACTACTGGCTGGTCGACCGCGATCCGGGCCTCGCGCGCTTGTTCGCCAAGGCGGCCTATCACGCTTATTTCGCCGAGGACGTGGACATCTCGAACCCCGAGGCGGTGGTGGGAATCGCCGCCGCGCTGCACGTCGAAAGGGAAGAACTCCAATCGGCCTTGCACGCGCCCGCCGTCAAGGAACGCCTCAAGACCGAAACCATGAACGCCATCGGGAGGGGCGTGTTCGGCTCGCCCTTCTTTTTCGTCGACGGCGAGCCGTTCTGGGGTTCCGACCGCATGTGGATGCTCAAGAAATGGATGCAGGGCGAAAAGCATTGGTGAGGACGCGGATGGAGATGAAAAAAGGCTACAAGGCCCTGATCGACGAAGCCAACGCCAGGATCCGCACGCGCTCGATCGAAGAGTCGATCGGCCTGTTCGGCGATCCCAACGTCGTGTTCGTCGATTTGCGCGACGTGCGCGAACTGGAACGCGACGGCATGATCCCGGGCGCCTTTCATGCCCCGCGCGGGATGCTCGAATTCTGGGTCGATCCCGACAGCCCCTATCACAAGGACATCTTTTCGTCGGGCAAGGAGTTCGTATTCTACTGCGCCTCGGCATGGCGCTCGGCGCTCGCCACCGCCGCGGTCCAGGACATGGGCCTGGCTCCGGTGTCGCATCTAGGCGGCGGGTTCAAGGCGTGGAAGGAAAGGGGCGGCGCGGTCGGCCCGCGACCCCATCATCACCAACCCAAGCCTGCTGCTATAACCTGAAGAGCGGAAATCATGTCCGCGCTGCCGACCGTTCTCGATCCGGCTTCCCCCGATGTCCAGGCGAACGAACGGGCCATGCGCGCGGTGGTCGAGGACTTGCGCGCGACCGTGGCGAAAATTCGCGAGGGGGGCGACGCGGCGGCGCGCGAACGGCACCTCAAGCGCGGCAAGCTGCTGGTGCGCGAACGCATCCGGCACCTGATCGATCCCGGCGCGCCGTTCCTCGAATTCTCGCAACTGGCCGGGCACGCCCTCTACGACGATCCGGTGCCCGCGGGCGGCATCGTCACCGGCATCGGCAGGGTTTCGGGACGCGAATGCGTGATCGTCGCCAACGACGCCACGGTCAAGGGCGGCACTTATTACCCGATCACGGTCAAGAAGCATCTGCGCGCGCAGGAGATCGCCGGCCAGAACCGGTTGCCCTGCGTCTATCTGGTCGATTCCGGCGGCGCGCACCTGCCGAGCCAGGACGAGGTCTTTCCCGACCGCGATCATTTCGGGCGCATTTTCTACAACCAGGCGAACCTGTCGGCGGCGGGCATTCCGCAGATCGCGGTGGTGATGGGTTCCTGCACCGCGGGCGGGGCCTACGTGCCCGCCATGTCGGACGAAACCATCATCGTCAAGGGGCAGGGGACCATCTTCCTCGGCGGCCCGCCGTTGGTAAAGGCGGCGACCGGGGAAGACGTGAGCGCGGAGGACCTGGGCGGCGCCGAGGTTCACGTGCGCGCGTCGGGCGTTGCCGATCACCTCGCCGCCGACGACGCCCATGCCCTCGCCATCGCCCGGCGCGTGGTCGCCAATTTAAACCGCCCGAAACGGGTGGAATTGGAAACCGCCGAGCCGCGCGATCCGCTTTATCCGGCCGAAGGGCTCTACGGCGCGATACCCGCCGATCCGCGCAAGCCCTGCGAAATCCGCGAAATTATCGCCCGGATCGTGGACGGTTCGGAACTGGACGAGTTCAAATCCCTCTACGGCCCGACCCTGGTGTGCGGCTTCGCGCGGGTATTCGGGTATCCGGTCGGCATCATTGCCAACAACGGCATTCTCTTTTCCGAATCCGCCCTCAAGGGGGCGCATTTCGTCGAATTGTGCGCGCAGCGCGGCATTCCGCTGGTCTTTCTCCAGAACATCGCCGGGTTCATGGTCGGACGTAAGTACGAGGCGGGCGGCATCGCCAAGGACGGCGCCAAGATGGTGACCGCGGTCGCCTGCGCCCGGGTGCCGAAGTTCACCGTCGTGGTCGGCGGCAGCTTCGGCGCCGGCAACTACTCCATGTGCGGGCGGGCCTACGATCCGCGTTTCCTGTGGATGTGGCCGAACGCGCGCATTTCGGTCATGGGCGGCGAGCAGGCGGCGGCGGTGCTGGCCACCGTGCGGCGCGACGCGCTGCGCGCGCGCGGCGAGGACTGGGACGCCCGGGACGAAGACGCTTTCCGTAAGCCGATCCGCGAACAATACGAACGCCAGGGCCACCCTTATTACGCCAGCGCGCGTCTCTGGGACGACGGCATCATCGACCCGGTCGATACGCGCACGGTGCTCGGTCTGGGAATTTCCGCCGCGCTCAACGCGCCGATCGAAAAAACCGCGTTCGGCGTTTTCAGGATGTAGAACGGAGTTTCGCGCCGTGTCCGCTCTTGCCGTTGCCGTCGATCGCCGGGGTGTCGTCACCGTCACCCTCGACCGCCCCGAAAAGCACAACGCCTTCGGCGACGCCCTGATCGCGGAGTTGGCGGATGCGTTTCGCCGCCTGGGCGCGGACGAAACCGTGCGCGCGGTCGTGCTCGCCGCCAACGGCAAGAGCTTTTCCGCCGGCGCCGACATCGAATGGATGAAGCGGATGGCGGGCGCGTCAGAAGACGAAAACCGGCGCGACGCCCGGGCGCTCGCCGACATGCTCCGCTTGCTCAATGAGATGCCGAAGCCGACCATCGCTTTGGTGCAGGGCGCGGCGTTCGGCGGCGGCGTCGGCCTGGTGGCGTGCTGCGATATCGCGCTCGCCGCCGACGGCGCGATCTTCGCCTTGAGCGAGGTGCGCCTCGGCCTGATCCCGGCGACCATCGGCCCTTACGTGGTCGCGGCCGTCGGCGAAAGGTCGGCGCGGCGCTATTTCCTGACCGCGGAGCGTTTCGACGCCGCCGCGGCGCTGGAGATCGGTCTGGTTCACAAGGTGGTGCCGGCGGCCGAACTAGCGGCGGCGGGCGAGAAAGTGTTGGCCGATCTGCTCGCGGGCGGGCCCAAGGCCCAGGCCGAGGCCAAGGCGTTGATCCACGCCATCGCCGGACGGCCGATCGTGGCGGACGTGATCGAGGATACGGCCGCGCGCATCGCCCGTATCCGCGCCGGATCGGAAGCGCGCGAAGGGTTCGACGCGTTTCTCGCCAAGCGAAAGCCCTCCTGGACCCGCGACTGACCCCGTGTTCGCCAAGGTCCTGATCGCCAATCGCGGCGAGATCGCCTGTCGCGTGATCCGCACGGCGCGCCGGCTCGGCATCGCGACGGTCGCGGTTTATTCCGACGCGGACCGGAACGCCCTGCACGTGCGTCTCGCGGACGAAGCGCATCGGATCGGCCCGTCCGAGGCGAAGGCGAGCTATCTGGACGGCGAAGCCATCGTCGTTGCGGCCAAGGCGGCGGGGGCCGACGCCGTGCATCCCGGTTACGGTTTTCTGTCCGAAAACGCGGCGTTCGCCGAAGCGGTGACGCGCGCCGGGCTCGTCTTTATCGGCCCGCCGCCCGAGGTGATCCGCGCGTTGGGGTCGAAATCGCGGGCCAAGGCGCTGATGGCCGAAGCGGGTGTGCCCACCATTCCGGGCTATCACGGGGACGCGCAGGACGACGCCACCTTCGCCCGCGAAGCCAAGCGAATCGGATTTCCGGTGTTGGTCAAGGCCGCGGCCGGCGGCGGCGGGCGGGGCATGCGGGTGGTGGAGAAACCGGAAGGGCTTGCCGACGCTCTGGCGTCCGCCCGGCGCGAAGCCGAAGCCGCGTTCGCCGATTCCACGCTGCTGCTGGAAAAGTATTTGGCGCGCCCGCGCCACGTGGAAGTCCAGGTGTTCGCCGACGACTCCGGCAACGTCGTTCATCTGTTCGAGCGCGATTGCTCGCTGCAGCGCCGGCACCAAAAGGTCGTCGAGGAAGCGCCCGCGCCCGGGCTCGCCCCCGACCTGCGCCGACGCCTGGGCGCGGCGGCGGCGGCGGGCTGCCGCGCGACGGGCTACCGGAACGCGGGTACGGTCGAATTCCTGGTCGATTCCGAGAGCGCCTTTTATTTCATGGAAATGAACACCCGCCTTCAGGTCGAACATCCGGTAACGGAAATGGTGACCGGCCACGACCTGGTCGAATGGCAGTTCCGGGTGGCGGCGGGCGAGCGGCTTCCGCTCGCGCAGGATTCGCTCGCGATCAATGGTCATTCCATCGAGGCGCGCCTGTACGCCGAGGATCCTGCGCACGACGACCGGCCCCAGGCGGGCAGGCTCGCCCGCGTCGTGTTTCCGGCCCCGACCAAGGACGTGCGCGTTGAAACCGGCGTCTCTGAAGGCGACGAAATCGGCGTGTTCTACGATCCGATGATCGCCAAGATCGCGGTTTGGGGCGAGGATCGCGCGCAGGCTCTGGATCGGCTGCATGCAGCGCTGGAATCCGTTCGGATCGTCGGCATCGCCACCAACCGCGATTTTCTCGCCGCCATCGTCCGGCACCCGGATTTCGTCGCCGGAAAGGTCGATACGGATTTCATCCCGCGCCATCGGGCGGCGTTGGTCGCGCGGCCTTCCCGCGCGCCCGATCCGGTTCTTGCGTTCGCGTGTCTCGCGGTTCTGCTCGACCAGGCGGACGCGCGCAAGGCCGAAGCCCGCCGCTCCGCCGACCGCCATTCCCCCTGGCACCGGAGCGACGGTTGGCGGCTCAATGGCACCGGCACGCAGACGATCCGGCTCAAGGACGACGGCGGTGAATTTGCGGTCGTCGCGCGCTTCCAAAAGAACGGGTACGGCTTCGACCTGCCCGGGGGCTTTGCCCGGATCGCGGCCCGGCGTGGGCCGAACGGCGAAATCCGGGCCGAATGGGATGGCCAATCCCTGACCGCGTTCGCCGCGCAAGGGAATGGCGAGGTGGCCGTATTCGGGTTGGGTCCGACCTGGCGGTTTAAGCTCGCCGACCTCGAACGAAGGGATGCGGCCGAGGAAGCGCCCGCCGGGTCCCTGACCGCGCCCATGCCCGGCAAGGTCATCGCCGTCAACGCCAGGGCGGGGGATTCCGTGCGCCGGGGGCAGGTATTGGTGGTGCTGGAGGCGATGAAGATGGAGCACGCGCTCACCGCCGCCGCCGACGGGCAAATCGAGGCCGTCCACGCCCGCCCCGGAGTTCAGGTCGCCGAAGGCGGACTTCTGGTATCCTTCGTCTCCGAGCAACCGGAATCCTCCGAGGCCTGATCGTGCGCCTTCCAACCCGGGTCAAGATGGTCGAAGTCGGTCCGCGCGACGGGCTGCAAAACGAACCGCGGCCGGTCGCGGCGGCGGCGCGGATCGAATTGATCGAACGGCTGGCCGACGCGGGTCTCGGCGCGATCGAGGCCGGAAGCTTCGTCTCGCCCAAATGGATTCCGCAGATGGCGGACACCGACAAGGTGCTCGCCGGCCTGAAACGCCGGGACGGCGTCGTTTACTCGGTCCTGGTCCCGAATCTGAAGGGGCTCGCCGCCGCGCTCGCCGCCGACGTTTCGGAAGTCGCCGTGTTCGCCGCCGCCTCGGAAACTTTTTCCCGGCGCAACATCAACTGTTCGATCGACGAGAGCCTCAATCGTTTCGCCGAAGTCGCCGGCGCGGCGCGCGCGCGCGGCGTGCCGGTGCGCGGGTATGTCAGCTGCGTTCTCGGCTGCCCCTACGAGGGCAACGTGGCGGCGGACGCGGTCGCGCGCATGGCCGCCCGCCTGGTGGAGATCGGCTGCCATGAAATTTCCCTCGGCGACACCATCGGCGTCGGCACGCCGGGCCGCGCCCAGGCCCTGATCGAGGCGGTATCGGCGCGGGTGCCCGTCGCCAAGGTTGCCGTTCATTTTCACGATACCTACGGCCAGGCGCTCGCCAACATTCTCGCGGCGTTGGAAAAGGGCGTCGCTTGCGTCGATTCCGCGGTCGCCGGACTCGGCGGGTGTCCCTACGCGCCGGGTGCCTCGGGCAACGTCGCGTCCGAGGACGTGCTCTACATGCTCGACGGCCTCGGCATTCGCACCGGGGTGAATCTTTCGAAGCTGGCGGCGGCCGGACGGTTCGTTTCCGACGTTCTCGGCCGCGAGCCGGCGTCACGGGTCGCTCGCGCGCTCGCGGCGAAGGAGAGGAGCCACCCCGCGTGACCGTTCATCTCGTCAAGCTCGCGGTCGGGATCGAGGACGCCGAGCACCTCGCGCGGGTGCAAAAGGAGCGCCTCAAGAAATCGGCGCGCGGCGCCAAAAAAAAGACGCTGCGTCACATCACCCGCCACCGGCCGAAGCGGGCCGACGAGATTGCCGACGGCGGGTCCATTTATTGGGTCATCGGCGGCGCCATTGCCGCGCGTCAACGAATTCTCGGGTTCGAAAAGGCGGCCAAGGCCGACGGCACCCCCGCGCACGCGATCCTGCTGGACCCGCGGCTGGTTCGCACCGAACCGAGGTCGTTCCGGGCCTTTCAGGGGTGGCGTTATCTTCCCGCCCATAAAACCCCTCGGGATTTGGGCGACGTGAAAATATTGACCGAAAACCTCCCCGCCGGTCTCAGAAAGGAATTGAAGGGATTAGGCCTTATTTGAAGGGATTTGGGGGCCCCAAGGGTAGGGTAAAGTCCCTATATCTCGAATGGGGGCGTTAGGGTTGTATTAACCCGCGCCGTTCTTATCTGTTCCGCTGATAGTGTTAACGGGTATCATGGGATAACCTGCCCAGGAAAGCCCGCCTAGACCGACCCGGTTAATACGCTTTCTCAAGAGCCACCAAATGACCAAAGAAGAATTGGAAATCATTACTCCGCCCAACACCCTCAAGACGAAGGTGAAAAAAGGCGGTCCCGGCGCGATCAATCCGGCGATGCTCGAGAAGGCCGAGCAAGTCCTCGCCGGCCTGTCGGACAGCTATCTCGAATGGGTGCAGCAGGACCTTAAAAACATCTCCTCGGCCTACGAGGACTTGAAAGCGGGTCGCGGCGATCAAAAGCAGACATTGGATACGATTTTCCGCATCGCCCACGACATGAAGGGCCAGGGCGGCAGCTTCGGGTACAACCTGGTCACCTCGGTCGGCAACGAGCTGTGCCGAATGATCGAAAAATTTCCGGCGGCGATCTCCGCGGCCCACATCGACGCCATCGGCGTCCACATCGACTCCTTGAAACTGATCGTCGCCCAAAAGATGAAAGGCGACGCGGGTCCGACCGGCGCGGCCATCCTGGCCGGTCTGCAGAAGGTTTCCGCCAAGCTTACGGCTTAGAGGCCCGGAACTCCTCGATCCACGCGATGCGGCGCTCGATCGCCGCGATGTCGTGATCCAGCCACGCGGCAAGCGCGCCCGGATCGCCGGCGTGATGCGCGCGCAAATCCTCGAGCCGCGCCAGTTCCTTTTCGCAGCTTTCCACCAGCAGGTCGAGCTGGGCCCCGCGTTCGGGCTCGTCGAGGTGGTGGAGAAACCGGAACTTGAGGGCGACGATCAGCTTATTGAGGTCGGTCGATGCCGGGCGGATATTGGCGGTCAGCAGCGCCTTCAATTCGCGCCGGCCGGCATCGGTGATTTCGAGGCGGGCGTCGTCCTCCATGCCGGCGCCGTCGATCGCGCGCACCAGCCCTTCGAGCCGCAGAAGCTCGATCGAGGTGCCCATCAGGTCGAGCGACGGACCGAGGATGCGGCTGACGAAGTGCCGGACGGCATTGGCGAGCACCGAGTAGCGCATCGCACCCGCCGCCAGCGTGCCGAGGGCGCACAGCCGGATCGCTTCCCGTGGCGTCAGCGTATTGTCGGCGAACATCGGAGCAAGTCTGGCCCAGATCGGCCTGGGTTGCAAACCGGCGGACGGACGATCAGGCGGCCGCGCGCAATCCGAGACGTTCCCAGACCTGCTTCAGCGCCGAGACCAGATGATCCATGTCCGAATCCGTATGCATCGGGGTCGGCGTGAACCGCAGCCGTTCGGTCCGGCGCTGGACGGTCGGGTAGTTGATCGGCTGGACGTAGATATCGTGGCCCTCGAGCAGCAGATCGCTGGCCTGCTTGCAACGGACCGGATCTCCGACCAGCACCGGCACGATGTGGCTCGGCCCCGGCATCACCGGCAGGCCGGCCTTGGCCAGCCGGGTTTTCAGGGTCTGGGCGCGTTCCTGGTGGAGTTCGCGCAACTCGTTGTGGGACTTCAGGTAGCGGATGGCGGCGAGCGCGCCGGCCGCCACCGCCGGCGGCGGCGAGGTCGAGAAGATGAACCCGGTGCCGTAGGACCGGATGAAATCGCACATGGCCGCCGAGCCGGCAATGTAGCCGCCGACCACGCCGAACGCCTTGGCGAGCGTGCCCTGGATCACGGTCAGGCGATGCATCTGCCCGTCGCGTTCGGCCACGCCGCCGCCGCGCGGACCGTACATGCCGACCGCGTGCACTTCGTCGAGGAAGGTCATGGCGCCGTGCTTGTCGGCGACGTCGCAGATATCCTTGATCGGCGAAATATGCCCGTCCATCGAATAGACGGATTCGAAGGCCACCAGCTTGGGCCGCGCCGGGTCGAACTGACCGAGCAGTTCGTCGAGATGGGCGGGATCGTTGTGGCGGAAGACCCGCTTTTCGGCGCGGGAATGAACGATGCCCTCGATCATCGAGTTGTGGTTCTTCTCGTCGGAAAAGACCACGCAATCGGGCAGCATGCGCGCCAGCGTGTTGAGCGAGGTCATGTTGGCGATCCAGCCCGATCCGAACAGCAGGGCCGATTCGGTGCCGTGCAGGTCCGCCAGTTCCTGTTCGAGCAGGACGTGGTAGTGGTTGGTGCCGGCGATGTTGCGGGTGCCGCCCGCGCCGGCGCCGCAACGTTCGATCGCCTCGTGCATGGCGGCGAGCACCAGCGGGTGCTGTCCCATGCCGAGATAATCGTTGGAACACCAGACCGTGATTTCGCGCGGGCGGCCGCTCCCGTGGTGAATCGCGCGCGGAAACCCCCCCGCCTTGCGTTCCAGGTCGACGAACACGCGATAGCGGCCTTCCTGCTTCAGGTCGGCCACCCGGTCGGCGAAGAACTTCTCGTAATTCATTGAATTGATTTGCTTCATGGCCCCAAGGGGATTTTCCGGCCCCGGCATTAAATAGCATTCGCCCAGGGCCCGCAACCTTGACCCGGGTCAACTGTTAACGAGGGACAAAATGCGGTGGTCACGCTACGGGTCGGGCGTGGCCTCGGTCCGTCGACCGGGGTATTGATTGGGGTCAAGGTCGGTCTTCCGACACGGGCTAAAATATCGTCGATTTCACGCCGATGGAGGGGGCCATGCTGAAAGACATTCTTATTCACATCGACCAGAGCCGGGAAAGCGCCGGTCGCCTCAAGGTCGCCATCGGCCTTGCCCGCGCCCACGACGCGCACCTGACCGGCGCCTACGTCATTCCGCGCTCGCACATCCCGACCTATCTCGAGGTCCAGGTACCGAAGGAGATCCTCGAAAAGGCCGCCGCCGGACGGCTCGAGGAAGCGGCCGCGGCGAAGAAAAACTTCGAGAAGGCCTGCCGCGCCGACGGCGTCCCTTGCGAATGGCGCCAGGCGGAGGGTCCGATGGTCGAAACCCTCGCGCTCAACGCCCGCTATTCCGATCTCGCCGTCGTCGGCCAGCGCAACACGGCGAGCGAGGATTTCGAGGTCGACGAAATGCCGGATCGGTTCATCATGTCCTCGGGCCGTCCCACCCTGGTGGTGCCGTACGCGGGATCGTTCCCGACCGTCGGCCGGACGGTGGTGGTGGCCTGGGACGCGAGCCGGCTCGCCACCCGAGCCGTGAACGACGCGCTGCCGTTCCTGCGCAAGGCCGACAAGGTGCATCTGCTCGCCATCAATCCCGAAGGCGGGTTCGAAGGCCACGGCGCCATTCCCGGCGCCGACATCGGCCTCCATCTCGCCCGCCACGGGGTCAAGGCGGAAGCCAACTCGATCCGGGTCGATGACCTCGACACCGGCGACGCGCTGCTCTCGCGCGCGGCCGACTTCGGCGCCGACCTGATCGTGATGGGCGCCTACGGCCATTCGCGCTGGCGCGAACTGGTGCTGGGCGGAGTCACCCGCCATCTGCTCGACCACATGACCGTACCGGTGTTCATGACCCATTGACGGCGTCATGGCGGTCTAATCCCGGATCGCGCGCGGATCGAGCGCGTCCTGCAACCCGTCGCCGACGAAGTTGAAGGCGACCACGGTGACGAAGATCAGCAAGCCGGGATAGACGGCGAGCAACGGCGCGCTCCACACCAGTTCCTGGGCGTTGGCGAGCAGGTTGCCCCAGCTCGGCGTCGGCGGCTGGATGCCGAGGCCGAGGAAACTCAGAACCGATTCGAGCAGGATCACGTGCCCGGCCGAAAGGGTGGTCGCGACCACGATCGGCGAAGCCAGGTTGGGCAGCACGTGCACGCGCATGATGCGCCACGGCGTCGCCCCTTGCGCGCGCGCCGCCAGCACGAACGGGCGCTCGCGAAGGCTGAGCGCGGTCGCGCGCACCAGGCGCGCGACCGTGGTCCAGCCGAGAACCGCGACGATGATCACGACGCGATAGAGGCTCGCGGTTTCGGCTTCGGCCCATGCGCGCGGCAGGCCCAACTTCGAGGGATCGACCGCGGCGAGCACGATCAGCAGCGGCAGCAGCGGCAGCGCGATCACCCCGTCGGTGACGCGCATGAGGATCGCGTCGAGCCGCCCGCCGAAGTACCCGGCGGCGAGACCGATGGCGGTGCCGAGAAGCGCGGTCGCGATCGCCGCGGCAAACCCGACCGCGAGCGAGACGCGCGCGCCGAACAGAAGCCTGGCCAGCACGTCGCGGCCCAATTCGTCGGTGCCGAGCGGATGGACGAGCGACGGCGGCCGGAAGCGGTTGGCGAGATCGGCCGCCGCCGGATCGACCCCGAGGGCGGCGGCGACCAGCGGCGCCACCAGCGCGAGCAGGGCCAGCGCACCGAGGGCGGCCACGCTCCAGACGGCGGCGCGATGGCGCGCGAACCGATGCGCGACCGGCAGCCAGAGGGCGGAAATCGATCCGGCGGTCATGCGTCGCGCTCCTCGAACGAAACCCGTGGATCGAGCGCGACGTAGGCGACGTCGGCGAGCAGGTTGGCGACAAGGGTCAGCAGCGTCGCGAACAGCAGCGCGACCAGGGCCAAGTTGAAGTCGTTGCCCATGACCGCGTCGTAGATCAGCCGCCCCATGCCGGGATAGGCGAAGATGGTTTCGGTCACCAGCGCGCCGGAAAAGAGCGTGCCGAAGTCGAGGGCGATCACGGTCGCGACCGGGATCAGGGCGTTGCGCAGCGCGTGGCCGAGCACCACGCGGGTTTCGCCCGCGCCCTTGGCGCGCGCGGTGCGGATGTAATCCTGGCGCAGCGTTTCGGCCATGGACGCGCGCATGTAGCGGGCCTGGCCGGCGATGCCGGCGACGGCCAGCGTCGCGACGGGAAGCGCGAGATGGCGGAAGGTTTCGGCGAGGCCGCCGCCCCCGATCGCGACGCCGCCCGCCGGCAGGACGCCGAGCAGCACGGCGAACACGATGATCAGGAGAATGCCGAGCCAGAACGAGGGGATCGAAATCCCGGCAAAGGCCAGCGCGTTGACCGCGTAGTCGAGCCGCGAGCGCGGGCGCGCGCCGGCGAGCATCCCGGCCGGAAGCCCGATCAGGAGCGCGAGCGCGAACGCGGCGCCCATCAGCTTCAGGGTGTTGAGCAGCGCGGGCGCGATCGCTTCCGGCACCGGGCGGCTCATCAGGCGCGAATAGCCGAAGTCGCCCTGGAGCGCGAGCAGCAGCCAGTCGGCGTAGCGCGCCAGGATCGGCCGGTCGAGCCCGTGCAGCGCGCGGAGCCGCGCCGCGTCCTCGGGCGTCAGCTTGGGATCGGCGGCGATCATCAGGTCGATCGGATCGCCCGGCATCAGGCCCATCAGGACGTAGACCGCGAACGACATCGCCGCCAGCACCAGGACGGATTGCAGCGCGCGAGTGGCGAGGAACCGGGTCACGGCGGCCCTTCCGTCATTGCGAGCCCGAGCATGAGCGAGGGCGAAGCAATCCAGGGAGTTGGATCGCTTCGTCGGCTTCGCCTCCTCGCGATGACGACAGAGATGCGAATCATTTCGCCGCTCTCCAGTTCTCGATCCAAAGGGTGCTGACGCCCTGGTGGCCGGTGGGTTCCACGCCCGCCAGCCACTTGGGCAGCACGAAGGCGTCGGCGCGGAAGAACAGCGGCAGCGACGGCAGGTCCTCGGCGTAGATGTCCTGGAAGCGTTTCCACAACGCGCGGCGCTTGTCGCGATCCAGTTCCACCTCGATCGCGTCAATCAGCCGGTCCATCTCCGGGTTGGCGTAGCCGGTATAGTTCTGGCCGGCGAAGTTGTTGGCCTCGGTCGGAATGTGGCTGGAATGCAGGATGGTGCGCGGCACGTTTTCCGGGGCGCTGTACCAGGCGAACATGGCGAACCCGGGGAACGCGCGCTTGCGCACGGTTTCGCCGAAGAACACCCGCGCCGGCTGGTTCTTGATGCGCGCGTCGGCCCCGATCGCGCGCCACTGGCTTTGCAGCACCTGCTGCACCGCCTCGCGGGTGCGGTTGCCGGCGGTGGTGGCGAGTTCGAAGGACAGGCGCTCGCCCTTGGCATTGTGGCGAAAGCCGCCCCGCATGATCGACCAGCCCGCTTCGTCGAGCAGCAGGGCGGCGCGCTTCGGGTCGTACGGATACTTGCGGACCTCGGGGTTGTAGATCCAATCGAGCGGATTGACCCCGGTGTGGGCGACCGGCTGGTGGCCGGCGAACAGCTGCTGGACGATGGTTTCGCGGTCGAGGGCGTGGAGCAGGGCGCGGCGTACCCGTACGTCCTTCAGGATCGGGCTTTCCAGGTTCGGCTCCAGGTGTTCGTAGACCAGGCTCGGCTTGAAGATCACGTTGAACCGCTCGCCGTGGCGCTTGGCGAAGGCGACCGCCTGATCGACGGTGAGGCCGAGCTCGCCCGCGATCATGTCGATGGCACCGGACAACAGATTGGCTTCCAGCGCCGCGGTGTTCTCGATCACCCGCACCACCACGCGCTTGAAGCGGGGCTTGGCGCCGGGCCAGGTGTCGTTCGGCGCCAGCACCACGTGCGAGCCCGCCGTGACCTCGGCAACGCGGTAGGGGCCGTAGTAGAGGCCGGGGTTGGCGGTGTCGGTGTCGTAGAGGGTGCGGTTCTTGTAGGCGGCCGGATCGGCGCGGAACGGCTTTTCCTCCAGGTGCGCGGGCAGAAGGCCCATGTCGTTGACCGCGTTGTAGTCGAAGGTCAGCTTGTCGAAGTGGAGCGTGAAGGTGTCGTCGCTCTTGGCGTCGACCTTGTAGAGGCTGCGGTAGAATTCCTGGTTGGAAACGCCGGTCTGGGGGTGGCGGCCGACTTCCAGGGTGAACGCCACGTCCCGCGACGTGAGCGGCGTGCCGTCGCCCCACTTGAGGCCGGGGAGGAAGGTGAAGGTGACGGCGACGCCCTTCTTGCCGTCGGGGGTGGTTTCCGGCACCGCGCCGCCGTTTTCGATGGTCGGCAGGCGGACGCAGATCATGCAGCCGAGCTCCCAGCGGGCGTCGTGCATGGTGAGCGGCCTGCGCGCCATGCTGAGCACGTAGGTCTTGGCCAGCATGGAATCGATGGAGGGGTGAAAGGTGGCCGGGAACTGGGTCATGCCGATGACCAGCTCGTCCTTGGCCTGGGCCGGGTTGGTGCAGGCGAGGGCGAGGAGGCCGGCAAGTACACGGGCGCGCGAAAACCGCATGGTCCGATGGTAGCATCGATCGGCCGCAAGCCGCTTCGAGACGGGTAAAACGGGGTTAAGCCCTTGATCGGGCTCGAAACCCTTCGCCCGGAGGCGGTTTTTATGAGCATTTATTATCATTTCTGCCCTTAAGTCGTTGAAAACCAACCTCGGCTGGGATTGAAAATGACTATAGGTTATATATCCTATTTATGGAAAAGTAAAGAAAAAGTTCTCATATCACGCGGGCGGATTCCCGCGCGCTACAGCGCGACCCGGGGTTCCGCGACGCCCGCGATTTCGCTTCGGAAGCGGAACAGGGCGCCGGAAAGGGGCGCATCGGCCAGTTGCTTCGGGTCGCGCCCGGCGCGCAGGCTGGTGACGAAGCAGGTCTTCAAGTCCGGGCCGCCGAAGGCGGGCATGGTCGGCCACGGCGTCGGTACCGCGACGCGCCGATCCAGCGTGCCGTCCCGCCGATAGCGCCGCACCTCGCCGGCATCGATGGCGCATAGCCAATAAGCGCCTTCCGAATCCACCGTCGCGCCGTCGGGGCGCGCGTCGGGGCCGAGGGTCAGGAACGCTTGCCGGTCGCGCATTGCGCCCGCCGCGTCGAATTCGAAGCGCCATATGGTGCGCGCGGGCGTATCCGCGTGCCAGCCGCCGCGCCCGTCGGCATCGAACGCGAGCCCGTTCGCAAGCGTGATCCCGCCGACTTCCGCCACCAGGCGGCCTTTCTCCAGGCGATAGAGCGCGGCCGTCGCCCGGTCGCGCGGCTCGTACATGGAGCCGACCCAGAACCGGCCTCGGGCGTCGCAGCGCCCGTCGTTCAGGCGCGCGGTCCTGGGGTCGTGTTCCGCCGGGGCGAGGGTGGCGAGCGTTCCGGTCGCGACGTCGAGGCGGGCCACTTGGTCGCGCAACGCCACCACCAGCGAGCCGTCCGCCGCGAGAGCGAGCGAGCCGGGTTCCGACGGCATCGCGAAGCGATGACGGATGACCTCTCCATTGACGCGATCGGGATCGACGCCCAGCACCAGGCGCCCGGCGATGTCCACCAGCCAGAGAAGCTCGCGCCGGTCGTCCCACACCGGCGATTCCAGGAGTTCCCCCCGGACGCCGGGAACCAGTTCGGCTCGGATGGTCATCGGCGCCGGATACCCGCTATTTCCCCTTGCCGCCGTGGGCGGAGGACCAGGCGATCGGGTCTTCGAGGAAGCGGCGCACTTCGGCGATCGCCTTGCGGTCGAAGTACTCGCCTTCCTCGGCTACCTTGAGCACGTCCCACCAGGTGGCGAGGAAATGGAGCCGCAAATCCGATTCCGCGAGGGTGCCGAGCGCGCCCGGAAAAATGCCGTAGAAGAAGACGACGAAGGAGTCGCTGACTTTCGCGCCCGCCTTGCGCAGCGCGGTGACGAAGTTGATCTTGCTGGCGCCGTCGGTGGCGAGGTCTTCCACCAGCACCACGCGCGCGCCGTCGGCGAAATCGCCCTCGATCTGGGCGTTGCGGCCGAAGCCCTTCGCCTGCTTGCGCACGTAAAGCATCGGCTTGTCGGCGGCCTCGGCGATCCAGGCGGCGTAGGGAATGCCGGCGGTTTCGCCGCCCGCCACCGCGTCGATGTTGTGCCAGCCGACCTCGGTGCCGAGAATCGAGACCGCCTGCTGGACCGCGTGGCGCCGTTCGGCCGGGAACGAAATCAGTTTGCGGCAGTCGATATAGACCGGGCTCGCCCAGCCCGAGGTGAAGATGTAGGGCTGTTCCGGGCGGAAGTTGACCGCCTTGATGTCGAGCAGGATCTTCGCCGTGGCGATGTCGGCGCCGTGGATGGGCTTGGCGGGCATGCGGTGAATTCCGTGTCAGGGAGTATGGAGGCGGCTATTATGCCCATGCGCCCCGCGATTGGAACCGGGGAAAAATTATCCGGGAGACCCGCTTGGCCGACGGCGACGACACGACAGTCTGGGTTCTGGCCGACGACCGGCCCGGCAACCGCGGACAAGCCTTGGGCGTCGCCGAGGCGTTGGGAATGCCGTTCGCCGTCAAGGAAATCCGCTATGGCCCGCTCGGCGGATTGCCGAACGTGCTGCTCGGCGCGTCGTTCGCGGGGCTGAGCGGGGACAGCCGGAGCGAGCTGGCGCCGCTGTGGCCCGATATTGTCATCGGCGCCGGCCGCCGGGTCGCCCCGGTCGCGCGCGCGATCAAGCGCCTGTCCGGCGGGCAAACCTTCGCGGTTCAGATCATGGACCCGGGACGTTTCGGGCGCCGGGACTTCGACCTGATCGCGGTGCCCCATCACGATCAAGCCGCGCCCGGCCCGAACGTTTTTTTCATCACCGGCGCGCCGCACCGCGTCACCCCCGACACGTTGGCCCGGGCGGCGGAGGCCTGGCGCGGTCGCCTCGCGCACTTGCCGAATCCCCGGATCGCGGTCCTGATCGGCGGCAGCGCCAAGGGCCGCGCGCTGGCGGGCGCGGCGATGGAGGATCTGGCTAGCCGCATCGAGGCGTTTGCACGGCGGACCGGGGGTTCGCTCCTGATCACGTCGAGCAGGCGCACCGATCCCGCGTCCCTGGACGCATTGCTCGCGCGCCTAAGCGTTCCGCGTCATGTCCATCGCTGGGGGGACGCGGGCGAGAATCCGTATCTCGGGTTCCTCGCGCTCGCCGACGCGGTGGTGGTCACCGGGGATTCGATCTCCATGTGTTCGGAAACCTGCGCCTCGGGCGCGCCGGTCTATATTTTCGCGCGCGACGAGTTCGTGACCGAAAAGTACGCGCGCCTGCACCGGGAACTGTACGACCTCGGCTTCGCGCGCCCGTTGAGCGATCAAGCGACGGCGGGGCGAAAAGACGGGCCGCGCCTCAACGCCGCCGACGCGATCGCCGCCGAAATCGGGAAGCGCCTCGCGCGCTGACCGGCGATGCCGCGCTTCGCCGCCAGCCTGATGTTCCTGTTCGCGGAGGCCCCGTTCGAGGACCGTTTCGCGCTCGCCCGCCGCGCCGGATTCCGCGCGGTCGAATGCCAGAACCCGTACGGGTGGGCGGCGGAAGACATCCGCCGCCGGTTGACCGACGCGGGCCTCGAGATGGTTTTGATCAACGCCCCCGCCGGAAACTGGGACCGGGGCGAGCGCGGGTTCGCCGCGCTGCCCGGGCGCGAACGGGAATTCCGCGAATCCTTGGAACGCGGGCTGGCGTACGCGCGGACGCTCGCTTGCCCGTGCTTGCATGTGCTGGCGGGCAATGCGCCCGCGAACGCGGAGACGGAAGGGACTTACGTCACCAACCTGCGCCGGGCGGCGGCGCGGGCGGAGCAGGAAGGCGTGCGCGTGCTGATCGAGCCGCTCAATCCGACCGACGCGCCGGGATATTTCCTGAGCGGCATGGAGCAGGCGCGCGCGATCCTCGACGCGGCGGCGCATCCCAACCTGTGGCTGCAATTCGACGTCTATCACGCGGCCATGTCGGGTATGGCCCCGGCCGAAATCTTCCGGGCCCATATGTCGCGCATTGCACACATCCAGATCGCCGGGATGCCCGGACGCCATGAGCCGATTCCGTCCCAAGTTCCGTATCCCGAACTGTTCGCGCTGTTCGACGATTCCCGCTACGCGGGTTGGGTCGGCTGCGAATATCGTCCTCGCGGCCGGACCGCCGAAGGGCTGTCTTGGGCGACCCGATACGGGCTGGGACCTCTTGGGGATTGAAGGAGCGCCGGATAAGATCGCGCCATGATCATCTTTCGGCGATTTTGGACGAACGACAAGGGGGCGACCGCGATCGAGTACGGCTTGATCGCCAGCCTGATCTTTCTCGCGATCATCGCGGCGGTCAATCTGCTCAGCGACGAAATGACCGACATGTACAATTTCATCTCCAATACCGTCGCGAATGCCATTTAAGGCGCCCAAGCCGTTTCCGGAAGTTGTCGGCGCGCGGACGTATCTCGGCCTCTTCCTGTTCGTTCTCGCGGCCCATGCCCTGTGGTTCGCGCTATCGAAATTTCCCGACGAATTCGTCGACAGCGACGGCTACGTGCGCGTGCTGCGCGTCGAAATGCTGTGGCAGGGCGGCGACTGGTTCGCCAACGCTCTTCCGCGCAACAACGCGCCGTTCGGCGACACCTCCCATTTCACCCGGCCGCTCGACGTCCTGATTTCGGCTCTCGCGGTGCCGCTGCTGCCGGCGTTCGGAACCAAGGGGGCGATCTTCTGGGCGGGCGCGGCTTCCGGGCCGGTGCTGCACGCGGGAACGGCCGCCGTGATCGCCTGGGCGGCGCTGCCGCTGGTCGGACGGACGGCGGCGATCCTGGCGGGCATCTTCGTCGCCGCGCAGGGGATGATCTGGAGCTACGCCATCGCCATGCGCGCCGATCATCACATCCTGTTCCTGTTCCTGGTCGCGGCGGGGTTCGGGTGTATGACGCGGGCGCTCGATCGCGCGAGCCCGGGAAACCGTTGCGCGCTCGCCGCCGGAATCTGGGCGGCGCTCGGCGTGTGGGTGGGCGTCGAGGGGCTGGCCTACGCCGGATTGTGCGCGGCGGCGTTCGGGCTCTACTGGATCGGCGAGGGCGACGCCCGGCGCGGATTCGATTTCGCCGCCGCGTTCGCGGCCGGGCTGATCGTCGCGCTGCTGCTGGAACGCGGCGCCGACGCGGCGACCGTCGAGCACGAGCGCCTTTCGATCATGCACGCCGCTCTCGGCGTTCTGGTCGCGGCGGGTTTCGCCCTGTTGCGGGTTGCCGGGCGTTACGGGGCCGAGTGGGATTGGCGCGGGCGCGCGCTGGCGGGCGGAATCTGCGGCGCGCTGGTGCTGGCGGCGTGGCTGGCGCTCTTTCCGTCCATGGGCCGGGGGCCGATGGCCGATTTCGATCCCGAGGTCGCGGCGCTGATCTTCGCCACCACGTCCGAATACGCGCCCGGCGTGCGGCCCGACCGGCTTCCCCTCGCGCTCGGCGCGACCGTCCTGGCGGTTCCGTGGCTGGTTTGGAAATTCGCGCGCGACCGCGACGCGCGGACGAATTGGACGTGGATTCACTTGGCGGCGTGCGTCGCGTTCTACGGCGCGATCACCGCCGCCTGGGGGCGGTGGGGCATTTACGCCGCGATGTTCTCCTCGGTCCTGTTGGCGGAAATGTCTTTGCGATTCACCGAGCGGATCGCAGCGAGGGGCCGCTCGCGTCTGGCGCGCGAGGCGGGCAGCGCGCTGGTCATGGCCGCGTTGCTGATCGGGCCGCTCGGGCTGGCGCTCGGCGCGATGAAGCTGTTCACGCCCGAGGAACGCCTCGCCCATCTGCGCAACATGAAAACCTGCCGCGCGAAACCGTTGGCCGAGGTGCTCGACCGCCCGCCGTGGTCGGAACGTTCGCGAGTGGTCGCGACCGGCGCCAACATCGGCGGGGAAATCATGTACCGCACGCCGCACGGCGTGGTCGCGTCGCTCTATCTGCGGGGCTATCAGGGCCTGCGCGACGTCAACCGGCTGCTCGCCGCGACCGACGAGGCGGCGGCGCGCGCGATCGTCGACAAGCGGAAGATCGACCTGATCGCGGTCTGCCCGGCGTTCGGCGTCGAATGGATGGGCGCGAAGGATACCGGCCCCGGCACCTTGTACGATCGATTGGTCGCGGGGCCGCCGCCCGGTTGGGTCCGGGAGATCGCGCTGCCCGAAACCGCGTCGGCCTATCGCCTGTTCGAAGTGCTCGGGCCATGACCTCGGAACGTATCGGCGCGCGCGCGTATCTCGGCCTGTTCGCGTTTGTCATCGTCGCGCACGGACTGTGGTACGCGGTGTCCGACCTGCCGCCCGGCTTCATCGACAACGACGGCTATGTCCGGCTGCTCAAGGTCGAGGCCCTGTGGCGGGGCGAGGGGTGGTTCGACCGCTCGTTCGCGCGCGCCAACGCGCCCTTCGGCGACGTGTTCCATTGGACGCGGCCGCTCGACGTGGTGATTTCGGTTCTGGCGTTGCCGCTGATGCCGATCCTGGGCGTCAAGCAGGCCTTGTACGCGGCCGCCATGGGATCGGGGCCGGTGCTGCACGCGGCCTCTGCCGTCCTGCTCGCCTGGGCGGCGTTGCCGTTGGTCGGACGGACGGCGGCGATTCTGGCCGGGATCGCGGCGACCGCCCAATACGGGCTGATGTCGTACGGCGCCCTGGTGCGCGGCGACCATCATATCCTGTTCGTGTTCTTCGCCGCGCTGGGGACGGGATTCGCGATCCGGGCGCTGGCCGGCGAGCATGAAACGCGCAACGCTTTTTTGGCCGGGTTGGCGGCGGCGGCGGGCGTGTGGGTCGGGCCCGAGGCGTTCGCGTTCGCGGCGCTTGGCTTCGCCGCCTTCGGCCTGGCCTGGCTCGCGGGCGCGGACGAGCCGGGCGCCGCGCGCGCGGCGCGTTTCGCCCACGGCTATGCGGCGGGATTGCTCGGCGCGCTCGCGATCGAGCGCGGGCCGTCGTGGCTCGCGCTCGAGTACGATCAGATCTCCGTCGTGCACGCGACGCTGGGCGTGCTGATCGCGCTTTTTTTCGGCGCGGTGCGCGCCGCCGGCGAGCGCGGGCAGCTGCGGACGCATGCGGCGCGGATCGCGGCGGCGCTGGTCGGCGGCGCGGCGGCGACCGGCATTTGGATTTGGATATTCCCCAAGGTGCTGGCCGGTCCGCTCGCCGACGTCGATCCGGCGTTCGCGCACTACCTCGCCGACAACCTGGGCGAGTTGCAGTCGGGCGCCTCGCTCGAACGGTTTCCAGCGACGCTGGGCGCGACCGTGCTGGCCGTGCCGTGGTTGGCGTGGCGTCTGCGGCGAGAGCGGACCGGAACGCGCTTCTGGGCGTGGGCGTTCGTCGCGATTTGCGTCGCGGCTTACGGCGCGCTGACCGCCGGTTGGATCCGCTGGATGATCTACGCGGCGTTGTTTCCGTGCCTCGCGCTCGGCGACATGATCGCGCGCGCGACGGAAGCGATCGCCGGGCGGGCATGGGCGCGGCCGTGGCGCGAGGGCGCGAGCGCGGCGGTGGTCGCGCTGCTGCTGCTCGGTCCGCCGTCGGCGGCCTACCTGTCGGCCTACCAGCGTGCGGACGGCGAGCTGAACGCCGGGCGCGGCGGGTCCGAGGCCTGCGCCGGGCGCCATCTCGCCGCCGCGCTCAACCGGCCGCCCTGGTCGGAACGGTCGCGCGCGATCCTGATGGGCATGAACTACGTGGGCGAAATCCTCTATCGGACGCCGCATCGGACCGTCGGCATGGCTTACCACCGCGCCGAGGCCACCTTGCGCGACACCTTGGACGCCTTCGCCGCGACCGACGACGCGGTTGCGCGCGCCATCATCGCCCGGCGCGGCATCGAGTTGATCGCCGTTTGCCCGGGCCACGAGGTCGAGGGCCTGAGCCCGGAAAGCCGGTGGCCGGGAAGCCTCTACGACCGCCTGACGAAAAACCCGCCGTCCTGGGTCAAGCGCGCGGACACGCCGCCCGAGGCGAAGGCGTTTCTCCTGTTCGAGGTGTTGCGTTAGTCGCGCGCGGCGGCGACCTTGCCCAGCATCTGCAGCTGCGGCCAGTCGCAGATGACCAGCGCCATGCCCCGGCGCTTGACCACGCCCTCGCGGGCGAGCTTGCCGATGGTCTGGGCGACGATGTCGCGCGAGGTGCCGGCCCAGCCGGCGATGTCCGAATGCACCGGCATGGTCGGAATGTACCAGCCGTTCGGGATCTTGGGGTCGGGTTCGGAAATACGCAGCAGCTCGATCACCACGCGCTGTTCCTCGGTCAGGGTGCTGAGCGTGGTAACGCGCTTGTCGAGGCCGCGTACGACGCGGGCCAGGCGCTGGATGATTTTCAGCGCGATGCCCGGATGCTTGAGCAGGATCTTGACGAACGCCGGTCCGTCGATCGAGGCCAGCACGCTATCGATCGAGGCGACCGCCTTGGCCGAGCGGGGCTGGCTGTCGATGGCGGCGATTTCGCCGAACACGTTGCCGTGCGGAATTTCGGCGAGCGTCACCTCGCGTTCGCCGACGGTGGTCAGGATGCGGACCGCGCCGTCGACGACGCAATAAACCTCGAGGGTATCGGTTTCCTGATCGAAGATGGTTTCGCCCGCGGGAACGTCGCGCCACGTGGCGATCGACGCGATTTCCCGAATCGCCTCCGGCGTCAGCCCGGCGAACAAGGCGATTTTGGACAGGTCGTGCGCGTTGGGATCGGTCGTCATGCGGTATCGGTCATGATCGCCAAAGCCGAGACGGGTACTGCCGCGGCGGGTCGGGAGCATATTATGCCGGAAATACCCGCGGATAAAACCCGACCGGCGTCGCCGAACCCGGGCCGCGCTTATTCGTCGATAATGCGGGAAAGCATTAATAATTGGGTGTTAAGGTACGTTGTGAAACATTTCCTTGCTTGCGGGAAATCCCGAATTTTTGGTAGGATTTAGCTTGTTAAGCAACGATGCTTGCCTCGGCCCCGACATCGCTAGAACAGCGGGGATCCCGGGCGGGGTCAAGGGAACGCCACGGCCTTCGGGCCAATAGCGACTTGAGAGGAGAGAAACCACATGTCGAAGTTGCGCGCCTTCATTCGCAGCGAAAAAGGGGCCACCGCCATCGAATACGGCCTGATCGCCGCCCTGATTGCGGTTGTCATCATCGGTGCCCTGACGCTCGTCGGCAACGATCTGAACGCGATGTTCCGCAACGTCGCGAATAACCTCTAACCGAATTCGCTTCGCGTTCCCTGCCGTCCGAGGAAGCCGCTCGGCTTCCTCGGAGGCGGTTGCGTGTTGGCGAGCGGTTTGATGGCCCCCGCGATCGCCTTTGCGTTTCTCGCCTTGTTGGCGCGGGCGGCGTGGGGCGATATCCGCTTCTATCGCATTCCCAATTGGTTGGTCGGCGCCTTTATCGCTCTCTTTGTCGCGGCGGGCGCGGCCGGATTGATACCCAAGGATCGCATCGTCGCGCATTTGGCGACCGGCGCGGGCGCCTTGGCGCTCGGAGTGTTTCTGTTTTCCCGGAATTGGATCGGCGGCGGCGACGCCAAATTGTTCACGGTGCTCGCGCTGTGGGCGGGATGGCCGGAAACGCTCCGGCTCGCTCTGGTGACGGCGGTCGTGGGAGGAGCGGTCGCGCTGTTCGTTCTGTGGCGCTTCCGTCGGGTCCGGGGCGCGAACGGCCTGGAATCCCGGCCCGATCGCCCGCAGGTACCCTACGGGGTCGCGCTCGCGGGTGCCGGCCTGGATTTCTGGATTCGATCCCTGGCCGCCTCGTTTGTGTGGCCGTTCATCGGCTTGTGATGGTTAACGGCCGTCCGGTGCGCGCGGAAAAGGGGCATGGACTAGTCGGTTCTAAGATCGACCTTTTTCTATTACTTTCATAGGCTTTAAGGGGTAATTTAAGGCGTTCGGGTTGCGACCCGAGCCGTGGCGCATCGGAGCGGCGACAAAGCCATCGACGCCGCGCCGCCGTCGTTAACCGGTTGTTAGCCTTAACGGCGTTGACTCGGTAGCAACGAAGACCGCCACGGTCGGGCCATAAGGCCACTTGGGAACACGGGATGCGGCCGATCACGATCCTTCTGATTTCGATCGCTCTGCTGATTGCGGGGGGGTTGGCGTTTTTTTCGAAACGTCTGGTCGAAGGGCAGGTCGCGCGCGCGGTGAAATCGGCGGAAGAGGCCGATACCGTCCAGGTTCTGGTCGCGGCGCGCACCATCGGCACCGGCAAGGTGCTTGTCGCAGACGACTTACGCTACGACAAATGGCCGAAAGCTATTGCGACGGGGCAAAACATCGTCGCGCGCAAAGGCAAGGAAGACCCGCTCAAGTCCCATGTCGGTTATGTCGCCCGGCGCGATCTGTTCGAGGGCGAGCCGATCGGCGCGAGCGCCGTGTTCAAACCCGATGGGGCCAATAAATTCTCGGCCCTGCTCGCACCCGGCATGCGCGCGATCACGATCACCATGACCGCCGAAAGCGCCATCGCCGGCCTCGCCGTGCCCGGCGACCGGGTCGACGTGGTATTGACATCAGATGTGTCGCGGTTCGGAGCAAGCCAACCCGGCGCCGGATCGGGTGAGTTCGTTCGCTACGCTGCGGAGGTCGTTTTGGAAAACGTGAGGTTGCTTGCCATCGATCAAACATTAACCCGCGAAACGGCAGGCAAGGAGAAGGAGGCCCCCAAGACTTCAAGCGTTGGCAAGACTGCGACCGTGGAAGTCTCCGCCGAGCAGGCCGAAAAACTGATCCTGGCGGGACAGATGGGCAAGCTTTCCTTGGTGCTGCGCAGTGTTGCGACGGCGCCTGAAGCGCGGCCGGACTTGTACACCACCGATGTTGAAACCAGTGCGGTACTGAGCAAGCTGGTTGGCCGAGGCAAATCAAAGGCCGGGGAGGAGAAGGCCAAGGCCGCGTCCCCCCGCGTTCAAGACAATGGCGGCGCGGGTGGTCCGCTGATCATCAATCGTGGCGGCGATCGGGCGGTTCGATAACATGACCTTGTGGGCCGCACCGTTTTTCACCGCACGTCGCGCGTTCGTACTGGCCGCGGCGGTTATGTTCGCGGCCGTCGTGTCGAACCTGCCGCACGCCCGGGCCCAGACGGCGACACCGCCCCAGGCCGCGCCCCGAGCGGACGAGCCGCCGCCGCCCGCCGCCGCGCCCCGAGGGCGGGTCGAGCAGGAGCGCGCGGGAACGGCCAAGAACGCCGAAAAGGGTCGCGCGCGCGGCCCGTCGCGGGTGCGCGTGCTGCCGTCTTCGGAAAAAGCCGCCGCCCTCGGCGGCGCGGAACGCCGGACGGCGGGCGAGGTCATGTCGGTCGCGCTCAACAAGACCGTGCCGCTTGCCTTCGAGCGGGCGGTGCGCGACATCGTCGTCGGCAACCCCGACATCGCCGACGTGATCGTGCGCGCCGCCGATCAGGTCTACATCGTCGGCAAGACCGTGGGCGACACCAACATCTTCCTGATTGGATCGGACAACAAGGTGCTGCGGCGGATCGAAATCGCGGTCCGCCTCGACGTCGAATCCCTCAAGGACTCGATCGCCCAGCATCTGCCCGACGAATCGATCGAGATCGCCAGCGTCGGCGACAGCATCATCCTGTCGGGCCAGGCGCGGACCGACGGCGCCGCCGCCCAGGCGCGCAATCTGGCTCGGCGCTATGTCAAGGGCGACGAAAACGTCATCAACATGATTAAAATCAGGACCGAACAGCAGGTCCTGATCCAGGTCCGCGTCGCGGAGATTCAGAAGACCGCGCTCAAGGAACTCGGCATCCGTCATGCCGCCAATTCCGGCGGAACGACGGCGACCCAGTTCAAGCTCGCCGACAACGACGCGACCCTGTCGGCCACCATCCGCCAGCTCGGCCCGACCACCACCGACACCGGCTTCGCCGCGACCATTCTGGTGTCGAACCTGATCGACAACCTGACCACCACCTTCCAGCTGCTCGAAACCCAGGGCATGGTGCGCAACCTCGCCGAACCGAACCTGGTCGCGGTGTCGGGCGAGTCGGCGAATCTGCTCGCCGGCGGCGAATACCCGGTTCCGGTGCCGGGCTCCGACGGCACGGTTTCGATCGAATACAAGCCGTTCGGCGTGAGTCTCGCGTTCGTCCCGGTGGTGCTCGATTCGGGGCGCATCAGCCTGAAACTGGAAACCGAGGTCAGCGCCATCACCACGGCCAATTCGATCACCTATCCGGTCGGATCGAGCACGGTGACGGTCCGTTCGTTCACGGTGCGCCGCGCCAACAGCACGGTCGAATTGCCGAGCGGCGGCAGCTTCATGATCGCGGGCCTGTTGCAGAACGACGTGACGGCGGCGCTCGGCGGCGTGCCGGGCATCATGGAAATGCCGATCCTCGGCTCGTTGTTCAAATCCACGTCCTTCCAGCGCAACGAGACGGAACTGGTCATCCTGGTGTCGGCCCTGATGGTCAAGCCGACCGATCCGAAAAACCTGACGCTGCCGACCGACGGATTCGTGGTGTCGAACGATCTCAGCCGCTACCTGCTCGGCCGCCTGCAGGAAACATACGTTCGCCGTCCCGGGCGCGGCGCGCCCACCGGCGGACCGCAAGGGCCGATCGGGCACATCATCGATTGAGGCACAGGGGTCATGCATAACACAATCGTCGGAACGCTGTTCGCGGTGATCGCCGCCGTCGGAATCGCCGGATGCGGCACCGATCTGGTCGATCACGACTACCGGATGCGCTACCCGATCGGTGTCGAGCAGCACACGGCGATCCTCGACATCACGTCCCTCGACGAGGACGAGGAACGCGTCGCCGCCTTCGCCGCCGATTTCCTCAAGGCGAACGGCGGCAAGGTCGCGGTCACGGTCAACGGACCGACGGCCGACGACGCGGAAGCCATCGCGTTCGCCCAGGATATCGGCGCGACGCTCCGCGCCCATGGTCTCGCCGCCGGGGAAGTCGACCTGAGGCTCGCGGTCAACGCGGGCGATCGGCGCGCCGTCCTCACCTACATCTTTTACGTCGCCCGCCCGCCCCAGTGCGGAACCTGGACCAAGGATATTTCCGACAATTGGACCAATGCGCCGAGCGAGCATTTCGGTTGTTCAATCCAACGCAACGTCGGTTCCATGGCGGCCAATCCGCGCGATTTGATCCGCCTGCCGGACGATCAGGGCCGGTGGGGTTCGCGGAGCGCCGACGTCATCGGCAAATACCAGCGCGGTCAGGGCACCGCGTCGCCGAAGGAAGCGAAAACGACCACCAAGTAACAAATCGGTTGGAGAAGTCGAAATTGTTTTTGCGTGTCACCATTGAGGCTTTTGCTTCTGAGAAGGCTACTCGCGCGACGCTGGAACAGGCGGCGGCGGATTCGCGCCTGAGCCGCTCGCGCATGACCGTGCGCGACGGCGGCCTGGCCGGCGCGATCGCTCATTTCCGCGAGAACCCAACGCCGCAGGTGCTGATCGTCGAGGAAACCGGCGACGACCAGGCACTGATGGCCGCGCTCGGGCAATTGGCCGAGGTGGTCGAACCCGGCGTCAAGGTCGTCGTCATCGGCACTCTCAACGACGTCGGGTTGTACCGCACCCTGGTCGGGCAAGGCGTGAGCGAATATCTGCTGGCGCCGCCGGCGGCCGCGACGGTGGTCGAAACCGTTCTCGGGTTTTTCAGCGACCCGGCCTCGACCCCGCGCGGCCGCGTGATCGCATTTTTCGGAGCGGGCGGCGGCGTCGGCACCAGCGCGATCGCGCACAATGTCGCATGGCTGCTGGCGCGAACCTACAAGGAGCCCACGATCCTCGCCGACCTCGATTTTTCCTTCGGCTGCGCCGATCTGGCCTTCAACGTTGAATCCAAGCAATCGGCCGCCGATGTGCTCACTCAATCGGATCGGATGGACGAGGTGCTCTTCGACAAGTGCCTGATCCCTTGCGGAGACGATCTGAAGGTTCTTGCCGGCAACGGCGCGTTGCAGATCATGAATTTACCGCCGTCGGAAGCGCTGGAAAAGTTCCTCGACCTGTCACGCGGCGCGGCCGGCTTCACGGTGCTCGACTTGCCGCACGTCTGGGCCGATTGGACGCTGGCCGCCCTGGAAATCGTCGACGAAGCGGTGATCGTCAGCCGGCCCGACTTGACGGGACTTCGGGAATCCAAAAATATTTTCGCGGCCATGACGACGCGGCGCGGGGCGAAGCCGACCCGCCTGCTGCTCAACAAAACCGGCGAATCGAAGAAAACCGAATTGTCGGCCAAGGATTTCATGGAAGCGACCGGCATTCATTCGGTTCTGTCGCTTCCATACGCCGTCGACGTGTTCCAAAACGCGATGAACAACGGCCAGATGATCGCCGAGGCGGCCAAATCGCACGCGGCGGTCGAGGGCTTGCGCAAGGTGATGGCGGCCGTCGCGGGCCGCGAGGACAAGACCGATAAGTCCAGCGGGGCGGGCGGCATTCTCGGTTGGTTGCGTTCCGGCGGCTCGAAAAAGGATAAAAGCGGGACCAAGCCCGGCAAGGGCAAGGCGGCGGGATAAGCGTTTACTCGTCCGCCGGCAGGGAAGGAAGGCTCGATCATGTTCGGCAAACGCACCACACCGCTCAGCGTGGTACCGAGCGCCCCGGCGTCGACGCCGCCGGAGCCGAAAGCCGCGCCGCAGCCAGCATCTTCGTCCAAGGGCAAGGCCGAGGGCTCGGCCGCCGAGGCCAAGCCCGCGCCGGTCAAGCACGCGGGCCTCGGCGAGCGGCTCGAGGAAATCAAGACCAAGGTTTTCGGCGACCTGATCGAAACCGTCGACCTCGGCGAACTGTCGAAAATGAGCATGCAGGCGGTGCGCGAGGAGCTCAGCGACATCATCGCCGAGATCATGAGCATGCGCAATTTCACGCTCAGCGCCTCCGAGCAGGAGAGCGTGGTCACGGAAATCTGCAACGACGTGCTGGGCCTGGGTCCGCTCGAACCGCTGATCGCGCGCGACGATATCGCCGACATCATGGTCAACGGCGCCAACAAGGTTTACATCGAAACCGGCGGCAAGATCGAGCTGACCGACATCAAGTTCCGCGACAACACCCAGCTCATGAACATCTGCCAGCGCATCGTGCAGGCGGTCGGCCGCCGCGTCGACGAAGCGAGCCCGATCTGCGACGCGCGGCTCGCCGACGGATCGCGCGTCAACGTGATCGCCCCGCCGCTCGCGATCGACGGGCCGACCCTGACCATCCGCAAATTCAAGCGGGAGAAACTGACCCTCGACAAGCTGGTGAGCTTCGGCGCGATCTCCCCACGCGGGGCCAGGCTGCTCCAGGTCATCGGCGCGTCGCGCATCAACGTGATCATTTCCGGCGGTACCGGCAGCGGCAAGACCACGCTGCTCAACTGCCTGACCAACTACATCGACCGCAACGAACGGATCATCACCTGCGAGGACGCGGCCGAATTGCAGCTCCAGCAGCCGCACGTGGTCCGGCTCGAAACCCGCCCGCCCAACCTGGAAGGCATCGGCCAGGTCACCATGCGCGACCTGGTGAAGAACTGCCTGCGCATGCGGCCCGAACGCATCATCGTCGGCGAGGTGCGCGGGCCCGAGGCCTTCGACCTGCTGCAGGCCATGAACACCGGCCACGACGGATCGATGGGCACGATCCACGCCAATAACCCGCGCGAGGCGATCAGCCGCGTCGAAAACATGATTGCCATGGGCGGCTTCACCCTGCCGGCCAAGACGGTGCGCGAGCAGATCGTCGGCGCGGTCAACGTCATCGTCCAGGCGGCGCGCCTGCGCGACGGTTCGCGCCGGATCACCCACGTCACCGAGGTGATCGGCATGGAGGGCGAGGTGGTGACGCTTCAGGATCTGTTGGTGTACGAAATTCTCGGCGAAGACAAAAACGGCCGCATTCAGGGCCGGCACAAGCCGACCGGCATCCGCCCCGCGTTCTGGGACAAGGCGAAATACTTCGGGCTCGAGGCGGAGTTGGCCGATGCGTTGCACGAGGGCGCGTAAGGCATGGACATCACCGTCATCGTCTCGATCCTGGTCGGTTTGGCGGCGGCGATCGCGCTCGGCGTGGTGGTGTACACCACGCGCTCGGTCGCGACCCGCCGGTACGCCTCGCGCCTGGCCGCGATCAAGAGCGGCGGCGAAATCGGCTCGCTCACGGGACGGGACGCCGCGGGCGACCGGCGGCGCAGCGTCCAGGCCAAGCTGAAGGAAGCGGAGGCGCGCCGGACCAAGAAAGGCATCTACAAGCTGCGCGAAGAGATGATCCAGGCGGGATTGGAAGACGTTTCGCCGTTGCAGTTCTTCGCCGGCGTCGTGGCCGCCGCGGTGGTGGCGACGGCCCTGTATTACGCCATGGGCAAGCCGTTTCTCGGCCTGCTCGGCCTGATCCTGCTGCCGATCGTGATGATCTTCGGATTTCCGAAGTTCGTCCTGAATTTTCTCATCAAGCGCCGCGTCAAGACATTCACCAGCATGTTCGCGGACGCCCTCGACGTCATCATTCGCGGCGTCAAGGCCGGTCTGCCGGTGCCCGAATGCATTGCGGTCATCGGCCGGGAAATGCCCGACCCGGTCGGGTCCGAGTTCCGGCTGATCTCGGAAGGCACGCGGATCGGCATGACGCTCGACGAATGCCTCGACCGCGCCGTCAGCCGGGTGCCGACGCCGGAATTGCGCTTTTTCGCCATCGTGCTGTTGATCCAACGCCAAACCGGCGGCAACTTGGCGGATACGCTGCAGAAGCTTTCCGACGTGCTGCGCGGGCGCAAGCGGATGCGCGACAAGGTCCAGGCCATGTCGAGCGAGGCGAAGGCCTCGGCCGCCATCATCGGCTCGTTGCCGGTGGTGGTCGGCGCCTTGCTCGCGCTGGTCGCGCCCGAATACATCGCGGTCCTGTTCACCACGGCGGCCGGCCACAAGTTGATCGGCGGCGGGCTGGTGTGGATGGGGATCGGCGTCGCCGTCATGAACAACATGATCAGCTTCGAGATGTAGGTCATGGACGCCGCGACCATCATCATGGTGCTGGCCTTCGCGGGAACGCTCTTTTCCGTTCTCGCGGCCATGTCCTACTTCATGCCCAAGGGCCGGATGTCCGATCGCCTGAAGGGCGTCGCTTCGCACCGCCAGGACCTTGCCACCCGGCAACTGTCGTCGTTGCAGGAGCAGCGGAGCATGCGCCCGAAAACGCGCCCGGGGCTGGACGTCCTGAACGCGGTGGTCGAACGGCTCAAGCTCAGGGAGAAGTTCGACCCGAAGACGCTGCGCGCCCAGCTCGCCCGCGGCGGATTCCGTTCGTCCACGGCGACCACCGTGTACATCGCCGCCACCGTCGGCTTGCCCGTTGTGCTCGCGGTGGTGGCCTATTTTTATGTCCGGCTGGTTTTCCCGGCGCTCGATACGTTTCGCCTGATGGTCGCCGTCGCCGTCATCGCCGCCATCGGGTATTACGCGCCCAAGCTTTACGTCGACAACTCGGCGGCCAAGCGCCAGAAGATCCTGGGCCGCGCGTTTCCCGACGCGCTCGATTTGCTGGTGATCTGCGTCGAGGCGGGCCTGTCGCTGGAAGCCGCGCTCAACCGCGTGACCGAGGAAATGGCGGTCAGCTCGCCCCTGATCGCGGAGGAGGTCGGGCTGCTGGGCGCGGAACTCGCGTTCCTCGGCGACCGGCGCCAGGCTTACGAAAACTTCGCCGAGCGAACCGGGCTGGAGTCGGCGAAGTCGCTGTCCACGACCCTCATTCAGGCGGAGCGGTACGGCACGTCCGTCGCCGTGGGCCTGCGCGTGCTGTCGCAGGAAAGCCGCGAATCGCGCCTCGCCGCCGCCGAAAAGAAGGCGGCGGCGCTGCCGGCCAAGCTGACGGTGCCGATGATCCTCTTTTTCCTGCCGGTCCTGTTCGTCGTGATCGCCGGCCCGGCGGGCATCAATATTTCGAACAACTGAGCGGCGCGGGCGGGTTCAGTACGTGCGCACGCCGTCGGCCAGCGCACGGAAATAACGCAGGTTGGCGCGCACCATTTCCGGCGATTGGTCCTTGCGGGCGAAGCGCTCGGCCCCGGCGGCGTCGCCTTTCATGGCGAGCAGGAGCGCCAGGTTCTGGCGGACGTGATGGCTCACACCCGGCTGGTCCTTGGCCTTTTCCAGCGCGGCGATGGCGCCGTCGATATCGCCGCTCATGGCCAGCGACAGGCCGAGATTGTTGAGCACGGTGGGGTTGTCCCGGGACATCGTCAACGCGGCGTTGTAATGATCCCGCGCCTCGACGTTCTTGCCTTGGTAGTCGAGCACCACGCCGAGCAGCGACAAAACCTCCCAGTTCTGGGGCGCGAGCGTCATCGCCTGGTCGAGATAGCGGGCCGCGATCGGCAGCTGATCCGAGGACAGATACGCCTTGGACATTTCCACCAGCACCTGGGCAGTGGGTTTTTCGGTGCGCGCGTGCTGCTCGAGGAAGGCGGCGGCCTGGCGCGGCTCGCCCGCGAGCCTGAGGGCGCGCGCGTAGCGAAGCGGGATGCGCTTGTCCTGCGGGGTGCGTTCGAGCAGCGTGCGGTAATGGGCCGCGGCGGAACGGAAATCGCCGCTCGCTTCGGCGTGCAGCGCGGCCGAGGCGAGCGAATCGGAAATCAGGCTCTTGGGCAGCGGATTGTCCGACGAATCGGTCGCGCCCTGGGCGCAGGCCGTCAGCATCAAGGCGATGCCGACGAGAAGCCCGCCCCGCGCGGGAGCCGTTTTACGGGTGCGCGTTTCGATCATGATGCGAACTGGAACATAATAGAAAGTTTGGCCGCATTCACAAGGGCTTGGGAAGATTGCCGTTTTTCGCCCGTTCTCGTATGATCGAGATCACGGGTTCGGGCCGATGGTGGAGCGTTTTGAGATGCGGAAGCCGTTCGATTCGCGATGCGCGGCGTTAACGGCGGCTTTGGCCGTGGCGGGTGCCGTCGCGTGCGCCGCTCCGGCGCGGGCGCAATCGCCGGCGGCTCCGTCGCGCGCCGAACCGATCCAGGTGATCGCCAACCAGGCGACCATCCTCCGCCTCGCCGCGCGCGCGCAGAACATCATCATCGGCGATCCGCGCGTTCTCGACATCACGGTCGAAAACCGCTCGATGCTGGTGCTGTTCGGCCGCTCGCCGGGCGAGACCAACCTGATCGTCCTCGATTCGCAAAATCGCGAGATCCTGTCCGTGCCGGTCCAGGTCACCGACGCCAGGGATCGTCATGTCTCGGTCATCTCGGCGACCAAGTCGGGTTATTCCGAGGTCGTCTACAATTGCACCGAACGTTGTGTCCGGGTCGCGACGCAGGGCGCCGTGCCCGCGCCCTCGGGCGGCGGCGGGCAGCAAGGTCCGGTGCCGGAAGCGGCGGGAGCGCCGCCCCAAGGACAGTCGGCGGCTCCACCGCAAGCCCAGGCGCCTGAAAAGGCGCCGGCCGAAACCTCCGGCGGAAAAGGTTACAAGCGCTGATCCAGAAGGAGGCGCTGCGTGCATACGCGATCTTCCGTCCGACCGATTGGATTTCTCGCGCGCTTCGCCCACGACCAGCGGGGTGTGTCGGCAATCATTTTCGCGATCATTCTGCCGGTGTTGCTCGGCATGGTGGGTTTGAGTGTCGAGGTCGGCCATTGGTTCTCGAAGAAGCGCAATCTCCAGGCGGCGGCCGATGCCGGTGCCATGGCCGGCGCTTTGGTGCTGTATCAGGGCGGCTCCTCGGTCACCGCGGAAGCGGCGGCCAGCGATTTCGCGGTCCGCAACGGGGCCGTTGCCGCCAACGTAAGTTACAGTAACCCGCCGACCTCAGGCGCCTACACCGCCGATGCGAACGCGGTTGAGGTTATCGTGACCGAAACCCAAACCAAGATGTTTTCGGCCCTTTTTCTGTCGGGCGTTACCCCCACGTTACGTGCCCGCGCCGTGGCGACGACGGGAACCCAGGCGCTCGGCTGTGTAGTCGCGCTCGATTCCAGCGCCAGTGAAGCGGTGCATCTCGAAGGGAACGCCTATATGGATCTGAACGATTGCGGGCTTACGGTTAATTCCACCGCCTCGAACGCCCTGACGATGGACAATAATTCGGATATCTACGCCGATTTCGGCCGGATCACAGGCAGCTACGACCTCAACAACAACTCCAGTGTCAACAGCACGCCCATGTCAACCGGGGCGACGGCGGTGGCCGATCCTTACGCCAGCTTGACCAATCCGACGCCCTCCGGCGCCTGCACAGCCACCAACTACTCGCTCGGAGCGAATAACTCCGACACCATCGGACCGGGCCGATATTGCGGTGGGTTCAACATGAACTCGAACAGCTCGGTGACCATGACTGCCGGGACTTATTACATCGACGGGGGCTCATTCACCATGAGCAGCAATACCACCCTCACCGCGACCTCGGGCGTCACCATCATCTTGACCGGATCGGGTTCCGATTTTGCCGAATTGAATATCAACAGCAATGCGGTGATCAACATCACCGCTCCAACGAGTGGAACCTACGAAGGTATCGCAATCATGCAAGATCAGGATGCGACTACAACAAACGCCCTCGATAGCAACGTTACCATCACGGTGACGGGCGCGCTCTATTTTCCCAATTCGCAATTGCATATGGACAGCAATTCCGTCATTCAGAGCACCGGGGGCGGAACCACCGGTTGCGGTCTCATTATCGCCGATACGATCCACCTCGACAGTAACGCACACATTAGTCTCAATAGCGCCAGCGGTACATGCGATTCGGCGGGCGTGCCGACTACAACAACGTCGTCACCGGCTTTGGTGGAATGACGATGCTAAATCTCGCTCAACAACTGGCACGATCTGACCGCGGTGCCGCGGCAGTCGAGTTCGCCTTGATCTTGCCGATGCTGCTCTTGATGGTTCTCGGAGTCACGGAACTGGGCAAGATCGTCCATTACCGCGCCGCCCTGGAAAGCGCCGCGCGCACCGGGGTTCATTCTGCCCGTTCCTTAACGATGACGACCGCCGCGCAAATAACGACGGCGGAAACGACCATGGAAACGGCGGCCGACCTCGCCATCACCAACAGCGGCATCGGCGGGACGGTCACCTCGACAGGTTCCATCGCATGCGAATGCTCGGACGGCACTTCCGTTGATTGCGTCTCGGGAACCTGCGCTTCCGGAAGCAAGCGTTACATCGCGACCGTCACCATGAGTCGTCCCTATGTCCCGCTCGTCAATCTGACCAATCTCCCCGGCGGGTTCAACCTTGATCTCAATATTACCCTGACCGGTGACGCCACGTTGTGGTTGAAATGACCCGCGCGCTCGTATCGTTCCGACGCTTCGCACTCAATTCCACCGGATCGGTCGCGGTAGAGTTCGCTCTGCTTCTTCCGGTCTACATCGCGTTCATATTCGGCGTTATCGAGTTCGGGCGGATGATATGGATCCGCAATTCCATGGAATTCGCGGTCGAAAGTGCGGCGCGTTACGGTGCCATCACATCAGGGGCGACGGAAGCCTCCATCGAGTCCCAGGCACCGAACTACCTGATTGGAGTTTCTTCGACGGGGATTACCTTCAACGCCGATCTGACCAACGCGAGTTACGTCACGGTCAACGCCACCTATAATTTCACGACTCTTATTTCGGCCTATGTCCCAATTCCCGCGACGACGCTTTCCGTAACCGCCACATTCGCGCGGTAAGTCGCTAGCTGAGGAGGATCGGAATCAGCGCCGCCGCCCCGGCGACGGTCGGCGCGGTTTCGACTTTGAAGCTGGGTGCCGCCAGCGCCAGCGCCGCCGCCCGTTCGCCGGGGTCCGCGCCGTGGCCGCTCAGCACATGGACGCCGCCCGCCAGTTCGGCCCGCCGCGCGGCTTCCAGATCGCTCGCCCGGTCGCCGACCGCCCACGACGCGCGCAGGTCGAGCCGGAGTACCCGTCCCGCGCGCAGCAACATGCCGGGGTTCGGCTTACGCGCCGGGTGATCGGGATAATGCGGGCAGGCGTATACGGCGTCCACATAGGCGCCCGCGCGCGCGAGACCGTCGAGGATCGTCCGTTGCACGGCGGCGAAGGCGTCCCAGCCGTAGTAGCCGCGCCCGATGCCCGATTGATTGGTGATCAGCACGACCGGCACCTCGCGCCGGTTGGCGGCGGCGACGATTTCCGCCGCGCCCGGAACCAGCCGGACATCACCGGGCTTCGACAGGTAATTGACTTCCTCCACCACCACGCCGTCGCGGTCGAGAAAGAGGGCGG
>CAYPQV010000015.1:69374-94151 GCA_964412955.1 uncultured Hyphomicrobiales bacterium
GGGCGCGGCGGCAATGCGCCGGGCGGGCGCAGCACTTCACACCAAACACCCTCACCGTCAAGGGGGAAGGGATGGCCGTTTGGGTTGGGGGGTGCATCCATGACGGTGTAAAGGGTATAATCTTCCCACGGGAATTTCGGGAGAAAAATGATGACGGGATCCTTAGGATCGCTGGTCGCGGCGGCCGCGGCCTTCGTTGCCAGCCATGTGGTGCTGTCGGCGGCGCCGCTGCGCGCGTCCCTGGTCGCGCGCCTGGGCGAACGGCCGTTCCTCGGCCTCTATTCGGCGGTCTCGCTGATCTTGTTCGGCTGGATGATCGCCGCGTTCGCCGCCGCCGAGCGCGTCGATCTATGGGTTCCGCCCATGGGGCTGCGCCTGGTCGCGGCGGCGATCGTGCTGTTTGCGTTCGTTTTCATCGTCGCCGGCGTGACCGCGCCGAATCCGACCGCCGTCGGCCAGGAACGCGCGATCGCCGCACCGCCCGGCGGCATCCTCGCCGTCACCCGCCATCCCATGATGTGGGGAATTGTGCTGTGGGGCATCGCGCACCTGCTCGGCAGCGGCGACGCGCGCGGCATGATCGTGTTCGCGGCCATGATCGTGCTGGCGCTGGCCGGCATGGCACACATCGAGGCGCGCAAGAAGGCGGCCCTGGGATCGGCCTGGGAAGGATTCGCGGCGCGCACCTCGCTGGTGCCGTTCGCGGCCATCGCCTCGGGCCGATCCCGGTTCAGCCTCGCGGAAATCGGATGGGGACGGCTCGGCCTCGCGCTCGCGGCCTACGCCGGGTTTCTCTACGGCCATCGATTGATCTTCGGCGTCGCGCCCATACCGTGGTTTTCGGCGTGACGGCGGGAAATAACCACAGGGAAGGAGACCGGACATGCAGAAAATGCGACATGGCGCGGCGGCGGTTCTTGCCGTCGCGATCGGAGGGGCGTCCTTCGCCGCCGACGCGGCGATGACGGCCGACCAGGTACGCCGGCAGGTCGAACGGGATTCCGGCGGCAAGGTGCTCAAGATCGAGCCGCGCAAGTTCGGCGATCTCGCCGCGTACGAGGTGACGGTGATGAACGCCGGCGGCAACGACAACGGCGCCTTCCAGGTCTATACCGTGGTCGTCAGCGCGGAAAACGGCACGCTCGTTCCCGAGCAGCGCCAGAACCGACATTACTGACCACCGTCAACGGTCGAGGACGGCGACCCCGATCAAATGATCGCGGGTGACGAGGGCGGCGAGCGCCGCTTCGTCCATCCCTTCGCTGTTCCGGGGCCGCATCGGCAGCACCAGGTAGCGCAGGTCGGCGGTGCTGTCGTGGACGCGGATGGCGACGTCGTCGGGCAGGACGGTGCCGAATTCCGCGAGCACGGCGCGGGGTTCGACGACCACGCGGCTGCGATAGGCGCGCGATTTGTACCAGTCGGGCGGCAAACCGATCAGCAGGCGCGGGTAGCACGAGCAGAGCGTGCACACGATCACGTTGTGCACGCCGGGGGCGTTGGCGAGGGCGCGAATGGGGATCGGCCCCGCGTCGATGCCGAGTTCCCGGGCGGCGGCGTTGACGTCGGCCAGCATACGGTCGCGGAACCCGGCGTCGATCCAGGCCCGCGCCACCACCCGCGCGCCGAGCGCGGGCGTGATCGCGTCGATGCTTTCGACCGCGCGGCGCAGGTCGGCCGCGGTGAACAGGCCCTTGTCGATCAGGATTTCGCCGATCGCCTCGGCCATCAGCTGATAGTCGTCGTAGCCGGAGTCCTCGATGTCGTCGTGCGGATGACTCATGGAACCGGGTCCAGCCAGTGCTCAAAAATATCGGCGACAAGGGTATCGGCGGCCTTGCCCGGATAAGCGGGCCACAGGTCGGATTGGCGAAAGACGACCCGATAAAGCGCCCGGCGCGGCAGGCCGGGACGGCCGTAGGCCCGTTCCTCGGGATTGGGAAAATCGCCGGCCAAGGATTCGATCCGGCCTTCCTTGCCGCGCAGGAAAAAGGGCGTGCGCACATGACCCGGCGGAAAGGCGGCGCGGACCTTGACCCTGACGCCGGGAGGAAATTTTCCGCTCATGGACCGTCTTCGCGCCGCGTGCGCCCCGCCTTGCGCCAGCGGGACTCGATTTCGGCCATGCGTCGGCCCAATTCGTCGACGCCGATCGCGCCGCGTTCGATCAGGATGTTGGCGATGGAAGCGATCCAACGCTGGTAATAGTTGAGCCGGTCGTAGGCGCCGGGCCCCAATTCCTCGATGCCCCGGCGCAGTTCGTCCACGGTCATCGTTTGCCGGTCGGGCCGGGTGAGCAGGCGCATGATCGCGTCGACCCGCTTTTCCCACGGCGCGTAATCGTGCCCGGCGGCGTCAACCGGTCCCGCCGGCAGCCCGCCCATATCGTGGATACGACGCATCCGCGAATCCTACACGCAACACCTCAACCGGGGAAAGCCCCGGCGACGGCGGCGGCCCGGGTCCTCTTGGCGGCCAGCCGTTCGGCGGTTTTGGGCTTGTCGACGATGAACCGGGTGTGGGAGCCCCGCCCGACCGCCTCGATCGCGTCGCGGACCTCGAACGCGAACGTCACCCGCCGTTTCTCGATCGCGGCGATCTCGATCCGAATTTCGGCCCACATGCCGAGCAAAGTCGGGGCCAGATGGTCGATTTCCACCCGCGCGCCGACGGAGTCCTGCCCCTCGGCGAGAAGCTGCACCAGGAAATCCCGGCAGGTGTATTCGACGTCGCTGACCATGGAGGGCGTGGCGTAGACCCGCATATCATCCCCCATGAAGCCGATGGTTCGGTCGCGGCCGACGGTCAGGCGGCGCGTATGAGCGGCGCCGGGAGCCAGTTGGGCAGGCATGGATTTCCTTTCGCGTGTCGATGAAGCGCGCCGGGCAATTTAACGCATGTGGGAAAATCATGGAAAGACCCGATCCGGGCGTCCGGGCTTCGGCCGCCGGGCCGTGTTGTTTGACCGCGCCGGCCGGACTACAAATGGCCGCTCCGGGACATCGGGCTTGGTCGGGAGAGGGCAAATGACGCGCGAGCGCTCCAAACGGCGAACGAGACGGACCCTGGCGTTCGCCGCCCTGAAACGGCGGCTGAAAGGCGTGCGCCTGCTGACGCTGGACGTGGACGGCGTCTTGACCGACGGCGGGCTCTACTACGGCGACGATGGAAACGTCATCCGCAAGTTCAACGTTCACGACGGGGTCGGGATCAAGCGTGTTCTCGCGCGCGGGGTCGAGGTCGCGTTCGTTTCGGCGGGGACGACCCGTTCGATCCAGCATCGCGCGCGAACCTTGGGCGTACGCCACGTATTGACGGGCGTGACCGACAAACGCGCCGAGGTCGAGAAGCTGTGCCGCAGGCTCGGTCTGTCCCTCAAGGAGGTCGCCCACATGGGCGACGATCTCAACGACGTTCCGTTGTTGAGGGCCGCCGGGCTCGCCTTGTCGGTGCCCGCGGCCGCGTCCGAGGCGCTGGCGGCGGCGCATCACGTCACCCGCCGCCACGGTGGGGAAGGGGCGGTGCGCGAGATTTGCGATCTTTTGGTCGCCCGAGCGGTGGGCGGCGAACCGCGCGGTTCCCATGATGGTTAACGGGCCGTATCGCCAGAAAGCCGTCGAAAACGGGCCCTTTCCGGGTCGATTGTTCGCCCGTTCCGGGCCGGTGTAAGATTTTCGGATGCGCATCCTGGGCTGGCGCGAGCATCGATACGGTTTGCGGGCGACACGCACGCTTTGTGCCGTCGCGCTCGTCGCGCTCGCCTCCGCGTGCGCGCGGCCGGAGCCTTTCGTGCTCAAGCCGGCCGAATTCGACCGACGCAACATCGGCAAGCCCGCGCCCGTGCCGGGCATCGTGCAAGTTTGCTATCACGGCCCCGCCACCAGCGCCGACGAGGTCCTGCGCCTGGCGGAGGCGGAATGCGCCAAATTCGGAAAGTCGCCGCAACTGATCGGGCAGGAGATCGTCGAATGCCCGATGGCAACCCCGGTCGCCGCCCGTTATCTGTGCTGCCCGACGTCGGTCGATCCCAATCAACGCTATCGTTGCAGCGCCGCCGGCGGGCAGGTTGAACGGCTCAACGACGAGCAAGTGCGCGAGTTGCTCGCCGCGCGGCGACGCGAATCGCAGCAAAAAATCCGGTAACGTCGTTTTCGTGCGCCCCAGAAAGAGGAGAACCCGTCTATGACAAAGAATTGTCGAATGTTCGGATACGCCGCCGCCGTTCTCGCCGCCCTGATGGCGAGCGGATGCGGCCAGCAGCGCTTCAATGCCGCCGACATCACCGGGGCGACCCTGGGCGGCGCCCTCGGCGGATACGTCGGCAATCAGATCGGCGGCGGCCTGGGCCAAGTCTTTTTCACCACCAGCGGAGCCCTTCTCGGCGGCGCCGCCGGCTACATGGTCGCGCGCCGGTTCGCGCCTTCCGACCGCGCCATGTACAACCAAACCCTCGCGGAATCGCTGACCGCTTCCCATGACGGCGAAACCCGCTATTGGACCAATCCCGAAACAGGGTTGAGCGGCACCGTCCGCCCGGTGCGTTCGTTCCATCGCGGCGAGGAAAACCAGCTCTGCCGCGACTACCGTTCGGCGGTCAATTTCGAAATCGACGTGGCCACCGGCTCGGGCACCGCGTGCCGGGACGCCGACGGCCAGTGGATTCCGCTCGCAGCGGCGTTCGGATAGCGCCATCCGTTTGGAAGTGGCGAAACTTTTCTTCGGCGCCGTCGTCTTTTACGGCGTCCTGGTCGGCGTGCTGTATGTCATTCAGCGCGGCATGATGTACTACCCTTGGAAGGATGTGCCGGTGCCCGCCGAAAGCGGGGTGCCGGAAATGCGCCCCGTCCGCCTGACCACCACCGACGGGTTGACGTTGACGAGTTGGTATTTCCCGGCGTCGGCCGAACGGCCGACGATCGTCTTGTTTCACGGCAATGCCGGCCACGTCGGCCATCGAGGCTTCAAGGCGCGCGTGTTCCTCGACGCGGGGTTAGGCCTGGTCCTGGTCGGCTATCGCGGTTTCGGCGGCAACGAGGGCCGGCCGAACGAGGAGGGGCTCTATGCCGACGGGCGCGCCGCGCTTGCGTTTCTCGCCGCGGGCGGCCTTCCGAACCGGCGTATCGTCCTGTACGGGGAATCGCTGGGCTCCGGCATCGCGACGCAACTGGCCCTCGAAGCGGCGCGGGACGGCAACCCGGTCGGCGCGGTCGTGCTCGAAGCCCCGTTCAGCTCGATGGCGGCGGCGGCGCAGCATCATTATCCGTATCTGCCCGCCTATTGGCTGGTGAAGGACCGCTACGCCTCGATCGACAAGATCGCGGATATCGGCGCGCCGCTGCTGGTGGTCCACGGCGAACGCGACGGCGTGGTGCCCGTCCGCATGGGCCGGGAAGTCTTCGCCGCCGCGCGCGAGCCGAAGGAAGCGTTTTGGCTCTCGAAAGCCGAACACAACGATCTGTTCGAGCATGGCGTCGGGCCTGCGGCGGTGGCGTTCATCGGCAAGCATCTCAATCCCTGAACGGCCGGACCCGATTCGGCTTGGCCGTCCGTCCGGCCGCGGGGCCGGGGTGCTCCGTGCGAATTTTTCGCCGGCTAGCTATTTGGAATCGTTGGCTAAAATATTGGTTAATGAGTTGTTGACTCCTCTCCAATAGATAATAAAATTTAATGATATCAAGCGGTTCCCCTTCCTCGACGCCGAGGGAGGGCGTTGCTGTTTGGGCAGGAGTTTCTTGGACGCAGGTTTCAGGGATCGATCTGAACGCGAATGGCGCAACCACCTAAAATTCCGGTGATCTCCCCTTCGGGGCCGCCTGCGCCGTCGCGTTATGTTCCGCCCTCGGCAAGCGCCACCGAATACAACCCGTACGTCGAGCCCACGGTCGCCGGCACCGGCGTCACGCTCAACGGCGCCGAATTTTCGTACGAGCAGCCGAGGCAGAATTACGGGTTCGCCTACGATCCGCGCCGCGAGCAACGCTCGTTCCCGCAAAGCTGGTCGATGATCCGGACGCCGAGCGAAACGTTCGCGCGCATCCTCGAAAACATCGCGGGCGGCGTCGACGGGGCGTCGGAGACGGTCCGCGGTTCCGCCCGGCGCTTCCAGGACGTGATCTCGCGGGCCATCGCCACCTACGAGGCGAACGCCAAAATCATCCACGGCGAAACGGTCCTGATCGGCGCCGCCGTTTCCTTCCGGCTGTAAGCCAGGTTTTCCGGCCTTTTTCGCGCTGTGACGCCCGTCACACGCCGACCCGGACGGGCGCGATAGACTTGGGCGGGATAGAGTGGGGACGAAACGTCCATGGCCATCCAGAACGTCCTTTCGACCGCCGTTTCCGGCCTCTACGCGCAATCCGCGCGCGCGGCCGGGGTCGCGCACAATATCGCCAATCTCAACAGCGAGGGATTCAATCCGGTCGAGATTTCGACCGTTTCGATCCAGGCGGGCGATGCCGGGTCGGGCGTGTCCGCCCGCCGGCGGGAAGCGGACGGCGAGGCTTCGGACGACGGCGAGGGCGGGGATACGGAACTCGCCCGCGAGTTCGTCAAACTGATCGAGATCGAGATCGCCTATAAGGCCAACGCGGAAGTCCTGCGGGCCGCCGAGAAGACGCTCGGCCAGGCGGTCGACCTCGTCGCCTGAGGGATTCCGCGCGCGGCGCGCGCGCCAACAGGCGTCTTT
Organism: uncultured Hyphomicrobiales bacterium; assembly: GCA_964412955.1. Classification (GTDB taxonomy): domain Bacteria; phylum Pseudomonadota; class Alphaproteobacteria; order Rhodospirillales; family 2-12-FULL-67-15; genus 2-12-FULL-67-15. Next base: position 76,060 of record CAYPQV010000015.1, read on the forward strand.
TCTCCCGGCCCCGATATTTGGTAGGAAATTGGCGGCAAGTCCGCGCGCCGATGACCGGGAATTCCGCATGACCACTGAGGTCGATTCCGCCTTCGATATCGCCTTCTGGTTCCTGGACATGGCCGAACGCACGGCCGAGCGCATGCAGCCGCAAAAGCTGCAGCGGCTGCTGTTCCTGTCGCAAGCCTACTACGGCGTCGCCTTCGAGGGGCGCAAGCTGATGCCGGCGGTATTCGTCGCCGACGAGCGCGGGCCGATCGAACCCAACGTCTACATCGCCTTTTCCCGGGGCCGGCCGAAAGTGGACATCGAGTTGTTCCTGCCGTTCGAGGTGGAAACGTTTCTCGACGCGCTCTGGCGCCGGTTCGGCCATTACAGCGCCGACCGGCTGACCCGGATGACCAAGGAGACGGTCGCCTATCAGCACGCCTTGAAGCAGGGACGCCGTTCCGAAATCACCTTCGAGGCGATGCGGCTCTCGTTCGCCCGCGGCGCGGAGGCCCCGGCGCTCGATCAGGTGGTGAAGCCGAAGGTGATGCGCACCCAATCGGGACGCACGGTCGCGGTCAAGGCGTGGAATCCCGCCGCCCGGACTTCGCCCAAGACCTCGGACCGGTAACGCGTGCGCCCGTCGGCTCCTCGGCTGGTCCTATTCATCGCGGCGCTTGCCCTGGCGGCGTTCGCGCCCGGCGCGCGCGCCGCCGAAGTCCGCTTCGAGCGCTCCGAGGCGACCGTCGTCACCGCGCGCGGCGAACACCGGTTCCGCGTCGAGCTCGCGCTCGACAACGCGCAGCGCGAGCGCGGGTTGCAGCACCGGCCGTTCCTGGCCGAGGACGCGGGCATGCTGTTCGTATTCGACCACCCGGGACCGATTTCCATGTGGATGCTGAACACCCTGATTCCGCTCGACATGATCTTCATCGGGCCGGGCGGCCGGGTGCTCAACATCGCCGAGCGCACCCGCCCTAAGAGTCTGGATACGATTCCCTCGTCCGGACCGGCGGTCGCGGTGCTGGAAGTCCTGGGCGGAACCTCGGCGCGTCTCGGCATCCGGCCGGGCGACCGGGTGGCCCATCCGCTCATCGACCGCCCCCGTTAGAACCAAGCCCCGTTAACCCTCCCGCCTTCTTGCGCCGCGCGAAGCCAGGGCTTACTTTCGCGGGCGCGGGGAGTGGCGCAGCCTGGTAGCGCATCTGCTTTGGGAGCAGGGGGTCGCTGGTTCGAATCCAGTCTCCCCGACCAATTCGGCGCCGAGGAACGATCGCGAGATAACCTCATGACAGTCGCGCGCATCTATCGACCAGCCAAGACCGCCATGCAGTCGGGCCGCGCCAACACCCGGAAATGGATTCTGGAGTTCGAGCCGGGCATGGCCAAGACCATCGATCCGCTCATGGGCTGGACCGGATCGGGGGATATGGAATCCCAGGTGCGGCTCCGCTTCGAGACCAGCAAGGAAGCGGTCGACTTCGCCAAGCGCCATGGGCTCGCCTACCAGGTGGTTGAGCCCCGCGAGCGGACCGTCCGCGCCCGCAACTATTCGGACAATTTCGCGTTCAATCGCGTCAGATGATGCTGTCTCGGCAAGGCGGTCGCGCGCGCCGGGTCAGGGAACGCACGACCCCGTAGCTCAGTTGGATAGAGCACCAGCCTTCTAAGCTGGGGGTCGCAGGTTCGAATCCTGCCGGGGTCGCCATCCGTTTTCCCGCGCCGCGGACCGGCGCCAGCCATGTCGAACGAAGCGAACGCCGGAGGGATGGTCGGAACGTGTGCGGGATAGCGGGAATCGTCTCGGCCGGGAGGCCGGCGAACCGGGCGGCCGTGGAACGGATGATCGCGTTGATGGCCCATCGCGGCCCGGATGGATCGAACACCTGGACCGACGCCGACGGCCGGGTCGCGCTGGGGCACCGGCGCCTCGCCATTATCGACACCTCCGCCGCCAACGCCCAGCCGATGATCGCGCGCGGGGGCGAGCTCGCGCTCACCTACAACGGCGAAATCTACAACTACCGCGAACTGCGCGCCGAACTGGAAGGGCTGGGTGCGCGCTTCGCCACCCAGGGCGACGTGGAGATGATCCTGGCCGCGTGGGACGCCTGGGGCACGGATTGCGTCGCCCGCTTCAACGGCATGTTCGCCTTCGCGCTATGGGACAAACGCCGCCGGACGTTGTTTTGCGCCCGCGACCGTTTCGGGGAAAAACCGTTTCTGTACGCCGTCGGAAACGGTTTTTTCGCGTTTGCGTCGGAGTACAAGGCGCTGTTCGCGATCGAAGGCCTCGCGGCGGACGTCGCGCCGGAACGGATCGCGCGGTTCCTGCGTTCGCCCGCCGACGGCTTGGATCGCGGACGCGAAACCGCGTTCCCCGCCGTCGCCCACTTGCCGCCCGCCCATTGGATGACCCTGGCCGAAGGCCGGGAACCCCGCATCGAGCGCTATTGGGACGCAACGCCCGATCCCGCCGCCGCCGGACTCGATTTCGCCGCCGCCGCCGATCGTTTCCGCGCATTGCTCGACGACAGCGTCGCGCTCCGCCTGCGCAGCGACGTGACGGTGGGGTCGTGCCTGTCGGGCGGACTCGATTCCGGATCGATCGCGTGCCTGGTGCGGCGGCGCCTGGGGGAGGGCGCGCCCTACCACACGTTTTCGGGGCGCTTTCCCGGCACCGACGCCGACGAAGGCGCCTACATGAAAATTCTTACCGACGCGATCCGTCCGCTCGGCCACGACGCGCATCCCGATCCGGCGGCGCTGGTCGCCGAATTGGCCCGCTTCGCGTGGGCCAACGAACTGCCGGTCGATTCCGCGAGCCAGTACGCGCAATACTGCGTCTTCCGCGCGGCGCGCGAGGCCGGAGTCAAAGTCCTGCTCGACGGGCAGGGGGCCGACGAGGTTCTCGGCGGCTACGAACAGTATTTCGCGGCCTATCTCGCCGAAGCCGGGCGCGCCGACGACGCGGCGATCCGCGCGCGCTATCCCGGCGCGCTCGATCAGGTGGAAGCGTGGCACCTCCGGCTGCCGGCGCCGATCCGTCGCGGGCTGGCGTCGCTGACCGGGCGCGGCACCGACATCGCCTTCGGATTGCGGCGGGAACTGGCGGCGCCGGAACGCCGCGAACGGCCGCAAAGCTTGCGCGCGGCGTTGCGGCGCGACTCCCTCGACGGATTCCTCGGGACCTTGCTCCGCTACGGCGACCGAAATTCCATGGCCCATTCGGTCGAAGTGCGCCTGCCGTTCACCGACCACCGCCTGTTCGAATTCGTTCAGGGTCTGCCGGTGGAGGCGCTGATGGGAGAGGCGCAAACAAAACGAATTCTGCGCGCGGCCATGAACGGGATTTTGCCCGAGCCGATTCGCACCCGCTGGCGCAAGCAGGGGTTCGTACCGCCGCAGGCCGCGTGGCTCGGGCGGGGCCTGCTGAACGCGATCAAGGACGCGATCGGCGATCCCTCCTTCGAACGTTCGGCGTTCTGGGAGTCGGGCTGGTGGCGAAACGCCGTGCGGCGGTTCGAAGCCGGCGAAACCGGTCTCGCCTCGGCGTTGTGGAAGCTGCTGGCGACCGAAGCGTGGCTCGCGCATTTCGTGCGTCCGGCCGCCGCGCAAGCCAAATTCGCGCCGACCGCATGAAACTGGTTTTTGTCAACCACTGCCATCCCGACACGCCGCACGTATGCGCGACGCGCCAGCGCGAATTCGCCAAGGCCTGCGCCGGAGCCGGCCATCATGTCGTGCTCCTGACCGAAACCCTGCCGGGCCAGCCATCGAACGCGACGCCGACGACCTTGCCGGCGGCGCTCGACCGTCACGACTGGCGCGTGCCGTTTCGGCTCGCGGTCGCTCCCGTCGCCGGGCGGCTGATCGCCGCCGCCCGCGAAGGGCGTCTCGCCGCGCCCTGGCGCAAGCCCTTGATCGCCGCCGAATACCTTGTGCGCGGCGGACTGTTCACCGATTGGCGCGACGCCAGCCGTCCCTATTGGGACGTCTTGGCAAAAACGTTCCGGCCCGACGCGGTATGGGCGTCATTCGGCAACACCGACGTCTGGGCCATCGGCCAGGGCATCGCCCGGCTGGCCCGATGCCCTTGGGTAATGGACATCAAGGACCCGTGGTCGGTGTTCATCCCGGTCCTGTTCCGCAAAATCCTGGCCGTGCGCTTTGCCGATTGCGCCGGGGCGACGGCGCTCTCGGCGGGGCACGCCGACGACGCCGCGCGCTGGTTCGCGCGCGCGCCGACGGTCGTTTATTCGGGCATCGACGAGTCGTTTTTGCCGGCTCCGCGGCCGGCGCCGGCACGGCGCCGATTGCTGATCGTCGGCGCCCTGTACGACGAACGCCACTTGGCGGCTTTGGTGGAGGGGATCGGGCGGTGGGCGCGGGGCGGCGAGGAAATCGTTTACGCGGGCGGCGAGGGCGAGCGCTTTTTCGCCGCCGCCCGGCGGCTCGCCGACCGCGTGCAATTGGAAACGCCGGGATTCATCGGCCTCGACTATCTGCGGACCTTGGCCGCCGGGGCCGCCGCGCTCCTTTACGTGCGCAACCCCAATGCTCTTTATCAACACAAGCTGATCGAACTGCTGGCCATGGACCGCCCGGTTTTCTGCCTGCCCGGCGAAAGCGCCGAATCGCGAGACATCGCCGCGGAGCTGGGTGGGCGATTGATTTCATGCGACGGCGCGGACGAACTGGCCGCCGGGCTCGAACGGGAAATCGCGGCCGCGACCCCGGCCGTCGACCGCGCGCGCCTCGCCGCGTACACGTGGTCGGCCCAGTCGCAACGCCTGCTCGACGTGCTGAAGGGCAACGCATGAAAATCGCCGTCGCCACCCACGGCCGCTTCCACGCCTTCGAGTTGGCGGGATGCCTTCAGCGCGCGGGCGTGCTCGTCCAGTTGGCGACGACATACCCCGCGTTCGCCGCGCGGCGCTTTCTGCCGCCCGGAACGCCGATCGTCGCCGCGCCGTGGCTGGAAGCCGTTCGCCGCGCGCACGCGTGGACGCATATGGGAACGCCCCCGGATTTCATGATTGCGCGCGCCTTCGGGCGCTTTTCCGCGCGTCACTTGCCCGACGCGGACGCCCTGGTGACCTGGAGCGGCGCGAGCGTCGAGGCGATCGCCGAAGCCAAGCGCCGGGGGATGAAGGTCGTGCTCGAGCGCGGCTCGACCCACATCGTCCGGCAGGGCGAAATCCTGCGCGACGGGTTCGGCCGTTGGGGATTATCGTGGCCGGAAACCGATCCCCGCCTGGTGGAGCGCGAGCTGGCGGAATACGACGCGGCCGACCTGATCGCGACCGGCAGCACGTTCGCGCGCGAAAGCTTCCTCGCGCGCGGGTTCGCGCCCGATCGGATCGCGGTCAATCCTTACGGCGTCGACCTGGCGCGCTTCCATCCCGCGCCACCTTCCGCCGCGCGCCGGGAAAAGCGCGTGTTGTTCGTGGGCGAGGTCGGCGTCCGCAAGGGCGTGCCGTGGCTGCTGGAAGCGTTCACCCGCCTGCCGTCCGATTGGACGCTGCACCTGGTCGGCCCGTTGGCGCCCGGATTCCGGGACGTGCTGGCGCGGTTGCCCCGGGAGCGGGTCGTGGCGCGGGGCGTGTTGTCGCGCGAGGCGCTGACGGAAGCCTATCGCGCGGCGGATATCTTCTGTCTGCCCTCGATCGAGGAAGGGTTCGGCATGGTCATCCTGCAGGCGATGGCTTCGGGCCTGCCGGTGATCGCCTCCCGCGCGACCGGCGGTCCCGACGCGGGCGGCGACGGCCGCGAATTGCTGATCGTCCCGCCGGGGGATTCCTCGGCTCTCGGCGATGCCCTCGACCGGCTTGCGGGCAATCCCGATTTCCGCCGCGCGCTCGGCGCCGCCGCGGCGACGCGGGTCGCGTCCGGCTTCACCTGGGACGACTACGGCCGCCGGGCGATCGGAATTCTTCGCCAATGCCTGGCCCGGAAAACATGATCGCGGCGTCCCGACGTTCCGCGCCGTCGCCGACCATGATCGGCGTCCTGCGGCAATGGGGCCGCCAGCGATGGATTCCGTTCGGCGCGCGCGACCGGCTGCTGCGGTTTTGGGCCGACCCGGACCGGATGCCGTCGACGCCGTTCGAGTGCGATTACGCCGGTCTGCGCTATCAAGGGGATCTCGCCAGCTACATCGATTGGATGGTTTATTTCTACGGCGCCTATGAACCGGGCGTGCTCGCGTTTCTCCGCGATACGGCCGATGCGGCGGGATCGGGCGCGGTGTTCGTCGATATCGGCGCGAACGACGGAACGCATGTTCTCGGCCTCGCGCGCCGGGTTGCGCGCGTTCATGCGTTCGAACCGTGGCCGACGGCTTTTTCCGCCCTGCGCCGCAACGTCGAAATCAACGCCCTGGACCATGTCGTGCTTCACCCTTACGGGCTGGGCGACGCGAACGGGCGATCGACCTTTTACGTGCCGACCACCGCCAATCGGGGAACCGGGGGATTCGTTCCGAACGTCAACGACGGCCGGCCCGACGAAATCCTGCCCATCCGGCGCGGCGACGATGTCATGGCCGACGCCGGCGTGGAACGGATCGACCTCGTGAAAATCGACACGGAAGGATACGAACTGAAGGTGCTGTCCGGCTTGCGCGGGAGCCTGGCGCGCTTTCGCCCGGTCGTGGTGACGGAAGTTTCGCCGGCGACGCTCTCGGGAACCGCGACCGAGGTGTCGCCGGCCGCCGCCCTGACGGAATTTCTCGACGGCGATTGGCGGGTTTTCCGTCTGTCCGGCGCGGAAAAATACCGCCTGGAGCCCTTCGGTCGCGCCGAAGGGGAAACCGTGACCGCGGTGCTTGTCCCGGAGGAGAAAATTTCTAACCTGCCCCGTTCGGGACGGTGGTCGGACGAGTAAAGGCCAAGCCCAGGGCGAGGGCGACGAAGGCGCCGGCGTAGGCCAGCGACAAAAAGGCGGCCAGCAGCAATATCGGGTCGTCGGAACCGACGGCGGCCGCGCCGCCGGCGAGGAAAACCGCGTATTGAACCACGCGGCCGGCGAACAGCACCCGCATGCGTCGTTGCGAAAAGCAATAGGCGCGCAGCAAATCGAATCCGGACATGAACACGATGACCCCGGCCATGGCCGTGATGGTTTGGGCGGCGGGCCGCCAATGTTCGCCCAGCACCAGCGGCACCACCGGATCGGCGAAGGCGATCGCCAATCCGGCGGCCACGGCGAGCACGACCAGGCTGGTCAGCGTCATGCGGACCAGCCAACTTCGCCGCCGCGCGTCGTCGCCGATCCGGCTGAACACGTTGGCCGACATGCGAAACACGACCGGCGACAGGAATTGATGCGGAACGACGGCCAGGCGCAGGCTCTGGCTGAAAATCCCGGCGCCGCGCGCGCCGCCGAGAGTCGCCGAAGCGAGAACGATGATCCGCGCGAAGCCGCCTTCCATCACGTTATCCACCCACAACGCGCGGGCCTCGGCCATGAGAGCGCGCAATTCGGCCCAACGCGGCGGACGGATGCGGGGCCGCTCCAGCGCGCCGATCCAGGCGAACGCCGTCATGCGCGCGAGAGCGGCAACGGCTTCGCGCAGGTAAAGCGCCGCCGCGCCCGCGCCGGATAATATCAACGCCACGGCGCAGATGTGGCCGATGATCTGGCTGCCGGCCTCGACGGTGGCGATCCGGCCGTAGGCCATCGAACGTTCGTAAAAAGCGACCGCCTGATTGGTCCATTGGCCGACGGCGAGGGCCGCCACCAGGACCGCCGCGTAAATCGTCAGCAACCCGGAGGCGGCCAACCAAATAAACGTCACGACGGCGGCGGCCGCGGTTTCCCAGACCAGCGCGGCGCGGTAGCGTTCCCGCCGCGCGGCGGTCAACTCCGCGTCGGTGGCGCGAACGATCAGGACGGCGAGCCGCAGGGACAAAAACACCTGGGCCAGGCTGGCGCCGGCGAGAACGATCGCGAATTCGCCGAATTCGTCGGGCAACAGAAGACGCATCAGAAGCAGTTGCGCGCCGAGCCCGACCACGGCCTGAACGATCGCCCCGGCGGTAAGATAAATGCCGCCGGACAGCAACGCGCGCCCGTCGATGGAAGAGTCTTCCGCCGAAGTCGATTCGCCTTGGGCCATGTCGCCGCGAAACCCGTGAACCGCGCCGAACGAAAAATCAGGTCTTGCGGATGACCTCGGTCATGGTGACGCCGAGCTTATCGTCGACGACGACGATTTCACCGTAACCGACGAGCGCCTCGTTGGCGCGCAACTCGATCGGCTCGCCCACCTTGCGATTCAATTCCACCACCGCGCCGCGGCCGAGCTTCAGGATCTGCGAAATCGGCATCATCGCGGTACCGAGAACCGCGGACACCTCCACCCGCACCTCGAAAACGGCCGACTGACCCGGGCCGCCGAACGCGTTGGATGATTCGTCTGCCATGTAAGCTCTCCAGCGGGCGAGAGGGAATCGATTTGACGAGAATCCTACCACATTGGTTAGCAACAGCCTAACGCCGGACGCTAACGAATTTTTCAGAAATGGGGGCCTAAAGGAGAACCGCGTCAGGTCAAAAGCCAAGGAGAGAAGTCAGAATGACTTCGGAAACAATCGACTGCGGCCGGTCGGAAACAGACCGGGTCGCGGCCCCGGCGCGACGGCGCACCCAGCGTCTGCTGATCCCGGAATTGCGTATACGAATCGAAGGCCGGGAGCATGTCGCCGCCGACTGGAGTCTCGGCGGCTTTCAGATCGAAACCTATAACGGCGCGCTGCGGGCGGGCGACGACTTTCCGATCGCCGCGGTCGGCCCCGTCGACGGCACTCTCATGGCGGTCGGCATTCGCGCCCGGATCCTGCGGCGGAGAGAGGACACCCTGGCCGCGCAGTTCATCGAACTCGACGACCGGGCGTTCGACGCGCTCGACGCGTTGATGCGCCGCCGCCAGCGATATCTGGCGTCGCTCGCCGCCACCGCGCGCGCGGTGGCGTGATCCCGCTCAATCCTTGTAGAGCGATTTCGGATCGACCAGCGGCTTGGCGATTTCCACCGGCTTGCCGTCGCGCACGGCGGTGAAGAAGCAGTTGCGCCTGCCGGTGTGACAGGCGACGCCGGTTTGATCGACCAGCAGCAGGAGCGTGTCGCCGTCGCAGTCGACGCGCATCTCGACCAGTTTCTGTTCCTGGCCGCTGCTTTCGCCCTTGCGCCAGAGCTTCCCGCGCGAGCGCGACCAATAGACGACCCGGCCGGTGCGCAACGTTTCCGCCACCGACTCGCGGTTCATCCACGCCATCATCAGCACTTCGCCGGTATCGTGCTGCTGCGCGATGGCGGGAACCAGACCGGAAGAATCGAATGTGATCGCGGCGAACACGTCGTCGGACATGAGCGAAAGGTCCTACGCGCGCCCGCGCCTGTCAACGGCCGCCCAAGCAATCGGCGAGGGCGCGGGCATTGGCGCGCATCAGGCCGAAATAAAGGTTCGGTCCGGTCTCGCCCGCGATCCCTTCCGGATCGAGGACGGCGATTCGCGCCTCGGTGCCCTCGGCCACCGTATGCGCGAGTTTTCCCGGGAACTGGGGTTCGCGGAATATGCACAGGGCCCCGCTCGACTTAATGCGCTGGCGCAAGGCGAGGAGCGCCTTCGGACCGGGTTGTTTTTCCGGCGCGACCGCTATCGCGCCGATGGCGTTCAGACCGAATGCATCCTCGAGATACTGGTAGGCGTCGTGGAACACGACGAAGGGCCGCCCCCGGACCGGCGTCAGCGCGGCCGTCATCTCGGTTTCCAGGGCCGTGAGACTTTCGCTTAAGGCTCGCCCGTTGGCGCGATAGCGCTCGGCGTTCGCGGGATCGGCGGCGGCCAAGGCATCGACGATCGCCGCCGCGAGAATCCGGGCGTTGGCGGGCGCGAGCCAGATGTGCGTGTCCGTGTCGGCATGTTCGTCCGCGTGCCCGTGATCGTCCTTTTTCGCCTTGCTCTTGTTCGTCCGCGCGTGGCCGTGGTCATGGCCGTGGGACGAGCGCCAGGCCGCCCCCGTGCGATAGGGCAACAGGCGAAGGCCCGGGGTTTCGATCAACTCCACCACCTTCGCCTTGCCCGCCAAGGCGGCGAGCGGCTTGACCAGGAAGGTTTCGAGATTCTCCCCGACCCAAAATACCACCGTCGCATCGGCGAGCGTTTTCGCGTCCGACGGTTTAAGCGCGTAGGTGTGGGGCGAAGCACCCCCCTTGACCATGAGTTCGGGGGTTGCCACGCCCTCCATGACGCCGGCGACGAGGGAATGAATCGGCGGGATCGAGACCGCGACCCGGGGAGGGTCTGCCCGAACCGGAGCGGCCAGCGCAAGGCCGAGCGACAGAAAGCTGAACCAACGGAACATGGCGGAAACCTCGGAAGGATAAGTCGGGAAGGGGCAGGCCGCTCCGGTTATGTTATACTATAACATTATCTTGTCAATGCCCCGACCGCCCGGCCCGCGCCGCGGGAAGGAACCGCCGCGCGGCGGCCCGATCAGAAGCCGGGGCCTTCGCTGTCGACGGACGCCAGCAGCAGAAGCAAGCCGAGAGCGGTCACCGCCACGGACCCGACGAGCCCGAGGCCGAGATGGACCCAATCCGTCCAGGCCGGACGCAGGGCGGTCTTTTCGGCGAGGCGGCGCGACATCACCGTCAGCAGGGCGAGAACGGCGACCGTAAGACCGGTCCCCACGGCCATGGCGAAGGTCGCCGCCATGCCCGCGGCGAACATCCCGATCGCCTGGCCGAACACCAGAACCAGCAGGGCGCCGCTGCAGGGTCGAAGGCCGATGGCCAGAATGACCGAGCGGTCGACCCGACCGCTGTTCATCGCGCCCTGAACCGCGCCGATCATCGCCACGTGGCCGCAGGCCTCGCCGTGTTCGTGGCCGTGCCCGTGACTATGTCCGGGGACGGGCGCGTGGGCCGCATGACCGCATTCCGGCGCCGCGCCGGCGCGCCGACGGCGAAACGCGGAAATCGCGCCCCGGGTCATCCAGGCGCCGATGACGGTGATTAAAATCGCGCCGGCGGCCTCGAGCCAGTTGGTCGCGGCGCGCACCTGGTTGGCCGCGAAATCGAGAGCGAGCACCAGGGCGCCAATCAGGACGACGGCGGTGACCGCCTGCGCAAAGGCCGATAGAAATGAAAGACGGATCGCCGGCCACAAGCCGCCGCCCGCCGCGAAGATATACGATGAAATGACCGCCTTGCCGTGGCCGGGTCCGACCGCGTGCAGCACGCCGTAGATAAACCCCGCGACGATCAAGCCGAAAAACGCCGGCAACGAGCCCTCGGTCCGGGCCCGGCGCAGGGAATCGACCAGGCTTTTCTGCATCGCCCTCTGCTGTTGGCGGAGGTATGCGACGATCCCGTCACGGGCCGCCTCAGGGGCCGCGACGTTGGGCGCCGTGCGCGGCGGCGCGGCGCCGAAGGGATGAGAAGGCGCGGTTTGCGCCAAGGCGGAACCGGAAAAGACCAGGAATCCCCACAGCAAAGCGGCGAAAGGTATCCGGAGATACGTCATCGTTTCCCGCAGGAAATCACAACCCATTGGGCGTATGCGGCGGCGATGCTTCCGGCCGTCGCCGCATCCTGGAACACCACTTCCGACAGCGATTTGGATTCCACTTCGCGCGTATTTTCCTTGATCCGGCCGGCACAATCGGCGGGCGCGGAACCCGCGAGGGTCAAGGAGCGATTGTCCGCGACTTCGATCGCGACGTAAAAGGAGGGATCATACATGGCAAAAGCAACGTCCGAGTGATTCGGATCCACGGCTTCGGCCAGCGGCAAAGTGAAGCGCAGCATAAAGATTCCCTTGTCGTATGCCGCGCTTATGTCGATCGGCGCGGCAAAGTTCGCCGGCCGGCCGTCAACATGCAGAACGGTGAAGTAATCGTAGGCCTTGAGGTTCTTGAGCATGTCCGCGACCATCGGCGCGAGTTCGTTCGCGTCAACCTTGCCGTCGCGATTCTTATCCAGGCCCTGGACCGTAAACGCACTGTACAGATCGTCGAACCCCCATTGAATGCCGAGCGCGGTCAGGCGACCCGTCGAATTGAAAACGAAGTCGGCGCGGCCGTCGATCCAGACATGGGGATGCGCGCCGGCGGGCGCGGCGGCGAGCGCGACGAGGAAGGCAAGGGCGAGCCGGGTCATGAGGCTTTGCATCAGATCATCGATGAAATCGCCGCTGAAGGATGTTACAAGATAACATCCAAATCTCCCTTTGAGCAAACCCGCCGATGACCCGCCTGCGACGGTCCCGCCCATTCCAGCGCGAAAAGCACGACCACCGCCGCTGCGTGACGTCGGCGCTGGCGCGCGCCGCCAAGCTCTGCGCAGAGAACGGCGCCCGGCTGACGGCGTTGCGCCGCCGGGTGCTGGAATTGGTGTGGCGCAGTCACCGGCCGGTGCGCGCTTACGACTTACTCGGCGCGCTCGCCCGCGAACGCTCCAACGCCGCGCCGCCGACCGTCTATCGGGCGCTCGATTTCCTGCAGGCCCAGGGCTTGGTGCATCGGATCGAAAGCCTGAATGCCTTCATCGGCTGCGACCGCCCGGGCGAGGCGCACGCCGGGCAGTTCCTGATTTGCCGCGAATGCGGCCGCGCCGCCGAAATGGCCGACGGCCGGATCGAGGCGGCCATGCGGCACGGCTCGGCGGCGGCCGGTTTTTACCTGGAGCGGCCGACGGTGGAAGGGATCGGGCTCTGCCCCGATTGCCGCCACCCGGCGAAGGCCGGTCATGCCTGACACGATAAGCGCCGCGCCGCTGGTCGAGGCTTCGGACATCGACGTCGATCTCGGCGGACGCCGCGTCATCAGCCATGTGTCGGTGTCGGTCGCGCCCGACGAAGTGATTGCCCTGATCGGGCCCAACGGCGCGGGCAAGACGACGCTGGTGCGCGTGCTGCTCGGTCTGGTGACGCCCACGCGCGGCAGCGTCCGCAGAAAGCCCGGTCTCCGCGTCGGCTACATGCCCCAGCGCATGGCCGTCGATCCGGCCCTGCCGTTGACGGTGGACCGGCTGCTGCGCCTGGCGCTGGCGACCGGCGCCGACGCCCGGACCCGCGTCGGCGCCGTCCTCGACGAAGTGGGAGCCGGGCATTTGGCGAACGCCGCGGCCCAGGACTTGTCGGGCGGCGAACTGCAGCGCGTGTTCCTCGCGCGCGCGCTGTTGCGCGGGCCGGAACTGCTGGTCCTCGACGAGCCGGTTCAGGGCGTCGACGTGGCCGGGCAGGCCGAACTTTACGGCCTGATCGCGCGCATCCGCGAGCGCCGGCACTGCGGGGTTCTGGTGGTTTCGCACGACCTGCACCTGGTGATGGCCGCGACCGACCGGGTGGTGTGCCTCAATCATCACGTCTGTTGCGCCGGCCATCCGGAAACGGTCAGCCGCGATCCCGCGTTCGTCGCCCTGTTCGGCCCCCAGGCGGCCAAGTCCTTCGCCGTCTACCATCACCACCACGACCACAAACACGACGCGCACGGCGACGTAGTGCCGACCGAAGGGTCCGGGGTCAAGGAAGGAACCCGCGCCCATGGATGACTTTTTGTGGCGCGCGCTCGCGGCGGGCATCGGCGTCGCCCTGCTGAGCGGGCCGCTGGGATCGTTCGTGGTCTGGCGGCGGCTCGCCTATTTCGGCGATACGCTGGCGCACGCCGCGCTGCTCGGCGTCGCGGTCGGCCTGATCGCCGGAATCGATTTGACGGTCGGGGTAATCGCGGTCTGCGCCGCGGTCGCGGTGCTGCTGGTGCTCCTGAGCGAGGGGAGGCGGTTTTCGGGCGACACCACCCTCGGCATCCTGTCCCACGGGACGCTGTCGATCGGGCTGCTGGCCGTGGCCATGAACGAAGGCCCGCGCGTCGATCTCGCGGGCTACCTGTTCGGCGACATCCTCGCGGTGACCGGCGGCGATTTGTGGGCGGTCTACGGCGTCGGCGCGGCGGTGCTCGCCGCTCTGGTCGCGCTCTGGCGGCCGCTGCTCGCGGTCACGGTCCACGAGGACGTGGCCCGGGTCGAAGGCGTTCCGGTGCGGGCGGTCGGCGTCGGATTCATGCTGCTGATGGCGACCACCGTGGCGCTCGCGATGAAGGTGGTCGGGATTTTGCTGGTGACGGGCCTGCTCGTCATTCCGGCGGCGGCGGCGCGGCGTTTCGCGCGCACGCCCGAGGCGATGGCCGTGTGGGCGGCGACGGTGGGCGTCGGCGCGGTGGTCGCGGGCATGAGCGGGGCGGTCGCGTTCGACCTGCCGGCGGGCCCGGCGGTGGTCGTCGCGGCGTTGCTGTTGTTCGCGGTTTCCCTCGCGGCCGCCGCGTTCAGGCCGAAACGAGCCGCTTGAGCCCCGCCGCGAGATCGGCGATCAGGTCGTCGGGGTCCTCGAGACCGGCGTGAATGCGGATCGCCGGCCCGGGATGTTTCCAGCGCGTGGCGCTGCGCACTTTGGCCGGGTAAATCGGGATGATCAGGCTTTCGTAGCCGCCCCAACTGTAGCCCATGGCGAACAGTTCGAGCCCGTCGAGCATGGCGGCGACCGCTTTCTTCGAAAACGGCTTCAGCACCACCGAGAACAATCCCGCCGCGCCGGTGAAGTCGCGCTTCCAGTACTTGTGCCCCGGACATTCGGGCAGCGCCGGATGGAGAACGCGCGCGACCTCGGGCCGCGATTTCAGCCAGCGGGCGAGCCTGAGTCCGCTCTCCTGGTGGCGCGGCATCCGCGCCGCGAGCGAGCGCAAGCCGCGCAGGCCGAGATAGCATTCGTCCACGCCCGCGCACACGCCGAGATTGACGGTGGTCATTTTCACCCGTTCGTGGAGTTTATCGCGCACGGTGATGACGCCGAGCATGGCGTCCGAATGCCCGGCGATAAACTTGGTCGCGGCCTGGATCGAGACGTCGACGCCGTGGGCGAACGGCTGGAAGTAGTAGCCCGCGCTCCAGGTGTTATCCATGATCGTCACCGCGCCGCGCGCGCGCGCGGCCTTGGCGATGGCGGGGACGTCCTGCACCTCGAAGGTGAGCGATCCGGGCGATTCCAGAAACACCACCCGCGTGTTCGGCCGGATCAGGTCGGCGATCTTGGCCCCGATCATTGGATCGTAGAAGGTCGTCTCGACGCCCCAGCCCGCGAGCAATCCGTTGCACAGGCGCCGGGTCGGGAAATAGACCGAGTCCGCGATCAGCGCGTGGTCGCCCGCCTTGAGAAAGGTCTGCAGCGCGCAGGCGATCGCCGCGAGCCCGGAGGGAAGCGCGATCGCCTTGTCGCCGCCTTCGAGCCGGGCGACCGCTTCCTCCAGCGCCATGGTCGTCGGCGTGCCGTAGCGTCCGTAATGAATGTGGTCGAGGGGTGCCGCCTGGGACGCTTCGAGCTTGGCGACGGTCGGAAAGACGACGGTGGAGGCGTGATAGACCGGCGGATTGACGATGCCGTGGTTGGCCGCCGGATCGCGCCCGGCGTGGGCCAGCACCGTATCGCGGCGGCGGGATTTTTTCCTCTTCACGTTTCGACGGGCCATCACTTTTCGATGGGAACGTCGTCGCGTCCGCCCCATTCGGTCCAGGAACCGTCGTAGATCGCCGTGCGCTTGTGCCCGATCAGGTAAAGGCCGAACGCCAGCGTGCACGCGGTGATGCCCGAACCGCAGGTGGCGACGATCGGCTTGGTCACGTCGACTCCGCCGGCGGCGAACGCCGCCGCGATTTCGTCCGCCGGCCGCACCACGTAGTCGCGGGACGGATCGAGGATCGCGGAAAAGGGAACGTTGCGGCTGCCGGGGATGTGACCGCCCTTCAGGCCCGGGCGCGGCTCGGGATCGGTGCCCTTGAAGCGGCCGGCGCTGCGCGCGTCCACCACCTGTTCGCGCCGGCGCGAGATGTTGACGCGAATCCGGTCCAGATCACGCACCAGGGTATGGTCCACGCGGGCGGTAAAATGGCGCGGGCGAGGCGCGGGCGGCGTGTCGACCAGTTGGCGGTTTTCCCGGCGCCACTTGAGCAGGCCGCCGTCGAGCACGGCGACGTCCTCGTGGCCGAAGACGCGGAACATCCACCAGATGCGGTGCGCGGACATGAATCCGCCGTTGGAATCGTAGACCACGATCCGGTTGCCGTCGCCGAGGCCGAGGGCGCGCACCCGGCTCGAAAACTGTTCCGGGCTCGGCAGCATGTGCGGCAGCGGCGACTTATGGTCCGACACGTCCTCCACGTCGAGATAGACCGCGCCCGGAATATGGGCCTCCGCGAATTCCCTGCGCGCGTCGCGTTTCCCCCCCGGCATGAACGTGGTCGCGTCCACGATGCGAAGATCGGGGGCCGACAGCTGCCGGGCCAATTCCTCGGTCGAGATCAGGGCCTGGGGGTTGGCGTAGGTCATGGCGCGCGGTCGAGCCAATCCGGCACCGGCAGCTTCTGGGCGCGAAGGAACTTCGGGTTGAACATCT
Source organism: uncultured Hyphomicrobiales bacterium (assembly GCA_964412955.1). Lineage (GTDB taxonomy): Bacteria > Pseudomonadota > Alphaproteobacteria > Rhodospirillales > 2-12-FULL-67-15 > 2-12-FULL-67-15. Next base: position 92,499 of record CAYPQV010000015.1, read on the forward strand.
TGCTTTGGTAGCGGGTGCCGTAGTCGCAAAGGAGAGTGACGATGGTATGCCCCGGTCCCATTTCGCGCGCGAGCCGGATCGCGCCGGCGACGTTGACGCCGCTGGAGCCGCCGACGCACAAGCCTTCGTGCTGCAACAGGTCGAACACGATCGGCAGCCATTCGGGATCGGGAATCTGGAACGGGACGTCGACCTTGAGCCCTTCCAGGTTCTTGGTGATGCGGCCCTGGCCGATGCCTTCGGAAATCGACGAGCCTTCGGCCTTGAGGCTGCCGTGCTTGTAGTAGTGGTAGAGCGCGGCGCCGAGGGGATCGGCGAGGCCGATGACGACCTTCGGATTTTTTTCGCGCAAGGCCTGGGCGACGCCGGCAAGCGTGCCGCCGGTGCCGACCGCGCAGATGAAGCCGTCGACGCGGCCGTCGGTCTGGCGCCAGATTTCGGGCCCGGTGGTGCGATAATGCCCGTCGCGGTTGGCGACGTTGTCGAACTGGTTGGCCCAGATCGCGCCGTTGGGCTCGGTGCGGGCGAGTTCCTCGGCGAGCCGCCCCGAGACATGGACGTAGTTGTTGGGGTCCTTGTAGGGCACCGCCGGAACCTCGCGCAGATCCGCGCCGCACAGGCGCAGCATGTCTTTCTTTTCCTGGCTTTGGGTCTCGGGAATGACGATGACGGTACGGTAGCCGCGCGCGTTGCCGACCAGAGCGAGACCGATGCCGGTGTTGCCGGCGGTGCCCTCGACGATCACGCCGCCCGGCTTGAGCTGCCCCCGGCGTTCGGCGTCCTGGACGATGGCGAGCGCGGCGCGATCCTTGACCGAACTGCCGGGGTTGAGAAACTCGGCCTTGGCGAGGATTTCGCAACCGGTCTCCTCGGAGGCGCGGCGCAGCCGGATCAACGGCGTGTCGCCGATGGTGTCGAGAAACCCGTCGCGGACCTGCATGAAGATGGTTCCGGTGTCGTGTGGCCTCGGGAGATTAAACAGGGGCGCCGACACGATCAAGCGCGTGTGGGCTTTTTCCAGAGCGCGCGCAGCCGCTTGCGGTTGGCGCGGAACCATTGCAGGGCAATAACGATCATGGAGTTGCACGCCAGCCCGGAATCGAGCCACGCGAACGCCCGCGCCGAAGGCACGACGTGCACGCGGATATCCTCGTGCTCCGCGTCGATGCCGTGAATCGCCCCGTGACGCGGCGCGCGGACCCGCCCGCAATACAGAATCACGCTTTCGGTCGAGCCGCCGGGGGACACCAGATAGTCGCAGACGCGAACGAGATCGAGAATCGCGCAGCCGGATTCCTCGACCGCCTCCCGCCGCGCCACGTCTTCCGGGCTTTCGCCCGCTTCGACGATGCCGGCAACGACTTCCATCAGCCAGGGCGAGACCCGCCGGCGAAAGCGAAGCGCGGGCTGGACGGCATAAGCGCCGATGCGGAACTGCTCGACCAGCACCACCACGTCGCGGCCGGGATCGTAGAGCAGAACGCCGACCGCGTGCCCGCGCTCGAACAGTTCGCGGGTCATGGGCGCGCTCCAGCCGCCTTCGAACAAACGATGGCTCAGGCGGTAGCGATCGACCCGGAAGTAGCCCTTGAACGCCGTTTCTTTTTTCGCGATCCGGACATCTCGGATCGTCAGGGGGCGGCGTGAACGGGG
>CAYPQV010000016.1:0-91132 GCA_964412955.1 uncultured Hyphomicrobiales bacterium
GGCTTTCGACCTGATGCACGAAGGCAAGTCGATCCGCAGCGTCGTCACGTTCTGAGCCCGGGAGGCGGCCGTTGAGCCTGGAGACCATCGCCGAAAACCGGTGCTTCGGCGGCGTGCAGGGAACTTACGCCCACGCCGCCGACACCACCGGGTGCCGCATGCGCTTCGCCCTCTTCCGCCCGAGCGCGACCGACCAACGCCCCAGGCCGGTGCTGTGGTGGTTGTCGGGGCTCACCTGCACCGAGGAGAATTTCACCGTCAAGGCCGGGGCGCAGCGTTTCGCCGCCGAACACGGCCTGATCCTGGTCGCGCCCGACACCAGCCCGCGCGGCGTCAACCTTGCGGGGGAAAACGACTCTTACGATTTCGGCTCTGGGGCCGGTTTCTACGTCGACGCGACGCAGGCGCCGTGGTCGAAGCATTACCGGATGTATTCCTACATCACCCGCGAACTGCCGGAACTGGTGTTCAAGAACTTTCCCGCGCGGCGCGACGCGCAGGGCATATTAGGTCATTCCATGGGCGGGCACGGCGCGCTCACCATCGCGCTCAACAACCCCGGCACGTATCGCTCGGTCTCCGCGTTCGCGCCGATCGTCGCGCCGTCCCAGGTGCCGTGGGGAATCAAGGCGTTCACCGGCTATCTCGGCGACGACCGAAGCGCCTGGAAACGCCACGACGCGGCCGAACTGGTCAAGGCCGGGGCCCGGCATTCCTCGACCATCCTGATCGACCAGGGCACCGCCGACAACTTTCTCAAGGAACAGCTGCGCCCGGAACTTTTCGCCGACGCCTGCCGCGCCGTCGGGCAGCCGCTCGATCTCCGCCTGCGCGAAGGCTACGACCATTCTTATTTTTTCATCGCCACCTTCATCGGCGAGCACGTAGCGCATCACGCCCGGACGTTGAGCGCCTGAGCGGAACCCGGCGACTTCTATTTCCGGTCAGCGGTCCGGCGGGATGATGACGCCGGGATTCATCAGCCAGTTCGGATCGAGCGTCCGTTTCGCCGATTGCAGGACCTTGCGGAACAGATCATCCGTCTGCCGGTTCAGCCACGGCATGTGGTCGCGCCCGATCGAGGTATGATGGGTGGTGCTGCCGCCGAGGCGGATCATTTCGTCGATCGCGGCCTTTTTCACGTGCTTCCATTGGTCGATGAGAGCGCCGTGCTTGCCGAGGCAGTACCAGCTCCAGTAGGGCGCGCAGCCGTCCGGATAAACGAATACGAAACGGCAGCTCAAGGAGCCCTTGCGCCCGGTCGCCTCGACCATCGCCTTGGCGGTGACGTCGTTGATCCGGTGGTACATTTCCGGGAACCGATCCCAGGTGATCGACGTTTCCATGGTGCCGTAGATGATTTCGCGCGGCGTCGTGATTTCGCGGTAGTAGCTGGTTTCCATGAAGATGTCGCGCCAACGGCCCTGTTCCTCGACGCGATGGCTGTCGGGGCGGGCCATGATTGAGCGGTCGAATGTCCCGCCGTGGTCCGCGCAAATTTCCAGGGCCCGATCCATCCACGCGTCCACCGGATGGTCGGAAGATTCGAACGCCAAAAACAGAATATGCTTGTTCTTGCCGGAGACGTAGTTCACGCGCGCCTCCTCGGCGTCGATGATGCGCAGGTTCGACGGGTACAAGCCGGCTTGCGCGATCTGCCGGACGGCTTCGCAGCCCTTAAGGAAATCGTCGAAAAAGACGGCGATGGATTTGCGGTGCTTGGTCCGCGCCTGCAACTGAACCCAGGCCTCGGTGATCACGCCCAGCGAGCCTTCGGCGCCCATGAACAAGCGATCGGGGTCGGGACCGGCGCCTTCGCCCGGCATGCGCCGGGTTTGCAGTTTGCCGCTCGGGGTGATCAGCGTCATGTTTTCGATGAAATCGTCGATGTGCGTGTAATGGGTGGCGAAATGGCCGCCCGAGCGGGTCGCGATCCAGCCGCCGAGCGTCGAGTGCTGGAACGACTGCGGGAAGTGGCGCAGGCTGAAGCCGCTGCGCTTAAGCTGGGCTTCGAGGTCGGGCCCGAGGGCGCCGGCCTGGATCCGTGCACAGCGGGACACGTCGTCGACTTCCAACACCTTGTTGAGCATCGTGGTGTCCATGCTGACGGCGGCGGCGTACCCGTCGCCGACGCGCGGCTCGATCCCGCCGTTGACGCTGGTGCCGCCGCCGAAGGGAATAATGGCGGCCTTGGCGCCGACCGCCCAATCCATCAGATCCATGATGTCCTGTTCGTTGCGAACGTACGCGACCATGTCGGGCGGATTCTCGTATTGCCCGTTGAAGATCTTGACGTAGTCGATGGGCGAACGGCCGAGCGCGTGCCGGATGCGCTCCTCGCGGTTGTCGGTGCAGAAAGCCTTGAGCTTGGCCGGGATCGCCACGCGGGGCGCGCGAATCTTGACGTCATCCAAGACCGGCAGGGGAATGGTATTGAAGCCGTCGACCCCGAAAAATTTGGCGAAGTAGCGCTCGATGTTGTCGATGAGGACGCGGGGCGTTTCCGGATCGTCCTCGTAACCCCAGCCCCAATGTTTGATTCTGCGCGGCTTCATCGGTTTGACCTCCCGTCGGTTTTGATGCGGTTGCGGTTTACGTCGTCAACTCGGCGCGGTTGCGGAATTGATCGAGTGCACCCGGATTTGCCGCCGCCCCCAGGTTTCTCACCGGGCGGCCGTGAATCACGTTGGCGATCGCCAGTTCCATTTTTTTGCCGTTGACGGTGTAAGGAACGTCGGCGACCTGAATAATTTTTGCCGGCACATGGCGCGGCGTGGCGTAGCTCCGGATGCGGGTTTTGATTTTGTCGGCGAGAATCTCGTCGAGCGCGAGGCCGTCGCGCAGCCTGACGAACAGCAGCACGCGGGTGTCGCCGTTCCATTCCTGTCCGACGACGGCGGAATCCGCGACCTCGTCCAGATCCTCGACCGCGCGGTAAATCTCGGCCGTGCCGATGCGGACGCCGCCGGGCTTGAGCGTCGCGTCCGAACGCCCGTAAATGACCAGGCCGTCGTTCTCGGTCAGCTCGGCGTAATCGCCGTGATGCCAAACGTTTGCGTAGCGCGAAAAATACGTCTTGAAATATGATTGGTTGTCGGGGTCGTTCCAAAAGCCCAGCGGGCGCGACGGGAACGGCGCGGTGCACACCAGTTCGCCCTTTTCGCCCCGGACGGATTGCCCGGCTTCGTCGAAAACCTCCACCTTCATGCCCAAGGTCCGCGCCTGCATTTCGCCGCGCCACACGGGCCCGATCGGATTGCCGTTGGCGAAGGTGGCAACCAACTCGGTGCCGCCGGAAATCGACGAGAGACGGACGTCCGGTTTGATCGATTGATAGACGAAATCGAAGCCCTCGGGCGCGAGCGGCGCGCCGGTGGACACCACCGTGTCCAGCGCCGACAAGTCGCATTCGCCGCGGGGGCGCACACCGGCCTTGCGAAGGGCGTCCAGGTATTTGGGCGAGGCGCCGAAGATCGCGATCCGCTCGTCCGCGGCCATTCGGAACAGGGCGTCGGGCGTCGGATAAAACGGCGATCCGTCGTACATCAGGATGGTCCCGCCCGGCCCCAAGGCGGTCACCAGCGTGTACCACATGTTCCAGCCGGTGGTGGTGAAATAAAAGAAAACGTCGCCGCGCTTGACGTCGAATTGCAGCCATTGCTCCTCGAACAGCTTGATGAGGGCCCGGCCGGCGGCGTGAACGATGCACTTGGGCAGCCCGGTGGTGCCGGACGTGAAGAATACGAACGCCGGCTGGTCGAAGGGAAAGCGGCGAAACGAGATCGCCCCGGCGGGCATGCCGGCCAACGCCTGGTCGAGCGTGACCGCCGCGGGAAGGTCCGACGTCACCGGCGCGGCGGAGACGTAGGGCACGATCACGACGCTCTCGATCGACCGCAGCCGACGGCAAACCCGCGACAGCGTCGCCATCAGATCGTGGCGCCTGCCGTTGTAGTAATACCCATCGACCGCAATTAGTATCTTGGGTGCGATTTGCCCGATCCGATCGACGATTCCTTCGGGCCCGAAATCGGGCGAACATGACGACCACACGCCGCCGATCGCCGTGGTCGCCAGCATGAAGGCCAGGGCCTCCGGCATGTTGGGGAGTATGGCCGCGACCCGATCGCCTTCGCCGATACCGAGCGCGCGCAAGGCGCCGATCAGGCGCGCGACCAGGTCATGGAGCTGGTCGTGGGTCAGCGTGCGGCGCAATCCGTCCTCGCGGCGAAAGATGACCGCCGGCGCGTCACCCCGGTGGCACAGCAGGTTTTCGGCGAAATTGAGGCGCGCCTCGGGAAAAAAGCGCGCCGCCATCATGTCGTCGCCGTCGGCGAGAACCGTGCTGCCGCGCGTCTCGGCGATGATTCTGGTGAAGTTCCAAACCGACGCCCAGAATTCATCCGGCCGGGAAATTGACCACTCATAGACTTCTTTGTAGGTTGAGAAATCGAGGCCCCGATTCCGCCTAACCCCGCCCATAAACGCCGTCAAATGGGACCGGACTATGCGCGCGTCGGGCGGTGACCACATCGGTGTTGGCATGTGGATTTGAATGCAGTCCCGAGGGTTTTACGACGCGCGATGGCCCACCGTGTCGTGCTTCAGGTTTTCAGGGGATAATCGCCGAATTCGCGCACCACGTCGCGCATCGCCTTGACGTTCGCCGGGTTCGAATCGCGCGGTACCGCGCAATCGTTGCTCATGACGTAGCGCATGCTCGGCGCGCCCTTCTTGATGCATTCGATCGCCTCCTTGCGGACCGATTCCGGCGTGCCGCGCAGCATGTTGTCGACCGAGCGGACGTTGCCCATGATGACGACGTCCTTGGCGTATTTCGGGCAGAACGCGGCTAAATCCACCTTATCGACGTGGAGCATGTCGACGCCCTCGACGCAGAGGTCGTAACGGTCGTCCCAGTTCCCACAGGTGTGAAAATTGATGCCCATGGCCCCGTGCGCCTTCAGCGCCTTGAACATCCGCACGCTGTAGGGGTGGGCGAATTCCTTGAACGCGTCGAGCGAGATGCACTCGTAGTTGGCGACCGGATTCGAGGTGGTGATGATGTCGGCGCCGGCGTCGATCAGGGCCTTGCCGTAGGCGGTGCAATTGGCCAAGGCGAATTCCATCAGATCCTTGACGAACTGCGGATCGTCGTAGATGTCGAGATAGAGCGTGGTATTGCCGCGAATCATGCAGCCGGTGCGGAACGGTGGCGACGCCCAGGCGATGACCGGAACGTCGGGCCCGACCGCCTTCTTCAGGCCGCGCACGACGTCCAGGAGATACGGCATATAACCGTCGGTCAGGGGATCGACCGGCTTCAACTTGGCGAGATCGGATCGTTCCTTGATGACCGGCTCGTGAATCCACGGCGGATCGTCGTCGGGAAACTCCATCTTGGCGCCGATCGCCGCGTCCACCGCCGGCGTGCACCAGATGTCCCAGACCCCGTCGGTTTCGAAATCCTCGAGGACCTTCAGTTGGGATTCGATGTAGAGCCGGGGATTCTCGTACGCCTCGTGGTGCTTGTGACCGGAATAGCGGATTCCGAACTCGCGCGAGGTGATCAGAAACGGCACGCGGTCGGGCTGCCGTTTGTTGAATACGGCCGACATCCGTTCCATTGGGGTCATTTTTTTGATTGTCATCGGCGTGCCTCTTTTTCCATCCCCCTGACCCAACGCTTGACGGCGCGCGCAAAACTGTGCCGCGCCGCGTCTCATGCCGCCATATGGTCGCCGACCCGGTCGCCGTTGACGAAGCCGCCGTTCCAACCCGCCTGCGTCAATTTTTTGGCCAGTTCGATCGCCGCCAGGGCGTTGGACGCATAGCCGTCGGCGCCGATTTCCCGGGCAAACTCCGGCGACACGGGCGCGCCGCCGCTCATGAACCGGACCTTGTCGCGGTAACCGTTGTCGGCGAAATATTGGATCGTCGTCTTGTGATTCATCATGGTGGTGGCGAGCAACGCCGACATGCCGACAAGGTCGGCGTTGACTTCCTTGGCCTTGGCCAGGAACGCTTCCGGGCGGACGTTGACGCCGCAGTTGTGGACGACGAAACCGGCGCTCTCGAGCATGATGCCGACCAGATTTTGTCCGATGTCGTGCAAATCGCCCTGAACGGTGCCGAGAACGCAGACGCCCGCCGGTTTGTTATTGGCCTTGACCAGCAGCGGCTTGAGCATATCGACGCCCGCCTTCATCGCCCGCGCGCTGATCAACACCTCGGGGATGAATGCCGCCTGGCGCTTGAATCGCTCGCCGACGACGGCGAGGCCCGCCTGGAGACCGTTGATCAGCACGTCGTAGGGCGGCATGCCGGTCTTGAGGGCGGCATCGACGGCGGCCGGAACTTCCTGGTTTTTCCCCGTTTCGACCAAATCGGCGAGATGCTTCAGCGCGTCCAGTTGTTCCGAAGTGCCGGTGATCGTTTTACGCTTGCCCGTGACGGGATCGATGATTTCCATAATCGTCTCCTGATGAGGCGCAGGGACACCCGGTTTGCCTGCAAGATCAGCCGCGGAATTCCGCAATCACAATCCGGGTATTTTGCCCTTTGGATAAACATCGGATCAAACGATAATATTTAAGCAATTAAGATCAGTTTTTTAAATATATCGCGGATCGGAGCGGCTTTCGCAAGCCGATGCGAATGGCTGACGTCCTAGCTGAAAAATCGGTGTAAACAGGCGGAAATTGCCGGAAGTCCGAACGCCCTTCACCGGTAGGCCGGATCGGAAATCAGGCGTCGCGGCCGAGCCACTCGGCCAGCACGCCGGCGGTGTGCTGTCCTAATTCGGGCGGTTCGCGGTAAACCTCGAAGCGATGCCCGGAAACGGCGACCGGAAAAGCGGTGGTTCGCGTCTCGACTCCGTTCGGCAGGCGGAGCGGCCGCACCAGTTCCATCGCCGCGACCTGCGGGTCGGCGAGAATTTCCGGATACGAATTGATCGGCGCGCACGGCACGCCGCGCCGGTCCATGTCCGCCAGCCATTCGGCGGCGGTCTTTTCGAGAAACAACGGCGCCAGGATCGCGAGCAGGTCATCCTGGTTCTTGGCGCGCAGTAATTGCGACGCGAAGCGCGGATCGCGCGCCAGGTCGGGCCTGCCGACCGCCTCGCACACGCTTTCCCAAAGCTTGTCGTTGCCGGCGGCGATGATGAAATAATCGTCCTTGGCCTTGAACGCCCGATAAGGCGCGTTGCGCGGATGCGCCGAGCCGAGCGCGCGCGGCGCCTTGCCGGTGCCGAAATACTCGCTGGTCTGCAGGACGGCGACGCCGATCAGGCTGCCCAGCATCGAGCAGTCGATGTAGCAGCCTTCGCCCGACTCGCGCGCCCGCATCACGCCGACGGCGATGCAGTAGGCCGCGTAGAGGCCGGCGCAAAAATCCCCGACCGGAACGCCGCACTTGACCGGCGAGCGGCCGTCTTCCCCGGTCACGCTCATGATGCCGCTCATGCCCTGGACGGTGACGTCGAACGCGCCTTTGCGCGCGTAAGGGCCCGTCTGGCCGTAGCCGGAGATCGAGCAATAGACGATCCGGGGATTGATCGCTTTGAGATCGTCGTAGCCGAGGCCGAGCCGCTTCAGCACCCCGGCGCGGAAATTCTCGACCACCACGTCGGCGACCGCGGCCAGCCCGCGCAGTCTGGCGAGGTCGCCCGGGTCCTTCAGGTCGAACGCGACGCTCCGCTTGTTGCGGTTGAGCGACGCGAAGTTTTCCGAAAAGACCGGTCCGTTATCCTTGGCGGACAAGGGCGGCCAATCGCGCATGCCGTCGCCGCCGTCGGGACGCTCGACCTTGACCACATCGGCGCCGAGATCCGCGAGCAAGGAGCCCGCGAACGGTCCGGCCGCAATCTGGCCGAATTCGAGAACACGGAGACCCGCAAGCGGGCCATGGCCGTTATCGGGCTGGTTCGGCATCTGCGCGGCAACTTTCGGCGCGAATCCGGGGACCTATTCCGCCGCGCGCGGGGATTGGGCGCGGGCCGCCTGCTCCTCGCGCACCTTGGCCGAAAACATCTGGCGGACGCGGCGTAGCGCCTTGTCGGGCCGAAGGAACAGTTCGGAATAGCCTTCGTCCGGAAATTCAAACATCTCCTGCTGCTTTTCCAGCGCCCAACGATCCTGGGCGACGACACCCGGGAACATGGACGCCACCCGCTTGGCGGCCGACATGTTGGGGTCCCCGGCGGAACGGTGATCCGCCTTGCAGTTGAGAATCCAGCGCCAGACGAGATTGCGTTCGTCCACCGGCGTGTGGCTGTGCATCAGTACGTAGCCGCGCTCCATGTCGGTGCCGAGCTTGCCCGGCGGCGCGTTGCGCATCACGACCCGGCAGAATCCGAAGCTCTGCATGGCGTGGGTGTGGTGGCGATCGACGATCGGATAGATGAACCAATCCTGTAGGTACGGCGGTTGCGTGTAGTTCTGCACCTTGCGGATGGTCATTACGTACTTGTTGCCGTCGACCTCGCCTTCTTCCAGCTCGATCGGAATCTTGCTGTTCTCGATGTCGCCGATGTTGCCGTCGTGTAGCGGATAAAAATGCGTGATGTCGAGCAGGTTCTCGATCAGCAGCATGTAGTTGGCGCCGACGCGCATCGGCTCGGAATGGATCGTTTCCCAGGCCGGATCGGTCACCTCGGGCGTGCGCGGCGGCTTGCTTTCGCCCGATTTGGCCGGATCGCCCGGCCAAACCCAGACGATGCCGTCCTGCTCGATCACCGGGACTTGCGGCACGCGCGCCTGCGGCGGAATCGGCATGTCCTGCTGCGAGGGAATGAAGACGCACTTGCCTTCGTTGTCGTAGCAAAGCCCGTGATAGCCGCATTCGAGACGGCCGTCCGGCAGCAACCGGCTTTGCGACAGCGGAAAGCGCTTGTGCGCGCAGCGATCCTCGAGAGCGACGATCTTGCCCGCCTTATTGCGCCAAACGACGATAGGCCGGCCGGCGATCCGGTGTCCGGTCAGCTTTTCCGCGGGAAATTCCGAGGACATTCCCGCGACGTACCAGCAATTGCGAACGTATCCGAGGGTGGTCATGGTCTCCTCCGTCACAAATCCAATACCAACAGGGGGGAACGCGCGCGCGCGCAGCAAACCATCAGGTATTGCGTGCGATCCTTGTCATCCAACACGCTGTCCCGATGCTCGGGCTCGCCCTCGAGATAACGGGTCAGGCAGGTGCCGCAGTAACCCTCCTCGCACGAGGTATCGATGGCGATGCCGTTGTCGCGCAGCACCTGGACGATACTCTTGTCGACGGGCACGTCGAGTGTCGCGCCGGTGCTTTTGAGCTTGATCTTGAACGGGGCATTGACGCGCGCCTCGGCCGGCGGCGCGGCGGGCGCGTTGAAGAACTCGAAATGGACGGTGCCGTCCGGCCAGTGCCTGGTGGCGGCGGCGACCGCGGCCATGAAACCGGACGGGCCGCAGTAATAAAGATGAGTGCCGGGAGTAACGGTCTTCAGCGTCGCGGCGATGTCGAGACCTTTTTTCGGGTCGCCGCCGTCGTAATGCATGACCACCTTGCCGGCGTCGATCAACGGCTTCAGGCGGGCGAGGAACGCGGTTTTTTCCGGCGCGCGCGTGCAGTAGTGCATCCGCCAATCGGCGCCTTCGGCCTCCAACGTCACGATCATCGCCATCATCGGCGTGATCCCGATTCCGCCGGCGAGCAATAGGTGGCGGCTCGCGCCGGCGGCGAGCGGAAAGTGGTTGCGCGGCGCGGAAACCGTCAACGTCAGGCCGCGGTCGGCTTTTTCATGCAGCGCCTTGGAGCCGCCGCGCCCCGCGCGTTCATTCAAGACCGCGATTTCGTAGCGGCGGCGATCGGCCGGATCGCCGGCCAACGAATATTGACGGATCAATCCATCGGCGATGCGGACGTCAAGGTGGGCGCCGGCCGTGAATGCCGGCAACTCGCCGCCGCCCGGATCGACGAGTTCGAGACGGATAATGTCGTCGGTTTCCTTAATCACCGACCGCACGCTGACGACGCGCGACGGCAGGGACGATCCAGCGGTCATGATCGTGCGTTCATCGGTACGGACATCCGCGGGATTATTCGACCAGTTCATGATTTTCGTCCATCCCTGCCGGATTGGCTCGACCAAAGGGCAGGCTCATAATGATGGATTCGGACGTTTTCTGTTCAACAAAACCGATGCTGGGCCGCGTCGGATTTCGGACCGCCGCCGCCTTCGGGCGGCGCGCGTCTCCAACAATAATCCGGCGGCCGGAAAGACCGGCCGCGTCCCAAAACGCGGCCGGCCGATCCGGGCGATCAGCCCGGGAACTTGTACTTCAGCTTCCGGGCATGGATGAACGACGTCTCCGTCACGTCGGTGTAGGCGATTTGCTCCGTGCGGACCTTGGCCATGCTCGCGAACACTTTGGCGCTCGGCTTGTCCTTCGCGATCATTTCCGAGATGACCTCGCCGGTGAGAGCGCCGAGCTTGGTCAGGACTTCATCGGACAAGGTCTTGATGATGACGCCGTGCTGGTTGATGAACTGCTGGAGGACCGGGCCGGACCGCAACTGGAACTCGCTCAGCATGACGACGTTGGTCGAGTTCGCGCACTGTTCGACGATGGCCTTGAGATCGGCTTCGAGGCTGTCCCATTTCTTGGCGTTGACGAAGAGTTCGAGCGACGTGCCGCTCTCGTGCCAACCCGGGGTGTAGTAGTACTTGGCGTGGCGCCAGAAGCCCATCGAGGCCTCGCCGTAGGGGTTATTCCATTCGACCCAGTCGATCGCGCCCGAGGCCAGCGCCGAGGCGACTTCGGAGCCGGGCAGGTTGACCACGGTGGCGCCGGCCCGTTTCATCACTTCGCCCGGAATGCCCGGGATTCGGATCTTCAACCCTTTCACGTCGGCGAGCGTGTTCACTTCCTTGCGCGACCAGCCGGGATGCTGCACGCCGGTATTGCCGCAGAGGAGAAATTTGCAGCCGAGCTGCTCGCGGTAGACTTCGTCAGCCAATTCCTTGCCGCCGCCGTAGTAGTACCAGCCGTTGTATTCCTGCGCCGTGAGACCAAACGGAAAATTGCTGAGGAATTCGCTCGCCGGCGCTTTCCCTTTCCAATAATAGGGGGCGCCATGGCCCATTTCGACCGTTCCGCTGCCGACGGCGTCGATCGATTCGAACGCGGGCACGATTTCGCCCGAGGCGAACAGCTTGACGGTCAGGCGGCCGTTCGAGCACTTGGTGACTTGATCGGCGAAATATTGCGCGCCCGTGCCCAAACCCGGCAGGTTCTTGGGCCAGGTCGTGACCATCCGCCATTCCTTGCGGTTCTGGGAAATCGCCGGCGTCGGGAACGACGCGGCGGCGGCAACGGCCGCGCTCGCGGCGGCGGTAGTCAGAAGTTTTCTGCGATTCATCGGTTATCTCCCTGAAGTTCGTTATGGCCGGGTTTCGCCCCGACCCAAAAGGTGCTTTCCGCGGGACCATAGGTTCAGCCGTCACGGATTGATCGCCGCCGGGCGGGTGCTCTCAAGGCATCGAATTACCCAACGAGTTCAGTATGGTAATTCCGGAGAAAACTTCATAACAAGTGATATTTACCAATAAATTATTATCAAGTAACCTGATGATTGTGAATGAGAGGCGCCTTTAAACAGCCCGCATCAAATGGCCCGTATCAGTGACATCCCGGAGTCGTCGGTCGCCGAGCCGTTGCGCGAGCTCTACCGGAAATTCACCCGGGACTACGGCGACTTCACCAACCAAGTGCGGGTCGTCGCCCACTCGCCCGAGGCATTCCGGCATCTGTACGGCCTGATCGACGACTGGCGCCGCACCGGTACGCTGCCCCGCCGGCTGGTCGAAATCGCCGTGGTCACCGCGAGCCGGGTCAACCAGTGCGCCTATTGCGTCGGCCACCACGGCGCGGCCCTGATCGATCTCGGCATCCCGGCGGAAACCGTCGACAGGATACTCGATCCCGAACCGCCGGGCCTCGACGCCAAGGAGCGCCTGGTCCGCGATTACGCCCGCCTGGTCACCGAACGCGCCTGGGGTATTCGTGACGCGGTGATCGAGGACCTGAAACGCCATTTCACCGACCAGCAGATCGTCGAACTGACCATCCGCATCGGCATCTGCATTCTGTTCAACAAATTGAACCAGGCGCTCGGCCTCGACATGGAACCGGACGTCGAAGCCACGGCGCGGGAACGGCGCATCGGCCTGCCGTCGGCCGGCGACGATCACGCGCGCTGATAGCGACAATTTTTCAAGCGGGAATGCCGCCGTGAACATCAAGCAACTGGAAACGTTCTACTGGGCGGCCAAGCTCGGCAGCTTCACGGCCGCCGCCGAACGCATCAATTCGACCCAGTCGACCGTTTCGATGCGCATCCACGACCTCGAGCGGGATCTCGGCGTCGAACTGTTCGACCGTTCGCAGCGGACGGCGCGCGTCACCCCGCGCGGCCGGGAATTGATCCGTTACGCGGAGCAGATGATGCACCTCTCGGCCGAAATCCGGGACCGTATCTCGGCGCCGGACACCATACCGGGCACCGTGCGCCTCGGGGTCGCGGAGATGATTTCGGTCACTTGGCTTCCGACGCTGATCCGCACCCTGCATCAGCGTCATCCCAAGATCGTCCTGGAGTTGGACGAGGCGCTGACCGGAGATTTATACGAACGTCTGCGCGCCGGGCAATTGGATCTGATCCTCGCTCCCGGGCGTATTCCCGGCTACAACCTGGCAACCCGGTCGCTCGGGTTCGTCGAATTCGCCTGGATGGCGAGTCCCTCCCTCGACGTGCCGAAGGGGCGCCTCAGCCCGGAAGAATTGCAGCGATATCCGATTATCGCGCTGTCCCCGCAATCGGTCCACCACGCCAAGACCGAAGATTGGTTCCGCTCGCGCGGGGCTTATTGTCATCGGCTTTACACCTGCAAGAGCTTCGGTGTCGCCTCCTCGCTCGCCGCCGCCGGGCTCGGCATTACTTTGTTGCCCAAGGATCAATACAAGGATTGGGTCGCGACCGGCCGGCTTCGCATCATCGAGGCCGACCCGCCGATCGCGCCGGTCGAATTCACGGCGATCGTCGCCATGACCGCGATGCAGCCGTTGACCGAATTGATCGCCGAGCTGGCGCGCGATGTCAGCACGTTCGACAAGTCCCGCAAGCTCGCCGCCGCCGAGTGACCGACGCGATCCGCGCCTACAGAATTACTTTCGGTAACCAAGTGGCAAGGCCGGGGTAGTACCAGACTACGGCCAGAGCCATTAACTGCAAAACCACGAACGGCGCGACGCCGCGATAAATTTCGGTCGTCCTGATGTGATCGGGCGCGACCCCGCGCATGTAAAACAACGCCCAGCCGAACGGCGGGGTCAAGAAACTGGTCTGCAGGTTGAGGGCCATCATCACGCCGAGCCAGATCGGGCTGATGTCCGCCACGAACAGGGCGGGAGCGACAATCGGCACGACGATGAAGACGATTTCGATGAAATCCAATACGAATCCGAGCAGGAACATCACCAGCATCACCACCAGCATGGCGGTGAAGAAGCCACCGGGCAGTCCGGTCAGAAAATGGTGCACCATTGCGTCACCGCCGAGCCCGCGGAAGATGAGCGAGAACAGCGAGGCGCCGATCAGGATACCGAATACCATGGCGCTGATGCGACAGGTCGACCGGATGACTTCCTGGATGACGCTCAGATTCAATTGACGCTTGATCAGGGCGAGCAGAATGGCGCCGACGCCGCCGAAGGAAGCGGCCTCGGTCGGCGTGGCCAGGCCGGCCAGGATCGATCCCAGCACGGCGACGACCAGGAATACCGGCGGCAACAGCACCTTGGCAACTTGGACCATCAGGTCGCGAGTACGCACGCCTTCCTCGTAGAATGCGGGTGCTTGCTTCGGCCGGAAGAACGCGACCAGCAGCAGCCAGACCGCGTACATGCCGCCCAGCATCAGGCCCGGAATCATCGCGCCGGCGAACAGGTCGACGACGCTGAGCGGTTCGACCAGGAAATTGCCTTTGGCGAGTTGGGCCTCGGTGTAGGCACCGACCAGCGAATCGCCCAGGACCACCAGCGCGATCGATGGGGGGATGATTTGGCCCAAGGTACCCGACGCGCAGATCGTGCCGCAGGCGACCTTGGGATCGTAACCGGCCTTGAGCATGGTCGGCAGACTGAGCAGCCCCATGGTCACGACCGTGGCGCCGACGATGCCGGTCGAAGCGGCCAGCAGGATGCCGACCAAGGTCACCGAAATCGCGAGCCCGCCGCGCACCTTTCCGAAGCACTGGCCCATAGTCGTCAGCAACGCTTCAGCGATACGCGAGCGTTCCAGCATCACGCCCATGAACACGAACAGCGGCACCGCGACCAGGACTTCATTGCTCATCACGCCGAATAGGCGCGACGGGATGGCATTGAAGAAGATCATGTCGAAGGCGCCGAGCTGGGCACCAATCAAGGCGAAGATGACAGCAACGCCGGAGAGAGTGAAGGCGACGGGATAGCCGAGCAGCATCGCCGCGCACAACACGATGAGCAGCAGAATGCTGAGAATTTCGCCGAGCGGCATGTCAGGGCCCCATCTCGCGATCGTGCGGCGTGGTGTCCGGATCGGGGCGGCGCATCAGGACGAAGAGATTGCGGACCGCAAAAGCGAGGCCCTGCAGGACGAGCAGGACGCAAAACACCAGGATCGCCGTTTTCAGCAGGAATAACCCGTGCATGCCGCCCGCCTCGCGGGAAACTTCGAGGCGCTGCCAGGACAACCGCACATAAGGCCACGACGACCACCAGATCACGGCGATGGTCGGTATCAGGAAAACCGCGAAGCCGATCAGATTGATCCACGCCTTGGCGCGTTCCGAGGCGGCGCGGTAGAAAATATCGACGCGGACGTGTCCGTCGTGCAGCAGCGTGTATCCGGCGGCCACCAGAAAAATGACGGCGTGCATCCAGACGTAGATTTCCTGCAGCCAGATCCAGCCCAGGTCGAATCCGTAGCGCAGCACCGCGACGGCGAACGTCGTCAGCACCATGGACAGCACCAGCCACGAGGTCCAGCGCCCGATGACCTCGTTGGTCCGGTCGATCGCGCGCACCAAGGCCGCGAAAAAACCGCCGCTCCGTCGATCCACGATGTCCCCCGCCGATCCCTGTCGGGATATACCATGATGCGACAGGGCGGCGACAACAACCCAATTTTTCCGATCAGAACCGAACGATTTTTCCATTATGATTTCGGCCGCGCCGGGAGGCGCCGGACCCACTACGCTTTGCCCCCTCCGCCGCTTGCCCACTTGGAGCCCTACCCCGATCTCTGAACCATGGGCCCCCGCTTCCGATCCTGGTTTTCGCCCGAGGCCGGCGGCAACGTACGCCACGGTCTCGCGCTGATGGTGCTGTCCGGTATCGCCGCCGCCGCCGCCAACGGCGGCATTCACCACGTCGCGGCCGAATTGCACCCGTTCATCGTCACGTTCTTTCGCAACCTGATCGGGATTCTTGTCCTTGTTCCCCTGCTGATGCGCGTCGGCTTGGCCAGCCTCAAGCCCAAGCGGCCGGGGCTGCAATTGGCGCGCGGGTTGCTGCAGGTGGTCTCGGCGTTCCTGTTTGTCGCCGGTCTTTCGCTCGCGCCGCTCGCCAAGGCGACCGCGCTCAATTTCACCGCCCCGCTGTTCGCCGTCGTCCTGGCGATCACTTTCCTCGGCGAGGTCGTCCGCCTGCGCCGCATCGCCGCCTTGGTCATCGGCTTTTCAGGGATGCTGGTCGTGTTGCGCCCGTGGCAAGGATCATTCGACCTCGGTTCCACGTTCATGCTGCTGTCCGCGTTCCTGTGGGCGATCGGCATGATCGTCATCAAGGTGCTGATGCGGAGCGAATCGAGCCTGACGACCACGATCCTGACTTCCGCCATCAGCCTGCCGATCGCCTTTTTCGCCGCGCTCGCGGTTTGGCAAACCCCGACGCCGGCTCAGTTCGGCTGGTTGGTCGGTATCGGGATCGCGTATGCGGTCGGCTCGCTCACCTTCGCCGAAGCCCTCAAGCAGGCGGACTTGACCGCGGTGATGCCGCTCGATTTCCTGAAGCTGATCTGGGCCGCGGCGATCGGCTACGTGTTCTTCGCGGAAGTACCGGAAATCGCCACCTGGATCGGCGGCGCGCTGATCTTCGCCGCGGCGACGTACATCGCCTATCGCGAGCGCGTCGCGCGCGCCATCGCTCCGCCGCCTCCCTAATCGGGCGGACGGATCATTGGACGTGGGCGACCAAATCCCCGCACTCGACCACGTGGCGAGAAAGCGCCAACGCCTCGGCGGGAAGGCCGATCGCCAACCCGACCATCTGCGAAACGTGCAGGATCGGCAGGCCCAGGGAACGGCTTTTCGCCCGTTCGATGTCCGGCTGATAGGCGTCGAACACCGTATGGCAGAGCGGACACGGCGTGACGACGCAATGGGCGCCCCCGTCCTTGGCGTTGCCGAGGTGCGAGCCGCTCATGTTGAGCGCGATCTTTTCCTCGGCCGCGACCACGTGAAAGCCGCAGCATTTGCTCGCGCCTTCGTATGGGACGACGGTGGCACCGAGCAGTTCGCACAAGCGGTCGAGCGCGGGCTTTTCGTCGGCGCGCGCCGCGCCATGGGCCGAAACCGGCCGTTGAATGTGACAGCCGTAGAACGGCGCCACCTTCAGCCCGCGCAGGGGACGAATGATGTTCTTGCGCAACACGTCCGGGCCGAGGTCGTCGGTCAACACCCACAGGAAATGCTTGACCGCGATGGTGCCCTTGAATTCGAGACCTTCGGCGGCGAGCGCGTCGTTGACCGCCCGCCGCCATTCGGCGTCGGCCTTCAATTTCGCATTCGCCTCCACCAGGTTAAGCAGACAGGTGTCGCAGACCACCACCAGGTCGCGGCCCATCTTTTCCGCCTTGGCGATGATGCGGCCGTTCGCGGTCAGGTGGACGAGCTCGCTGATGGCCCGGAATTCGCGCGCGCCGGTGCAGCCGGGATTTTCGAGCGGGCTCAGCTCCAGTCCGAAGCGGTTGGCGACGGCGGCGGTGCTGACGTCCAGTTCCTGGCAGGTGCCTTTGGCGGAACAGCCAGGGAAATAGGCGTAACGGCGATTCATGGACGTTTCTCCGAGGTCTGATGGGCGCGGCGCACGGCTTCCGAGCCGGAGCCGCCCTTGCCGAAGACCGACGCGACGCTGATCTTGCCTTTCCGCCACAACCGGAAGCCGAGGGCGAGCGCGCCGAAGCCGGACTTGCCGGCGCGCAGCGCGACCTTGGCGCCGTTGACCACGCCTTCGTCGCGGGCGATGTCCCAGAACGCACGGGCGCGCCGGGCCCCGGCGCTGGCGCCCGAACGGCGCGCGAGGCGCTTCAAGGGCTCGATCGCTTCGCCGACGATCGGGATTTCGGTCGGGCAGACCCGTTCGCATTCGTAACAGGAAACGCACTTGAATACCTGGGCCACGCGGTCGGCGAGATCGGCCCGGTCGGCCTCGTCGCGCGGGTCCTGGGCGAGATCGCTCAACTGCACCAGGATGGCCGGGCCGGCGAACCCGCTGTCCTTTTGCGCGAACACCGGGCACGCGGACTGGCAGGCGAGACACTGGATGCAATCGCGGAGATGCACCGTCGGCGCGAACTGGGTTTCGGTGATCGGCTCGGGGAAGCCGGGGTAATCGCGCTTGCGCACCACCAGCGGCGAAATCTTCGCCAGCATGGCCTGGTATTCGTCGCGCGACGTCACCAGATCGCGCACCACCGGCACGTTGTCGATCGGTTCGACGGTCATGTCCGGCAGCGCCTCGTCCCAGCACGCGAGCTTGGGCGTGCCGTTGACCTTGACCGCGCAGGTGCCGCACTTCTTGGACGTGCACAGCCAGCGGTAACCGATGTCGACCTGCAGGTCTTCGTGCACGTAATCGAGCACGTCGATGATCCGCATCAGCGGTTTGGCCGGCACTTCGAATTGCTCGAAACGCGGCGCCGCATCGACCGTCGGGTCGAAACGGCGAATGCGAACCCGCATGGCGCCGGGATTAGAAGTCGGCTTCGAAGAAGGGCTCACGGCTTTTCTCCGGCTTGAGGTGCGGCAATGCATAGGGCTCGGTGCGCGATGTCCATTGGTTGCCATCGCGGGTTAGGATGACCTTGCGCAGCCAGTTTTCGTTGTCCACGTACGGATAATCTTCGCGATAGAACGGTCCCCGGCTTTCCTTGCGCAGCAGGGCGGAACGAACCATCGCCTCGGTCGCGTCGATCATCGAACAGGCGTCGAGGGCGTCCATCCAACCGGTGTTCCAGGCGCGCGACGCGCTTTGCAGACCGAATTTCGGCACCATCTGTTCGCGCACCGCGATAATCCCCTCAAGGGCCTTATTGAGTTTCTCCTCGTTCTTGACATAGCCGAGTTCCCACATCAGTTCGCGGATACGGAGCTTCGCCGCCATCGGCCGCACGCCGGCGGAATCGGTCTTGAGGAAGCCGAACACGCGGCGCTGTTCGGTGTCGAGCATGGCGCGCGGCACCGGCGGCTTGTTCGATGTCGCCGCCAGCGCGGCCGCCGCTTCGCCCGACACCTTGCCGTCGTAGCTCGATGGTCCCACCCCGCCCAGGTAATGCGCGCCGAGCCCGCCCGCGATGAACAGGCCGGGCAGGCTCGATTCCATGCGTTCGGTCGAGACGTTGATGCCGCCCTGGCGCATGTGCCAGGTGATGCCGCATTCGAGCAAGTCCTTGCCGACGTCGAGGCCGAGCTTGCCCCAGATCTTGGCCTGATGCTGGTACTTGAGCACCGTGTCGGCGGGAATGTGGGTGAAGCCCGAATAATAGCCTCCGTCCCAGCGCGCCTTGCCCGCCTTGACCTGCTGCGCGAGCAGGCGGAGCTGGTGGATGTAAGGCGCCGAGGTTCCGGGGTTGTGGGTCTTCTGCTCGAAGAACATCTCGCCGTCGGAGTTGTAGACGCGCGAGGTTTCCTCGGTCCCCATCAGCGGATTGGGATAAATGTGATAGCGCATCCACGATTTCGGCTCCAAAACATCGCTGATATGCCACCACTGGATTTCGAGGTTGGCGACTTCGGCGCCCGCGCGCACCGCCATCGCCACGCCGTCGGCCGATTGCTCGCGCGTGCCGGTGGAGCGGGTCGAGAGATAATCGGAATGCCCGGCGGCCAGGACCACCGCCTTGGCCGAGATGGCGAAGAACCGGCCGCGCTGGAGGTCGAGCACCGTCGCCCCGACCACGCGCCCGTTGTCCTGCAACAGCGAGGTGACCGCGCATTCTTCGTAGACCGGGATCGCGCGGTCGAAGATCTGGCGGCGGCGCTTGTCCATGATCAGCACGCCGGAAGCGCCCTGCTTGTGCGCGACCAGCGTCGGCGTGCGCGCGGCGGTCGCATTCAGCTTGTCGCCGTCGCGGCGCCAATAGATGCCGAGGCGTTCGAGTTCGACGAAGAACTCGGTCCGCATGTAGACGCTGGCCCGTTTGCAGTATTCCTGATCGGTCAGGTAGTGGTTGTAATAGCGGATGGCGTAGGCGAGCCGGTCGCGGCTTTTCTGCTCGGTCGAAACGTCGTGATAGGGAATGTGGCTGGCGAAGATCGAGCAACCGCTCTTGCCCAGGAGTCCCTTGACGACGAGAACGACACGGGCCCCGGCATCGGCGGCCTTGACCGCGGCATTGGCGCCGGCCGCGCCTCCGCCGATGACCAAGACATCCGTATCGATGACCTCGACTTCCTCAACCACGGACGGCCTCCCCCTAACAAAACACTTAATTAAGCATGCCAGACTATTGTATACGCAATACTGTATGTGGTATTATCCAACTTGGCAAGCTGGTCCGTAGCTGACGCTTTTTCGGAAGATCGGCCGTTGAACCAAGTAATTGCGCGCGAACGCGTATTTTCCCAGGTCCACCGCTACCTCCGCGACAAAATCCTGCGCGGGGAGTACGCCTGCGGCGTGCGCCTGATCGAAACCGACATCGCCGCCCAGCTGAACGTCAGCCGCACGCCGGTGCGTGAAGCCCTGGTTCTCCTGCAAGGCCAGGACTTGGTAACCACCATCGAGAGCGGCGGCTTCGTCGTCGCCGATCCGCGCCAGCAGTTGATGGAGATCCTCGACATTCGTGTCGCCCTCGAAACCCACGCGATCACCAAGGCGATCGAGCGCTTCAACGGCGACGATATCCGCCGGCTCGACAACATCTGCGACAGCATGGAGGCGTTGCGGGTCGAAGACGTCGCGCCCCGGGCCGAATTCAACCGCCGTTTCCACGAAACCCTGGTCGGGGCCGCCCACAACCGCCGCCTGGCCAAGATGGTCGTCGACTACCAGGATTATTTCCACGTCATTCAGCCGCTGTACGATTCCGTTTCGATCAACAAGACGCAAGCCGAGCACCGCGCCATTGTCGAAGCGCTGCGTCGGCGCGACGTTTCCCTCGCGACTCGGCTGGTGGCCGAACACATCACGGACGCGGGCCAGTTGATCGCTAAAAAATTCGAGCATCCTCCGCAGGCGACTCCAACGACGACATGAGGCCAAAGGGCAACCCTTTGGCCGAATGTTGAAGACCACGAAAACGGCGCAACGATTCTTTCAGGGAGAATGTCATGATGAAGGCCACGATCAAGGAACGAGCGTTATCGTCTTTCGTCGCCGGCGCGGTCGCGGCCGCGTTTGTCTGGGCGCCGACCCCGGCGTCGGCGGAAACCATCCGCCTGATGACCTGGGGCGGCCACTGGCTCGATATTTTCCGCCCGATCGCGGAAAAGTTCGAGAAGGATACCGGCCATAAGGTCGAATTCGTGGTGCAAACCGGCGCCAGCGACGGCGTGAACAAACTGATCGCGCAAAAAGTGACGCCCCAGGTCGACGTCTGGACCTCGATCGAAAGCACGGTGGCGGCGGCGACCAAGGCCGAACTGCTCGCCAAGCTCGATCCGCAGAAAATTCCCAATCTGGCGGCGATCCCGGCCAACTTGAAGACCGAGACGGGCGCCGCGATCTGGCTGTCGCCGCGCGGGATTTTCTACCGCAAGGACCTGGTGCCGTTCAAAATCACCAAGTGGGAGGATTTGTGGGATTCCCGGCTCAAGGGCAAGGTCGGAACCTCCTTCACCCTCGATCGCGGCAACTTCCTGATCCTCGCCGCGCTGCTCAACGGCGGCAGCGAAAAGGACATCGACAAGGGCTTCGCCAAGATGAAGGCCCTGAAGGACAACCTGCACGCGGTCTATAAGACCGATCCCGAATCGATCAAGCTGCTGGAAACCGGCGAAATCGCGGTCGCGGGCTGGGGCATCCTGCCCAACGTCTATCGCCACCTCGGCCCGGACTCCAAGTACGAATTCGTGATGCCGGCGCCGCGCTTCCTCGCCACCATTCCGGTGTCTCTGGTCGCCGGTCGCAACGCGTCCCAAACCAAGACGGCGGAGCAGTTCATCAACCTGATGCTGACACCCGAATCGCAGACCATCATGGCCTCGATCGCGGGCACCATTCCGGCCAATCCCAAATCGTCGGCGCCGGATAAGTTGAAGAACATCATTCCCGCGCTGCCGGTGCCGAACGTCTATGCGGTCGATTGGACGCACGTGAACACCCAGTACGCCAAGTGGGAGGAGCGCTGGATGCAGGAAGTGCAAGTGCGCCGCTGAGCGGCGCACCGGCCCTTTCGGCCGTCGAGGGCGTGCCTTGCCCCGGATTCACACCGCGACATCCGGTCACCGCTGGCTTTGGCCGACGACGTTTCTCCTCCCTTCGGGGATCGTCGTCGGCTTTTTCTTTTACACGCTCTCGATCATGCTTCATTACAGCGTCCGGCCGAGTCTCGGCCCGGGCCTGATCGGCGACGGCCTCACGTTCGACAATTACGCGAAATTCCTGGCCTCGCCCTTCTATCTCGGCTTTCTCGTTCGCTCGCTGTGGATTTCGTTCTACTGCACGCTGATCACGGCGGTGCTCGGTTACTTGATCGCCTATTTCATGTACCGCTCCTCGCCCGCCGTGCGCCTGGTTGCGGGTATCGTGCTGATCGTCCAGTTCTTCACCGCCTACGTCATCCGCACTTACGCGGTCCTGATGGTGATCGGCAAGAACGGCGTCATCAACAAGACCCTGCTCGGCTTCGGATTGATCGACGCGCCGCTCCGGCTGCTCTACACCGAAACGGGCGTCGCCATCGGCATGGTGCTGGTGTCGCTGCCGTTCATGGTGTTCCCGATCTTCAACAGCCTGCAGGCACTGCCGCGAAATCTGGAGATCGCGGCCATGTCGTTGGGCGCGGGCCGGTTGCGCACGTTCTGGCAGGTGATCTTTCCCTTGACGCTTCCCGGGGTCGCCGCCGGAATCGTGATCGTATACCTGTTCGAACTGACCTCCTACATCGTCCCCGGCGCCCTCGGCGGCGGCTACGTCGACATGATGGCCAACCTGATCTACGCCAAGGCCATGCAGTCTTTCGACCATCCGTTCGCCGCCGCCTCGGCGATGGTCATGTTGGCGGTGTCGCTGGCGGCCATCTATCTGCTGCAGAAACTCTTTCGCCGGATAACCCCCCGCCAATGAGCGCCCGCGCCCGAACCTCGCGCCATTTCGGCGTCAAGCTCGCGGGAATCACGCTCCTGTTCCTGCTCACGTTCCCGCTGATCGTCCTGTTCGGCGTATCGCTCAATCCCGGCGTCGAGCAGATCTTTCCGCCGACCGGATTGTCGCTGCGTTGGTATTACAACCTCGCCAACCGCCACGGCTTCGCCGATGCCGCGATCTTGACGATGATCCTGGCGTCGGCGACCGCCGTGGTCAGCGTGATCATCGCGACGCTGGCCGGTCTCGCCCTCGTCCGGTACCGTTTTTTCGGCCGCGACGCCGTGCTCACCCTGTTGCTCTCGCCCCTGATCGTGCCCCAGGTGGTGGTCGGCATGGCGTTTTTGGTGACTCTTTCCTCGCTCGGCATCGTCAGTTCCATCGCGTCGCTCGCGATCCTGCATGTGGTCATCACCCTGCCGTTCGCGACCCGGGTGGTGGTGGCGGCGCTCGAAGGCGCCTCGCGCACCCTGGAGGAAGCCGCCCGCTCCCTCGGCGCGCCGCCGGCCCAGGCGTTCATGCTGGTGACGCTGCCGCTGGTGCGGCCGGGGATCGTCGCCGGCGGCGTGTTTGCCTTCGTCACGTCGTTTGAGAACTTCACCGCCTCGCAGTTCCTGGTCTGGAACCGCACCACCCTGCCGGTCGAACTCTATCTTTTCGTCCAGACCGAAAACGATCCGACCGGAGCGGCGGTTTCCGCACTGGTGGTGCTGGGGGTCATATTGTTCGTGCTCGCGTTCAACCGTGTCGTCGGACGCCAACTGTTCGCGCCGGGGAGCCATTGATGGCCCAGGTCGAACTCCGTCGCATCCGCGTCCACATCGCGGAGATCGAGGTTCTGAAGGGAATCTCCCTCGATCTCGCGCCGGCCGAATTCGTCGCGGTCCTGGGCCCGAGCGGATGCGGCAAGACGACGCTGCTTCGGGTCATTGCCGGGTTCGTCGATTACGAAGGCGAACTGATCGTCGGCGGCCAATCCTACGACGCGGTGCCGGCGCATCGGCGCGACATGGGGTTGGTGTTCCAGGATTACGCGCTGTTTCCCCACATCACGGTCGCCGACAATATCGCTTTCGGCCTGCGCCTTCGCCGCCAGCCTCCGGCCGAAATCGAACGCCGTACGGCCGATCTGATCCGGCTGCTGCAGCTCGAAGGGCTGGAGCGGCGCCTGCCGAGCGAGTTGTCCGGCGGCCAGCGCCAGCGCGTCGCCCTCGCCCGCGCGCTCGCCATCGACCCCAAGGTCCTGCTGCTGGACGAGCCGCTCAGCGCCCTCGACAAGAAATTGCGCGAAGAAATGCAGGTCGAACTGCGTCAGCTGCAACGGCGGTTCAAGATCACGACCCTGTTCGTGACCCACGACCAGGAGGAAGCACTCGCCCTCGCCGACAAGGTGGTGGTCATGGAGCGCGGCATCGTCCGCCAAGTCGGAACGCCGGAAGACATCTACCAGCGGCCGCGCGACCGTTTCGTCGCCACTTTTATCGGCAAGTCGAACATCTTCGAGGGCGAACGCGTCGGCGCCGAGGCGGGCATGACCGTGTGCCGGATTTGCGGCGAAGTAACCGTCCGGGCTCCTTCATCCGACGACAGCGAGCTTGGCACGAGTCCGATTTATCTCTCGGTCCGGCCGGAAAAGATTCACCTCGACCGCCAGCCGCCGGACGGCCGCATCGCCAACATCCTGAAAGGGCGGATCGCGCACGCCGCCTACCTCGGCACCCACCAGCGCGTCGGCGTTCGGCTCGAGTCCGGCGCCGTCATCGACGTGCGCCTGCCGCACCAACAGCCGTTTGCGCCGGAGGAAACCGTTTTCGTGTGGTGGGCTCCGGAAGACGGCCTTCTTGTTCGCCCCTGACGCGCGCCGTCAGCGTTCCTTCAACAACGCCCGCGCGCGCGCGACCGCATCGGGGGGCAGCGTATGCCGGCGCGGGAAGTTGGCGCTCGGCCGGGTGGCATCGACGATCATCTTGGCGGTGAGGCCGGCGTTGTTGGAGGGATCGAGGATCGCGCCCATGGCATTGCGCAACACGTCGATGTCGCGGTCGGCCTGGAAGCGCGTTGCCATCGCCCACATCACGTCCTGGTCGCTCCGGATATCGACATCGTCATCCACCACCACAGCCAACTTCAAGCTCAGATCGTCGCCGAACGCGGCGGCGGCGGCGTTGCGCGCCTGGCCTGGCGCCGGGGCGCGCATGGCGATGTAGGCATGAAACCGGCAGCTGCCGGACTTGGGATAGGCGACGGCGGTGACGTTGGGGAAATTCTGGCGAAGGACGCGCGTGAGCCGCGCTTCCTGGGGCACCGCCAGCAGGCTGGTGTGCTCGTCGGAAATGCCGGGAACGATGTCGTGGTAGATGGCGTCGCGCCGGTGGGTGATAGCGGTGAATTCGATGACCTGCTGGGTCGAACGCTCCGAGGCGTAGCCGGTGAATTCGGCGAACGGACCCTCCGGTTCGCGCACGCCGCAAAGGATATGCCCTTCGAGCACGATCTCGGCATGGATCGGCGATTCGACCGGCACCGTCACCCCGGGAACGATTTCCAGCGGCCGGCCGAGAAAGCCGCCGGCGACCTCGTACTCGTCGGCGTCGATCGGGCCCTTCCACAGGCCGCTGCCAAAAATGAACATCGGGTGGGCGCCGACGATGACCGCGACCGGAACTTGCTTCAGGCCCATGGCTTCGGCGCGCTGGACGTAGGTCCAGAGATGGCGGCGGCTGTGCAGGCTGGTGCCGACCCGGGTCCGCCCCTTGACCTGCATGCGGTGGAAGCTGGCGTTGCGCACGCCGGTTTCCGGATCCTTGGCGACGACGATGCCGTTGGTGATGTAGCGTCCGCCGTCTTCCTTGAAATGGTTCATGACCGGCAGATAGCCGAGATCGACCTTGTCGCCGGTCAGCACCACGTCGCGGATCGGCCCGGTGTCCACCAACTTCGGCGGCAAGCGCTTGTCGCCGAGGTTGGCCCAGGCTTCGATCAGCTTGTCCTCGGCGACGCCGAGGGCGCGGGCGTAACGTTGGCGCGAACCGAACACGTTGGCGACCACGGGAAAACGCCCGTCGCCGACCCGCTCGAACCACAGCACCGGGGAGCGGCCCTGACGCTCCAGTTCCATCGCCACCGCGGTTACGTCGTAGTCGAGCGAAACCGGTTCGGTGATGCGCAGGATGCCGTGTGGATCGTGGGCTTCCAGTTCGGCCAGGAATCCCCGCAGGTCGAAGACTTTGTCGTGTTTGCTCATTCGTCTTCCTGATCGAAGAGGGTCATGGTTCGGCCGACGTTCTGTTCCTCGGCGCGGCGCAACACATGCGAACCGAGCATGATGTCGCTGATGGCGAAGCCGCGATGCCAATAGACGATCCGCTCGTCCGGGTCGGTGCGGCCCGGCTTGCGCCCGGCAACGATTTCGCCGATTTCGGCATGCACCTTGGCGCGCGTCAGTTCGCCGCTTTCGATCATCGGGAACAACTGGCCGCCCTTGCAACACTGCTCCCAATCGTCGACCACGATCTTATCCGCGGCGCGTACCGTTTTCGGATCGACCGCCATGACCCAGCCGTAAGTTACGAGCAGGACATTCGGTTTCAGCCATTCGTCGCGGATCAGGATTTCCGGCCGCTCCAGCCGCGTCGCCTCGACGACGATGTCGGCGCCGCGCACCGCTTCTTCCGCCGTCGCCACCGCGCGGGCCTTGATCCCAAGAGTCGCCTCCACCCGGCGCGCCAGCTCCTCGCGCGTGGCGGCGCGCTTGCTGGTGATGCGGATTTCCTCCAAGTCGTAGAGTTCGGCGAGCGCTGCGAGATTGGCATGGGCGGTCCCGCGCGCGCCGACATGACCGACGATCTTGGGTTCGGGCGGCGCCAGATGCCTGGCGCCGATCCCGGTCACCGCGCCGGTGCGCGCGGTGGTGAGATCGGTCGCGTCCATCAGCGCCTTGGGCACCCCGGTGCGAGGGTTATAGAGCGTTAGCATTGCCACTTCCGACGGAAGGCCGTGGCGATAATTCTCGACGAAATCGCCGATCACCTTGACGCCCGCCGTATCGGCCGGCCCCGCCCACCCGACCAGGATGTTGAAGTGGCCGTTGTAGCGGTCGTCGAGCTGGATATGCGCCTTGGGCGGAAGCACCACCTCGCCCCGGCCGTGCGCCGCCAGCCCGGACGCGACGATCTCGAGCAACGTCCCGGTTGGCGGCAACAGCGACTGGACTTCAGCCCGGTTCAAAAAACGGAAATCAACCCGGGCCACGACGGCTTACCACTTCGACTGCTTCGCCATGGCCTCGATTTTCTTGGCGTCGAAGCGGTTGATGTCGTCGATGAAGCGGTTGGTGTAGGCGGCGGTGACGTTGAAATCCGCCGGAATGATCTTTTCCTGAATGGCGATCTCGGCCATCCGTTTCCACACTCCCTCAACGTTTTGGCCCCATTTGACACCCGGCTCGAGCCGCAACAGGTCGAAACGCGAGAGAAAGACGTGTTTCGCCTTTTTGAGCGCCTCGGCCTCATCCATGCCTTGCGGTTTGGTTTGCGGATAGACCTTCCAGTGGTTGCGGATCGAGGCCTCGGGGTTGGTCAGGCCGTAGATGCTCGCCTTAGCGATCCCGCGCACCATCTTGATGATCCACTCCGGATGCTTGGCGAGGATGTCCTCATGGGTGATGACGACGTTGCCGAGCATTTCGTTGTTCCACGGCGGTACGATCAGGTTGAACTTGATGCCGGTATTCTCGAAGGAGGCGATCTCCGTGTCCCAAACAGCGTACACGTCGATGTCTTTCTTCTTGAGCGCGTTCAGGGCCGGCGCGCCGAGCCCGACGGCAAGCCACTTCACGTCCTTGTCCGGATCGATGCCGGCGGTCTTGAGGGTGGCGCGGGTGAACGCGACCGAACCGACCGCCATGTTGGGCACGCCGATGGTCTTGCCCTTGAGATGTTCGGGCTTGGTGATCGGCGTATCCGCCGGCGCCACGATACGGTAGATCGGCTTGCGGGCGTAGGTGTAGACCGAGATGATCGGCACGCCCTTGGCGCGGGCCTTCATCACGTCCTCGCCGCCGACCGACGAGAAATGAACCTGGCCGCTGGCGACCTGCTGGATGCCAGCGGTCGAGCCTTGCAGGCCGATGACCTCAACCTCCAATCCTTCCTCCTTCCAAAATCCCGCGGCAAGCGGAATTGAGGAGTGCGCCGCATGTCCGGTGGTGATGCTGGTCGTGGTCGGAGCAAAAACGAGCTTGGTCTTTTGCTGGGCCTCGGCCGCGCCGCCCATCAGTCCGACGGCAAGGGTCACGGCCAGCAGTCGCGTGATCGAATGGCGAATCATGTGAACCTCCTATGGTTGACGTGTCCCGGTTGCCGTCCGGGATCGTTGGTGTGTTGCCTAAACCGTATGCAGATCGGTGCCGCGACTCCAGAAAACCAACCGGCGCTGAAACGCCTGAATGATCAGGTTCAACGATACCCCGAAAACGCCGAGAATGACGAGGATCGCGAACACCTGGGCGATATTGAATTGAAAGTTCGCCTCGAGAATGAGGTTGCCGAGACCGGATTTCGAGCCGACGAATTCGCCGACGATCGAGCCGAGAATGCTGAAGATCAACGCGATATTGAGTCCGGCGAATACGAACGGCAGCGCGTTGGGCAACTTGACCATGCGGAAGGTTTCCCACCGGGTCGCCCGCAACGCGCGCATCAGGTCGAGCTTGCCTTGATCGCAGGTCTTGAGGCCGACGATGGTGTTGACCAGCACCGGAAAGAACGACACCAACGCCGCGATCACCACCTTCGACTGAATCCCGTAACCCGCCCAGATGATGATCAGGGGCGCAATGGCGATCTTGGGCAGGGTCTGCAGGGCGACGAGATAGGGATACACTGTCTTTTCGACGATCCAGAATTGCGCGACCAGGGCGCCGATGCCGATGCCCAGCATCGAAGCCAGGGCGAACCCGCAAAGGGCCTGGAACGCCGTGACCAGGAAATGATGAAGGAATAATCCCGACTGGATTCCCGCGAACAACGAGATGGCGATCTTGGTCGGCGGCGGAAGTATGTAGTCCGGCACCTCGAAGGCATGGACCAACCCTTCCCACATCACCAACAGCAGAACCAGGAACGCGGGCGCCAGGTAATACTCCGGTTTCGCCAGGACGGTGTGCCAGCCGAACGACCGGGCTTGCGGCTCCAACGGCACGGCGGCGGTATCGTTCGCGGGCTGCATGGCGTATCTCCGTCCTCAGGCCGGCGGCGCGGCGCTGGAATCGAGCACCCGCCGAATGCGGCGGGTGAACGTTCCGAAGGTCTCGTCGCTCAGCATGTCGAGATTGCGCGGGCGCGGCAAGGTAATCGGTACGTCGGCGAGAATGCGCCCCGGGCGCGGCGACAGAACGATCACCCGGTCGCTCAGGAACACCGCTTCGGTGATCGAGTGGGTGATGAGAAACACCGTCT
Organism: uncultured Hyphomicrobiales bacterium; assembly: GCA_964412955.1. Taxonomy (GTDB): domain Bacteria; phylum Pseudomonadota; class Alphaproteobacteria; order Rhodospirillales; family 2-12-FULL-67-15; genus 2-12-FULL-67-15. Next base: position 29,066 of record CAYPQV010000016.1, read on the forward strand.
TGCGCGCCGTATCCCAGATTTTCAGCAGTTCCAGACCCATGGTTTCGCGCGTCAGCGCGTCGAGCGCGCCGAACGGCTCGTCCATCAGCAACACCGCCGGATCGTGAACCAGCGCGCGTGCGATCGAGACGCGCTGGCGCATGCCGCCCGACAGCTCGTGCGGGTATTTATCCTCGAAACCCTTGAGGCCGACCAGATCCAGAAGCCGATGGGCCGTTGCCAACGCCGCGCCGTTCTCCAGCCGCAACACCTGCGCGGGCAGCAGAACGTTGTTAAGGACCGTGCGCCACGGCAACAGCGTGGCGTCCTGAAATACGATGCCGATGTCGCGGCTGGGGCCGGTGACGGTTTCGCCCGCCAACCGAAACGTGCCGCCGTGACCGCTTTCGAGGCCGGCGATGATGCGCAACAGCGTCGTCTTGCCGCAGCCCGATGGGCCGACCACGGAAATGAATTCGCTGGAACCGATGGTCAGGTCGATTTGATCGAGGGCCCTGACCGCCCCTCCCGACGTGGTGCGGAACGTCTTGCTGACGCCTTCGAGCTGAATGAGGCTGGCGGCGGCGCTCGCGTTCGCGGGCGAACCGGGAAGTTTTTCCGCTATGGGAAACTTCAAAACGTTCGATGGCACGTCCCGCCCTCGCCCCGCCTTATTGCTCCTTGCGCTGCCGTTGCTCGATGCCTCGTCTCTGCGAAGCTGTAGAAGTATCTAAACGTCTACGGTTTTTGGCGTCAACCTTCCCGGCGGAGCAATCGCGACCAAATTTCCATCGATCGAAACTCGATCCGGGGCGTTCATTGCCCCGGCGCCTGCCCCGCGAAACGCTCGCGCAGCGCCTGCGCCGCGTCGCGCAGCGCGGCGATGATGGTCGAGATCGGCACCTGTTCCAGGCGCTGCGACACGCCGACCAGGCCGACGCTGTGGAACACGCCCCCGGGAACGTGAATCGGACAGGCGTAGCTCGATACGCCCGGGTCCAGTTCGTCGAGGCAGGCGGCGTAACCGGCCTTGCGCACTTCCGCCAGTTCGGAAAGAACCTTTTTCTTGGAAGTGGTCGATTTCGGCGTGAACGCCGTCAGCGGCCGGTTGAGCACGCGGCCGAGAAATTCCTCATCCTGAAACGCGAAAATCGCCTTGGCCGAGGCGGCGGCGTGCAACGGCATCACCCGTCCCGGCTGAACGTAGGAATGGCGCTCGCTGTCGGGCAATACCATGGCGATCGATTCCACGTTCTCCCCTTCGAGTTTGGCGACGAATGCGGTTTCGGCGAAACGCTCGACCAGGCTTTCCAGAACCGGCCGGGCCAGGTCGACCACCACTTCGCGCGGCGTGCGCAAATGCAACAGACGCAGCATGCGGCTGCCGAGGACGTAAATCTTCCGGTTTTGGCTCGGCTCCAGATATCCGACGCGCAGCAACGCGCCGATCAGGCGATGCACCGTGCCTTGGGGCAGTTCTGTTTTGCGCATGATTTCGGCAAACGTGAGGCCCGAAGAACTCGCTGCCACCGTATCGAGCACGCGCGCGTAACGACTGAGAATCCCCTTTTCCACCGTCATGAACGCGACCCCGCTCCGTCCGTATTGACTCGACCGAGGACAAATTTTAACATTTTCTTTAAATAAAACAAAGTTCCAAATTTCGAAACTTCGAGGCAGATCCGCGATGCCCCCTTCACCAGCCGCTCCGTCGCGCCTTGAGCCCAATTCGCCTTACGCGCGCGACATCCGGCGACACCTGCATCCGTTCACCAACGCCGCGCTGCATCAGGAGGCGGGACCGCACATTTTCGTTCGCGGCGAAGGCATTCACGTCTTCGACGAAGGGGGCAAGCGCTACATCGAGGGACTGTCGGGACTGTGGTGCGCGTCGCTGGGTTTCAGCGAACGGCGCCTTGCGGACGCGGCCCGGCACCAACTCGAAACCCTGCCGTTCTACCACAACTTCGCGCACAAGGCGGTGTCGCCGGCGATCGAGCTTGCCGACTATCTGGTCGGCCGCGCGCCGGTGCCCATGTCCAAGGTGTTCTTCACCTCCTCGGGTTCGGAAGCCAACGACACCCAGATCAAGCTCGCCTGGTACTACAACAACGCTCTCGACCGTCCGCACAAGAAGAAGATCATCGCCCGGCGCGGCGCCTACCACGGCATCACCGTCGGCGCCGGCTGCCTGACCGGCTTGGCTTACGCCCATAACGGATTCGACACGCCGATCGAGCGGATCCTGCACACCGACTGCCCGCACGCCTACCATCACGCCAAGCCCGGCGAGACCGAGGAAGCCTTCGCCGCCCGCCTGGCCGCCAACCTGGAAGGGCTGATCGACCGGGAAGGCCCCGATACCGTCGCCGCGTTCATCGCCGAGCCGTTCCTCGGCGCGGGCGGCGTGATTCCGCCGCCCAAGGGTTATTTCGAACGCATCCAGCCGATCCTCGCCAAGCACGACATCCTATTCATCGTCGACGAGGTGATCAGCGGCTTCTACCGCACCGGCCGGATGTTCGCGACCGAGACCTGCGGCCTCAAGCCCGACCTCATCACGCTGGCCAAGGCGCTCTCCTCCGGCTATCAGCCGATCGGCGCGGTGATGCTGTCGGAAAAAATCTATCAGGCGGTGGTCGAAGGCAGCCGCCGCTACGGAATTTTCGGCACCGGGTTTACCTATACCGGTCATCCGGTGCCGGCGGCGGTCGCGCTGGAAACCCAGCGCATCTATGACGAACGTGACATCGGCGCGCATGTCCGATCCGTGATCCCGCGCTTCCAGAAGCGCCTGACGGCGCTCGCCGACCGGCCGCTGGTGGGCGAAACGCGCACCGCCGGCCTGATCGGCGGCATCGAACTGGTTGCCGACAAAAAAACCCGCGCCAACTTCGATCCGGCCCGCAAAGTGGGTGCCTGGACCATGAACAAGGCCGCCGAGCACGGCTTGATCGTGCGCGCGCTCGTCAATGACACCCTCGCGCTTTGTCCGCCCCTGATCATCACCGAGCCGCAAATCGACGAGATGTTCGACCGTCTCGAACGCGCGCTCGATGACGCAGCCAAGGAATTCGCCGGTGGCTGAGAAAGCCGCAGCCGCCGCTTGGCGGGTGGGCGTGGATATCGGCGGGACCTTCACCGACGTCGTCGCCGTCGAGACGAAGTCGGGGGAAGCCCGGATCGCCAAGGTTCCGACCCGCCCCGGCGACCGGGTCGACGGATTGTTCGACGCGCTGGCGGCGGTCGGGCTCGATTGGAAGGACGTCGGCGACCTGATTCATGGAACGACCATGATCACCAACGCCATCATCGAGGGTCATCTCGCCAAGATCGCGTTGGTGACGACCAGGGGTTTCGCCGATACGCTGGCCATCGGCCGGCAGAACCGGCGTGAACTCTACCGCCTCGACGTCACGCCGAAATTACCGCCGCTGGTACCGCCCGAGCGCTGCTTCGAGGTGGACGAGCGGCTCGATCATGACGGCAACGTTCTCAAAGCCCTCGCCGACGCCGACATCGACAAGGCGGTCGCTAACGCCGAAAAAAGCGGCGCCGAAGCCGTCGCCGTGTCCTTGATTCATGCTTACGCCAACCCCGCGCACGAGGAGCGGCTCGGCGAACGGCTGCGTCGGCGCTTTCCCTACGTGGCGCTGTCCAACCGGGTCAACCCGGAAGCGCGCGAGTACGAGCGGACCGCGACCACGGCGCTGAGCGCGAGCGTGATGCCGCTCGCCGCCGGCTATCTCGACAACCTCACCCGGCGCGTGCCCGCGGGAGCGCGTCTCCACCTGTTCCATTCCGCCGGCGGCATGGCGTCGGCCGAGGCGCTGCGCGACCTGCCGCTGGCGCTCGCCATGTCCGGTCCCGCCGCCGGGGTCGCCGCGGCCGCGCGCATCGCCCGCGATCTCGCCCTCGATCACGTCATCAGTTTCGACATGGGCGGCACCACCACCGACGTCTGCCTGATCAACGACGGCCGCCCCGAAATCGCTACCGATCGCGCGCTCGCCGGGCGGCCTTTGCGCCAGCCCATGGTCGCGGTCGAGTCCATCGGCGCGGGCGGCGGCTCGATCGCCTATGTCGATCACGGAGCCTTGTGCGTCGGGCCGGAAAGCGCCGGCGCCGAACCGGGCCCCGCCTGCTACGGCCGCGGCGGCGTCAAGCCGACGGTCAGCGACGCCAATCTCGCCCTCGGCTACCTCGATCCCGCTCGCCCGCTCGGCGGCGGCATGCGGCTGGACGCGGCCGCCGCCGAGCGCGCCATCGCGGCGCTCGCGGCCGATGCGGGGCTCGGCGCGCGCGAAACCGCCCTCGGCATCGTCGCCGTCGCCAACCAGACCATGGTCCGCGCGCTCCGGCGCATCACGGTCGAGCGCGGCGTCGACGGGCGGCGCTGCACCCTGCTCGCCTTCGGCGGCGCCGGCCCGATGCACGCGGCCGCGGTGGCGCGTTCTTTCGGCATCGCGCGCGTCGTGGTGCCGGCGGCGTCCAGCATCTTCTCCGCCCTCGGTTGCGCCGCCGCCGAGATGAGCTACTCCCAGCAGCGCACGCTGCGCGTTCCTTTCGCCGCGTGGGACGCGGCCCGGATCGAAACCGCGCGGACGGAGTTGCGCGCGCGCCTCGCCGCGCCGCTCCTCGCCGCCGGCCACCGCGCGGACGACATCCGCTTCGAGGACGTGGCCTCGGTCCGCTACGGCGGACAGAGCTACGCGATCGAGATCGTCGATCCGAATTTCGCCGACCCCACCGACTTGGGGCGACGCTTCCGCGACCGGCACGAGCGACTCTACGGCTTCGCCACCGACGAGCCGTGGGAACTGGTCGCGCTCCGCACCCGGGCCCATGCGCCGCAACGGACCAACGACGCGTTCGGCCTCGCCGTTACGACGGCGCCGAAAACATCCGCGCCGGCCGCCGGATCTTGCGTGTTCGACCGTTCCGGGCCGGTGGCGACGCCGCGCTACGACCGCGTCCATCTCGCCCCCGGCAAGATCATCCGCGGCCCGGCTGTGATCGCGGACGCCGTTTCGACCGTGGTGGTGCCGCCCGGCGCGATCTTGACCCCGGACGAGCGGGGCCATCTGTTTCTCGACGTGGGAGGCGCGCCGTGAGGCCCCCCGGCACAAACGCGGGCGTCGATCCCGTCACCCTCGAAGTGATCCGCAACGCGCTGACCGCCATCGCCGAGGAAATGTCGCTGGTGATCATGCGCTCGGCGCGCTCGCCGCTGCTGCGCGAGGCGGGCGATCTCTCCTCGGCGGTGACCGACGCCGACGGCTTTCTCGTCGCCCAGGGCCGCGACGTGCCGATGCACCTCGGTGTCATGAGTTTCACGGTGCGCGAATTCCTGAAACGCGTGCCGAAGGAGCGCCTCGCCCCCGGCGACGTCTGGTTCCTCAACCTGCCCGAGGTCGGCGGCAATCACCTGCCCGACGTCAAGGCGATCCGCCCGATCTTCGAGGGCGGCGCGGTGCGCGCCTTCGCCGTCAATCTCGCCCATTGGGCGGACACCGGCGGCGCGATCCCCGGCAGCTACGTGCCCCACGCCACCGACGCCTGGCAGGAAGGCCTGCGCATTTCGCCCTTGCGCGTCTTCACCGCCGCCGGGCCGGATCGTGAAAAGCTCGATTTCATCCTCGCCAACGTGCGCGGCGCCGAGGAGCGCGAAGGCGACATCCTGGCCCAAATGGCCGCGACTCGTTCCGCCGAACTGCGCATGGCCCAGTTGTTCGCCGAGCACGGCGCCGAAACCGTTCTCGCGGCCATCGCCGCGATCCACGACCGCGCTGAAGCCCAGATGCGCGCCGCCATCGCCCGGGTTCCCGACGGTACCTACGCGGGCGAGGATTGGCTCGACGACGACGGCTCGGGGCACGAGCGGATCGCGATCCGGGTCAAGATCCGCGTCAAGGGCGACGAGGCGACGTTCGATTTCTCGGACAGCGACGACGCCGTGCCGGGTCCCGTCAACACCACGCCGTTCATCACCGCCGCTTCGGTGTTCTACGTCGCCAAGGCGCTGCTCGGCCCCGACATCCAGCCGAGCGGCGGCTGCTACCGCCCGCTCAAGATCGTCACCCGCCCCGGCTCGGTGCTCGAGCCCGGCCCGGAGAAGCCTGTGGTCGGCGGCAATCACGAGACCTCGCAGCGTGTCGCCGACGCCATCTTTCGCGCGCTGGAATCGGCGCTGCCCGGCCGCGCCAGCGCGGGCGGCCCGACCACCTCGGGTCTCGTATTGTTCGGCGGCCGCCGCGCCGACGGCGTCTGGACCACCCTATACGAGGTCCACGGCGGCGGCGAAGGCGCGCGGCTCGATCGCGACGGCTGGCCGGTGATCCGCGTCCACATGTCCAACGTCATGAACACGCCGGCCGAGGTGATCGAGGCCGAATATCCGATCCGCATCGAGGCCCAGAAGCTCCGGCGCGGCTCCGGCGGACGCGGGCTCCATCGCGGCGGCGAGGGCCTGCATCGGGAATACCGGGTCATGTGCCCGGATATGTCGGTCACCACCATGCTCGAGCGTCGCCTGATCCCGCCTTACGGCATGCACGGCGGCGAACCGGGCGCGCCCTTCCGCGTCACCATCGCCTATGCCGACGGGCGGACCGAGGACATGCCCGGCAAGGCCAACGTTCACCTGAACGTCGGCGACGTGGTGGTCGTGGACAGTTGCGGCGGCGGCGGCTACGGGGTGCCATCCCACACGCGTAATTGACGGATAGATCGACATCGCAAATCCAAGGAGGAACCGACCCAATGAAACTCGCCAACAAGAACGCGATCGTGACCGGCGCGGCCAAGGGCATGGGCGCAGCCATCACCACGACGCTCGCGCGCGAAGGCGCTGATCTTTTGCTCACCGCGCGCGACACCCAAGCGCTCGAGGACGTCGCGAAAGAGGTCAAGGCGCTGGGCCGCAAGGCGCACGTCGTCGCCTGCGACGTGACCGTGGAAAGCCAGGTCACGGCGATGATGCAAAGGGCGAAAGAAGTATTCGGCGACCGTATCGACATCCTGGTCAACGTCGCGGGCGTGACCGGCCCGATCGAAACCCCGGTGCAGGACATCAAGGTCGAGGATTTCGATTACGTCATCCACGCCAACGTGCGCGGCACGTTCCTGCCGATCAAGCATGTGGTGCCGTCCATGATCGCCCGGAAGAGCGGCAAGATCGTCAACATCGGCGGCACCTCGGGGCTGCGCGGCTATCCCATGCGCACGTCCTACAGCGCGTCGAAATGGGCGGTACGCGGCATCACCCGCACCGTCGCCCTCGAGGTCGGCAAGTACAACATCAACGTTAACGCCGTTTGCCCCGGCATCGTCGAAACGCCGCGCATGGAAAAGCTGTGCCAGGAAAAAGCACGTGTGCGCGGCTGGACCTACGAACAAGTCTATGAGGAATACGTACAGGACATGGCCTTGAAGCGCGTCACCACGCCCCAGGATATCGCCAACGCGGTGCTCTTCATGTGCAGCGAGGAAAGCCGTAACATCACGGGCCAGGAACTCGCCGTCGACGGCGGCTGGGACGTCTAAAAGTCCCCTGTTCCGAAAGCGAGAACGCCATGAACAAAATTTCCGGCCGGTCCATTCCCGACGGATTGCCGAACAAGATGGTCATCGGCGGCGAGCGCGTCGAAGCGGCCCGCGGCGGACGCTTCGCCACGCTCGATCCGGCGACCGGCGTCGCTTTCGCCGAGGTTCCCGCCGGCGGGCCCGAAGACGTGGATCGCGCGGTCGCCGCCGCCAAGAAGGCTCTCAAGGGCCCGTGGTTCAAGACCGCGCCGGCCGAACGCGGCCGGATTCTCACCCGCACCGCCGCCCTCATCCGCCGCGACAAGGAGAAGCTCGCCCGCATCGAAACCCTCGACTGCGGCAAGCCCTTGCGCGAATCCCTGGGCGACATCGAAACCGCCGCCGGTTACTTCGAATATTACGCGGGCATCGCCGACAAGCTGCAAGGCGACACCATTCCGCTCGGTCCCGACTTTATTTCGTTCACCCTGCACGAACCGGTCGGCGTCACCGCCCACATCATTCCCTGGAACTACCCCCTGGTGACCACGGCGCGCGGCATCGCGCCCGCGCTCGCCGCCGGCAATACCGCCGTGGTCAAGCCGGCCGAGCAAACGCCGCTGACCGCGATCCTGCTCGCCGACCTTCTCGCCGAGGCCGGGCTGCCGGCCGGAGTCTACAACGTCGTCACCGGCTTCGGCCCCGACGCGGGCGCGCCGCTGACCCAGCATCCCGACGTGGCGCACGTCACCTTCACCGGTTCGGTGCCGACCGGCAAGGCGGTGATGAAGGCGGCCGCCGACCACGTCGCATCGGTCACGCTCGAACTCGGCGGCAAGTCGCCGGTGGTGGTGCTGGCCGACGCCGACCTCGACGCCGCCGTCGAGGGCACCTTGAAGGCGATCTACACCAACGCCGGGCAGGTTTGCTCGGCCGGTTCACGCCTGGTGGTCGAACGCCGCCTGCACAACGCCATGATGGAACGCCTGGTGGCGCGCGCGGAAAAACTGGTACTCGGTCACGGCCTCGACGACGCGCCGCTCGGTCCCCTGGTATCGGACGAACAGCTGAAACGCGTCGGCGATTTCGTCGCCGAGGCGAAGAAGCGCGGCGTCACCGTGGCGACCGGCGGCAAGCCCGCCTCGGTCGCCGGGCTCGAAGGCGGTTATTTCTTCGCGCCGACCATCTTCGACAACGTCAAGCCGACGGACGAAGTGGCGCAGGAGGAAATCTTCGGGCCGGTGCTGACGGTCCAGGTGGTCGACACGCCCGAGGAAGCGGTCGCCATCGGCAATTCCACTCGCTACGGCCTGGTCGCCGGCATCTACACCGCCGACATCGGCAAGGCGCTCCGCTTCGCGCGCGACATCGACGCCGGCCAGGTGTTCATCAACCAGTACTTTGCGGGCGGCGTTTCGACACCCTTCGGCGGAGTCAAGAACAGCGGTTTCGGCCGGGAAAAGGGCCTGGCGGCGCTGACCAGCTATTTCCGCGTGAAATGCGTGACCGCGAAAATCTGAGAAAGGGATTCTCATAATGTACGCGACCTTCGATCTCGACCGACCCGGCGATCTCGCCGTCGCCCTCGCCCTGCTCAAGGCCAAGGGCGCGGTCGCCCTGGCGGGCGGCACCAACCTGATCGTCGACATGCGCGCCGGCCGCGAAAATCCCCGCCGCGTGGTGTCCCTCGACAAGCTCGATGCCTTGCGCGGCATCCGCCAGACGGGCGGCAAAGTCACCATCGGCGGGCGCACCACGGTGACCGACCTGCTGCGTTCGCCGGTGATCGCCAAAACCGCCCCCGCCCTCGTCGAATCGGCGCGGCAGTTCGCCGGACAGATGGTCCGCAACACCGCGACCGTCGCCGGCAACGTCGCTTGCGGCTCGCCCGCGGCCGATCTGGTTCCGCCCCTGATGGCGCTCGACGCGGAATTGACCCTGGCGTCGCCGCGCGGACAGCGGACGGTGCCGATCGCTTCCTATTTCACCGGCTACAAGAAAGACGTCCGGCGGCCGGGCGAACTCATCACCCGCATTTCGTGGAAAGCGCCTTCGCCGCGTTCGCGCGCCCTGTTCTACAAGCTCGCGCGACGCAAAGGCGACGCGATCACCGTGGTCGGCGTCGCCGTGACGTTGGAGGTCGAGCGCGGCCGTTGCCGTCGCGCCCGCATCGTTCTCGGCGCGGTCGCGCCCACCGTGTGCCGCGCACGCGAGGCCGAAGCGATGCTCGAAGGCCAGACCCTGAACTCTGAGCTGATCGAATCCGCCGCCAAGGCCGCCGCCGCCGCCGCGCGCCCGATCGACGACGTGCGCGCGTCCGCCGGATATCGCCGCCACGGCGTTTACGTCCTCGTCCGCCGCCTGCTCAGGCAGGCGTGGGAACAATTGTCCTAGGGAGACGCATTGCCATGCCGAAAAAGAAAACCAGCCCGAAATCCCCGCCCAAGGAACGCGCCCTCGCGCTCCGGGTCAACGGCCGCGTCCTCGAGGTCGAGGTTCCGCCGCATCGCACGTTGCTCGAAGCGCTGCGCGACGCCGGCTTCGTCGACGTCAAGCGCGGTTGCGAAAAGGGCGATTGCGGCGCCTGCGCGGTGTTGATCGACGGCGTCGCGGTTGATGCCTGCCTGACGCTGGCCTGGACGGTCGAAGGTCGCGACATCGTCACCGCCGCCGGTCTCGGCACCCACGAAAACATGCACCCGCTGCAAAAGACGTTCGTCGAGAAGGGCGCGATCCAGTGCGGCTATTGCACGCCCGGCCTCATCGTCGCGGCGCAATCGCTGATCAGCACGACGCCGGACCCGAGCGAGGAGGATATTCGTGTCGGCCTCAGCGGCAATCTTTGCCGCTGCACCGGCTACGCCAAGGTATTCGAGGCGGTGCGCGAAGCGGCCGCCCAAATGCGCAACCAGAGGGGGCGGCGATGAGCACATCCTTCGATCCGACCGCGGCCCGGGCCAACGTCGCTTTCCGCCAGGTGGGCAAGCCGCTCGCGCGCACCGACGCGCCCGGCAAGGCGATCGGCCGCACGCCCTATGCCGGCGACTACATCATGCCGGGAATGCTGCACGCCAAGGTGCTGCGCAGCCCGATGCCGAGCGCGCGGCTGGTGAAGCTCGACGTGCGCAAGGCGCGCGCGCTGCCCGGCGTGGTCGCGGTGCTGACCGCCCGCGAATTGCCCGACCGCCTGGCCCCCACCGACATCCCCGGTCAGACCGGCCAGGCGCGGCTCAAGACCGACCAGCAGATTCTGGTGCGCGAGCGCGTGCGTTATCACGGCGAACCGCTCGCCCTGATCGCCGCCGAAAGCGCGGACATCGCCGAGCATGCGATGAAGCTGATCGAATACAAGCTGGAACCGCTGCCGGCGGTATTCGATCCGGAAGAAGCCATGCGTCCCGGCGCGCCGGTCGTGCAAGGCACCGACAACGTCGTCGCCCGCCACGCCATCAACAAGGGCGACGTCGCCGCCGGGTTCGCCGCCGCCGACGTGGTGGTCGAGCGCACCTATCGCACCCAGTTCATCGAGCACGCGTTCCTGGAACCCGAAGTCGGCCTCGCCTGGATCGACGAGAATGACGTTGTCAACATCCGGGTCTCGACCCAGGTGATCGAGCATTTCCGCTTCATCGCCGACGCCATCGGCGTTCCCCACAACAAGGTGCGCATCATGGGCGCGCTGGTGGGCGGCGGCTTCGGCGGCAAGGAAGACATCACGGTCGAAGTCTATCTCGCGCTGCTCGCCAAGCACACGCACCGACCGGTGCGACTCGAATTCACGCGCGAGGATTCGTTCATGGGCCACGGCAAGCGCCACCCGTTCGTGCTGCGCTACAAGACCGGGGTCAAGCGCGACGGCAAGATCACCGCTCTCGAGGTGGGGTTGATCTCCGACGCGGGCGCCTACGTGTTCCTGAGCCCGTACGTGCTGCTTTATGGCACCATCGCCGCGCCCGGACCGTATTTGATCGAGAACCTGAAGGTCGACGCCGCTTCGGTCTCCACCAACAATATGTACACCAGCGCGTTTCGTGGGTTCGGAGCGGCCCAGGCCTGCGTCGCCTACGAGCAGCAGATGGACGAGATCGCGCAAGCGATCGGCATGGATCGGCTCGAATTCCGCCGCCGCAACTACCTCAAGACCGGGGAGCCCACCGCCACCGGCTTTCCGCCGCCGAGCGCGATCTGGACCGAACGCTGCGCCGATCTCGCCTGGCAGGCGCTGGGCGAGAAAACCACGGCCAAGGGCGCGGTACGCATCGGCCGCGGCCTCGCCGCCTACCAGCAGAGCTACGGCCGCCTCACGTTCCTGCATGATACCTCGGAAGGCTGGGTCGGGGTCGAAGTCGACGGCACCGTGGTCGTCCGCTCCGGCGTCACCGACATCGGCGCCGGGCAGGTTTCGGCGCTGGCGCAGATCGCGGTCGAGATCCTCGGCGTCACCCTCGACAACGTGGTCGTCTACAACAGCGATTCGGCGGTGACGCCGCTTGCCGGCACCACCACCGCGACCCGCGCCCTCTACATGACCGGCAATGCCGTGCGGGTTGCGGCCGAAGCGGTCCGCAATCGCCTCGCCGCGCGCGCCGCCAAGGCGTTCGGGGTCGCGGCCGAGGACGTGGTGCTGGCCGACAACAAGGTTACCGCCGCGAGCCGCTCCGACAAGTCCATGGGCTTCGCCGAGTTGATCCGGTTGTGCGCCTCGGAAGGCATCCAGCGCTCCGAGCTGGCGATCTTCCGCGCGCCCTTCACCGACCGGCTCGATCCGGTCACCGGCCAAGGACAGGCCTATCCCGACTTCACCTACGGCGCGCACGCGATCGAGGTCGCGGTCGACACCGAAACCGGCGAGGTCAGCGTGCTGAAAAGCGTCGCCTGCCACGACGTCGGCCAATGCATCAACCCCGCCGCGGTCGAGGGCCAGATCGAGGGCGGCGCGGCGCAAGGCCAGGGCTATGCCCTCTCCGAGGAAATGATCTACCGCGAAGGCCGGCTGACCACGCCGTCCTTCAGCGAATACCTGATCCCGACCGCCATGGACGTGCCGGTGGTCAAGTCGATCATCCTGGAATCGCGGAGCGGCCTCGGCCCGTTCGGCGCCAAGGGAATCGGCGAGCCGGCGCTGACCCCGGTCGCGCCCGCGATCGCCAACGCGGTCGCCGACGCCATCGGCAAAAGGATTTTCGATCTGCCGATCACGCCCGAAAAAATCGTGCGGGCGCTGAACGGTATCTAGCTTCCCGCAAAAGGCGCCGGCGGCGCCTGACGAACAAGTGATCCCGCCGAATAGCGTCCCACTTGAACGCGTCAACCAGAGGAGGAAGTCATGATTGTCCGTCGAAGGTTGTTAATTCTGTCGGCTGCGGCCGCGGCCGGCGCGCTCGCCCTGCCCACCGGTTCCTATGCCCAACAAAAGACCATCAAGATCGGATTCATCGGCCCGCTCAGCGGCGGCAATGCCCATCACGGGCTCGCCGCGCGCAACGGCTACCAGCTCGCGGTCCGTCATGCCAACGCCGCCGGATTGCCGTTCAAGATCGAACCGGTCATTCTCGACGACGCGTCCGATCCGCCGACCGGCGTCAATGCGGCGACGAAGCTGGTGAACGATCCCGCCGTGGTCGCCGCCATCGGCCACTGGAACAGCCCGGTCGCGCTGGCGACCACGCCGGTGTTCAACCGCTCGGGCGTGCCGTTTATCGTCTGGGGCGCCATCAGCCCGCGCGTCACCGAACAGAACCTGCCCTTCGTCACCCGGGTCACGCCGACGTTGACCGCCGAAAACGCTCCCCTCGCCGAAACGATCGCCAAGAAGTTGGGGGTTAAGACCTTGGTGATCGTGTCCGATACCAGCGACTACGGTAAGCAGAACACCGTCTCGTTCACTCAATTGTTCGAAAAAGCCGGCGGCAAGATCATCGCCGCCGACGCGGCGCCGGTCGGTACCACCGATTTCCGGGCCATGCTGACCAAGCTCAAGGCCGCCAACGCCCAGGGGCTCTACTTCGGCGGAGTCGTCACCGAAGCCGGCATCGTGCGCAAGCAGATGAAGGAAATCGGGATGAATATCCCGATGTACGGCATTTCCGGCATTTACGATCCGAAGGTGATCGAGATTGCCGGCGACGCCGCCGAGGGTACCATCGCCGGCGTGCGCGAGGCGCAGAAGAATCCGAAGCACGACGCCATGGTCAAGGCGTATGAGGTGGCAAAATTCGCCGAGCCGCATTCGCACTACACGGCGTTCGCCTACGACGCGATCGGAATCCTGGTCGACATGATGAAAAAGCACGGTACCACGGACAAGGCGGCGCTCGCCAAGGCCGTCCGCGCCATCAAGTACGACGGCGTGTTGGGCGAAACCACCTTCGATTCCAACGGCCAGACCCAGGTGTCGGTCGCCATTTCGCTCTACGTCGTGAAGGGCGGAAAATGGACGAAGATGTGACCGGCGGTCTTCGCTAGACGACGTCGGACGCGCTACAGTCCCGGGCGCGGGCGGGAACCCGCGCCCGGGAAAATGTTGAATCCGAACGAGAGCTTCCGGTGGAACAGGTTATTCAGCAAATCATCAATTGGCTCGCGCTCGGCGCCATTTACGCGCTGCTCGCCATCGGTTTCAGCCTTCTGTTCGGGGTTCTCAACGTCATTCAGTTTTCCCACGGCGACGTCGGTCTGGTGGCGCCATTCGTCGCCATGGCCTGCCTGTCGGCGGCGTCGGCGCTGGTGCCCGGCGCCGGCTTGTTCGTCGCCATTCTGATTTCGATTCTGGCCGTCGGATTCCTCGGCATCCTCCTCGACCGGGTGATGATCCGACGATTCCGCACCGCGCCGCCGATGATGGCGCTGGTCGCCACCGTCGCGCTCGGCATCGTGCTGCGCGAACTGATCCGGCTGGTGTACCCGGACGGCTCCAACCCCCACCCCTTTCCGGTACTGGTCGAAGGCACCGCGGCCGTGATCGGCGGGGTTGCCGTGTCGTGGCTGGTGGTGTCGATGCTGATCGTGACCGTGCTGATGGTGGCGATGTTGACCCTCTTTCTCCACCGCACCACGCTCGGCATGCACATCCGCGCGGTATCGCAGGACCTCGACATGGCGCGCATGCTCGCCATCAACCCCAATCGGATTTTCCAGGCGACGTTTTTCATCGCCTCCGCGACCGGAGCCGTCGCCGGCGTCTTTTACGCGAGCTACATCGGCCTGATGCGGTTCGACCTCGGCATCATTGCCGGGCTGCTCGGATTTTCGGCGGCGGTGATCGGCGGACTCGGCAACATGACCGGCGCCATTCTCGGCAGCCTGGTGCTGGCCGCGCTCGATACCCTGGTCCAGGCGGCGGTGCCGGACGGCACCGCGTATCGCTTGGTGGTTGCCTTCCTGCTGGTGCTCATAGTCCTCGTTTTCCGCCCCGCCGGCCTGCTGGGACGGACGGTCCCGGAAAAGGTGTGAACCCGATGCGCGCGCATGCCCTGGTCGCCGCCACCAGTCTCGGGATCGCCGCGTTCCTGTGGGCGTTCATGGTGGCGAACGACCCGTTCCTGGTCGCGATCCTGCTCGCCGCTCTCGGCGCCGTGTTCTGGGCGCTGGAGCGTTTTCCGCAACTCGAAAACGCGGTGATCGACTCGTTCCGCCGCGCCCGCTGGACTGCGGTCGGCGCCTGGCTCGCGATCGTCCTGTTCTTCCCGTTCCTGTTCGGCCAGAACGCCTACTATTCCCACCTGCTGGTGCTGTCGTTGATCTATTCGGTGCTCGGCATCGCCCTCAATTTCCAGCTCGGCTCCGCCAATATCCCCAATTTCGCGACCGGCGCAACCTACGGCATCGGCGCCTATTGCTCCGCCCTGCTCGCGCTCAACTGGGGTTGGAGTTTCTGGCTGACGCTGCCGGTCGCGGCGCTGGCCGCGACCGTGTTCGGATTCGTCCTCGGTCTGCCGTCGATGCGCACCCGCGACGCCTACCTCGCGTTGGTGACCATCGCCTGCGGGGTCATTATCCATCAGTTGCTCAACAATTTCGAATGGACCGGCGGCGCCCAGGGGCTGATCGGGATTCCGGCGCCGAGCCTGTTCGGCTACAGCTTCGCCCAGCCGCTGAAGATGTTCGGCTTCACCCTGCCGTTCCAGGTGCATTTCTATTACCTGTCCCTGGCACTCCTGGCGCTTGCCGTCGTCGTCGCCAACCGGCTCCATTATTCGCGCATCGGGCTTGCCTGGAACGCGCTCCGCGCCGACGAGGTGGCGGCGCGTTCGGTCGGCATCAACGTCGTCTGGTACAAGGTGCTGGCGTTCGCGGTCGATGCGTTCCTGGCGGCGTTCGCCGGCGTCATCTATGCCTTCTACATCAGTTACATCTCGCCCGACAATTTCACGTTCCTGGTGTCGGTCACCCTGATGACCATGGTCATCGTCGGCGGCATGGACAACATCGTGGGCGTGATCGTCGGTGCCTTCCTGTTGACCCTGCTGCCGGAAAAGCTGCGCGCGTATTCCGACTATCGGCTGCTGTTCTACGGCGTCGTGGTGATCGCCTTCCTGATGATCCGTCCCCAGGGACTTCTGCCGCAGCGGCTGCGCAACTACGAGATCCGGTGATGAGCGACGCGCTGCTTTCCATCCGGGAATTGACCATCCGGTTCGGCGGCCTGGTCGCCCTTGACCAGGTCAACATCGAGGTCGAGCGCGGCGAAATCGTGGCCGTGATCGGCCCGAACGGCGCCGGCAAATCGACGCTGTTCAACGTCATCACCGGCATTTACCCCCCCACCGACGGGCGCATCCGGTTCGACGGCGACGACATCACCGGCTGGCCGACCCACGATATCGTTGCCCGCGGCGTCGCGCGCACGTTTCAGGCGAGCCGCCTGTTTTCGGACCTGTCGGTGCTCGACAACGTCGTTATCGGCCTGCATACCCGCACCACCACCTCGGTGATCGACGCGCTGCTGTTTCCCTCCCGTTCGCGCCGCGAATTGGCCCGCGCCGCCGAGATCGCCACCGGACTTCTCACTCGGGTCGGTGGCGATCTCTACGATCAGCGGTTCCGTTACGCCCGCGAACTGGCGCAAGCCGACCGGCGTCGCCTCGAAATCGCGCGCGCGCTCGCGACCGAGCCGAAGCTGCTGCTGCTCGACGAGCCGACCGCCGGCATGGACGACCGCGACACCGACGCGCTGATCGCCGACATTCGCAAGATCAAGTCCGAAACCCCCGACCTCACGATCGTCGTGGTCGAACACGACATGCGGCTGGTGGCCACGCTGCCGGGACGGGTCGTGGTCTTCGACTACGGCCGCAAGATCGCGGACGCGCCGTTCGCCGACGTCCGGCAAAACCGCCGCGTTCAGGAAGCCTACCTCGGGAGCGCGCAATCGTGAGCGTCGAACTGGCCGGCATTTCGACCAATTACGGTTCCGTACCGATGCTGCGCGAGATCGATCTGCGCGTCGGCGAAGGCGAAATCGTCTGCGTGCTTGGCCCCAACGGCGCGGGCAAGAGCACTCTCTTCAAGGTCTTCGCCGGCCTGATCGCGCCGGCCGCCGGAACGGTCCGGATCATGAACGCGGACATCGCCCGTACCGGCACCGAGCATATTCCCCGCCTCGGCGTCGGCTTCGTGCCGGAAGGCCGACGGCTGTTCCCCCAACTGACGGTGATCGAGAACATACGCCTCGGCTACGACGCGGTGCGGCCCGGCGGCGCCGATCTGGACGAGCGGCTGGCGGTGATGGGACGAATTTTTCCGCGCGTCGCCGAGCGGCTCGACCAAGTCGCCGGCACGCTTTCGGGCGGCGAACAATCGATGGTGGCGCTCGCGCGCGCCCTGGTCGGACGACCCAAGCTTGTGATCATGGACGAGCCTTCGCTCGGCCTCTCGCCCAAACTGATCCGGGAATACTTCGAGGTGCTGCAAATGGTCCACCGCGAGGGCATGACGGTGCTGCTGATCGAGCAGAACGCCGAGATGGCGCTTCGCGTCGCCGCGCGCGGTTACGTGCTGGCCCGCGGCAGGATCGTGGCCGCCGACCATTGCGACGCGCTGCGTACATCCAGCGTCGTGCGCAACCTTTATTTCAGCTGACGGGGACTATGCGCGACGGTGCGATGACAGCAATAGGTCCAAAACCGTCAAAAAAACACGGTACCGAAACTGTAATCAATCGATACGCTTCGAAAGTCGCGCACGATCGAGTTCGACATGCCGGCTGCATTCGTCGCAGATCACGACGGCGGCGGCGAATTGTCCGGTGCCGGGCGCGTTGGCTTCGTCTTTTGGCTTGGTGCCGTAGAGGTCCCAAACTTTTACGGTCAGCTTTTCGGGCGGGCATTGGGGCCCAAGCTCTTTCACGCCATAGGCTTTCAGAAATTCGGGCACGG
Source organism: uncultured Hyphomicrobiales bacterium (assembly GCA_964412955.1). Lineage (GTDB taxonomy): Bacteria > Pseudomonadota > Alphaproteobacteria > Rhodospirillales > 2-12-FULL-67-15 > 2-12-FULL-67-15. The sequence goes on from CAYPQV010000016.1 coordinate 46,945, forward strand.
CCTTCGCGGGCAGGATTCTGGCCATGGTCAGGACTCCCACTCGAAAGTCAGGCAGATTTCGTGGAAGTCCTCGCCGCCGTCGTCGCGGGCCGAAAGAATCCGAAAGCCGCGCCTCTTCTTCCAGTCGTTGTCGAGGATGGTGCGATTGCCGATCCAGTAATCGCTGTACTGCCGACAACAAAAGACATAGATCACGCCGCCCGCGACGGTGGTTCCTGCGGTCGGCCCCAAGGTGGTGCTGATCGGCCGCGTGGTCCGCCAATCGAAAACCTCCTTGGCGGTGTCGGGATCGGAAGAGTCGAGCGCGACGGCGCGTTGGATGAACCAAGCCCGCGACCGGCCCATGACCGAAACCGGTTTATCGGGCAGAACGCACATGACCGCGTGCCGCCGGTCCCCCCGGACCGCGAGCCGATCGAACAAGGCGTCCGCCGGTTTGACCGGATAGGCGCCCCAGGCGGCCGCATCCCCCCTTTTTTGTGCGGCGATCAGACGCGCGACGTCGGCGTCCGCAAGGTACGCGGGTTCGCGCCAAGCCATTTTCTTGAACTGTTGATAGTCGAAATCGGGAACCGGAAATCGAACGTAAGCCATGATGGCGCTATCCCCCTGAGCGTTGCGAAAAGATGATAATCAAAGACCAAACCCGTCGAGCCATGTGTTTTTCGCAAGGGAATATGTTGGCTTGCATGCGTCTTTCTGCGTTGCGGGTCGACACCATGGGATGCGGCGATAAGGGCTTGAACGATAAGGGTGGCTTTTCCCCATTGATCAAAATATATTTTAAGTATATTTATAAAATTGGACAAATGGAAGACAGTCGGAGAGGGCTCAACCATGGCGACGTACCAAATCCTACGGTGGCAGGAAATCCCGTCCGTGGTCGAAGCCCGCGACGAAAACGGCATTAAAAAACATCAACTTAGCAATAAATTCCAGGCCCTGATCGACGAGGCGGCCATGCGCCGAAATCTCGCCGGGACCGACGCCTACCTGGAGCACTGGAACAAGACCAAGACCGAAAGCAGCCCGGGAAGCGCGACCGAAGTTTTGGCCCGAGTTACCCAGGAAATCGAGTCCCGATTCATGCTGATCCGCGACGAAGCCCTTAAAAAGAAAACCTAGGTTTATAGCCACATTTGAGGGCTTGAATTGTAAAAACCATATGAAATATACGTTATTGACCAAATAATATATTTAAAATATTTTATTTCCATGCGAACCGACCGTCTCTCCACCGGCCGCGCCACCGACCCGACCATGGCCCGCTATGGCGTCTTCAAGCCGACAAAGGTTGCGGTCCGGCCGGAACAAATCCTACGCGTGCACGGCTACAAGGACCGCGCGCGGGTCCGGCCGGTCATCCTCGCCGCGGCGGAGACTATCGGCCAACAGGCGCAATCCCTGTTTACGCCCGAGATTCATTACCGGCGGCTCGCCGTGCGCGTGCTCGACGACGACGGCCTGATTCTCGACGGCGGCCTCGTCTTCCGCAGCGAGGCGTTCGCCCATTTTTTGACGGGCGCGCGCGAGGTCGTGGTCGCGATCGCGACCATGGGCGCCGCCCTTGATCGCGAGGTCATTGCCCACATGGAGCGTTTCGAACCCCTCGATGCTCTGTTTCTCGAAACGGCGGGATGGCTCGGCATCGAAAACATGACCAAGCAGTTCGGTGGCGTTCTCCGCGATTGGGCGCAGGCGGAAGGCTACCGCGTCACCTGTCGTCTGGGCCCCGGCTACGGTTATCGCATATCCGGGCGATCGATTACCTGGTCGCTCGAGGAACAGGAACGGATATTCGCGGCCTTCGAGGGTATTCCGCTTCCGGTCACGCTGCTGCCCAGTTGCGTGATGCTGCCTAAGATGTCGCGGACGGGCATATTCGGATTCGTTCCCGTTCATTAACGGTTCGGTGGGGGAAGTCGCGCGCGTACGCGGGTGAAAACAACATCATGATGAAATGGAGATCAGGACTATGAAAGTCAGCGGCAACGGCGTGATTGTGATTGGGGAAAATTTCAACGCCACGCGCAAAATCAAGGCAAACAATCCGCGCGTGATTCACGACGGCGGAAAAACCGGGATTGGATATATCGACCTGTCCGGCAACAAGTGCGTTCTCGACTGTACGGAGATCATGCCCAAAGATCCGGCGCAGCGAAACGGGTTCATGATCCCGCACATCGCCCATGCGCTTCGCAAGAAGGACATGAACTACATTTCGTGGGCGATCAAAAATCAGGAGAAACACGGCGCCCATATCATCGATCTCTGCGTCGATGAAATGTCGGTCTATCCCGAGGAGCGCTACGAGTGGATCAAATGGCTGGTCAAAACCGCCCAGTCGGTCACGAACGCGGTCGTCGCCATCGATTCGTCGGATTCGAAGACCATTTATGCCGGCCTGGAAGTCCACGACAGCTCGAAAAGCCGACCGGCGGTCAACTCCTTCAATCTCGAGCCCGGCCGCCAGGAGCTGGTCGGCATGGCCAAGGATCGCAAGGCCTTGTTGTTCGCCAACGCGAGCGGCGAATCCGGCATGCCCCAGGACGCCGAGCAGCGGGTCGCCAACCTGGCCCAATGCATGGAGATGATGGACGCCGGCGGCATTCCGGTGGAAGACCGGTTCCTCGACCCGCTGGTCTTCCCGGTCGGCGCCGGCCCCGCGTTCGGTTCCCACTACCTCGACGCCGTGCGCGAATTGCGCCGACGCTATCCTAAAGTTCACATCTTCGGCGGGCACAGCAACGTGTCGTTCGGCCTGCCCAACCGGAAACTGCTCAACCAGGTATTTCTGGAATTGTCGGTGATGGCCGGATGCGACGCGGTGATGATCGATCCGGTCATGAACCCGCCGGCGGACATCAACGCGTTCTATTTCGCCTCGCGCGCGCTGATCGGCAAGGACGAGTACTCGGTCCAATATCTCAAGTACGCGCGTGCGCTCAAGGCGGCCTGAGCGTCCCTTCATCGAAGACCCTAGGGAGTAGTCAAACCATGAAAGAACTCAAACCCCGCGAGCGTTTCATCCGCGCGCTCCGCCGCGAACCCGTCGACCGGGTTCCGGTGCTCTACCGCGCCAAGCACGAGGCGAAAGCCAAACTCGCCCGTATTTACGGCATTTCCGACGCTTCTACGGGCCGCAAGCACAATCCGGAACTGGAATTGCGCCTCGGTAACGACGCGATCATCTATCAGATCGGCATCAACGCCGATTTCTCCCACCGCCCGATCGCGATCGGCGAAACCTGGCACAACCATTTCGGCGTCGGTTACGGCAAAAGCGGCCTCAAGGGACGGACGCACGAGGAGGAAGAAGAGTTCAAGAAGACTCAGGATTTTTGGGGGCCGGCCAAGGTCGTTCCGGAAAACTTCCCCAATTTCCATCCGATCAAGTCGATGGAGGATCTCAAGAACTACAAGTGGCCGAATCCCAACGACGCGGCGTTGCTCGATCCCATCGACGGTATTTGTCAGCGCTACCAAAAGGATTACTTCGTCATGGTCGACCTGTCGTCGACCCTGATCGAGGCCGCCTACGCGCATATCGTCGGCACGCAGAACTTCTTCCTGCAGCTGGCCGACGAGCCGAAGCTGATCGAGGGCGTGCTCGACGGGTTGACCGATTACTACACCCAGTTGGGCGTCAACGCGATCAACAAGGGAGTCGACATGATCCGCGTCGGCGACGACGTCGGCGCGCAGCAGGCAATGATGGTGTCACCCAAGATGTGGCGCGATCTGGCGAGGCCGCGCTTCAAGCGGATGTTCGATGCGTTCCGCAAGGCTAATCCCGACATCTTCCTCAAGCTGCATTCGTGCGGAGACTATTCGCCCATTCTGCCCGATGAAATCGAACTGGGAGTCCATTTGTCCGGCCTGATGCAGCCGACCGGTGGCCTCAAGGATCAAGTCGGAATCAAGCAGAAATACGGCAAGGATATCGCTCTGATCGGCGGTCTCGACGTCCAGCGTCTTCTGCCGCGCGGCCAGGTGGAGGACGTGCGGCAGGGCGTGTTGAACGTGATGAAAAATCTTGCGGTCGGCGGCGGGTACATCTTCTCGCCGGCCCACTACATCCTTGCCGATGTGCCGGTTCAGAACATTTTCACCATGATCGAGGCCCAGCGTGAATTCGGGGTCTACGGCAAGTACCCGCTCAACTAAATCAACGAAACGAGGCTCTCACGATGTCCGAACCAACGTTGCAAATCCCCCAAGAATGGGAATCCCGCGCCCCCCAGGGATGGGAATGGCAGACTTTGTGGGAAGCGATCGAAACCGGCGATCACGCCTATACCGGCCAGAAGGTCCAGGCGGCGATCAACGCCAAGATCGATCCACGTATCATCCTCGATGACGGCCTGTTTCCCGGATTCAACCTGCAGAGCGACCGTTTCAGCGCGCAGATCATCTTCATCCCCGAGATGTTGATTACCGCCCGCGCAATGAAGACGGGCCTCGCCCTGATTCGTCCCCTGCTCGCGGCCCAGGCCGAAAAGCCGGTCGGCACGTTCGTCATGGGTACCGTGCTCGGCGACATGCACGACATCGGGCAATCGATCGTCACCATCATGCTCGAAAACGCGGGATTTAACGTCATTAACCTCGGGACCGACGTCCACCCCGATAAGTTCATCGCCACCGCGCGCGAGAATAAGGCGGATTTGGTCGGTTTTTCTGCCCTGCTCTCAACCACGGTGTATTATCAAAAGGTCACGATCGAGGAGTTCGCCAAGGCGGGTGACCGCGACCGGGTTCACATTCTGATCGGCGGCGCGCCGACATCGCCGGAGTGGGCCCAAGAATGCGGCGCCGACGGCTGGGGCAAGGACGCGGTCGAAGCCGTCCGTTTGGCGTTGAAGCTGGTCAAGGAACAGCGTCAGACCTGGAACTGAGCATGAGCGAAAAGGTCACCGTCACTTTCATCGACGAAAGCGGCAAAACGCGCGCGGTCGAGGCCGCGCGCGGCGCGACCTTGCTCGACGCGGCCCATGCCGCCGGAATCGGAATCGAAGCGACTTGCGGCGCCCGCGGCCGGTGCCGCACCTGCCGGGTCAAGGTGCTGAAAGGCGAACTGTCGCCGCCGACGATCCAGGATCGGGTTCAGCTCGGCGACGAAGAAGTACGCGAGCACTTCCGGCTTGCATGTCAGGTCAAGCTGATCGCCGACTGCACCGCGCAGCCCATGCCCCCGCGCGAGGAGGCGGGCCATAAGATCCTCGCGGGCGGAAAGACGGTCACCGAGGACAGCCGCCTGACGATCGATTCGGGCGTGGTCAAGCACGTAGTGCGCGTCAATCCGCCATCCGACGAAAATCTTCAGACGTCCGACATCGAGGAAGTCCTGGTGACTTTGCCGGGCGATACCGACCGTCGCGTTCCGATCGAAGTCACGCGGAAGATTCCGTCCCTGATCAGAGCCAACAAGGGCGTTTTGACGGTTACGACGTTTGCCGGCGGCATCATCGACGCCGAGCCGGGCGACACGTCGGAGCATCTCTACGGCATGGCGTTCGATATCGGCACCACCAGCATCGTCGGCACGTTGATGGACCTCAGGACCGGCGAGCAGTTGGCCGAAGTTGGCAGCGTCAATCCCCAGTCCATCTACGGCGGCGATTTGATGTCGCGCATCGCCTTCGCCCAATTCGATCCCAAGAAGCTGCAGACCTTGCGGGCCAAGGCTCTCAACGCAATCAACGATTTCGTCGACGAGGCTTGCGCCAAAGCCGGCATATCGGCCAACCACGTTTACAAAATCGTGGTTGTCGGCAACACCTGCATGCACCACGTCTTTCTCGGTATCGACGTGACCCACGTCGGGCTCGCGCCTTATGCGCCGGTCATGCGGGATCTGATCGTTCTGCCGTCCAAGGATGTGCCGTTGAAAGGCGCGCCCAACGCGCAAGTGTGCCTGCTGCCGATCGTCGCCGGATTCGTCGGCGCCGACACCATGGCCTGCGTGCTGGCAACCCGGATATACGAAAGCGAGGAAGTGCGCTCGTTGGTCGATATCGGCACCAACGGCGAAGTCGTCATGGGATCGAAGCATCGGCTGATCGCGTGTTCAGCGCCCGCCGGTCCGGCGTTCGAGGGAGCGCAGATCCGCAACGGCATGCGCGGGGCGGTCGGCGCTATCGAAAGAGTGCACCTGAACGGCGACATAGAATGCGAGACCATCGGCGACGCGCCGCCGATCGGGATTTGCGGTTCGGGCCTGATCGACGCCTGCGCCGTGTTCGTCGATGCGCGGATTATCGACGCTTCCGGACGCCTGCGCCGCGAGCGGCGCGAATTGCTGCCGCAGGTCCTGCGCGACCGTTTCATCGACACGCCCGACGGCTGCGAATTCATTCTGGTGCATAAGGACCGCTCCGGCCGAAACGAACCGATCGTGCTGACTCAGGCCGACGTTCGCCAACTGCAGCTCGCCAAAAGCGCGATCTTTTCGGGGGTCGCCATGCTCCAGCAGGTGATGAACGTGCCGAACGCGGATTTGGCCGAATTGATGCTATGCGGGGGATTCGGTAATTACATCAGCATCGAAAGCGCGGTGAAAATCCGTCTGTTGCCGGAATTGCCCCTGGAGAGAATCACATACGTCGGCAACGCCGCCCTGATGGGCGCGCAAATGGCGCTGTTGTCGGAAACGGAGCGGCGGCGGTCTCTGGAGCTGGCGCGCCGGATCGAACACGTGGCGCTGGCCACCCATCCGCAGTTCCAGGAAATTTTCGTCGACGGCATGAATTTTTCCGGACCCACCTTCGCCGAGGAAAAAAAGTCTCTCGCCAAAGCCAAGCCCGGGCCGAAATTGACGGCGGTGGGATCATGACCGTCCGGTTGAATCTGCTGTTCGGCTTTCTCGGCTCGGGCAAGACGACCCTGGCGCGCCGTCTCTTGGATCGCCCGAAACTAACGGAAAAGACGGCCATCATCGTCAATGAATTCGGGGACGTGGGCATCGACGGCGCCATACTCGAAGGCGGCAACGTCGGCATGATCGAGCTGACGTCGGGCTGTCTCTGCTGCACGCTCAAAGGCTCGCTGTTGAACGCCGTCGAGGAGCTCGCCGGCCGGGCCGGCGCCCGGCGAATCATCGTCGAGGCCACCGGCGTCGCCCAACCCGAGGAACTGCTCGAAACCTTCGCCGATCCATCGCTGAAGGGCCGCTACGACATCGGTCCGATCGTCACGGTCGTCGATTCACCCAAATACGCCAGGCTGGCGGACATCCTGGGAGAGTTCTATCGCGCCCAGGTCGAAAACGCCGATCTGATCGTGCTCAACAAGACCGACCTTGCTTCGGCGAACACGCTCGAATCCGCGCGCACGGCCGTGGCTCAAATCAATCCTCGGGCCGAAATTCATTTCGCCGAGCGCTGCGACGTCGACTTGGAGGTCCTGTTAAATGGCCCGTCAAGCCAGGCGGCTCGCGCCTATGGAATGGAATGGTCCACGGGTCACGACCACGAGCATCACGAACATGATCATCGCCATGCTCCGGCGGAATCTTTTGTGCTCGACGCCGAGGGTAACGCGGCACGAGGCGCGATCGAGGCGTTCTTCAGGGGACTGCCCGACAACGTGTGGCGGGCGAAGGGTTTCATGGATGTCGGGGGCCGGTTCAGCCTGATTCAATACGCGATGGGTCAGCTCGAAATTCAGGAAGCGGGCGCACGTCCGATGCGCAACATGGTGTTCATCGGACGCGCCATGAACAAGGAAGAGATCGCGGATCGATTCCGCGCCGTCCGCGAGAACCCGAAATCCGGCGCATCCCGGGCTCAAAACGCATGACCCATCCCCGATCCGAATCGACCGCCGTCGCGCTGATCGCCGATCCCCGCTCATTGACCGAAAAAGCGTACCAGCTTTTGGTGCAAAAACTTACGCGGCTCGATCTCGCGCCGGGCGCGCCTTTGATCGAAAAGGCGCTGTCGGCCGATCTCGGCATAGGCCGCACGCCGATCCGCGAGGCCCTGCACCGCTTGGCCGCCGAAGGGTTGGTCACGCACTATACCAACCGCGGGATGTTCGTCACCGAGATCAGCGCGACCAATATCCAACAAGTCTACGAATTCCGCCTTGTGATCGACAGTTACGCCGCGCGACTGTCGGCCATTCGCGCGAACGACCGAGACGTCGAAGACCTCAGAAAAATACAGGCCAAACTGGTGCGGGCGACCGAGGACGACGATATCGACGCTTACGTGGCTTACGACCGGCAATTCTACGAAGTGCTCGCGCGGGTCGCGCGGAACGCGTATCTGGCCGAAACGATGCTGAAAATATTCAATCTCCACCTTCGGCTGTGGTTTCTGATTTCCAACCGATTCGGAACTTGGCATGAAATCGCGCGGGCGCACGAGGAGATGACCAAGGGGATCGTCGAGGCGATCGCGTCGCGCGATCCCGACCGGGCCGAACTGGCGGTCAAAATTTATATTTCCCGGCGTCACCAGGATTTGCGCGAGTTTTTGTAGATCGCGGCCGTTCAGCCGGATGCGGCGGGTCGCTGCGTGGTGATTTTGACCGGCCCCAGCTTTTGTTCGATCTCCGGGTAGGACGGCGAAGGCCCTCGCGACTCCCCGGTCAGCACCGCCCGCATCGCCTTCAAGTGATGGTGGGTCGTGCCGCAACAGCCGCCGATGATCTGAGCCCCGGCCCGATAGGCGAGAGCCGCGTATTCGGCCATCACCTCCGGCGTGCCGTCATAGTAAATTTTCATGTCGTTGCCGATCTTGGGCATGCCGCAATTGCCCTTGGCGACGATCACGTCGCCCGGCGCCGAGCCCTTTGCCAGGCCGAGAACCGAATCGATCAGTTGCGCCGGTCCGACACCACAGTTCGCACCGAAAGCGATCGGACTCCAGCCGTGGGTCACCGGCAGCTTGATGGCATCCTCCGGGCGGAGACCCATCATCGTCCGTCCGCCGGTATCGAACGTCATAGTCAGCACGTAAGGGAGGCCGGCGCGTGTGGCCGCGCGCACGGCGGCGGCGAGTTCATCCTCGAAAAAGATCGTTTCGATCCACGCGACGTCCACGCCCCCCTCCCTGAGCGCCGTTGCCTGCTCGAAAAACCCGGCCTCGATTTCGTCCGGGGTGCGCTCACCGAAGGGAACGATCATCTCGCCGCTCGGCCCCATCGATCCGCCCACCACGACCGGGCGCTTCGCCGCATCGGCAACCTTGCGCGCGATCCGAGCGGCATTGACATTGATGTCCCGCACCCGATCTTCGGAATTGTGATGGCGACAACGGAAACGGGTGCCGCCGAAGGAGTTGGTCAAGATAATGTCGGAACCCGCGTCGATGAAACCGCGATGGACCTCCTCGATGCGCTCGGGATGATTCAGATTCCAAAGCTCGCCGGGCGCCCCGCTGTGCAAACCGAGCTCGAACAAACTTGTTCCCATGCCCCCGTCGGCCATGAGAACCTTCTTTTTCTCGAGAAGAACGCTCAGTTTATTGTCGGGGATAGACAGAGAAATCTCCTCTCAATCGGCGGGAACTGGATCACACCACTCAAAAGATCGAAAGCGAATCAGAGCGGCGGTTGTTTCCCGTGCAATTGCCAAAACAGTAAGGCTTGTTATCGGATTGCTTGCACCCGCACATATAGAAGACCCCGCTCAACGGAGCAACGAATATGATCGGCTCGAATCCCGTGCCGCGATGGGCGCCGTCGCACCAGGGTTGGGTTGCGCTGAGGCCGCAACTGCACCACGCATATTGCCGGCCTTCCTCGACCTGAACCGAATAGGGACCTTTTTGCGGCGAGATCGGAAGATTCCGGCGTGAAGTCGAGTCGTCGTTCATCGGCGGACCTTTTTCCGGTGCCGAATGTCCGCCCCGATCTTCGCGCGGTATTCCTCCGCTTCGCGCACAAGAAAGTCCCGCAGGGCGCCGATCCGCATCGAATGGCGCAGGTCCTCGGGATACACGAAGAACACGTCGAAGCTCGGGCCGGTCAGTTCGGGAAGAATTTCCACCAAATTCTGGGCGCCTTCGCTCAAATAGAACGGCAAGGCGGCAATGCCCAGGCCGCTGCGCACGGCGTGATAAATGCCGTAGATGTTATTGACCCGAAGCGTCGGGTCGCGCGGGCGATCGGGCGAGGCGCCGGCGCGAAGGAGCCAGTTGATGTCGCTGATGGGCGCCGGCACGTCTTCGCCGTAGACGATAATTTGATGATGATCGAGATCTTCGGCCCGCAGAGGGGTTCCGTGCCGATCGAGGTATTCCTGCGCGGCAAAGACGTGATATCGCACGGACATAAGCGATCTTTGAATTAGGCGCGTGCTGGTTTGGCGCTTGAATCGGATCGCCACCTCGGCCTCGCCCTTTTGCGGGTCAAGTTCGGTGTTGTCGACCAGCAGCAAGGATACCTTGATGTCTGGAAAGAGTTCGTGAAACGCGTGCATCCGCGCGCTGAGCCATGCCGAGCCGAAGGCCACGGACGTCGTGATCCGCAGCGGACCTTCGGGCTTGTCGCGGAATTCGTTGACGCGGACCATGGCTCGCGCCAATCGCTCGGACATATCCTTGACTGCCTGATGGAGTTCGCTTCCTGTCTTGGTCAAGGTGATTCCGCCGGCATGGCGGCGAAACAACAGGACCTTCAACGACGATTCGAGCGCGCTGATTTGCCGGCTCACCGCGGATTGGCTGAGTTGCAGAAGCTTCGCGCCACGCGTGAAACTTCCGGACTCGGCGACCGAGTTGAAGATGCGAAGGTGATTCCAATCCAAAGGTTCGGACATAAGATCAATAATGACAATCCGACCGACGAGAAAAGGCAGTATAATTAAAAATGGTTCGATTACAACGATTTAGGTCCGCCTCGACCGTCCGTTTCCGACCCAGCAAATGTCGGGGTTATCAGCGGCTTGCCTATCAGAATACCGCCGAGCGAAGCCGTTTTTTTCGCCGCGAGAAGCCTTTTCTGGGAATTCATCAGGCGTCCCATGGGCGTGGCGCAGGAATGGATCAACCGCTTGGCCGGGACATAGGCGATGAAGGCGCACGAAGCCAAAGTATGTGTCAGCCACAAAGCCTCGCTCAAGAGCGCGTTTTCGGCGAACGTCTTCGGCATGACGGCGGCAAAGCCCGCGCCGACGAACGACGCCGCGTGCTCCGGCCCCGATGGAAGGAGCATCAGGCGAACTCCCTCGACCATGAACCCGGTGAACACGACGAATAACAAGAACACGGCCGTGGGCGTGTCCGAATACTTTTGATCGGGGGTACCATTGACCGCGATGCGCCAGATAAGCGCGAGAAGACACCCGACCAGCATCATCAATCCTGTCAGATCGAATCCGACGTCGAAAGCCAGGCGCACGGGATGCCCCGCCTCGCGCCAGATGTCGCGCCAACCAAACGCGGGAACCGCCTCGCGCAGGAATACGGCGACCATTTCGAGCGCGAACATGGCCGCAAAACCCCAGAAGATGAGCGTATGGCGAAACCAGCGGAAACCGCTGACCGAAAACAACGCCCGATGCAGGACGACCTCGTCGACCAGGGTCCGACGCAGGGCATCCGAATCGATGCGGTCACGCGTGACGAGATGACCGTAACGATTCCAAGTCGGCAGGTTTTTGCCCACCAACGCGCGATAGATTCCCCAATCGAGCAAGATCAGCGCGACCAAGGCGGCGGGACCGAAGAGAATCCACCGCGGCTCCATGCGCCCGTGCACGGTTTCATGGGCGAAGAAGCCGGCAAGCGCCGCGACGGCGAGGATATAGCTCCAGCCGCCCAATCGGAATTGCCAAGCCAGGGTTCCGCGCAATGCGTCGCCGTCGAAACGGCGGGAGAGAAGAAAGACGGTGAGCGTGCCGGCGCCAAGCAGGATCAGAACGGTGGCGAGCAGAAACAGGCCATAGCCCCACGCGGGGCTCAAACCGCCGCCGAGACCGGCGCCGAACAGAAGAATCGCGAGCGTCAGAGGGAGAGCTAACGGCAGTTTCCGCGTCTTCGATCCGGTCATGCCATGCCCGCGTTTGCGGCCGTCAGCTTGCTGCCGCTTTTGCCGATGCGCTTCCTTGCGCCTGAGCCTGCTTCAGTTTCGCTTCCTCGCGGGCGGCATCGACGGCCAACATGGCTGCGTGCAATTCCGGATCGCCGCCCTTCATGTTCTTGAGGTTGGAAACGCACGCTTTCGCTTTCTCGACCGCGACCAAGGCGTCGATGGCGTAGGCATCCGCGCCAATTTTATTGCACCACGTTTGGCTGATCGGCGCGCCGCCAACGAAGACCTTCACGTCCTGGCGCAAGCCTTCCGCCGTGATCCGTTTGAGCGTTTCCCACTGCATATTCATGGTCGTGGTCAACAAGGCCGAGAATCCGACGATTTGCGGCTTATGCTCGCGAATGGCGGCGATGAACGCGTCGGGAGTGACGGTCACGCCGAGATCGACGACGGTGAATCCCGCAGCCTCGAGCATCATGGCGACGATTTTCTTGCCGATATCGTGCAAATCGCCCTGCACCGTTCCGATGACGACGGTGCCGATTTCCTCGGTCTTCTCGGCGATGATCAGCGGCTTGAGCAATCCGAGGGCGGCATGCATGCATTTCGCCGACATCATCACTTCGGGCAGGAAATATTCATCCATCTTGAAGCGCCGGCCGACCTCGGCAATGCCCGTCGCCATCGGTCCGGCGATCAGGGTCCGGGCCGAAACGCCTTGCTCGAGCGCCGGGTTGATCAAGCCGACCGTGCCGGGATGTTCGCCGTCGATGATGTTCCACTCGATCTTGTGAAACAGCTCCTTGATCTCGGCGGGTGCGTCATCCCAGCGCGAAGTACTGCGGCTGGTGTCGATATCCAGCTTGAGGTCGTCGATGTCGAATTCTTTCTCGGTGTCGATCTTAAGTGCCATATCGATCGTTCCTCATGGGGGCATATTTCGCGTCCGGCCGGCCACCGCCGTGCCGAGCAACCAAATCACCTTTGCATTTCCAGCAAACCGTCGCCGACATCCGCGCCCTCGGGCGGTTGTTCGGGCAGGGGATATTTTCCGTACTGCTTGCACTCGTCGATCATGGCGAGCGTGTTTTCGACCGGGACGTCGTGTTCGAGGCGGTGCGACGAGCTGAGAAGGTAACCGCCGCCCTTGCCGAGCTCCCAGATGCGAAGCCGGACTTCGCGCCGGACGTCCTCGGGCTTGCCCCAGGGCAAGGTTTCCTGCACGTCGATTCCGCCGTAGAAGAACATCTTGTCGCCGATCGTCAATTTCTTCGAGCGCGGGCCCGAATGACGCGCGACTTTCGGCGGCATGCTGTCGAAGCCGTCGATGCACTGGTGGCCGCCCTTGGTCTTGCCGGAAATCAACGCTTTCAGGAAGGTCAGGGGTACCGCGCCGCAGCTGTGGAATTGGATTTTGCCGAGCGGGTTTTTCTCAAGAAACATTTCCTTGGTCGCGATGCACGCCCGGTGGTAATGCGGCACCAGCTGTTTCTGGAACATTTTCAGCGAAAGGAACGCGGTTTTTTCGCTGGCGAGGTCTTCCGGGCTGACGCGGATCCAGTCGATGTATTCGCCGCATTCCTCGATCAAGGCCCGGTTGAACTCGATTTCCAGGTCGACCAGCTTTTTCAGCATGGCGTCGAGAAACTCCGGAGCCTCGATGAAATCCGAGAAAATCTTGGCGTAGCCGACCATGTATTTGGCTTGCTCGAACAGCCCGCCGCGTCCGGCCTGGGCCATCAGCGCGAACGGCGTCTCTTTGTGTACGTACTTGCAATACTCGCGTAGCGTCATGCCCGGGATCGGAGAGTCGCAATACATCGCGGCGTCGCGCGGATCCGGCCAAGGGAACGCTTCCAGCTCCCTCAATCCCTGCTCCAGCGGCATGCTGGTCGCGTGGAACAGCGGATAGCCGATCATTTCGTAGTACCCGCCGTTCTCGTGTGGAGTCCATTTGCGGATCACGCCCCATTCGTCGACGTTGATTTCCTGATCGGTCGGCGGGATCCCCATGTCGAAAGGCACTTCGTCGAATGCAATATTGCGGAATCCTGGAGACCCGCCGGAAGGTCCGAGGGAAATGCGCACGAAATCCAAATCGAGCTTTTCGGCGAGATCGAGCTCGAAAGCGACATCGGTGGTCCAGGTGGTCGACCCGGTCCGGTAGTTGAGGGGGTTCTCGTTGTATTCCATGCCGAGACCCTGGCGCAGGTTCTGGTAACCCTCGACCGTGCCCCACAGGCCAACGGGTACGCGATCCGGTTCACGCAGGTGAATGGCGTCGATCACCCGCTGGCGTTGGGGCGGAACGGCCTTGCCGACAATGTTGCTCATGAATTCAGAGCCCTGTTGGTCGCATGCTGTATGGCCGTAACGGTGTCGATACCATACTCGCGCGAATCGCCCGGAATCTTAACGGGCCGACGAAGAAGGTGTCATGGGTCATTTCAAACATCGCTCATGCATCGGGATCATAACGTTATGCACAAGGATTTGGTCCCAGGCCTTCGCGCCAGCGTTATCGGGCAAAAATGGGAAAAAAGCGGGCGCGCGCGGTTTCCCGCGCGCGCCTCTCGCATAGCCTTATTTCATCCACGGCGGCGAGAACGGTTGGAAATTGCCGCCCTTATAAACCACGTAGGACATCTCCGACACGATCAGATGCTTCGTCGCCATGTCGTCGCCACCCATCTTGTGGATGTTGACCGAAGGCACCACGCTGCCTTTCCAGTTCTGGATGCCTTCCATGGTTTCGAGCAGCTTTTCGCGGGTGATCGGTCCCTTGCCCATGCGCTTCACCGCCTCGGTGAAGAATTGCGCACCGGCGAAGCCCCACAGGTGCACCGCGTCGGGCTCTTCCTGCGGATAGTACTTGAGCAGAATTTTCTTGGCTTCCTGGATTTGCGACGCCGGATCCGTCCATTCGCGGAAGATGGTGGCGAAATAAACGCCATCGACCGCGTCCTTGCCGGCGAGTTCCGGCACTTTCGGACTCTTGCCGAAGAACACGTTCACCACCGGAGCTTTCCAACCAAGCTTGGCCCGTTCGGTGTAGAACTTGGCCGCCGGCTCCGGCGCACAGGAGCAAATCACCGAGTCGGCACCTGAGTTCTTCATCTTGATGACTTGCGAGCTGACGTCGATTTCCTTGGGCTCGTAACCCTCGGCCGCCACCACTTGTCCGCCGTATTTCTTGACGCCTTCCTCGATGCCCTTGAGGTGGCTCTTGCCGGAAGGATCGTTCTGATAGAGCACCGCGATCTTGCTGCCCTTGAAGACTTCACGGACGAACTTCACCAGTTCGGTGCCCTCGATGTCGTAGGCCGGGTAGAGCGGGAAGACCCATTTGCTCTTGATGTACAGGTTCTTGTCCGCGCCCGTGCCGGCCCCGATCAACGGCATTTTGTTTTCGACCACGTAGTCGATCACCGCCGCCGTCGGCGCCGAACCAAGCGGCGCGACGATGGCGAAGCACTTGTCACGCTCGACAAAGCGCTTGACGATGCCGGTGGTGCGCGGCGGCTCGTACTTATCGTCGACCATGTTGAAGTTGATCTTCCGGCCGTTGACGCCGCCTTGCTCGTTGACGTGCTTGAACCACGCGTCCGCGCCCTTGCCCATGCGGAAGTAGCTGGACACGTTCCCCGTCATGGGCTGGTAGGAGCAGATCAAGATTTCGTTTTTGCTCACGCCCGGGCCGTCCTGGGCCAAGGCGGGAAGCGCCGACATCGCCAGCACGCCGGCGGCGAGCCACGCCAATGTCATCATATGCTTTTGTCGCATGTTGACGTTACCTCCTGGGTTAAGCCTCACCGTATTTTTCCCCAAACGACGGGGGTGGTCTTACCGATTTTTGGACAAGAACAGGTTTCGTTCTTTCTTGCTCCGCAAATCGTCGTGAATGACCGCGTCCGGCCGACGGCCGATCGTGCGGTCATCCTTGGCGGCGACCTTTCGGACGCCGATTCGATCTGATCGAACCATCAGTGTTGAATGCCCATGTACGTATCGACGACCTCCTTGCGTTGCCGCAGCTCCTCGGCCGAACCCTCGAGCGCGACCCGGCCGACTTGCATGACATATCCGAAAGTCGCGTTCTTCAGGACCAAATGGGCGTTCTGTTCCACCACCAAAAGGGTGGTGCGCTGTTCCTTGTTGATCCGGCGAAGGGTCGCGTAAATATCGGCGATGATGATCGGAGCAAGGCCAAGCGACGGTTCGTCGAGGAGAAGCAGACGCGGGCGCGCCATCAAGCCGCGACCAATGGCGAGCATTTGCTGTTCGCCGCCGCTCAGGGATCCGCCAAGCTGGTTCATCCGTTCCTTCAGGCGCGGGAAGAGATTGAAGACGAACTCGACGTCCTGGGCGATCGCGCGGCGATCGTTGCGGACATAGGCCCCCATGTGCAAATTTTCGCGCACCGACAGATCGCGGAAAATCTTCCGTCCCTCCGGCACCTGTGCGATCCCGAGCTTGACGATCTGATTCGGTGCAAGCCCGACCAGGGATTCTCCATCGTAGGTGATGGCTCCCGCCGCGGGACGGACGACGCCGGAGATGGCCTTGAGGGTGGTCGATTTGCCCGCGCCGTTGGCGCCAAGCAGGCACACGATCGCGCCTTCCGGCACGTCGATCGAAATGCCCCGCAAGGCACGTACCGCGCCGTAGCGGGCCTCCACCTCGGCGAGCCGCAACAGCGTCATGGGTGATACTCCTCGCCGAGGTAGGCGGCGATCACGGTCGAATCGCGGCGGATGTCGGCCGGGATTCCTTCGGCCAGGTTGGAACCAAAGTTGATGACATAAATGTAATCGCAAACCGACATCACCAGGGACATGTTGTGTTCGACCAAGAAAATCGTCAGGCCAAGTTCGCGGTTGAGCCGCTGAACGATTTCCTTGATGTCGCCGATCTCCTCGTCGTTGCATCCGGCGACGGGTTCATCGAGCAGGATGATTTCCGGATCGGCGGCGAGCGCGCGCGCCAATTCGACCCGCTTCTGGACACCGTAGGGCAAATTTTTGACCAGCGTATCGAGTTCGTTTTCGATGTGAAGCATCTCGGCGATTTCGGTTGCGCGACGGAGCAACCGGCGTTCGTTCTGCCGTGCCCACGGCAGCCACAGCATGCTGGCGACCGGATTGCCGATCAACCGATGGGTTCCGATCAGGATGTTCGCGAGCGTCGTCTGTTCGCCAAACAACCTGATATTCTGGAAAGTCCGCGCAACGCCGAGCTTGACGATCTCGTGGGGCTTCATGCGATCGATCGGAACACCGCGATAAAAAATCGAACCGGAATCGTAGGGCTGGAAACGGCTCAAGGTGTTGAACAAGGTCGTTTTTCCGGCGCCGTTCGGTCCGATCAGGCCGATGATCTTGCCTTCCTCGATGTCCAGGTTGACGCCGTCGCACGCGACGACGCCGCCAAACCGAACCGTGACATTTTCGCAGCGCAGATGGCTGGCCATCATCGGTCTCCCGTCGATGTCATGGTCGGTCGCGGCGGCGAAGCGACGTCGGCCGCCGCCAACTGGCGTCGCCGCCAGGCGCGGATCGGCCGAGCGAGCAGATCGGCGATTCCCGCCGGAGCCAACAGCAGCACCGCGATCAAAACCACGCCTTTGAGAATGAAGGCCAGGTCGGCAAGTTTTTCGAGAAAAAACGGCACCATGACGATGAAGGCTCCGCCGATGAACGGCCCCATCAACGTCGCCGATCCGCCGACCACGCACGCGACCAAGAAATCGACGGAATACCAGATATCGGCGTAGACCTCGGACGATATGTAATTCGTAATGTGTCCGTTCAGGGCGCCGGCAACGCCGGTGATCGCGGCGCTGATGGAAAACGCGAGCGTGCGATAGAAAACGCGGTTGATTCCGCAACTCTCGGCGGCTTTTTCCGAATCGCGCAGCGCCATGAAGGCACGACCGACGCCGGAGCGGACCAAGGCGTACATCAGCACCGTGGTCAGGGCCAGCGACGCGAGCGAGACGAAATAGAAACCGAAGTCGCCGATCTTGATTCCGAAAATGTGATTCGGCGGAAGATTGATCCCGGTGCGCCCTTCGAATATGGGTACGTTGTTGATGACGGCGCCCACGAAAAAGGAGAAACCGAGGGTCCCGATCGCCATGAAAGCTCCGGACAGGTGCAAAAAAATGAAGCCAAGCGCGTAACCGATCAATCCCGCGACGATGCCGCTCGCGATCAGGCCGAGCGATAAGTCGACGCCAAAATGTTTGGTGAGAAGGGCGGACGTATAGGCTCCGATCGCCAGGAAACCTCCGTGGCCGACCGTGACCAGTCCGGTGTAGCCGACCAAAAGGGCCACGCCTTGGGCGGCAATGATGTAGATGATGATGAGCGAGGCTTGGGACGCCATCCACCCCTCGACTCCCGGGGACAGGGGGAAAAGGACGGCGAGCAGAAACAACAGACCAACGCCCGTCTGGTTATGACGTTCGAACCGCGCCTTCAATCTACTGATCCGAGACGCGCGATCCGGGCCCGCCTGCATTTCCGCTCCCTTGTTTTCCATGACTGTCACGTGTTCCCCAGTGGCCGGCGTCCCTAAATTTCGCGCCGCTTTTGAATGCCGATCAATCCTTGCGGCCGGAACGTCAGCAGCAGAACGATCATGGCGAAGGCCGTCGCGGTCTTGAAGTGAGCCCCGAGGTACCCTCCGGCCAGGTTCTCGGCCACGCCGATCATCAGGGCGCCGAGAATGGCCCCCGGGATCGAATAAAGCCCTCCGAAAACGGCGGCGACGTACCCCTTGATCAACACCTCGTCCATCATGCCGGGCGCGACATACACGATCGGCGCCAGCAACACCCCGGCGAAAGCGGCCAGAAATCCCGCCATGCCCCAGGTCAATATGACGATGAACCGCACCGGAATGCCCATCAGCAACGCGGTATCCGGATCATCGGTCACCGCGCGCATGGCGATGCCTTGCTTGGTGTAGCGAAAAAAGACGTAGAGAATTAGCCCGATCACCAACGCCCATCCCATGTTGATGAGATGGCCGTAGCTGATAATGGTGCCGAAAATTTTGAGTGGCGTGGGATCGAAGGTCACGGGAAACGCCTTGGTGTCGCGTCCCCACACCCAGCCGGCGATACCGTGCAGGATGTAATAAACGCCGAGCGTGACCGTGAACAACGTCAGCCAGTCGGAATCCGCGACCGGGCGCATGACCAGGCGCTCGGTCAGGATGCCGATCATGATGCAGGCCACCACCACCGCGGCGAGCGCGAGGTAGTAGTTCATTTTCAAGTCCTTGATCAGGACCAGCGCGAGGAACGCGCCGATCATCGCGAAATCACCCTGCGCCAGGTTGATCGTGCGCGTGTTGCGAAAGACCACGACGACGGCCACGGCGGTCAGCGCGTACAGGCTTCCCGTTGCCAGACCACTGATGATCTGCTGCGCAAACACTCGTTCCTCCCCGCTCCGTGACCATAGGCGTCACGGTCGACTTTTTTGTGCGCGGGTGGCGGTTTTCCGCCTTGGATTAGGATTATTGCCGCGCGCCAATGACCTTATAACGATCAGGACAATAGTCGTGTCATCGCTCCGGCAGCGTCAACCCTGTTATGGCCATATTTTGAATAACTTCGAATAGTTCAAATCCAGGAGATACGACGCCCGTTTAGGCCGATGGGCCTTCGCCCACGCTGCGCCATGCAATCCATTGTTCGACCAAGCCCATGAAATCTTTGCCGTTCTTGGACCCGTGCCTTTGTCGACCCTCCGCCCCGCCCGCGATGAGCGTCTCGGATTTAGCCGAACGGCCACCATGCATTCCCGTGAAGTGGGCATGACGGTTATGCAAGATCATATGCCGACCCTTCAAAAAAACTGATACCGGTTATCGGCGGCGGATGTCGGGATCGCAGAAGGACATGATCGCCGCGCATAACTGCGAACGATCACATTTTATCGCCCTTGTGATATGAGTATTTTCTTGGCACTAGTTTTTTTATGGATATTGAGACCGACCGCATGTCTTGCGTCGGATAGGATCAATAGGGGACGACATGACGACGACTGCGCAAGCTTCTTTGCAGAATCACACATCGAGTCTCGCGGAACCGATCAAGGATCTGTGCGCGCGGTTTTCGATCGAGACCACCCCGGCGACCGCGGCGAAAGTAAATTCGTTCCGCGATCTGTTGCGCGGAGACACTAAAGTGTACGTCGCTTTCCTGCCCGGATCCGAGATCGCCGATACGGTCGCGACCACGATCCGGCTGCGTCGCGAAGGTTTTCATCCCGTACCCCATATCGCCGCGCGTAGTTTGCGCGACAGGAAACAACTCGATGAAGCCCTGCGCCAAGCAAGCGGCGAAGCCGGGGTTGATGAAGTGTTGTGCATCGCGGGAGGCGTGTCGAAACCGGTCGGCGAGTTCTCCGATTCCATGCAGATGCTGGAAACCGGACTATTCGACAAATACGGCATCCGTCGCATCGGCGTCGCCGGACACCCGGAAGGAAGCCCCGACATTTCGGATTCGGCGATCGCCTCGGCGCTGGCATGGAAAAACGCGTTCGCCCTGCGTACCGGGGCGGAGTTGTACATTTTGACCCAGTTCTGTTTCGAAGCGGCCCCGATCATCGCCTGGGACAAAAAAATCCGGGCGGCGGGTAACCGCTTGCCGATCCGCATCGGCGTTCCAGGACTGGCAACCATTAAAACCCTCGCGGCCTACGCGAGCGCGTGCGGCATCGGCGCGTCGGCGACATTCGTCCTCAAGCAGGCCAAGAACATCACCAAGCTGATGACGCTCTCGACGCCCGACAAACTGATCACCGATCTCGCCGCCTACAAGGCAGCCGACGGCGATTGCGGGATCGTCGGATTCCACATGTATCCGTTCGGGGGGCTGAAGAAGACGGCGGCCTGGAGTTACGCGGTCGCCGACGGCAATTTCAACCTCGACGGCCACGGCGGATTCCGCGTGACCGCCGATCTTTCCTGACCCCGGCGTAATACGGTGATTTAGAGACGCCCCGACGCCAACCGCGCGGCGTCGGGATGCCGTCGCAACCGGATCATGGCGACGATTCCGATCGCGGGGCCGAGCGCAAGCGTGGCGAACGCCCAACTCCAACCGAAGTTTTCCATCACCATCTGGACCGCGTGAATGCTGAAGAGCGTGATCAGGTAGCCGACGCAGGTTTGCACCGTCAGCATGGTGCCGACATAGGCACGATCCGAGAGCTCGATCACGGATGCGGAGAACTGCCCCGAATCCGCGATCAGCGCGAACCCCCAAACGAGCGCCACGGCGGTCACCAACCACGGCGCGGCGCCGAGCAGGAAGCCGGCGATCAAGGCGCAGCCTCCGCTGATGGCGAGCGCGCCTCCGGCCACCAATGTGCGCCCGATGCGGTCAGCCAGCACGCCCGCGACCAGGCAGCCGACCGCGCCCACCGCGAAGACGGCGAAGGTCGCGAAGCGCGCGTGCAGCGCCGCCGCGACCGGATCGGAGGCCCCATGCAGGATGAAGCTTTGGTTCAGGAAGGCCCCGATCCACGCCCACATGGCGTAGTTTTCCCACTTGTGCCCCCAGTATCCGAGATTGGCGAGGCGAAGGGTCGGAACGGTAATCGCCCTCATCGCGAACAGAGGGTGAAACGACGCGGGACGCACATGGCTCGGGCCGAGGCGGACCGCGTTGATCAGCAGACCGGCGACGGCGGCAAGAACCGAAGCGAGCGCGATCGTCAGCTTCCAGTCCAATCCGCCGAGGGCGTCAATCAGATGCGGCAAGCCGGAACCAGCGCAAATCGCGCCGGTCAGCAATCCCAGCAACAACCCGGTGTCTCCCGTCGCCCAGGTCGAAGCGATGCGCATGCCCACGGGATAAATACCCGCCATGCATGCGCCGGTCACGAAGCGCAACACGATCGCGCCGGACGATCCGGGCTCGAAAGCCAAAATAGCGCCGTTCGCCGCCGCCGCGACCAACGCCGCCATCATGAACAAGCGGCGCGGCTCGATCCGGTCGGCGAGGTTCAGCAACGCGCTCGCCAGCGTACCGGCGACGAAGCCGATCGACACGCTGCTGGCGAGCCAAGCCGCCCGACTGTCGTCGAGATCGTGAGTGGCTTTTAAGGTCGGCACGACGGCCGAAGCGGAAAACCAGAGAGATAAAGCGAGAACCACGCAGGCGGTCAGCAACATGACGGAGAACCATTTGCCGGCCGGTGGCGGCGATGGGTCGTCCCGTGCGGGTGGTATCATCGGCTTACCCGGATCACATCGGTCCCTTGGTTCGGCCCGCGCGCCCGGGTTTGCGTTTTGTCGACCGGCTGGTTTTCATCGGAGTTTCTTCGAATCCGCACAAATCGGGATGTCCCTGACAGCAGTCGTTGGTGAGAAATTGAAGCAGGTCCTTCATCGTGGGATAAGCACAAGCGTAAAGGATTTGGCGGCGCACCCGACGCGACGCGAGCAGGCCCGCCCGTTCCAGAACCGCGAGATGATGTGACAGCGTCGACGGCGTGACCCGCAGCCGCATCGCGATCGTTCCCGCGGGCAAGCCTTCGGGGCCGGCGCTCACGACGGAGCGAAAGACGGCCAGCCGCGTTTTGTGCGCGAGCGCCGCCATCGATTCAACTGCTTGTAAGGGGGTCATGGAGGTTCCGCAATCTGGCTTATTGAACATCGCGGCGTGCCGATCAATCTAGCCCGACGTCGCCGTCGGATCGAGTCCTAAAGACCATGAAAAACAGGGGCACGGCCGACGGAAAACCTGCTGCCCGCGGGAACGGCTATAATTTGATTGTTCGAGAATTATCGAAATGCTAGGCTTCCCATCTAGGGAGGATGCCGATCGCGCGTCGCTTTTTGCCGGCTCGCAACGACGAGCCCACGGTCGGCGGCTGATGCGAGTTTTCGTGCCGCCGATCGGGGATTAACAAGCACATAACGCCAGTGGGAGGCAGAGAGCGCGTATCGGATTCGCCGGCGGTCGCATAGACGCGCGGGCGAATGCCGCGATTACGCAATCGAAATATCCTTCCGGCGGCGGCCGAATTTCAACGAATTCGGCCGACGAAGGGCCGCGTCGCCGTCGCGACAGGTCTCATGCGCGGCGTTCATCAGGATTGAACCACAGGGAGGCACCAAGATCATGAATGCGGAAAAGCGACAACCGTCAACGAGGCGGCTCGCAATTGCGGCCGCGACCATCGCCTTAACGACACTGGCGATGCCGGCGTTGGCCGAAGAAGCGACCGGCAAGGTCGTTTGGGTCGATGCGAAAAATAACGCCTTATTGCTCGAATGCGTGGAAAACGGATGCGCCAAGATTCCCTCGGCCAAAACTGGCGAAACGTTCACGTTCGTTATTCCGGCCAACCTCAAAAATGCGGTCGCGACCATCAAGGAGGGCCAGCAAGTGACCGTCACGTTCCAAGTGGCTCAAGGTGCGGGCTATAACCTCGTCGCGGTCAAGTGACGAACAGGAAAACGAATGACAGGGAGATTTGAATCATGAACTTCAAGCAGAACTTTTTACAATTCGCGGGAATCGCGATTGCCGCCGGAGCGGTGCTTGCCGCCGATCTTAGTTCCGCCCGGGCCTGGGACGCGGCCGAATTTCAGAAGAAAGTCGAAGCCGGTAAGAAGGCCGAAGGCACGACCCTGATTCAGTACGACGCCCAACCCAACTACGCCAATTGGGGCGGTGTTACCCACTTCTTTCGGCAGAAATACGGCGTCCGCGTGCCGCCCGATATGAAGGGTAGCGGCCCGACCTTGGCGGCGCTGTTGCGCGAACAGCACACCACGGTCGCCGACGTCGCCTATTACAACGCCTTGGTCGGACTCGAGGCCGGCGAAAAAGGCGTTCACCAAGCCTATAAGCCCGCCGGCTGGGAGAAGATCCCGGAGTGGTGCAAGGATCCGAACGGCATGTGGTTTTGCGTCCACCAGGGCGTAATCGGGTTCATCGTCAATACCGACGCTCTGAAAAAAGCCAATGTTCCGGTCCCCAAGTGTTGGAAGGACATCGTGGATCCCAAATACAAGGGCTTGGTCGCTTATGACGATCCGACCGTGCACGGAACCGCGATGGAAGCGATCTTCGCGGCCAATTTGGGCGCGGGTGGTTCGACCAAAGACTTCAAGCCCGGAATTGAATATCTCAAGCAGCTCGATAAGAACGTGCTCCGCTACTCGCGCGATACCAGCTACAATCCGACTCTGCGCGGCGAGATCGGCGTTTGGATTCACGCCGACGGCAGCGGCTATAAGATGAAGTGGGAAGACAAGGGGCCGATCGAAGTCGTGATTCCGTGCGAAGGAACGGTCTCGGTGCCTTTGGCCATGGGGATGGTGAAGTGGACCAAGCGCCCGCAATTGGCGAAAGCGTACCTGGATTGGCTGCTGAGCCCCGAGGCGCAGGGAATTTGGGCCGATTCCTATTGGTTGCCGATCCTGACGGAGTTCATGTCGGCCCAGGCGAAAGAGCGGATGAAACCGCTGCACGGCACGTATGAGCTGATCAAGTCGGTCTCGATCGCCGAAAAACGTTCGATGATCGGCGATTACCGCAACGCCTGGCGCGACCAAATTCGGCGCCAGTAAACGTGGCAACAACGGCGGCCCTCGCGGGCAAGCGCTCGCGGGGCCGTTTTCGTTCCTTTCCCGCCGGGAGCCAACGCTGCATGTCCGCGAAAGCCCGCATCGCGCCCCTGTTGTACATACTTCCGCTGATCGCCTTTTTCATGGCGGTCATGGTCTACCCGTTTGCGGACATGATGGTCCACGGGCTGTTTCCCTCGCAGGAGATGATCGAAGTCTCGGGCGCCAGCGAAGTTGCGGCGCGCACGCTTGGTTGGCGGGATTTGACCTTCAAAAACTACATCGACGTG
The DNA here is from genome assembly GCA_964412955.1 of uncultured Hyphomicrobiales bacterium. GTDB lineage: Bacteria > Pseudomonadota > Alphaproteobacteria > Rhodospirillales > 2-12-FULL-67-15 > 2-12-FULL-67-15. The sequence continues at coordinate 71,820 of CAYPQV010000016.1, forward strand.
TTCGCCGACCCGTTCTACCGCTCCAGCCTGGTGCTCAGCCTCGTTTTGAGCACGGTCGTTTCGGCGCTGTCGATCGTCTTATGCATCGGGCCGGCATGGCTGCTGGTACGGCGCGATTTTCCCGGCAAGCGCGCCTTCCGGGCAATCCTGACGATCCCGATGGCGTTTTCCGGGATCATCATCGGATTTCTGGCCGTAATCATGATCGGCCGGATCGGTTTCATTCCTCAGCTCACCCGTTGGTTGGTGGGCGTGCCGCTCGGGGAAGCCTTGGCCTACAGTCTCACGGGGCTCGGTATCGCCTATATCTGGTTTCAAATCCCGCGCGCGACATTGACCCTTGAATCCGCCATCCGGAAATTTGACTGGGATCTCGATAGCGCCGCCCGCAGTCTGGGGGCGTCCAATTGGCAGGCCCTGCGCTACGTGCTGCTGCCGCTATTGACGCCGGCCATTGTTTCGACCGTGGCGGTCACCTTCGCGGTCTCGATGGGGTCGTTCGGCGTCGCCTTGCTGCTGCTTAAGAAGGCGAGCGTATTTCCGCTCGAGATTTACAATCAAATATACGCCAATCTGGCGTTCGAGATGGCCGGCGCGATGTCCGTCGTCCTCGGCATCATCACCGTCGGAATCAATTATACGCTGCGTAAGTACGCGGAACGGTATTACGCGCACGTCGTGGCGCACGACTGAAACGGGACAGCGCGGCCATGAACGACACAGCAACGGCTTCGGCGACAATGCCGGTCATCACAAGAAAATCCGGGCGTCCGTTCAGCGCGTGGACCGCGTATTCGGCGGCTGTCAGCCTGATATTGGTGTTCGCCGTGGTGACGCCGGTTTTGATCTGTCTGTGGGGCTCCTTCACCACGCTTTCGACCATGGGCGCGGCGAGCACTCTGTCCGGCGCCGGATGGGAGACGCAGAAATCGCTCGGCATCTATGCCAGCGGCGCGCGCGAGACGACCGGGCCGTTCACCTTGCTGTGGTATGCGTATGTGTTCGAGGTGTACGGCCATACCATCGGACTTTCGCTCAAGCTCGCCGTGGCCTCGATTCTGGTTACGATCGTGCTCGGCGTATTCGGCGGATACGGCTTGGTGCGCTACGATTTTCCGGGAAAACCGCTGCTTGAGGAAATCATTTCGATTCCCCTGTCGCTGCCGGGAATTTCGATCGCGGTCGCGTTGCTGGGTACTTACGGCATCATTCGCGACAGCTGGGCCATCATTCTGTTCGGGCACTTGCTGTACACCCTGCCCTTCATGCTCCAATCGGTGACCAGCACGTTGCGCAGCTACAATTTCTTCGAATTGGAACGGGCGGCGGCGAGTCTAGGCGCTAACTGGTTCCAGCGCCTGCGCTATATCCTGCTGCCGAACCTCAAACATGCGATCATCATCGGTTCGCTGCTCGTGTTCACGATTTCGCTCGGCGAATTCAATGCGAGTTTTCTGTTGACCACGCCGATCAATCTGACCCTGCCGGCCTCACTCTACGACACCTATACCAACGACAGTTTCCAGGTGTCGAGCGCGGCGACCAGCGTGTTCATGCTGGTGGTGATACCGGTATTGATGGCCATCCAGTTCATGGGCGGAAAAGAAATGCGGGAAGTCGGCCAGGCCGCCTGAGAAGAAACGGAGGAATCCGCGGGAATGAGCTACGAAATTCGAATCGAGAATCTTCGTAAGGTATATCCGGACGAAACCGTGGCCTTGGCCGGGATCAATCTTGTTTGCCCCCGTTCCAAGACAACCTCCCTGGTCGGCCCCTCGGGTTCGGGCAAGTCGACCATTCTCAAAATCGTCGCCGGGCTCCTGGATGCGAGCAGCGGCCAGGTGTTGTTTGAAGGACGCGACGTCACTTACTTGCCGCCGGAAAAGCGCAACATCGGAATGGTGTTCCAGTCCTACGCGCTGTTTCCGAATATGACGGTGCGCGAAAACGTCGAATTCGGAATGCTCGTGCGCCGGGTTTCGGCCGCCGAACGACGGCGTAAGGCCGAACAGGCGCTCGAAACCGTGCAGATCGCGCCGCTGGCGAACCGGCGCATCCATCAGCTTTCCGGCGGCCAGCAGCAGCGTGTTGCGCTCGCGCGCGCGGTCGTGTTTCAGCCCGATATTCTGTTGCTCGACGAGCCGCTTTCGGCGCTCGACGCCAAAATCCGGGTGGAATTGCGCAACGAGCTCGCCCGTCTGTTGCGCCAATTCGGCATCACCGCGGTTTACGTTACCCACGATCAGCAGGAAGCCATGTCGCTCGGCGATCAGGTCGTGGTCCTCGACAAGGGCGAGATCATGCAAATCGGCGCGCCCTACGACATCTATTCCCGTCCCGCCAACGATTTCGTGGCCAAGTTCGTCGGTTCGGCCAATCTGTTCGAGGCTCAAATCGACGGCTCTGGGCACGCCAACGGTGTGGTGGTACGCACCCGGTTCGGCGAGGTCGTGCTGGAACGAGGGATGTTCGACGCCCGTTGGCCGAGTCTCGCGCATGGCGGCGTCCAGTTAATGTGCCGACCGGAAGATGTGCGCCTGGCCGATGGCGACGAGGCCCATGCCCGCGTGAGGGTGGTCGAGCGGATTTTCCTCGGGGATCGTATTCGGGTGATCGGCGAGACCGAGCCGGGCGATCGAATCGTGATCGAGATCGATAACACCGCGACCGTTGCCAACGGCGAGATTATTTCGATCGCGTTTGACATGGGGAAACTTCATTTCATCCCTCGCTAATACTCACGGGACCGCGTGGGGCCTTGTTCGCCCGATGCATATGGCGATGCATGGAATGACGAGGTATCAGCCGGGCGGCGAAGGTCGAACGCTTGACACCCCTCGTTTGCGCATCAGAATCACCGGCGGATCCTAATTATGGCGGCGAAGATCGGAACTGCGGAGGACGCAAACATGACGGATGAAACGAAATCGGGAGCCGGCATGGGACTGAATCGGCGTGACTTCCTGATCGTCGGAACCGCCGGCGTCGCCGGAGCCGTCGGCCTGCCGACCTTCGCGCGCGAGGTGGCGGGAGCGACGCCCGCAGCCCCCGCAACAGCGGAAGGGCGCGTGGTCGACGTCGCGAAGCTCGCCGATATCCGCCCCGGCGCGGCGCTTTCCTTCACCTATCCCGATCCGGAGTCGCCGGCGCTGCTGGTCGCGTTGGGCGGTCCGGCGCAAGGCGGAGTCGGACCCAGCGAAAGCGTCGTTGCGTTCTCCCAGCTCTGCACGCACAAGGGATGCCCGGTCGATTTTCTGCCCGACCGGAAGATGTTCGTCTGCCCTTGTCATTGGAGCAGCTTCGATCCGGCCAAGCGCGGACAGATGATCATCGGACAGGCCAGCGCGCCGCTGCCGCAGATCCGGCTGCGCGTACAAGAAGGGATCGTCCAGGCCGTCGGCGTCGATGGTCTGATCTACGGCCGGCACACCAACATTCTCTGATCTCGGCCCGCCGATGACCGCCGTTCCCCTGCCGCCGCCGGATTGCGAAAAGTTCCAAACCGTATGCCAGTTTTGCATCGTCGGTTGCGGGTATCGCGTTTTTAAATGGCCGATCGGCAAGGACGGCGGCCCGACGCCTGAACGCAACGCCTTCGGCGCCGATTTCCGCCGCGCCCAACCGGCCAACGGCGATTGGATTTCGCCCCTGATGCATACGGTCGTCACCGAACGCGACGGTCGACGCCACAACATCGCCATCGTCGCCGATCGCGAATGTTCCGTGAACGGCGGCCTGGCGTCGGTCCGCGGCGGCGGATTGGCGCAAACCCTTTACGCCCCCGACCGCCCGACAAGCGTTCGCTTGAAGAAACCCCTCCTCGCCGGCCGCGACGGATTGGCGGAAATCGAGTGGAACGAAGCGGTCGATCTCGGCGCCCGAGTGGTCAAGGCGGTGATCGATCGCTGGGGCGCCGACGCGGTCGGGATGAAATTTTTCGACCATGGCGGCGGCGGCGGCGGGTTTGAAAACAATTGGGCGGTCGGCCGCTTTTTCTTTTCCGGCATCGGCACGCGCACCGTATCGATTCACAACCGCCCGGCCTACAACAGCGAAGTTCATGCCGCCGGCGACGCCGGCGTCGGCGCGCTGACGAATTCCTACCTCGATGCCCAACTCGCCGACACCATCGTTCTCGTCGGCGCCAATTCCTACGAGACCCAAACCAACTATTTCCTCAACCACATGGTTCCGAACCTGAGGGGCGAATCCCTCGGTCTCAAACGGTCCGCCTTCGTCGGCGAGCCGGTCGCCGCCGGACGCATGATCGTGGTCGATCCTCGGCGAACCATGACCGTCGCCGCCGCCGAGGCCGCCGCCGGCAAGAAAAATGTCCTGCACCTGCAGATCGAGCCCGGCGCGGACATCGCGCTGCTCAATGCCATCGCGCGGATCGTCCTTTCCCGGCGGTGGCACGATGTCGCTTTCGTGCGCGAGCGAACCGAATGGCAAACGTTCGAGGCCTATCAGCGTTCCTCGCTGGGCGTCGACCGCCCCGTGGATGAAGTCGTGCGCGAGGCGGCGGAAGTTGCCGGGGTCGGCGCCGACCTGATCGTCAAGGCGGCGGAATGGATCGCCGCCCCCAAGGAAGGGGGCCATCGCCGCCGCACCCTGCTTCATTACGAGAAGGGCCTGATCTGGGGCCTCAAGAACTACGAAAACATCGCCGCCATCGTCGATCTCGCGCTGTTGACCGGCAACGTCGGCAAGCCCGGCACCGGCGTGAGCCGTCTCGGCGGACACCAGGAGGGCTATGTCCGGCCGCCCGCGCCCGGCGGACGCCCGGCGCTGAACGTGGACGAAGCGGTGCGCCGCGGCGAAACCAAGGTGTACTGGGTCGGCGGCTGCAACCCGGTTCTGACCACGTTGCGCGCCGAAGCCTTGGAAGCGTCGCTCAAGGAGCGCGGCGAACCGGTGCGCCGGGCATTGATCGCGACCGCGGGCCAGCCGGTCGGCGCGCGCGTGACGGCGATTGTCGAGGCGCTCAAGGCCGGCGGCCAATTCCTGATCGTGCAGGACATATATGCCACGGCGACCGCCCGTCACGCCCACTTGGTGCTCCCGGCGGCACAGTGGGGCGAGATGAATTTGACGTCGATCAACGGCGAGCGCCGCCTACGCCTTTACCCGCGATTCATGGACCCGCCCGGCGAAGCGCTGCCCGATTGGCAAATCCTGGCGCGCTTCGCGAAACGACTCAACGCTCTCTACCTCGAAGACCGCAATCCGCTCATGGCCAACCGGTTCCTCGATTACGACTGGCGCACCGACGAAGACGTATTCATTCATGCGCGCTACAATTTTCGCGGACACCGCAACGATCCGGCGGAAAGCTACGTCGGCGTCACCTACGATTTTCTGCGGAAACTCGGCAACGAGGGCATTCAAACCCCGATTCGACTCGTCAACGGCGTGCCGGTCGGAACGGTGCGCATGCACGAGGACGGCCATTTCCACACGCCGAGCGGCAAGGCGCGCTTCATTCCGGCGCCGCGCCCGTGGCCCGGTTATGCCGCCCAGGTCGCGCGCCAACGCAAAAACCATCGTTTCTGGGTCAACAACGGCCGCGTCAACCATATCTGGCAAACCCTCTATCATCACGAACATATCCCGTTTTATCGGGACCGCTACCCGATGCCGACCCTCGAAATGCACCCCGCCGACGCGGCCGAGCTCGGCATCACGTCCGGCGACCTCGTGTCCGTCTTCAACGATGTGGGCGAGGTTAAGGCGATGGCGCAAATCGCCGACACGATCAAACGCGGCCATACGTTCATGCTGTTCGGCCAACCGCGCGGTGCGGCCGGCGATCTCGTGTCCGATCACGTCGATCCGGCCACGACGATTCCTTATTACAAGGGCGCGTGGGCCGACGTGAAGCGGATCGGGCCGCAGCCCGAGATCACTCGCGATATCACCTTCCTGCCCCAAAACGTCGCCCAATGACAACAGCCCGCGCATTTTCCCGGCTCGCCGTTTCGGCCCTCGTCGCCGCCGTGTTGGCTTTTCCGGCGCATGCGGCGGAAGCTCTCGTCGGTAAGAACCTGGTCGGCGCCGATTTGAAGGGGGCCGCGCTGGCCAATGCCGATCTTACCGGCGCCGACCTGCGCGGCGCGAATCTCGCCAATGCCGTTCTCGACGGCGCCCGTCTCGTCGGGGCCAACCTGACCGGCGCCAACCTGGGCAGCGCAAGCCTGAAGAACGCCGATCTGCGCGAATCGTATTTGCGCGAAGTGGCGGCGCCGGGCGCGGACTTTGCCGGCGCCGACCTCGGCCGGGCCGATCTCACCCGCGCCGATATCCGGAACGCCAAGTTCGTCGGTTCGACCCTGGCTTTGGCCACCCTTGCCAACGGCCAATTCGACGGCGCCGATTTTTCCCGGGCATTCATGCCCGGCGCCAAGCTGACCAAGGCCAAGGCGGACAATTCCCGTTTCGCGGCGGCCTATCTGGCCGCCGTCGATTTCAGCCAGGCGACATTGCGGAAGGCCGATTTTTCCGGCGCCGCCCTTGGCGCGCGCGGGCTCGGCCATCCGGGTCCCTCGCCCGCTTCGCTCGCCGGCGCGGATTTGCGCGACGCCAACTTCAAAGACGCCAATTTGACCGGCGTCGATCTGCGCGAGGCCCGCTTCGAGGGCGCGAATTTCGCCCGCTCCCGGCTCGGCTCCGCCGACTTGACGTGGGGGCGCGGGCGCGGAGCGGATTTTTCGGGCGCCGATCTCGGCTGGACCCGCGCCTACGGCGTCGACCTGCGCGCGGCCAAGTTCCGCGGCGTCAAATCGTACATGACCCAATTCTCCGGCGCCGATCTCGCCGAAGCCGATTTCTCCGGCGCGACCCTTGAAAAATCTGACTTGAGCCAATCGAACCTTGCCGGCGCGCTGTTCGCCGACGCAACGGTGCGTGATGTCAACACGCGCGCCGCGCGCGCGATGCCGCCGACCCTGAAGGGAGCCGGGAACCCATGAACGACGATCTCTCACGCTCCGGCGCCGATGCCCCCTCCTCCCGACCGGAGGCCGCGTCCATCGACGCGAACCAAAAGTTTCCATGGCCGGCGCTGGGCGGTGAATTTCTCGGCACCTTCATCCTGGTCTTTTTTGGCGTCGGCTCGGTCAATGCCGCGGTCGCGACCGGCGCGCAGGCCGGCCTGTGGCAGGTGGCGGTCGTTTGGGCGATCGGCGTCAGCCTCGGGATTTACGCCGCGGCGGCGCTTTCGGGCGCGCACATCAATCCCGCCATCACCGTGGTCGCCGTCGTCTACGACCGCTTCCCCCCGTTGCGCGCCCTCGGCTACATCTGCGCCCAGACGTTGGGCGCGATTTCGGCTTCTCTCGTCCTTTACGGCATGTTCGCCGAGGTGATCTTGGAATTCGAACGGCGGCGCGGACTGTTGCGCGGAGGTCCGGGGAGCGAACTGAGCGCCATGATGTTCGGCGAATATTTTCCGAATCCCGCGATCTTCGGCACCGCCGAGGATGCTTGGCGCGTCGTCAGTCCGACCTCGGCGTTCGTGTCGGAGATGGTCGGAACCGCCATGCTGGCTCTTCTGGTGGCGGTCGTGACCCACCGGCGCAATGCCGAACGTCCGCCGGCCGGGGTCGCTGCGGTCATCATCGGCCTCGGCGTTGCCGCCATCATTTCGGTAATCGCGCCATTGACCCAGGCCGGCCTCAACCCGGCGCGCGATTTCGGCCCGCGCCTGGTCGCTTATTTCCTCGGTTGGGGCGAAATCGCCATCCCCGGCCCGCGCGGCGGCTGGTTCACCGTCTATATCCTGGCGCCGGTGATCGGCGCGTTGATCGGCGGAGGGATTTACCGAGCCATAATGGGACGTTGGCTCAAGCCATGACCGTCCGTGAGCGAGGCTCGGATATGCGCGTTCGACACAGCCGTTTGCCGGATACCCCTGTTGACAACGGCTTCCCAATCGCGGGACGCTTTCGCTAGACGGGGAGAAGTATCCGCCGACGGGCGAGATACGCCGGAACGATTTTTCCGCATTCGGGAAAAGCTTTTTCCCGGAACCAGGGAGGAGAAAACCATGACGGTCATCACCGGAAACATGGGCGAGGAATTGGCGCGGATCAAGGGCGCCAAGGTAATCAAAAGTTTCTGCTACACCTGCCCGTGGCAATGTCCGACCGAGGTCCTCGTTCGCGACGATCGGATCGTCTACCAGAAGGGCAACCCCCTATCGCCGAACAACATCGGATCGCGCTGCGCCAAGGGCATGGCCAGTTGGTACGTCAGCCGCGATCCCGACAGGCTCAAGTACCCGATGCTGCGCACCAGCCCGAAGAGCAGCGCGCCGGCCTTCAAGCGCGTCTCGTGGGACGAAGCCTTCGATTTCATCGCCGCCAAGCTCAAGAAAATCGCCGACACCTGGGGACCGGAAGCCGTGGCGCTGACCTGCCACCACGATCCCAACACGGTGTTTTATCGCCATCTGCTCGGCGACCTTTACGGCAGCCCGAACGCGGGCTATGCGCACACTTCGGGCTGCGAACAGGACCGGCGCTCGGCGTGCCTGACGCTCTTCGGTCACGTTTTCCCGATGCACGACTTCGCCAACGCGCGCTACGTCATGCTGTGGGGCATGAACATGCTCGGCGCCAATCAGGGCTTGTGGGAAAGCCGGGCCTTGATGGACGCCAAGGCGAAGGGATGCCGGCTGGTGGTGATCGACCCGAATTTCACCGAAACGGCGCAGAAGGCGGACGAGTGGGTCCCGGTTCGCCCCGGCACCGACGGCGCCCTCGCGCTCGCCATGTGCCGCGTCATCATCGACGACAAACTCTACGACGAGGACTTCGTCAACAAATACTGCAACGGATTCACCGGATTCCGCGACCATCTTCACGCGCGGGGGTACACCCCGGAGTGGGCGGCGCCGATCTGCGGCATTGATGCCGCCCGGATCGTCCGCCTGGCGCACGAATTCGCGACCACCAAGCCGGCGATTTCCGCGATCTTCAAGGGCTCGGGCTATTACACCAACGGCGCCGACGCCGGGCGCGCGTGCTATATCCTCGATGCCCTGACCGGTCAGGTCGACAAGCCCGGAAACATCCACCTCAAGGATTGGGCGCCGGTCGCGGCGCCGGTGGCCATCCCCGATTCGGCCAAGCGCAAGCCGGGCAAGCCGCCGCTTCACGTCGCCATGGGTTATCCGTTGGCGCCGGATTTGCCGAACTCCAAGCTTCCCGAAGCGGTGATCGAGGGAAAGCCGTATCCGGTCAAAGGCCTGTTCGTGCACGCGACCAATCCGGTCATGAGCGATCCGAACCGCGATCGGGTACTGGAAATGTTCCGCCGTCTTGAACTCGGCGTCGCGCTCGAACTCTACATGAGCGAAACCGCGCTCGAATGCGACATCGTGCTGCCGGAAACGTCGTTCCACGAGCAAGCCGAAGTCCGCAACGGCATGTGGCTGGGCCCCCAGGTCATCCTGTGTCAGCCGGTGGTGTCGCCGGTCGGCGAAGCCAAGCCCGCCTATTCCATCGCCCAGGGCATCGCCGAGCGCATGGGATGGGGACAACACTTCCCCTACCGGCGATGGGAGGATTGGGCCGAATTGATGCTCAAGGATATCCCGATCACCCTGGACGAACTCAAGGACAAGGGCTTTTGGGCCGGGCCGGTCAAATACGACCGTGTTCCCGCCGGACTGCCGACGCCGTCGGGCAAGATCGAGATTTACTCGAAGGCTTACGCCGACGCGGGCTTCGACGGGTATCCCGTTTACGGCGAGCGCAGCGTCCTGCCCGACAAGGACTACCCACTCCAGCTCACCCATTCCAAGTTCAGCATGCACTGCAACATCGTGACGCAGAACAATCCTTACTTGATGGAAGTGTGCGGCGAAAATTGGGTGGAGATCAACCGGTTGGACGCCCTTAAGTACGGAATCCAGGACGGCGCGAACGTGGTGGTCGAATCGCCCAAGGATAAAATCGTCATCAAGGCCAAAGTGGTCGAGGGATTGGTGCCGGGGTGCGTCAGCATCCGGCACGGCCACGGCTTCGGGCATTGGGCGATGGGATCGGTCGCCAAAGGCCGCGGCGCCCATTCCAACAACCTGATGGATTCCCACACGAGCCCCATTACCGGCGCCAACTGCTACAACGAATGCAAGGTGCGCGTGCGCCCCGCCTGACGGCATGGGGCCATCCGCGGTCGCGACGAAAGAGAGGTGTGTCGTGCAATACGGTTTTTATTTCGACCACGCGCGTTGCGTGAAGTGCCACGCCTGCGAAGTCGCCTGCAAGACCTGGAACGAAATCGAACTCGGACCGCGTTGGCGCGAGGTGGTCAAGATCGAGTCGGGAACCTTTCCCAACGTCAAGGCCATGAACGTCTCGATGGCGTGCATGCATTGCGGCGACGCGCCGTGCCGCAACGCGTGCCCGGTCAGCGCGATCGCCAAGCGCGCCGAGGACGGCATCGTCGTCGTCGATCAGAACAAATGCATCGGCTGCGGGTTCTGCGTCTGGGCGTGCCCGTTCAACGCCCCGCAATTGACCACCGTGTCGAGCAAAATGGAAAAATGCACGTTTTGCCAGACGCCCGGCAAGGAGCGGCCGTTGCATCTGCCGCGCGCGTGCGAGGAAATCTGCCCGACCGGGGCGATCATCACCGGGCCGCTGGCCGAGCTCGCCAAGGTCAACCGCGAAAAGGCGGCGCGCCGGTTGGCGGGTACCGACCTGAGGGGGATGCCCAACGTCGTTCTCGACGGCGCGCAACGGTTCGGCCCCCCGGCGGAATGATCCCTGTTTCTCGACGGTCGCCGTCGCAGCTGTCGAAAGGTTTCCGAAATTCCCGAACGCCGCCGGCGGCGGATTGCGAAACGCCGCCGTTTTCAGGGGCTTTGACGCGAACGGCGAAACAGGCGCGATAGCGCGATCGTGATCCGGGCGAGCGCTCCGCCGACGGCGATCAGCGACAAGGTTGCCGTTCCAATGCCAAGCGCGAACTCGGTCCATTCCGGCGAAGCCAACATCCCCGTGTCGTGGACGACGTCGTGGAAAACCGCAAAACCCGCGGCGGCCAATCCCGCGAACAGCGGCAGCAAGCGGCCGAGGCGCGAAAGCCACGCTCCGACCACCAGCGCCGCCAATACATGGTCGAGACCGCCAAAGACATGCGCAAAACCCGCCCCGAATCCGGTTTCCATCATAAGGCCGGGGGCATGGGCGGTCGCCGTGCCCGACGCGGCGGCGAGGATCAGGGCGGTTACGAAAACAACGGGATAAAGGCGGGTCATGATGGGACTCCTTGTTAGCCGACTTGAGCGGCAAGCGGTTCGGACCTCCGCAAGCCGCCCGCGTCGAGAATGAAATCGATCACAATATCGACGTTCTCGCCCGTCTTCAGGTTGGTGAAGACGAAGGGACGCGATCCTCGCATGCGGCGGGCATCGTGCGCCATGATGTCGAGATCGGCGCCTACGTGCGGCGCAAGGTCGGTTTTGTTGATGATCAGCAGGTCCGAGCGGGTGATGGCGGGGCCGCCCTTGCGCGGGATTTTTTCGCCGGCGGCCACGTCGATGACATAGAGGGTGATATCGGCCAACTCCGGCGAAAATGTGGCGGACAAGTTGTCTCCCCCCGATTCGATGAAGATGGCCTCGAGATCGGGAAATTTCCGTATCAGTCCGGCGACGGCGGCCAAGTTGGCCGAAGCGTCCTCGCGGATCGCGGTGTGCGGGCAGCCGCCGGTTTCGACGCCGACGATCCGGTCGGACGGCAGCGCCTGGGACCTGAGCAGGAACTCCGCGTCCTCGACGGTGTAAATGTCGTTGGCGACGGCGGCGATCCGATAGCGGTCCCGAAGCCGCTTGCAGAGAACATCTGTGAGGGTCGTCTTGCCCGCGCCGACGGGTCCACCGATGCCGACACGCAGGGGATTAGCAGTGCGATCGACGGTCATGAGCGGAACAACCTCGTGTATTGGGTTTCGTGGATCATGCACGTCCAATCGACCATCGGCGTCGCCGTGCCGATATCGTCGAGCGGACGGTCGAGGGCGGCTTCGGCCGCCGCCGCGATCGGAGACTCGAGGGCGGCGACGATGCGCTGGCCGTCGGTCTGTCCCAAAGGAATCAGGCGCACGCCGGCCGAAACGAGGTTGGCGGCGAGCGCGTGCAGAAAGGCCGTCAGGCTCAACGTCAACGGCAATCCCTTGCGTCCCGCCGCCGCGCCAACGGCCACGGCATAAGCGAGCGGTGCCCCGTCGGCCGAACGTGCGGCGATCCAATCGGCCAACCACCGGTCGGGCCAGGCGGCATTCACCGTATCGAGAAAGGCGCCGCCCTGGACCGCGCTTTCCAGCGCGGTTTCGGCGCTGCCGCGCCACGCGGCGGCAAGATCCGCGATCCGCTCGAGGGCATCCACGTCCGGTGCGGCCGCCGCTTCCCAGGCCTCGCGGAACAGGACCGCGTCGACCGCGCCCGCGCCCCGACAAACGATGCTTCCGACCCAGCCGGCAAGCGTGTCCCGATCCCGAACCGTACCTTGTTCGACCGCGCACTCGATCCCATGGGAATAGGCGAACGCTCCCACCGGAAAGCCGGGCGACAGCCACGCCATCAGCCGATAGAGCCCGGTTTGGTCAAGGGACGTCTCAGTGGCCATGATGGACCTTTCCATGATCGTGCCCATGACCATGATGGTGTCCATGTCCGTGATCGCGGGAATAGGCGCCCGATTCCGGCGCGAACGGCGCGCGACGGCGAACGACTTCGCCACCAAGCCCGACGATCATGTCCACCAGGACATGGTCGTCGATAATGCGCAATGCGCCGTCGCCCAGCACCTGCGCCGGCACATGACGGTTGCCGATGTGCCAGGCAAGCCGGACAAGATGTTCGGGCGAGCGCGCCGAGACGTCCACCACTGACTCCTGGGCCGCGCGGACACAGATATACCCGCCGCCATCCAGTTCAAGCCCGTCGCCATCTCCTAAAACCGTCGCCTCGGGCAAATCGAGAAGAAAATCGACGCCATCATCGTCGTTCATGCGCACCCGACGGCGATGACGGTCGTGGTAGGCGAGCGTGATGAAGGCGACCATTTTGGCTTCGGGCCAGGAACCAGGCGGCAAAACGGCAATGGCGCGACGCATGAGGCCCCCTCAGAACAAAAAATACCGTTGGGCGAGCGGCAATTCGCGGGCCGGCTCGCACGTCAGCAATTCGCCATCGGCGCGGACTTCATAGGTTTCGGGATCCACTTCCATGCGCGGCGTGGCGTCGTTCAAAACCATGTCGTGCTTGCCGATGGCGCGCGTGCCGCGCACGGCGATCAACTCGCGGGCGAGGCCCAACCGTTTTCCAATGTCGTTTTCCAGGCCTGCCTGGGACACGAACGTCACCGCGCTCTGCGTCAACGCCCGGCCGAAACCGGCGAACATGGGCCGATAATGGACCGGCTGCGGCGTCGGGATCGAGGCGTTGGGGTCGCCCATCGGCGCGGCGGCGATGGCGCCGCATTTCAGGATCAGGTCTGGCTTGACGCCGAAGAACGCCGGTGACCACAGCACCAGGTCGGCCAGCTTGCCGACTTCGACCGAACCGACATGGGCGGCGATGCCGTGGGCGATCGCCGGGTTGATCGTATATTTGGCGATATAGCGCTTGACGCGAAGGTTGTCGTTGTCGCCCTTCTCGCCTTTGAGACGGCCGCGCTGGGACTTCATCTTATGCGCGGTCTGCCAAGTGCGGATGATGACTTCGCCGATCCGGCCCATGGCCTGGCTGTCGGACGACATCATCGAAAACGCGCCCAGGTCGTGCAGGATGTCCTCGGCGGCAATGGTTTCGCGCCGGATGCGGCTGTCGGCGAAGGCGACGTCCTCGGGGATGCGCGAATCGAGATGATGGCAGACCATGAGCATGTCGAGGTGTTCGTCGACCGTGTTTACGGTGAACGGCCGGGTCGGATTGGTCGACGACGGCAGGACATTGGCCAGCCCGCAAACCTTGATGATATCCGGCGCGTGGCCGCCACCCGCGCCCTCGGTGTGGAAAGCGTGGATGGTGCGGTTCTTGAACGCGGCAACAGTGTCTTCGACGAAGCCGGATTCGTTCAGCGTGTCGGTGTGGATGGCGACCTGAACGTCGAAGCGATCGCCGACGGAAAGGCACGCATCAATGGCGGCGGGCGTGGTGCCCCAGTCTTCGTGCAGCTTGAGCCCGCAGGCCCCGGCGCGGATTTGCTCCTCGAGCGCGGCGGGCAGCGTCGCGTTGCCCTTGCCGAAGAAGCCCAGGTTGACCGGCAGCCCCTCGGCGGCCTGAAGCATGCGCCCCATGTGCCACGGCCCCGGCGTGCATGTCGTCGCTTTCGTTCCTTCCGCCGGCCCGGTGCCGCCGCCGAGCAGCGTCGTCACGCCCGAATGGAGCGCGTCTTCGACCTGCTGCGGACAGATGAAATGAATGTGCGCGTCGATGCCGCCCGCGGTGACGATCCTTCCTTCCCCCGCGATGGCCTCGGTTCCCGGCCCGATCACGATATCGACCCCCGGCTGAATGTCCGGATTGCCGGCTTTGCCGATGGCGGCGATGCGCCCGTTCTTGAGGCCGATGTCGGCCTTGACGATGCCCCAATGGTCGACGATCAGGGCATTGGTGATGACGGTATCGACGGCGCCCTCGGCGCGGCTTTTCTGCGATTGGCCCATGCCGTCGCGGATGACCTTGCCGCCGCCGAATTTCACTTCCTCGCCGTAGACGGTGTGATCCTTCTCCACCTCGAGGATCAAGTCGGTATCGGCCAGCCGGACGCGGTCGCCCACGGTCGGGCCGAACATGGCGGCATAACTGGCGCGGTCGATGGTGCGGGCCATGAGCGGGGTTTCCCTAGAGCGAACCGTTGATTTTGCCGTTGAATCCGAAAACTGCGCCCGTGCCGGCATAACGAACCAGCTGCACCTCGCGCGTCTGACCGGGCTCGAATCGCACCGCCGTACCCGCCGGAATATCGAGGCGGAACCCGCGCGCCTTGTCGCGCTCGAAGCGGAGCGCCCCGTTGGTCTCGAAAAAATGGTAGTGCGAACCGACTTGAACCGGCCGATCGCCGGTATTGGCGACTTTAAGGACGATGGTTTCGCGTCCTTTGTTGAGGGCTATTTCGCCCGAAGCGGTGAAAATTTCGCCTGGGATCACGACGGTTCTCCTAGCGGATCGGATTGTGGACGGTCACCAGTTTGGTGCCGTCGGGAAAAGTCGCCTCGACCTGGATTTCGTGGATCATCTCGGCGATTCCAGCCATGACTTGATCGCGGCGGATAACGCCGGCGCCGTCGCGCATCAGATCGGCGACGCTTTTTCCGTCGCGCGCGCCTTCGACCACGAAATCGGTGATCAGCGCCACGGCCTCGGGATGATTGAGCTTGACGCCCCGCTCCAGGCGCCGGCGCGCGACGTTGGCTGCCATGGCGACCAAAAGCTTGTCCTTCTCTCTCGGGGTCAGGTTCATGGCGTCGTTCTCTCCGTCAATTGGACCACACGCGCGGCAGGGGGCCCGCGCGGCCGCCGACACGGCGACGAAAAGCTTCCCAGAACACGCCGATGGAAGTACGCATGGCCAAGGCGTCGCGCGCCAGCCAACGCGCGATCAACACGCCGTTGACGACGGTGGCGCCGGCCCTGAGGCCGTTTTCGTCGTTGGCGGGCATCAGGGCGCGGGACAGATTCAAGTGTTCGACCGCGTCGTCGGCGACGTAAACGAAGGTCGCCAGGCCGACCGCACCGTCGAGTCCCGCCGGACTCGCTCCGATCCCGACCAAGTCGTCATCAAGGTGCAGGGCGTCGGCCCAAACCAGACGACCGGCGCGCCGGATTTTCCATTCGTCGCGGACAAGACCTTGGGTCAGGCGCTCGCCGCGCGCGATCCTTCCGAAGACGGCCGCCTCGATCGCCATCAATCGTCCACCCGTCGCCACGTCGGCGACCGTGCACCGACGCAGGCGCGCCCTATCGAATATGATCGTTTCGTGGGGCAGCCATTCCATCCATGCCTCCGGGCCGACAAACAGATCGACATCCACGCGGCAATCCCGGCCCGTCGAGCGATAGATTTTCTCCGCCGACTGGGTGGTGAACAGGGCCGAGCCGGCGTCGCCGACCATCGCCTTGATCGCCAACCGGTCGCCGCCGACCAATCCGCCCGAGGTCGTCGCCAGGACGGCGACCGGCGTCGATGGATCATCGGGGCGCGGGAAAAGGACCCGCAGCGGATCGCGTTGATGGAGATGCGCCAGTCGGGTCGCGCCGTCGCAATGGACGAAGGCCACCTCGGCCGCGCCGGCAACGGCGGAAAATCCCGCTTCAGACGGTGAGGTGACGACGGACATCGGCCTCCACCATCTCGGCGGCCTTTCCGGCCAGAACGACCTCGCCGCGTTCCATGACCGCGAAATCGTCGGCCAGGCGGCGGGCAAAATCGAAATATTGCTCGACCAGCAGGATCGCCATGTCGCCGCGTCCGGCGAGCACGCGGATGACCCGTTCGATATCCTTGATGATCGAGGGTTGAATGCCTTCCGTCGGTTCGTCCAGCACCAGGAGCTTCGGCTCCGTCACCAGGGCCCGCGCGATCGCAAGCTGCTGCTGCTGACCGCCCGAAAGATCCCCTCCGCGGCGACCGAGCATGTCCTTCAATACCGGAAACAAATCGAAGATTTCGGACGAAATCGAGCGCACGCCGCGCGGGCGGGCGGCAAAACCGGTTTTCAGGTTTTCCTCGACCGTCAGCAGCGGAAAGATTTCCCGGCCTTGCGGTACATAGGCGATGCCGCGCTTGGCCCGCTGGTGCGGTTTCAGCGCACCGATATCCGCCCCGTCCCACAGAATGCGACCGGCACGGATCGGTTGCTGGCCGACGATCGCGCGCATCAGCGAGGTTTTGCCCACGCCATTACGTCCCAGCACGCAGGTCACGCGGCCGACGGCGGCGGCAATGGATACGCCCCGCAGGGCCTGGCTCGCGCCGTAGAAGAGATCGATGTTTTCCGCCTGCAGCATTCAGCGCCCCAGATAGACCTCGACCACCCGCTCGTTCGCCTGGACGGCATCGAGCGATCCTTCGGCCAGGACCGAGCCTTCGTGCAGCACCGTGACCCGGCACCCCAGGGCCCGAACGA
This sequence comes from uncultured Hyphomicrobiales bacterium, assembly GCA_964412955.1. Taxonomy (GTDB): domain Bacteria; phylum Pseudomonadota; class Alphaproteobacteria; order Rhodospirillales; family 2-12-FULL-67-15; genus 2-12-FULL-67-15. The sequence continues at coordinate 88,962 of CAYPQV010000016.1, forward strand.
ATTCCATGTCATGCTCGACCACCACCACCGACCGAGTCTTGGCGATTTCCGCGAGCAGAACGGCGGTTTCCTCGGTCTCGGCGTCGGTCATGCCCGCGACCGGCTCGTCGATCAGCATCAATTCGGGGTCCTGCATCAGCAGCATCCCGATCTCCAGCCATTGCTTTTGCCCATGGGCCAGGTCGCCCGCCACCCGAAACCGCTGCTCCGCCAGCGCGACGGTTTCCAGCACTTCCTCGATGCGCGTGCGCTGTTCCGCGCTCAAACGGAAGCGCAGCGAAGCGAGCACGTCGCGTCCGCCTTTCAACGCCAATTCCAGATTCTCGAACACCGTTTGGCTTTCGAATACGGTCGGCTTCTGGAACTTGCGGCCGACGCCGAGATTGGCGATCCGGGTTTCGTCGAGTTGGGTCAGATCGACGGTTCCATCGAAAAAAACTTCGCCGGCGTCGGGCCGGGTCTTGCCGGTGACGACGTCCATCATGGTCGTCTTGCCCGCGCCGTTGGGACCGATGATGGCGCGTAGCTCGCCCGCCAGGACGTAAAAGCTCAGATTGTTCAATGCGCGAAACCCGTCGAAACTGACCGTCACGCCGTCAAGATAGAGGATGGTGTCCTTGCGCGCGGGCTGGGCCTGCACGGTTGGCGTCGATTGATGGGCGACCACGTCGGCCAACGGCACCTGCATGGCGGGCAACATCAGGTTCGCGCCTCCGTCTTGACCGCCCGCAATTTGTGTCCGGCGAACGAAATGTCTTTCGTCGCGAACGCCGGAATCGACCCGACGAGCCCTTTCGGCAGGAACAGCGTGACGACGATGAACAGGCCGCCGAGCACGTAGAGCCACGCTTCGGGCAGCGCCCCGGTGAAGTAGGTTTTGGCGTAATTGACCAGAATCGCGCCGAGGATCGCGCCGTGCAGCGAGCCGCGCCCGCCGACCGCGACCCAAATCACGATTTCGATCGAATTGGCGGGCGAGAACTCGCTCGGGTTGATGATGCCGACCTGCGGCACGTACAGCGCGCCGGCGATGCCCGCCAAAACGGCCGAAACGACGAACACGAACAACATGTAATGCTCGACCCGGTAGCCGAGGAAACGGGTGCGGCTCTCGGCGTCGCGAATGGCGATCAGGACACGCCCGAGCCGCGAGGCGACGATGAACCGGCAGACGACATAGCCCACGGCCAACGCCAGCGCGGATGCGGCGAAGAGTGCCGCCCGCGTGCCATCCGCCTGGAGATTGAAGCCGAGCAGATCCTTGAAATCGGTCAGCCCGTTGTTGCCGCCGAAACCCATGTCGTTGCGGAAGAACGCCAGCATCAGGGCGAACGTCAGCGCCTGGGTAATGATGGAGAGATAGACGCCGCCGACGCGCGAGCGGAACGCGAACCACCCGAAAGCGAACGCGAGTACGCCCGGCACCAGCGCGACCATCAACAGCGCCAAGGGAAAGAAATCGAAGCCGTACCAGTACCAGGGCAGTTCCTTCCAATTCAGGAAAACCATGAAGTCGGGAAGAACCGGATGTTTGTAAACGCCGCGGTCGCCGATCTGACGCATCAGGTACATGCCCATGGCGTAGCCGCCCAAGGCGAAGAACGCGCCGTGGCCGAGGCTGAGGATGCCGCAGAATCCCCAGATCAGATCGACGCTGAGCGCAAGCAACGCGTAGGTCAGGTATTTGCCGAGCAGGGTCACGACCCAGGTCGGCACATGCAGGGGCGATCCCGCCGGAACGATCAGGTTGAGCACCGGCACAATCACAGCCGCCGCAACCAAAAGCCCGAGCGTGGCCAATGCCGCCCGGTTTTGCGTCAGAAAAGCGAAAGGCGACGGCTGAACCATGTCCGCTAGGCCTCCACCGCGCGCCCTTTGAGGGCGAATAGCCCGCGCGGCCGCTTCTGGATGAAGAGGATAATGACGACAAGCACCAGAATTTTGCCCAGCACGGCACCGGCGTAAGGTTCGAGGAACTTGTTGACGAGGCCGAGCGTCATTCCTCCTACCAGCGTTCCCCACAGGCTGCCCACCCCGCCGAACACCACGACCATGAAACTGTCGATGATGTAGCTTTGGCCGAGATTGGGGCTGACGTTGCCGACCTGGGACAGCGCGACCCCGGCCATGCCGGCGAGCCCCGAGCCCAATCCGAAGGTCAGCGCATCGAT
>CAYPQV010000017.1:0-34779 GCA_964412955.1 uncultured Hyphomicrobiales bacterium
ATCCCCGCGCGCATCATACAGTTGCGCCCCTATCGGGGCGCGGCGCGTTTCGTTTATGCTCGCCGGGAATTCCCGGAGCCTCCCTTATGCGCCCCCTCGCCGAGTTTCCCGCCGCCGCCCGCCGCCGCGTGACGCGGGTTTTGGCCGACATCGACGACACCATCACCAGCGACGGCCTGGTGTCGTCCGTGGCGTTGGCGGCGATCGAGCGGCTGACGGCGGCCGGACTCGACGTCATCCCCGTGACCGGCCGACCCGCGGGCTGGTGCGACCATATCGCGCGCATGTGGCCGGTGGCGGCGGTGATCGGCGAAAACGGCGCCTTCTACTTCCGTTACGACCGCGCGCGAAAGGTATTGGAGCGGCGCTTTTTTCTCGCCCCTGAGGCGCGCGCCGCCAACCGCCGCCGGCTCGAGGAACTCGGCCGCGATATTTTGGCCCGGGTGCCGGGCGCGGCGCTCGCCTCCGATCAGGCGTATCGCGACGCCGACCTTGCCGTCGACTATTGCGAGGACGTGCCTCCGCTGGCGCGGCGCACGGTCGAGCGGATCGTCCGACTGATGACCGCGGCCGGCGCCCGCGCCAAGATCAGTTCGATCCACGTCAACGGCTGGTTCGGCGATTACGACAAACTGTCCATGGCCCGGATCCTCTTTCGCGAACGGTTCGCGACCGACCTGGCGGAGGCCAGGGACACCGTCGTTTTTGTCGGCGATTCGCCCAACGACGAGCCCATGTTCCGGTTTTTCCCGTTCGCCGTCGGCGTCGCCAACGTGCGCGATTTCGAAGACCGGCTCGCCGCCAAGCCGGCCTACGTCACCCGCGCCCGCGCCGGTCTCGGTTTTGCCGAACTGGCGGATGCGTTGCTGGCGGCGCGCCCCGGTCGGGGCGCATCTTCTGGTGCGCGCGGGGATTCGCCCGCGCGCCCCGGTCGGGGCGCATCTTCTAGTGCGCGCGGGAGCCCGCCCGCGCGCCCTCGACCGCGTACACGACCGTCGGGGTCGCGCGGCCGCGCACGGTAATGGCGCCGATTTCGCGGAAGGCGAATTCGTCGCCCGCCGCCATCCGGGTGCTGTGCGACGCCAGCACGTAGGTGCCGTGCTGCTTGTTGAGCTGCTCCAGCCGCGCCGCGACGTTGACTTCGTCGCCGTGGCACGTGAAGACCAGCTGTTCGCCCGCGCCGACCGCGCCGACCGTCATCGGCCCGGTATTGACCCCGCAACGGGTCTTGAGCGTGATACCGGGTCCGAACAGGCGCTCCCCGCAAATCTTTTGAATTCCGAGCGCGGTGCGGAGCGCGTTGGCGGCGTGATCGGCATCGGCGACCACGGTATTGAACCCGACCAGCAGGGCATCGCCCTGGAAATGGATGATGGCGCCGCCGTGGCGGGCGATGGCTTCGGACAGCGCGGTGAAATAATCGTTTAGCATCGCGGACAGGACCTGGGGCGAAACCTTTTCCGAAATCGTCGAAAACCCTTCGATATCGGTGAACAGAACGGTGGCGGTGCGCAATTCGCCTTCGCCCGGGCGGATCGGCCGTTCCGCCGATGCGATGCGCTCGGCGATCTCGGGCGAAACGAAACGGGCGAGATCGCGGGCAGCGACGCTGTCGGCGACCGCCCGCAGCAACACGCGCCGGGCGCGTTCGACCGCGACCGCCAGGATTCCGGTGACCAGCAGAATGCTGAGTATCTTGTCGATCTCGCCGCCGACCAAAATCCTGTTCGATGTCAGATAGGCGACGTAGTCCCGGGTCACGGGGTTCATGATCAGCATGCCGCCCGCTACCGAGTACCACAGCAGCGCGCCCCAGCCGAGGGAGGCCACGGCTCCGGCGGTGATCACGTACTTCGCGTCGAAGCGCAGCGCGCGCAGCGCGATAAAAATGAAAACGTAAAGCAAGGTCGGCGCTTTCAAATAGAACGCCGGCGGCTGGCGATACTGAACGTGAAAGGACCAGATCAGCCCCATCAGCAGCGCCATGTCGATCACGATGGACGCCATCACCGCCCAATCGGGCAAGCGGCCGCGATGCGCCGCGAACAGCCGGACGACCGTGAACAGAAGATAAAACGAGAGCGCCCAGGGTACCGGCTGGAATTCGGCCGATTGGCCGGTCTTGGGTGCGACCGCCCACAGCGTCGCGAACGCGAGGCCGACCGAGAATTGCACCCAGCCGACCAGGATTTCGCTGCGGCGCTGCTGGCGGAGGATGATGTCCTGGACGCGCGCCGGTATCCGGCCGCCGGGCGGCTCGCCCAGAATCGCCGCCGCCAACCGGTCAAGAAACGCGATCATGCGCGCGCGTTGGGTCGGCCCGTCGCCGAATTTGGATTCGCCCCGCCGTCGTAACGGCGGACCGATTCTTTGAGCGCCTCCTGCTTGTTGATCAGGTGGCGGCGAAGAACGGACGCCAGCGTTTCCCCGTCGCGGGCCTCGATCGCGGCGAGCATCTGCCGGTGTTCCTCCATCGCTTCGTTCCAGCGCGCGGCCGATACGTTCGCGACCTTGCGCGCGTGGCGCACGCGCCCCGCGAGCCCGAAGTAGATGCGCGCCAGCGTCGGGTTGCGCGTCGCCGTCATGATCGCCTCGTGAATCCGCTGATTGAGGCGAAAATAGGAATCGAGGTCTCCGCGCGCGTGATGCTCGGCCATTTGCCGGTGCAGGGACCGAATCTCCGAGATTTCCTCGTCGGTGATATGGCGGCAGGCCAGTTCGCCGGAGAGCGACTCGAGCGCGCCCATGATCGGGAACAACTCGTCGATCGATTCGGCGGTGAGGGTGGCGATGCGCGCGCCGCGCCGAGGCATGGGTTCCAAAAGCCCCTCGGCGGTCAGTTCCCGGAAGGCCTCGCGCAGCGGCGTGCGCGATACGCCGAGCCTGCGCGCGAGCGCGATTTCGGTGACGCGCGTTCCGGGCTCGAGCTCGCCCGAATAAATCATGGCGCGCAGGCGTTCCGCCGTCACGCGATGCAGCGCGCCGCGCCGCCGCCCCCGCTTGGGGATTTTCGATTCGCGCACGGGGGTTCCGCGGTCATTCATGGCCGATTCTCCGTCAGGCGTTGTTCGGGCAGTTGACTTTCGAGCAATCGGGCGACGTGCACCGCGCCGCGCCCGGCGCCGTCGGCGATCTGGTGTCGGCAGCTGGTGCCGTCGGCGACGATAATGTCATCCGCGCTTGCGCGCGCCAGCGCCGGCAACAGGGATTCCTGCGCCATGCGCATGGAAATGTCGAACGTGTCGGCGCCGAAACCGAAGGCGCCCGCCATGCCGCAGCAGCCGGCCTCGACGGTTTCGACCTTGAGCTCGGGGATCAGGCGCAAGGTCCGCTCCATCGCCCCGACCGCGCCGAACGATTTCTGATGGCAGTGGGGATGGAGAAGCGCGCGTTTGGGCAGCGGCCTCAACGGCAGCGCCAGCCGTCCGGCGTCGGCTTCCTCGGCCAGGAATTCCTCGAACAATTTCGCGCGTCCGGCCAGCGCCCCGGCGTCGTCGCCGGGCAGGAGGGCGGGAATTTCGTCGCGCAGGCCCAGCAGGCACGAGGGTTCCAGGCCGACGATCGGCACGCCCCGCCTTGCGAACGGAACCAGGTGGGCGAGCAGGCGGCCGGCTTCGGCGCGCGCCTCGGCGACCATGCCGGCGGCCAGATACGTGCGCCCGCAGCAGAGCGGCCGGCCGCCGTCGCCCGGCCGGGCGAGGTGGACGCGATAGCCCGCCGCCGCCAGCACGCCGAGCGCGGCGCGCGCGTTCTCCGGCTCGAAATAAATGTCGAAGGTGTCGGCCCAGAAAACGACCTCGCGCGCGGCGGGGTCGTGCGAATGCGCGCCTATCGGCGCGGCGGGCGCCGCCGGAGCGTCGCGGACGAAATCGAACGGATCGGACGCGAATTCGGGCAGCGACCGGCGCGCGCTCAAGCCGAGCAGGCGCTCGGACAGCGCCGCCAGGCCGGGGATCCGGTCGCGCAGCCGCATCAGCCACGGCATCCGCGCCATCACGGGCGCGTAGCGAGGCAGGTGCGCGACCAGCTTGTCCTTGAGCGGCACGCCCAGGCGGCGCGCGCGCTGGTAAAGAACCTCGATCTTCATGCGTGCCATGTCGACGCCGGTCGGGCATTCGCGCCGGCAGCCCTTGCAACCGACGCAGAGTTTCAGGACTTCCGCCATGTCGTCGGCGAACAGCGCGTCGCGGCCCAGTTGCCCGGAAAGGGCGAGGCGCAGCGCGTTGGCCCGCCCGCGCGTCACGTGCGCCTCGTCGAGGGTCGCGCGGTAGGACGGGCACATGACGCCGCCGTCGCGCTTGCGGCAGGCGCCGTTGTTGTTGCACATCTCGACCGCCGGGGCGAAGCCGCCCCATTCCGACCAGTCGAGCGCGGTCTCCAGTTTTTCCGTCGCGTAGCCGGGCGGATATCGGAAGAGAGTCCGGTCGTCCATGCGCGGCGGATCGACGATCTTGCCCGGATTCATCCGGCTCTCGGGATCGAACGCGCCCTTGATTTCGGCGAAGGCGCCGACCATGCGGCTTCCGAACATCGGCCGGTGGAATTCGGAGCGCGCCAGGCCGTCGCCGTGTTCGCCCGAGTGCGAGCCCTTGTATTCGCGCACCATCGCGAACGCCTCTTCGGCGATGGCGCGCATCTTCTTCACCTCGATCTCGGATTTGAGGTTGAGCACCGGGCGCACGTGCAGACAGCCGACCGACGCGTGCGCGTACCAGGTGCCGGTGGTGCCGTGCTTGCGGAACACGGCGGTCAACCGGTCGGTGTATTCGGCCAGATCCTCGAGCCGCACCGCGCAATCCTCGATGAACGAAACCGGTTTGCCCTCGCCCTTCATCGACATCATGATGTTGAGGCCGGCCTTGCGGACTTCCCACACGTCGCGCTGCAATTTGGCGTCCGTGATCTCGACCACCTTACCGGGCAAGCCCAAATCGCCCATCAGTTCGCACAGGCGCTTCAGGCCGCGCACTTGCTCCCCGCGGTCTTCGCCCGCGAATTCGACCAGCAGCAGCGCTTCGGGTTCGCCCCGCACGAACTGGTCGACCGCGGCGCGGAACATGGGAATCGCGCGCGCCAGACCGATCATGGTGCGGTCGACCAGTTCGACCGCCGACGGATCGAGCCGGACGATGTGCTGGGCCGATTCCATCGCCTTGTAGAAGGTCGGGAAGTGGCAGACGCCGAGCGCCCGGTGCGGCGGCAGCGGCGCGAGATCGAGTTCGAGCGCGGTGGTGAAGGCGAGCGTTCCTTCCGAACCGACCAGCAGATGGGCGAGGTTGGCGCCGGCGCGGTTGTGGCCGCGGAGCGTGCCCGACACGGGCGCATCCTTCACCAGGGCGTCGATGTTGTAGCCGCCGACCCGGCGCATGAGCGCGGGAAAGCGCGCGGCCACCTCGTCCGCTTCGCGCCGGCCGAGGGCGAGCAGCTTTTCCGCCAGCGGCCCGAGCGGCGCGGGCAGGCGGTCCAAGTCCGCGTCCCAGGGGATTTCGCCGAAGCGCGCGGCTTGGCCGTCCGGCAGCAGCGCCTGGACGGCGCGCACGTTGTCGCGCATGGTGCCGTAGCGCAACGAACGCGTGCCGCAACTGTTGTTGCCGGCCATGCCGCCCAAGGTGGCGCGGTTGCCGGTCGAAATGTCGACCGGGAACCACAGCCCGTGCGGCTTGAGGTAGGCGTTCAGCCGATCGAGGGTAATGCCCGGCTCGACCGTGACGGTGCGGGTGCCGGAATCGAACGCCAGCACGCGGTTGAGATGCTTGGAGACGTCCATCACCACCGCGCGTCCGACCGTCTGGCCGCATTGCGATGTCCCGCCGCCGCGCGGCAGCACCGGCGCGCCGGCTTCGGCCGCGACCTCGAGCGCGCACCGGACATCGTCGGCGCTCTTCGGCACCACCACGCCCAGCGGCTCGATCTGATAGATGGAGGCGTCGGTGGCGTAGCGTCCGCGGCTGAAGGGATCGAACAGCACCTCGCCCGCGACCCGGGTCTTGAGCCGGCGGGCCAGATCCGGGTCACCCGGAAAAAACGAGGGCTTGGGGTTCGGCGACGGGCCGGAGTCGCGGCGGCGGGCGAGAGTTGCGGTCATGGAAGTGGGCCGAGCCTAAAGCGGTTCGCCTGAAAGGCAAGACAAGGCGGGTTCATGTCGCAGCGCAGCAAAAACATGTGCGTTTGCAAATGGTTAGCCCATCAGGGTAGGTCGAAACTACCCGTGCGCGGCGTTGTTGTCGGAACTACTGTATGCATAATGCCACGGTCCCGCAAAGTTTTGTATACAATCGACAAAAGGACTCCTCGTTCATGCCCCGTCACCCCGGCCGTCATTTTCTCCAGATCCCTGGTCCCACCAACGTGCCCGACCGCGTGCTCCGGGCGATCGACCGGGCGGTCATCGACCATCGCAGCAGCGAATTCGGCCAGTTGGCGCTTCGCGTGCTGAGCGAGGTCAAGAAGGTGTTCAAGACCAAGGGACCGGTGATGATCTTTCCGTCCTCCGGCACCGGCGCGTGGGAAGCGGCGATGGTCAACACGTTGTCGCCGGGCGACACCGTGCTCATGTACGAAGTCGGCCAGTTCGCCATGCTGTGGGTGGACATGGCGAAGCGTCTCGGCCTCAAGGTCGAATTGATCGAGAGCGACTGGCGCACCGGCGTCAACGCCGACAGGATCGAGGAAAGGCTCCGCGCCGACAAGTCGCACGCCATCAAGGCGGTGTGCATGGTCCACAACGAGACCGCGACCGGCATCACCTCCAACGTCGCCGCCGTGCGCAAGGCGATGGACCGCGCCCATCATCCGGCGCTCCTCATGGTCGACACCATTTCCTCGCTCGCCTCCATCGACTACCGCCACGACGAATGGGGCGTGGACGTGGCGATCGGCGGCTCGCAGAAGGGCCTGATGCTTCCGCCCGGAATCAGCTTCAACGCCGTCAGCGAGAAGGCGCTCGCCGCCAGCAAGACCGCGAAATTGCCGCGCGCCTATTGGGAATGGCAGATGATGCTGGAGCCGAACAAGATGGGCTTCTTCCCCTACACTCCGGCGACCAACCTGCTCTACGGCCTCGAGGAAGCGCTCAAGATGCTGTTCGAGGAAGGGCTCGACAACGTCTTCGCCCGCCACGAACGCCATGCCGAAGCGACCCGGCGCGCGGTCCAGGCCTGGGGCCTCGAGAACCAATGCGTCAATCCGGCCGAATATTCGGCGACCATCACCGCCATCCGCGTGCCCGACGGGCACGACTCGGACGCCTTGCGCGCCGTGATCCTGGAAAAGTTCAACATGGCGCTCGGCACCGGGCTCGCCAAGGTCAAGGGCAAGGTCTTCCGCATCGGCCACCTCGGCGATCTCAACGACCTGATGCTCGCCGGAACGCTTTCGGGCGTGGAAATGGGCCTGCAGCTCTCGGGCATCCCCTTCCAGCGTGGCGGCGTTGCGGCCGCCCTCGATTATCTCGCCGCCGGCGATGCCGCGCCCGCGGCCAAGCCGAAGCGGGTCGCGACCGCCTGATTTCTCTGGGTTTTTCCGCGTTTTAAAGGCCCGAGACCAAGGTCTCGGGCCTTTACTTTTGCGTTTTCGGTTCCGCTCCGGCAGGATTGTATGCAATCGGCTTTGGGAGCCTCGCCATGTCGCGCCGCGCGGGTAGGCACTTTCTGAACATTCCGGGCCCGACCAACGTGCCCGACCGGGTGTTGCGCGCCCTCGACCGCGCCGTCATCGACCATCGCGGCCCCGAATTCGGCGAACTGGCCCGCGGCGTTCTCGACGCGACGCGCCAGGTGTTCAAAACCAAGGGCCCGGTGGTAATTTTCCCGTCGTCCGGCACCGGGGCGTGGGAAGCGGCGCTGGTCAACACGCTTTCGCCCGGCGATTGCGTGTTGATGTGCGAGATCGGGCACTTCGCCACCCTGTGGGCGGAACTCGCGCGCAAGCTCGGCCTCAAGGTCGATCTCATTCCCGGCGATTGGCGCACCGGCGCGGACGCCGACAAGATCGAAGAGAGGCTCCGCGCCGACAAGGACCACGCGCTCAAGGCGGTCTGCGTGGTCCACAACGAGACCTCGACCGGGGTCGCTTCCGACGTCGCGGCGGTGCGCCGGGCGATCGACCGCGTCGGTCATCCGGCGCTGTTGATGGTCGACACCATTTCCTCGCTCGGTTCGATCGATTATCGCCACGACGAGTGGGGCGTCGACGTGACGGTCGGGTGCTCGCAAAAGGGTCTGATGCTGCCGCCCGGCCTCGGCCTCAACGCCATCGGCGAGCGGGCCCTGTTCGCCGCCAGGGGCGCGAAACTTCCGCGCGCCTATTGGGACTGGCAGGGGATGCTGGAGCCGAACAAAACGGGCTTCTTCCCCTATACGCCGTCGACCAACCTGCTCTACGGCCTCGAGGAAGCGCTCAAGATGCTGTTCGAGGAAGGCCTCGACAACGTGTTTGCCCGCCATCGGCGCCACGCCGAGGCGACCCGGCGCGCGGTCCAGGCCTGGGGTCTCGAAATCCAGTGCGCCGATCCGGCCGAATATTCCGCCGTGCTGACCGCGATCCGCGTTCCCGACGGCCATGACGCCGACGCGGTGCGCCGCGTGATCCTGGACCGTTTCGACATGTCCCTCGGCGCCGGCCTCGGCAGGATCAAGGGCAAGGTCTTCCGCATCGGGCATCTCGGCGATTTCAACGACCTGATGCTGGCGGGGACCTTGTCGGGCGTGGAAATGGGCCTGCAAATCGCAGGGATTCCTTTCCAGCGGGGCGGCGTCGCGGCCGCCCTCGATTACCTCGCGGCGAACACCCCAGGCGCGGGGGAACGGAAATAACGTTGGAGAACCGCCGGAGGCCGGGCATAATGCCCGGAAATCTTTGCATACAAGATTCAAGAAGCGTTCAAACCAGGGAGGAAAGACATGAAGTTCCATCGTTTCGCAATCGCCCTGACCGCCGCCGCGCTGTTCGGCGCATCGTCGGCGTTGGCCCAGGGCCTTGAAATCAAGATCGGGCACGTGGGCGAGCCGGGTTCGCTGTTCGACGTTTCGGCGAACGAATTCGCCAAGCGCGCCAACGCCAAGCTCGGGGCCAAGGCCAAGGTCGTGGCCTACGGCTCCAGCCAGCTCGGCGGCGACAAGGAGCAGATGCAGAAACTGCTGCTCGGCACCCTCGAACTCGCGGTGCCGTCCACGGTCATGACCTCTGTGGTCGATCAATTCGGCGTCTTTGAGATGCCGTACCTGGTCAAGGATCGCGAGCACATGAAGCGGATCGAAAAGGAAGTCGTCTGGCCGAAGCTCGCGCCGCTCGCGGCGGCTAAGGGCTATACGTTGCTCGCGGTCTGGGAAAACGGCTCGCGCCACATCACCAACAACCTTCGCCCGATCGTCAAGCCCGAGGACCTGAAAGGCATCAAGCTGCGCGTGCCCGAAGGCAAGTGGCGGGTCAAGATGTTCCAGGCCTACGGCGCCAATCCTTCGGCGATGAAGTTTTCCGAGGTTTTCACCGCTCTCAAGACCGGGACCATGGACGGGCAGGAGAATCCCTATTCCCAGATCTACAGCGCCAAGTTCCACGAGGCGCAGAAATACCTTTCAATCACCGACCACGTCTACACGCCGGCCTACGTGATCGCCGGGACCAAGCGTTGGCAGGCGCTGCCGGCCGACGTGCAAAAAATCCTTGCCGACACGGCCAAGGAAACCCAGGCGTTCGTCTACGAAGCGGCGGCGAAGATGGAAAAGGACCTGCTCGACAAGATCAAGGCCGCCGGGGTCGCGGTCAACAACGCCGACAAGGATGCCTTCGTCAAGGCGAGCGCGGGAATTTACAAGGAGTTCGGCGATTCCGTCGCCGGCGCGGGCGAGATGATCGCGCTCGCCAACAAGATCCGCTGACATCGGAGACGCTCGCGGCCGCGGCGGGCGGACGCTTCCGGCGTCCCCCCGTCGTCCGCCTGCCCGCGAGGGCTAGAGGGGGAAAAGACGTGCTCAAAACCGCGCGCAAGGGCTTCGAGCAGCTGCTCGAAGGAATCGTCATCGTGCTCACGTCCGGCCTTTTCCTGCTGGTCGTGGTCGCGGTGATATTCCGCAAGGCCGGCAACTCGATCATCTGGTACGACGAGATCGCCGAGGTGATGCTGGCCTGGCTCACCTATTACGGCGCGGCGCTGGCGGCGCTGAAGCGCGGCCACATCGGCGTCACCACCGTGGTCCACATGTTCCCGCGCTTCTGGCGGCTGGCGTCGTTTGTCGTCGCCGAAACCATCGTCGCCGCATTCTTCGTCCTGCTCGCTTGGGTCGGCTGGCGCGTGCTCGACGTGCTGACCATCGATTTTCTCGCGACGCTGCCGGAGCTGTCGTCGGTCTACACCCATTCGGTGATCCCGATCGGCGCGGTGCTATATCTGATCGCGCAAGGATTGAGCCTGCCCGACGGCTGGCGCGACGCCCGGCGCGGCCGCGAGAAGGCGGCGGAAGAGTTCTAGGGGGCGGTCATGCTGCTGCTGATCATGGTCGTGGCGCTGTTCGCCCTGGTCCTCATCAACGTGCCGATTGCGGTTGCGCTCGCGGTCGTCACCGTGGTCACGATGATCGCGACGCAGGGGGTCGACTCGCTTCCCAATCTCGCGCTGGTGATGTACACCGGCGCGACCAAGTTTCCGCTGATCGCCATCCCGCTCTTTATCCTGGCGGGCGCGATCATGAACGCGACCGGCATTTCGCGCCGCCTGATCGCGTTCGCTTCCGCCGTGCTCGGATTCATCCGCGGCGGCCTCGCCATGGTCAACATCGGCGCCTCCATGTTCTTCGCGGAAATCTCGGGCTCGGCGGTCGCCGACGTCGCGGCCATCGGGTCGATCCTGATTCCGGCGATGAAGAAAAAAGGCTATCCGGTCGCGTTCGCGACCGCGATCACGTCCTCGGCGGCGACGCTCGCGGTCATCATTCCGCCGTCGATCCCGATGATCCTGTACGCGGTAATGGCGGACACCTCGGTGACGCAGATGTTCGTCGCGGGCGTGATTCCGGGCGTGCTCGGCGGCCTCGGCCTGATGGGCATGGCCTACGCGTTCGCCCGGCGCTACAACTACCCGGTCGAGGAAGTGTTCAACCTCTGCAACGTCTGGCGCACGTTCAAGGAGGCGGCGTGGGCCTTGACGCTGCCGTTCATCATCCTGGGCGGCATTTTCTCGGGCTGGGTGACGGCGACCGAGGGCGCCGGGCTCGCGGTGTTCGCGGCCTTGTTCATTGGCACGGTCATCTATCGCGAACTGGACTTCCGCCAGCTCATTAAATCCGTGATCGAGGGTGGCGAGCAGACCGCCGTGGTCATGCTGCTGGTGGCTTCCTCCGCCCTGATCGGGGTCTACCTCACCGAGATCAAGATGCCCCAGGCGCTGGCGCAGGGAATCCTCTCCTTCACCGATTCGAAATGGGTGGTGCTGGCGATTCTCAACGTGTTCTTCCTGATCATAGGTCTCTTCCTGCATTCGGCGGCGGCGATCATCCTGGTGGTGCCGATCGTCATGCCGCTGGTGCTGCAGATGGGGATCGATCCCATCCACTTCGGCATCATCGTCACCATCAACCTCGGCATCGGCCAGCAGACGCCGCCGGTGGCGAGCGTGCTGATGGCGGCGTGCGCCATCGCCAAGGCCGACATCTGGGAAGTGACCAAGATCAACGTCTGGTTCATCGGCGTGCTGGTGGCGGTGTTGCTGCTGGTGACCTACGTTCCGATCGTCGCCCTGTTGCCGATCGAGCTCTTCTACCGCTAAGTTTACGTCATGACCGACACCGTCCTCGTCGCCCGCGACGGCGCCATCGCCACCGTCACCCTGAACGCGCCGGAAAAGCTCAACGCCCTCGACCTCGCCGCCTGGACCAGGCTGGGCGAGGCGATCCGCGAGCTGTCGGCGGACGAGTCTTTGCGCTGCGTGGTGATCCGGGGCGCGGGGGACAAGGCCTTCGCCGCGGGCGCCGATATTTCCGAATTCACCACGGTGCGGAAGGATTCCAAGGCGTCCAAGACCTACGGCGAACGGGTTGCCGCCACCATGCAGGCGGTGATGGATTGCCGTCATCCGACCGTGGCCCTGATCCGGGGCGCTTGTGTCGGCGGCGGGCTTGAGGTCGCCGCCTGTTGCGATCTCCGCGTTTGCGGGGAATCGTCGCGCTTCGGGGTGCCGATCAAGAAACTCGGCCTGGTGATGGCCTACGGCGAACTGTCGAAGCTGGTCGCCCTGGTCGGGCGCGCGGTCGCGCTCGAAATCCTGCTCGAGGGCCGCGTGTTCGGCGCCAAGGAAGCGATGGAAAAGGGTCTGGTGAGCCGCGTCGTTCCCGACGCCGAGGTCGAGAAGGAAGCCTACGCCACGGCCAAACGGATCGCCGAAGGCGCGCCGCTGGTCGCGCGCTGGCACAAGAAATTCATCAACCGGCTGCTCGATCCGCGTCCCTGGAGCGAAGCGGAAAAGGATGAGGGCTTCGCCTGCTACGACACCGAGGATTTCAAGGAAGGCGTGAAGGCGTTCCTGGACAAGCGCGATCCCGCCTTCAAGGGGCGCTGACCATGTCGCGATCAAGCGGACCCGTGTGCCGATCATGCACCCCCCCACCCCAGCCCTCCCCCGCAAGGGGGGAGGGGGATTCTTATTTAATCCCCCCTCCCCTCGCGGGAGGGGGTTAGGGGGAGGGGGCGTATCCAGCGAATGTCGACCGCCAGACCATGACCGCGCGCTCCGGGAATCGCCAAGGTCCGCTCGTCGGCCTGAAGGTCGTCGAATTCGCGCACATCATGGCGGGACCCGTATGCGGGCTGATGCTCGCCGACATGGGCGCGGACGTGATCAAGGTCGAGAAGATCCCGGACGGCGACGATTCCCGGCGCTTCCTGCCGCCGCTGCAGGCGGGTGAACCGGCGGCCTTCATGATGATGAACCGCAACAAGCGCGGCATCGCCCTCGATCTCAAGAACCCGGGCGGACGCGACGTGGCGCGCCGCCTGATCGCGCGCGCCGACGCGGTGATCGAAAACTACCGCAAGGGCACCATGGAAAAGCTCGGCCTCGGTTACGAGGCGTGCGCCAAGGACAACCCCGGCTTGGTCTGGTGCGAGCTTTCCGGCTTCGGGCGCACCGGGCCCTACGCCGAACGCGGCGGATTCGACCTGATCGCGCAGGGGATGAGCGGACTCATGAGCATCACCGGCCAAGGAGAGGGCGGCCCGCCGATGAAGGTGGGCGCGCCCTTAACCGACATCACCGCCGGGATTCTTGGCGTCATGGGCATCCTCGCCGCCATCCACGCCCGCGCGGCGACCGGCAAGGGCCAGCGCGTCGACACCTCGCTGTTCGAGGCGGGCATCGTCCATACCTACTGGCAATCGGCGATCGCGTTCGCCACCGGCGTCTCGCCCGGCGCGCTCGGCACCGCGCATCCCCTGAACGCGCCCTATCAGGCGTTCCATGCCGCCGACGGCTGGATCACGGTCGGCGCGGCCAACCAGGCGAACTGGCTGAGACTGGTTGAGGCGCTGGAGGCGCCCGAACTGGCGCGCGATCCGCGCTTCGCCGACAACGCGAGCCGCATGGCCAACCTGAAGGCGCTCGACGCCGCGCTCGCTCCCCATTTCGTGCGCCGCCCGGCGGCCGAATGGCTGCGGCGGCTGGAGGCCGCGGGCGTTCCCGCCGGACCCGTGCTGGACGTGGGCGAGATGCAGCGCGATCCGCAGGCGCTGGCGCGCGGCATGGTGGTGACGGTCGATCACCCGAAGGCGGGGCCGGTGAAAACCCTGGGGTTGCCGGTCAAGTTCTCGGAAACGCCGGGCAAGGTCGCGAGGGCCGCGCCGACGCTCGGCCAGCACAGCCGCGAAATTCTCGCGGAATACGGTTTTACCAGGGACGAGATCGAGCGGTTCGTCAAGAACGGCGCGGTGGCGGCGGGGTAGAAACGATTACGCCGCCCGTGCCTTTACTTCCGCCCGCACGCGGGATTCAGTTCTGCGCCGCGCGACTTCCAGATCGTAGTGGGCCTGGAGATTGACCCACGACTGGGCGTCGGTGCCAAAATAGCGCGCGAGGCGGAGCGCGGTATCAGCGCTGATGGCGCGCTTGCCCGCGAGGATGGCGGCGATGCGGGTCAGCGGCACCTTGATGTCTTTCGCCAGGCGGTAGGGTGTGACGTCCATCGGTTCCAGCCAGTCCTCCTTGAGGATGCGTCCGGGATGAACCGGTCCCGTCCGGCGGCGGGACGCATCGGTCAGATCGCGGTAGTCGGCGGCGGAATCGCGCGCAATGGGCATGGCGATGGTCCTCAATGATAATCCACGAACTCGACCTCGTGGGCGTCGCCGTTGGCGAAGCGAAAGCAAAGCCGCCATTGGTCGTTGACCCGGATGCTCATTTGCCCGGCGCGGTTCCCCTTCAATGCCTCAAGCCGGTTGCCGGGCGGAACGCGCAGGAACCGAAGATCGACGGCGGCGTCGATCTGCTGGAGCTTCATCCGCGCCCGGCGGGCGACATCGGCGGGAACGCCCTCGAACAGGGCCTTGGTCCGCCGATCGGCGAAAGTCCGGATCACGGATAGTAACGTAGCGCGTAACTATCAGGCGGTCAAGGGCCGCCGCGGGACGTGCGCGGCGCTTTTGCCGCCCGCCGCCGCAATGCTATAACCCTTGCCGCCGCGCCTTTCGCCGCCATGCGCCGACCCCGTAGCTCAGTTGGATAGAGCAGCGGTTTCCTAAACCGCAGGTCGGAGGTTCGAATCCTCTCGGGGTCGCCACGCTTTATCGTCATATTCCAAATTGAACCGCAAAAAATCCAGCTAAGAATAAAATGGTGAGAAAGACACCAAAAGTCTCACGAGAAGAATATGAAAGACAGACTTCAGAACTCTATGCCCAAATTGGAAAGATTGCTGTTGAATCTGAACATTTAAACTCAGCCTTGTTTATTGGTTGTATAGGTATTTTGGAAATTCATGGGTTAATGGCAAAGATTTAAGAACTGTCCCAATAAATGAATTGATATTGGAGTCAGAATTTACCTGATCGTGGAGGCGAAGACAGAAATGATTTATCCGTACAAGATAATTTCCGGCAGAAATTAGAACAAAGGGGTCATTAATGGAAACTTCTGGGAACTTTGAAATAGCGGGAACTGCTATAACACTGTTTCTTCAACTGATAGTATTGTTTATCGGCACGTTAGGAGCTATTGACTGCGCACTAGCAACCCTTGGGAATAGGAATGAAATTATAAAGGCGCTTGGTGAGACATTAATGACGTTTCTTCGTGTAGTATCCCGTGCAACCGTATTCTTCTTTTTTGTGTTAGCAACTATTGTTTTAACCACCATTTTAATGAAGAGATATGGAATAGAGTATAATCAAGCAAGGGTTGGGGAATACGTTATTGGGTTGTTTTTCACTTTCCTGTTAATCGGTTTTGTCGCAGCCATCATCGGCTACATTATGTTGCGCAAGAGTAATTCAGTGGAGAGAGAGTCGCATGAATCTTGGATGGCAGTTCTAGCTAACCCTTTCTCAGCCGAGAAGCTCGCCTCAGTGGAGACGCTGCCCCCCGACTCTATGTTGGAATTACTTAAGCGCGGACTTAATAAAATAGGTATCGCGTTGGCATTACAGACAGTTACGATACTCATGTCACTTGGTCAAACACTAACGCATCTCGTAGGAATTTTTGAAAAGTAGACAAAAACTTATATTTCATATCGCACAAATTGCTTGGCTTTCTAGCTCTATTATTTTAATTGATTAGAACACAGCGCATTGTATCGTCATATTCTCGGGTACGGCCGCTTACAGGATCGAGTCTCAAGTTCAGTTCCGGATTTTGGCGTATCTGGTCCAGTTTAGGTCAGAGTTAGCAGGGACGCGGTAATTACCCAAGGGTTCCCATCTTCATCGTTTCCGGCTCGCCAGCTTCGCGCACTCGCGTCAATGGACCGAGGCTTTTTCCGCCAGCCAGTCCATCAGCGCGAGCAGCACGCCCGAAACCACGAACATGAGGTGGATTCCGACCATCCAGCCGAGATGCCGGTCGGAATAATCATCGACGTTGAGAAACGCCTTCAGAACCTGGATCGAGGAAATGGCGACGATCGAGGCGATGAGCCGGATCTTGAGGGCGCCCATGTCGACCTTGCCCATCCAGTCGGGCCGGTCGACGTGGCCTTTGGTGTCGATCTTGGAGACGAAGTTTTCATAGCCCGCGAACACCACCATCAGGAGCAGGTTCCCGACCAGCGCGATATCGACCAGCGTCAGCGCCGCCAGCACGATCTGCTCTTCCGGCATGTCCAGGATCAAGGGCACCATGTGGACCAGTTCCTGGACGAACTTGACCACCAGGATTCCCAGCACCGCCGCCAGGCCGACGTAAATGGGCGCGAGCAGCCAGCGGCTTCGGAAAATAATGTGCTCGATGAATCGTTCGACGATCATCCGTGCCCCCCTGGCTGTCGATCGGGGCGGCACTCTACGCGATTCCGGTCCCGGCGGCTATGGGGCGCGGCGGTCCCGTGATCCTTGATGCGCCCCGGCCGGCGCGCTATCCCGGGGTCATGCCCGATCCCGTTTTCAAGCCCCAACTGACCCCGAAGAAGATGCTGGAACTCGGCGTCTTCGGCGGCTGGTATTTCGAAGGCGATCATCGCGATCTGCCCGCCGCCTGGCTGAAGAAGGCGAAGCTGTCGCGGAACGGCTTCGACGTGAAGCTCAACTGTTTCGGCGTCGCCTCCGGCCAAGGCCGCGAGGTATGGCTGGCCAAGGGATGGATCACGCCCGAAGATCCGCTCGGCTGGTTCCAGTGGTATTGCCGCTATACGCAAGGGCGCCGGCTGTCCGGCGTCGACCGTTTCCAGATCAAGCGCTGGAAGGCGTTCGGTGACCGGCACGCGCCGCAAGTGAGAGCCAATTGCGATCCCGGCGACGTGTTCTGCCGCCCGCGCCAGCGCCAGGCGCTTTTGCAGTGGGCGTATGATCCTTTCATATAAGCCCGGCGCGCGGGCTAACAGCCCGTTCGCGTGATAAAGTAGTTGTTGCGATCACTCCGAAGGTAGGAAAGGAAACACCATGAAACCCTTCGTTCGCGCGACCTCCGTCGCCGCTTTCGCCGCGCTCGCGCTCGCGGGCCTGCCGGATACCGCCGCCGCCCAGACCGGCGTTCGCATCGGCATGCTGGCGTGCGAGGCGGTGCCGGGAACGCGGTTCAATCTTCTCATCATGTCGTCGGTGGACGTGACGTGCGAATTCGCCGACGTCAACGGCCGCGAACGCTATCGCGGCGAAACCGGCATCGCGCTCGGCGCCGATTTCAACCTCAAGGGCATGGAGAAGATCACCTTCGCCGTGCTGGCGGCGACGTCCGATTACAAGATCGGCTCCTACGCGCTCACCGGCAAATACCTGGGCGCCAAGGCTTCCGCCAGCGCCGGGATCGGCGGCGGCGCGGCGGTGCTGCTCGGCGGCGGGGCCAAGAACTTCTCGCTCCAGCCGGTCGCGCTCGAAGGCAACATCGGTCTCGGCGCGGCGGCCGGGCTCGGCTATCTCTACATCGAGCGGGTCCCGTAGTCGGGCGCGCGCGCCCGGTCGGCGGATCAGCGGCCGGAGCCGAACCAGCCGGTAACGGACGAAAGCGGGATCGAGTAGTTGAGCATCAGCGATTCAGTGCCGGGGTTCTTGTCGCCGATGCTGGCGTTGGACATGTGTCCGAACGACACGCCGAGGCGGGAGCGGTCGTCGAAACGATAGGCCACTTCGAGTTGGGAGCGGAATTCGACCGCGTGGCCGAGGTCGTAGCCGGACCCGCGCGCGTAATAACCGGGCGCGAAGCTCGGCGTCACCACCAGGCGACGGCCGAAGTACACGTCGACCAGGATGCCCGCGTAGTAATAAGAGGCGCCCTCGGTGGTGGCCATCGCGCCGGCGAACGGCTTGAACAGCCAGAGCTTCTTGTCGGAGCGGTATTCGAGCCGGAACTCGCCCGCTTCTTCCTTCTGGCGGTTCATGTCGAACCAGCCGCCGGCGACGGTGACGAAGTCGGGATCGTCGGCCCGGGCCGAATCGGGCGTCGCCGCCAGGGCCAGGGCCGCCAGCGCCAATCCTCCGGCCAGGGTCTTGAATGAAATCATCTGCCGTTACGCCCTTCCCGCCGCGCCGTCGGGCGCACGCCCGCGTTCCGCGCATGATAGGGGGAAACCGGCGGGATTCAAGGGGTTGGGATGCCCCGGCCGACTACACCGAGGGCGGCGGGAAGGACCGCCCGCTCTCGGCGGTCGGGGCCGGTGCCGCGGGGCGGCTTTCGGCCGCCTTGCGGGCGGCGGCGACCTCGTCGCGCGCCACGAGCCGGATACGGCGTCTCGCGGCGAGCGAGGACGCCCAGGCAATAGCCGCCCCGGCCAGGAACCCGACCAGCAGGGCGAGCAGGACGAACAGATAGAGCGGCGCCTCCACCGTCCACGGCAGGGGCCACAGGTCGGCGGCGACAGGAGCGCGGTTGGCGGCGGCGAAGATCGCGGCGGCGGCGGCGAGCGGAACGCCGATCAGCCAGCCGAACAGCCTGCCCACCGGCCACCCCGGCGGGTCAGCCCCGGCCGTTCAGCTTGTCGCGCAGCTGCTTGCCGGTCTTGAAGTACGGAACGTATTTCTCGGAGACCTTGACCGAGGTTCCGGTGCGCGGGTTGCGCCCGGTGCGGGCGCCGCGCTGCTTGACCGAAAAAGCGCCGAAACCGCGCAGTTCGACCCGGTCCCCGCGCGAGAGCGCGTTGGTGATTTCGTCGAAGATCGTGGACACGATCCGCTCCACGTCCCGCTGGTAAAGATGGGGGTGGGCCTGTGCCAGCCGCGCGATCAGTTCCGACTTGGTCATTCGGCGACGTTGCCTCCGGGCCGTTACCGGAGGGAAGGGTGCCAAACGGCAATCGCCCCGTCAAGCCTAAGTCTTTCAGAAAACAAAGCTTTTCCGACCGTCTCGTCGAACATCTCGCGCCATAGTTCCCGCTCGCGCTTGAGGGAAACCTTGCGGACGGGGAGGGTCTTGGCGACGGCGCGCGTTTCGGCCAGCCAGTCCCGGGCCAGGGCCTCGTCGCCCAGGGCATCGACCAGCTTCAGGTCCATGGCATGCCGGCCGGAAAAGATGCGCCCGTCGGCGATGGCCGCGACCTGGGGCCGATCCAGGCTGCGGCGCTCGGCGACCATGTCGACGAACATGCCGTGCAATTCGCGCACGAAGCCCTCGGTCGCCTCGCGCACGGCGAGACTGACCGGCTCGAACGGGTTGGGTTGGGCCTTAAGCGGCCCGCTTTTGAAGGTTTCGGGCTTGATCCCGAGCTTGTCGAGCAATCCGGTGACGTCGGCGGTCTGGAAGATGACCCCGATCGAGCCGGTGATGGTGCCGCGCGCGGCCACGATGTGGTCGGCCGCGATCGCCGCCATGTAGCCGCCCGATGTCGCCACGCCGTCCATGACCGCGACCACCGGCTTGATCTCCGCCACGCGCCGGAGCGCGTTGTGGAGCGATTCGCTGCCCACGAAGGTGCCGCCGGGGCTGTCGATGCGGACGATCAGGGCCTTGATGCGGTCGTTGTCGGCAATGCCGGCCAACAGCTCGTCGCGGCGCGCGTCCTGCAGGATCAGCCCGTCAACTTCGATGCGCGCGACATAATCGGAAAGGAGATATTGACCGTCGAAACGCGAAAACCCCACCACCGCGGCCACGGCCGCGGCGGCGAGCGCCGCCAGCCGCCAGAACAGGAGCCCGCGCTTGAGGCGGCGGCGATCGACGTAGGCGTCGCTGTCGAGCGTCATGTCACGGCGTCAGGTCATGGCCGGGTCGGGGGCCAGGTCAGTCGTCGGCGTCGTCGCTCTTCTTCGATTTCTTCGACTTCTTCGGCTTGGCCTCGTCGGCGGCTCCCCCTTCGCTCGCGGACTTGGCGGCCTTGGCCTTCTGAATCGCGGCGCCGAGGATGTCGCCGAGCGAAGCGCCCGAATCGGACGAACCGTATTCGGCCATCGCCTTCTTTTCCTCCTCGACCTCGAGCGCCTTGATCGAGAGGGAGAGACGGTGGGATTTGGCGTCGACTTGGGTCACCTTGGCGTCGACCTTTTCGCCCGGCGCAAAGCGGGCGGGGCGCTGTTCGGCCCGGTCGCGCGACAGTTCGGCCTTGCGGATGAATCCGTGCTGGCCGCCGGTGACGGTGACTTCTATCCCGCCGTCGGTGACGGCGGTGATGGTGCAGGTGACCACGTCGCCCTTGTTGAGCTTGGCGACGGCTTCGGCGCGGTCTTCCTCGACCTGCTTGATGCCCAGGCTGACGCGCTCCTTGACCGGATCGACGTCGAGGATCTTGGCCTTGACCACTTGGCCCTTCTGGTACTCGGCGATCGCCTTTTCGCCCGGCGTTTTCCACGAGATGTCGCTCAGGTGGCACATGCCGTCGATGTCGGGGGTCAAGCCGATGAACAGGCCGAATTCGGTGATGTTTTTGATCTCGCCCTCGACGATCGAGCCGACCGGATACTTTTCGCGGAAGGTGTCCCAGGGATTGGACTGGCACTGCTTGAGGCCGAGGCTGATGCGGCGCTTGTCGGGGTCGACGTCGAGCACCATCACCTCGACTTCCTGGCTGGTGGATACGATCTTGCCCGGATGGACGTTCTTCTTGGTCCAGCTCATTTCGGAGACGTGAACCAGGCCTTCGACGCCCGGTTCCAATTCCACGAACGCGCCGTAATCGGTGATGTTGGTGACGCGGCCCTTGAACTTGGTGTTCTTCGGATACTTGAGGACGACGCCCTGCCACGGGTCGGCCTCGAGCTGCTTCATGCCGAGCGAGATGCGCTGCGTCTCGGGGTTGAAGCGGATGACCTGGACCTTCACGTTCTGGCCGACATGGAGCGCCTCGGACGGATGGTTGATGCGCTTCCAGGCGATGTCGGTGACGTGCAGCAGCCCGTCGACGCCGCCGAGATCGACGAACGCGCCGTAGTCGGTGATGTTCTTGACCACGCCGTCCATGACCTGGCCTTCGCGCAGCTGGGCGATCAGTTCCGAGCGCGCCTCGGTCCGGGTTTCTTCGAGCACCGCGCGGCGCGAAACGACGATGTTGTTGCGGCCGGCGTCCATTTTCAGGATCTGGAACGGTTGCGGCACGCCCATCAGCGGCGTGATGTCGCGCACGGGACGGATGTCGACCTGGCTTCCGGGCAGGAACGCGACCGCACCGGCGAGATCGACGATGAAGCCGCCCTTGACGCGTCCGAAGATGGTGCCGTTGACGCGCTGGCCCTTCTGGAACGCCTTTTCGAGGTCTTCCCACGCTTCCTCGCGCCGCGCCTTTTCACGGCTGAGCCGGACCAGGCCTTCCTTGTCCTCGTAACGCTCGATGAACACGTCGACCGTGTCGCCGGGCTTGATCTCCGGCGCCTGGCCGGGCGCGCCGAATTCCTTGAGCTGGACGCGGCCCTCGGACTTGAGGCCGACGTCGATCACGGCGAAGTCGTTTTCGATGCGGACGACGGTGCCCTTGTGGACCTGGCCGGAGAAGGTGGGGCGCTGGGCGAGGGATTCCTCGAGCAGCGCGGCGAATTCCTGGGTGGAGGCGGCGGGAACGGCGGTGGCGGCGGAACGGGGACGAGGCACTGGGACTAATCCTTTCTTCGGGTTCGTTGTTCGGGCCGTCCGGTTGGTTCCGGAGGTCTTGATGGGGTTGACGCGGAAGCGGGATGCTCAGCCTTGCCCGCGCGCGGCGATGTGGCGGAGCGCCAAGTCGAACACGGCGTCGGCGTCGAGGGTGCTGGTATCCAGCACCAACGCGTCCGTGGCCGGGGTCAACGGGGCAACGGCGCGGGCTCGATCACGGGCGTCGCGCTCGTTCAAGTCCTGCAAAACGCGCGCATATATAGCTTCGAGGCCCCTCTCCCGCAACTCTTTAACGCGCCGCTCGGCCCGCACTTCCGGGGTCGCGGTTAGGAAAAGTTTCACCGGGGCGTCGGGGCAGACCACGGTGCCCACGTCGCGGCCGTCCAAAACGGCCCCCGGCGCCCCGCCCGGGGGGGAAACCGCGAACCGGCGCTGGAACTCGAGCAGCGCGGCCCGCACCGCCGGGATGGCGGAAACCTTGGAGGCGGCGTTAGCCGCGTCGTCGCCGCGAAGCGCGGGGTCGGCGAACGTGGCCGGGTCGAGGGCCTTGGCCGCCCGCTCGGCCGCCGCCTTGTCCTCGGGGTCGAGTCCGGCCCGGAGCATGGCGTGGCCCACCGCCCGGTAGATCAGGCCGGTATCGAGGTGGGCGAAACCGAAATGCGCCGCGAGCCGTTTGGCGAGCGTGCCCTTGCCCGACCCGGCCGGCCCGTCGATGGCGATGATCACGACGTGGCCTCGAGGCGCGCGCCGAGCCCGTTCATCAGGGCGACGAAACCCGGAAAGCTGGTTTCGATCGGGCGGGCGTCGTCGATGGCGACGCCGTCGCGGCTGGCCATGCCGAGCACGAGAAAGGCCATGGCGATGCGGTGATCGAGATTGACCGCGATCCGGGACTGGCCGCCGGGCGGGGTGCCGGTACCTTCGACCGCGAGCCAGTCCTCGCCTTCCTCCACCTTCACGCCGCACGCGGCGAGGCCGCGGGCCATGGCCGCGAGCCGGTCGCTTTCCTTGACCCGCAACTCCTTGAGCCCGTTCATGCGCGTGCGGCCCCGGGCGCAGGCCGCGGCGACGGCGAGGATCGGGTATTCGTCGATCATGCTGGGCGCGCGTTCGGGCGGAACCTCGACGCCCTTGAGGGGAACCTGGGCGCAGGTGATATCGGCGACCGGCTCGCCGCCTTCCTCGCGCGCGTTGGCGAGGACGATGTCGGCGCCCATCTCGCGCAACGTGTCGATCAGGCCGGCGCGCAGCGGATTGACGCCGACGCCTTTCACCGTCACGCGCGAGCCGGGCACGATCGCCGCCGCCGCCAGCGGGAACGCGGCCGAGGAAATGTCGCCGGGAACGCGCACGCTCGCGGCGCGAAGTTCCGGTTGACCGACCACCGTCGCGCGCCGGCGTCCGTCGCCGAGATCCTCGACCGTCACCTGGGCGCCGAAATGGCGCAGCATGCGCTCGCTATGGTCGCGGGTGGGTTCGCTTTCGATGACGCTGGTCGCCCCGGGCGCGGCGAGCCCGGCGAGCAGGATCGCCGACTTCACCTGCGCCGACGGCACCGGCAAGGCGTACTCGATCGGTACCGGCTCGGCGGTGCCGGTGATCGTAAGCGGCATGCGGCCGCCGTCGCGGGACACGAATGTCGCGCCGATCCGCCCGAGCGGCTCCATCACCCGGCCCATGGGGCGGCGGCGGAGCGAGGCGTCGCCGGTCAGCGTCGCGGTGAACGGGTGCGCGGCGAGAATTCCCATCAGCAGCCTGGCCGAGGTGCCCGAATTGCCGAGATCGAGCACGTCGTCGGGCTCGATCAGTCCGCCGACGCCCCTGCCGGCGACCCGCCAGGTGCCCTCGCCCAGGCGTTCGACCCCGGCGCCAAGGGCGCGAAGCGCGCGCGCGGTGGCGACCACGTCCTCGCCCTCGAGCAGGCCGTCGATGCGGGTTTCGCCGACGGCGAGCGCCCCGAACATCAGGGCCCGGTGCGAAACGGATTTGTCTCCCGGCGCCGCGACGGTGCCGGTCAGCGTCCGGGCGGGGCGGGACAAAAGGGGAGCGGGAGAGGTCATACGGCGGGGGTTTCCGGGATGGTCCTAACATGCCGCTCCGGGGAGCGGTAGGGCCTCGGAATCCGGGCGTTGAGCGGGTTTTGCGGGGTATCGGGGCCGCGTTTTTAGTTTTGACACCCGGGCGGGAAAATGGCAAAGGCTCTGCCCACGCCCGGAGCCGGGCATGCGGGGCCGCGGGTCGGCGTCGCCGGATCGGCGGAATTCGGATCAGCGTGGAACGAGAGGAGAGCGGCGCGTGAGCAAGCCGGAATGGGGCACGAAACGAATTTGTCAGGGGTGCGGCGCGCGCTTCTACGATCTGAACCGTTCGCAGATCGTTTGTCCGAAGTGCGGCACCGAGAACAGCGCCGAGCCGCCGCCCAAGCTTCGCCGGGCGCCCGCGCGTCCCGTCGAGCCGGCCAAGCCCGCGCCGGCGCCGGTCGCGCCGGAGGCGAGCCTCATGGCCGAAGGCGAGGACGCGGCCCTGGAGACGGCCGCGGCCGAAGACGAGGAGGAGGACGAAGAGGTCATCGAGGATACCTCCGATCTCGGCGAGGACGAGGACGACGTGGCCGAAGTCAAGGATCACATCGAGACCGAGGGCGGTCGCTGACGCGCCGTCGGGCGACCGGGAATTTTTTCGCGAAGGGGCCGTAGCTCAGTTGGGAGAGCGCTTGAATGGCATTCAAGAGGTCGGCGGTTCGACTCCGCTCGGCTCCACCACTTCGCATCCGATCGCTTCCCGCCCCGGCGCGCCCCGCCGGGGTTTTTTGTGATCTCGGCCCGGTTTTTGGCGCTTTTGGGCCCCGGACGGCGGCGGCGGGGCCATTGACACTCCCTTAATCGGCCCCAAATTAGAGTCACGGTCGGAATGCCGCGAAAGGCGGGTTCCGATCCGGGAGGCCGAGGTTTCCGCGCCTTCCGGGATGCTCGCTCATCAACGAGGAGTCGATCCATGACGCGCTTTGCCGGCTTCAACAGCCCCCTTTTGCTCGGGTTCGACCATTTCGAGCGCCTGCTCGACCGGGCCTCCAAGGCCTCGGCCGAAGGCTATCCGCCCTACAACATCGAACAGGTGGGCGAGAACGGGCTGCGCATCACCCTCGCGGTCGCCGGCTTTGCCGAGGACGATCTTGCGGTCACGGTCGAAGACAACCAGTTGGTCATTCGCGGCCGTCAGGGCGCCGACGATTCCGATCGCGTATTCCTGCATCGCGGCATCGCCGCGCGGCAGTTCCAGCGGGCGTTCGTGCTGGCGGAAGGAATCGAGGTCGCGGGCGCCACGCTCGCGAGCGGATTGCTGCACGTGGACCTGGTCCGGCATGTCCCCGAGCCGGAAGTCCGCACCATAAAGATCGCAACGGGGAAGGGCGCCGCTTCCTCCGCCAAGCGCGCCGGCGGAACCATCGACGTCAAGGCCGAGGGCTGAAGGTCTTCGGAACATCAACCCCACGGGAGAACCCGCCATGAACCACCGCAACGACAAGCCGCAGGCCGCGACCCCGCCGATTCATTTGTTGACCGCCGCCGATTTGGAAATGTGGGGCGTCAACGCCGTCGCCTACGTCAAGAAAGTCCAGACCGAAGCCGGTGTCGCCTACGCGATCCATGCCGCCAACGGCGAGCCGCTCGGGCTGGCCGGCAGCCGCGACGTGGCGTTCGCCGGGCTCCGCCAGAACGACCTCGAACCGGCCAGCGTTCACTAGGCGTAGCGGCACAGAAGTGACGCGAAGCGGGTAAACGATCTGGAGAGCGACGCTCAGGCCGCGCGGGTTTCGCGCGATTCCGTGAGGAGCGCGTAGATCGGCTCGCTTTCCTCGGTTCCGCGCAGCTTTTCGCAGACGGCTTTGTCGCGCAACAGGCGCGAAACGCGGGCCAGCGCCTTGAGGTGATCGGCGCCGGCGGATTCCGGCGCCAGCAGCAGGAAAATCAGATCGACCGGCTGGTCATCGATCGACTGGAAATCGATCGGGCGTTCGAGCCGCGCGAACAGTCCGTACAGGCGATCGAGGCTCGGCAGTTTCCCGTGCGGAATGGCGATGCCGTTGCCGACGCCGGTGGTGCCGAGCCGCTCGCGATCCATCAGTACGTCGAAAATCGCCCGTTCGTCCAACCCCGTCAGCACCGCCGCCCGGCGCGACAATTCCTGCAGCGCCTGTTTCTTGCTGGTCGCGCGCAAGGCCGGCACGACGGCGTCCGGGGTCAGGATATCGGCGATTTCCATGAGGATGGCTCGCGCGGGGGCTTGTGGGTGCCGTCAGCGCCGTTCGGCGGCGCTGGGATCGATCCAGCCGATGTTGCCGTCGGAACGGCGATAAACGACGTTGAAAGCGCCGTTGGCGCGGCTGCGGAACATGATCACGGGCGCGTCGGCGAGATCGAGACGCATGACCGCCTCGCTGACCGTGAGTGTGGCGATGTCGTGGGGCATTTCCGCGACGATGATGGGTGGCGCCTCTTCGGCCGGAACCTCGGTCTCGGCATTATCCGGCGCGATCACGAACTGCTGGGCCTGCAGGATTTCGCTTTCGCCCGCCTCCTTGTGGCGGTCGTTGAGGCGCCGCTTGTAGCGGCGCAGCTGCTTGTCGATGCGCGCCAGCGCGACGTCGAACGCGGCGTAGGCGTCTCCCGCTTCGGCGCTGCCCTGGACGACCAGGCCGCGGCGCGGATGCACGGCGATGTCGGCGCGAAAATCGTGCGCGGCGCGGCTGAAGGTGGCGTGGGCGTTGATCGCCCGGCCGAAATATTTGGCGACGTGGGATTTCAGGTTGGATTCGACGTGGCCGCGCAAGGCGTCGCCGACATCCATCTGCTTGCCGTGGACGAGGACTTCCATGGGGTCGAGTTCTTGCCCTTGGTGTTCTTGAAACTGATGTGGTCCGGTTGGCGGGCCGTGGCAATAGGGGGGGAAAGAGGCGGGGTCGAAAGCGGCGACCCGGACGCAAGCTCCTCCGTGCCGGGGGTCTCGAAGGCCGGGAAGGTAGGTCCGGCCCCATCCCGGTGTCAATAGCGGCGGGAGGGGAAGGAACCCTCTTGACCTACATCTAGAGGGCGTCGGGAGGGCCCGACCGGGCCCCTGGGTTAGACGTGGCGGGTTAGGCG
This sequence comes from uncultured Hyphomicrobiales bacterium, assembly GCA_964412955.1. Taxonomy (GTDB): domain Bacteria; phylum Pseudomonadota; class Alphaproteobacteria; order Rhodospirillales; family 2-12-FULL-67-15; genus 2-12-FULL-67-15. The sequence goes on from CAYPQV010000017.1 coordinate 26,785, forward strand.
TGGCGGCCGGGCCAGTCGGAATTTTTTTCGCGCCGTCGCTGGATCGAGGACGCGATCCCGAGTCCCTCGCGGTATTTCGCCACGGTCCGGCGCGCCACCTCGATTCCTTCCCCCTTGAGGATGTCCACGATCTGATCGTCGGACAGGATCGCGTCGGCGCTTTCCGCCGCGATCAGGGCGCGGATGCGATGGCGCACCGCTTCGGCCGAATGCGCCTCGCCGCCTCCCGCCGACGGCAGGGCGGTGGAAAAGAAATACTTGAGTTCGTAGATGCCGCGCGGCGTGGCGATGAACTTGTTCGAGGTCACCCGGCTGACGGTGCTTTCGTGCATCTCGATCGCGGTTGCGATGTCGCGTAGCACCATCGGCTTCAGGTGGGCGACGCCGCGCGCGAAGAAAGCGTCCTGCTGGCGGACGATTTCGGCGGCGACCTTCAGGATCGTGGTCGCGCGCTGGTGCAGCGACTTGACCAACCACGCGGCGCTTTGCAGCTGATCGGCGATGTAATGGCGCTCTTCCTTGGTGCGCGCGGCGCGGCTGACCCGCGTGTGGTAGGCGTTGTTGATCAGGACGCGCGGCAGCGTGTCGGGGTTGAGTTCCACGATCCATTCTCCGCCCGGCTGAGATCGCATCAGGACGTCGGGAATGACCGGCGCGGCCGGAGCGGGGTCGAACGCGAGTCCCGGCTTGGGGTTGAGGGTGCGGATTTCGTTGATCATGTCGGCGGTATCTTCGGCGTCCACGCCGCACAACCGCGACAACTGGGCGAATTCGCGCCGGGCGATCAGGTCGAGATGACCGAGCAGGGTTTGCATGGCCGGATCGAGACGGTCTCTTTCGCGCAGCTGCAACGCCAGGCATTCGGCGAGATCGCGGGCGAAGACCCCGGCCGGGTCGAATTGCTGCAGTCGCGCCAGCGTTGACCGCACGAGCGCGACGTCGCAGCCGAGACGTTCGGCGATCGACTCGAGATCGCCGGTCAGGTAGCCGGCCTCGTCCAGGGCTTCGATCAAATGGATGCCGATCAATCGGTCCTGCGGATCGACGATCTCGACGCCGAGCTGGGACAGCAGATGCTCGCGCAAGGTGATGTCTCGGATCAACGTATCTTCCGCCCGTGGACGGTCGCCGGCACGGCCGGAGCCCGCGCCGAGCCCGCGCAGGCTCGGCAGGCTCGGATCGGTGGCGGCGGAATCGCCGCCGACGCCGTCGTTGTTGGCCCAATCGTTGTCGTAATCCACGTCGAGCGCCTGCGCCGCGGTTTCGGGCGCGGCCTCGTCGGTGGCGATGCGGGCGGAATCGCCGCCGAAGTCCGCCCTTCCGCCTTCCGCCGCTTCACCGGTGTCCGCGGCGCCGGCGTCGTCCGAATTCGGTTCGTTTACGTCCGTGGGGCCCGCGCGCTCGGCGTCCTCTCGTTCGAGCAGCGGATTCCGTTCCAGTTCCGTTGCGACGTACTCGGCGAGTTCGAGGTTCGACATCTGCAGCAGCTTGATCGCCTGCTGCAGCTGAGGCGTCATCACCAGCGCTTGGGTTTGTCGCTGATCGAGCCGGGGTGTCAGGGCCATGACGTTGTCTTACGTTGCTGGGCCGTGCGCTGCCGGCGGTCCCGCGGCGGTTCCGCTACAGGGAGAAGCGGTCGCCCAGGTAAACCCGCCGGACGTCTTCGTTGCCGACGATGTCGCGGGGCCCGCCCTCCATCAGCACCTGACCGTCGTGGATGATGTAGGCGCGGTCGATGACGTCGAGGGTGTCGCGCACGTTGTGATCGGTAATCAGGACGCCGATGCCGCGATCCTTGAGGTGCGCGACCAGTGCGCGCAGGTCGCCGACCGCGATCGGATCGATTCCGGCGAAGGGCTCGTCGAGCAGGACGAAATGGGGATTGGACGCCAGCGCGCGGGCGATTTCGACCCGGCGCCGCTCGCCGCCCGACAGCGCGAGCGCGGGCGCGCGGCGCAGGTGGGTGATGGAGAATTCGGCGAGCAGCGCGTCGAGAATCGCCTCGCGCCGGTCGCGGACCGGTTCGATCGTTTCCAGCACCGCGCGGATGTTCTCCTCGACGTTGAGGCCGCGAAAGATCGACGCTTCCTGGGGCAGGTAGCCGATGCCGAGCCGGGCGCGGCGGTACATGGGCAGGTCGGTGATATCCTCGCCGTCGAGAACGATCGAGCCGTAATCGGGCGGGATCAACCCGGTGATCATGTAGAAGCACGTGGTCTTGCCGGCGCCGTTGGGGCCGAGCAGGCCGACCACCTCGCCGCGCTGGATCGTCAGCGTGACGCCGCGCACCACCGGACGTTTCTTGAACCGCTTGCCGAGGTTGGTCGCGATCAATCCCCGGTTGTCCGCGACCAGGCGCGGCGGCGCCGGAGGTTGCGCGGGTGGTTTAGGCGGATACAGGGGGCGGTCGGCCATTTTCTCAGGGTTTCGTCGACTTGGTTGCCTTGGCGCCCTTGCCGGACGCGGGTGCAGATTGCGCCTTGGGGCCTTTCGTCGGGGTTAACACGCCGCGCACCCGATCGGTCGGACAGGCGAACATCTTGCTGATGTTGGTCTTCAAATTGACCTCGGTGCGGCAGCCGGTCAGAACGTTGTTGTCGCGCTCGACTTTAACCGATCCGGTCAGCGTGGCGATACCGCTTTCGACGTTGTAGACGCCGCGGTCGCCGTTGGCGGTTTCGGTCGTGGTCCGGATCACGACCCGGTCGAAAGCGTCGACCCGGAATATACTGCTCTTGCCCGCCGCGTCCTTGTGGAAATAGGCGGCAAGGGTCTCGGCGCGCAGCGTTCGGTCTTCGCGGGTGGCGGTGGCATTGCCGCGCGCGACCGCCATTTGCTTCTGTTCCCAGTATTCGATCTGCCGTTCGGCCACCACGATGTCGTCGCCGCTGCGAAATCGGGGCGTCGATCCGGTCAACACCAGGACCGCGTTGTCGACGTCGTAGACGGCATGCGCGGCGGTGCCTTCCTGGGTGGGGGAAACGATGCGGACGTTGCCGATGGCGTCGAGACGGAAAATTTCGCTGCCGCCGTCGGGCTTCTCGCGGTAGTAGGCGCGCAGTTCGTCGCCGAACACCGTGACGTCGCCGCGCACGGCGCGCGCGTTGCCGCGAGCGAGAAAGAGCAGGTTCTCCTGCTGCCATTCGATGCCGTCGTCGGCGAAAATCTCGATCGGCTGATCCGATCCTCCGGCGCCGAAGTTGAGCGTCTGCGCGCCCGCGCCAAACGGCGCGGCGGCAACGGCAAGAATCAAGGCGAGCGCAACGACGCCGAAGCGGATCATGACGGGTTCATCCGGAAGCCCGGCCAGATCGTCAGCTTCGACTTGCCGGTGAAGTGAATGACCTTGCCCTTGTCGAGCAGGATGAATCCCTCGGCGCGGAGATCGCCGAAGGGGCCCTGCCCGTGCACCGGCTGGTCGCCCGCGGCGGTGCCCTGGTCGAGGTCGACATAGGCGCTGTCGGTGCGAATTTCATAGCCGCTGTCGTGAAACAAGGTCACGCCGCCGGTGAGATCGAGGGTCTTGGCGGTCCGGGCGTAAACGCCGGTATCCGCCGACAGCATGAGCCAAGTCCCGTCGTTGAGGACGATGTCGCCCTTGGGCACTTCCAGGTCGATCTTCATCCGGTCGGCGGGCGAGTTGCGGGCGACGTTGGAGGTGATGGAATAAGGCTGCTGGCTCTTGTCGGTGCCGACGTAGCGGGGATTGATCATGCTCGGCCCCGCGGTTTCGCGGGTGACGAGGTCGGAAAACCCGAGCCGGAAACGCAAATCGCCGCCGCGCAGGTTCGGCCACGCCCATACCAGGGCGAGCAGGGCGACCGCCGCCAGGGGCAGGACGAGCTTGGCGATGGCGACGAACCGGCTGTACCCCCCGCGCCGGCCTGGGGCCGGGCCGCCGGCATGGGCTTCGATCCCGGTGCTGCCGGGACGTATGGAACGGGGAATCGAGGGTGTGGCGGCACTCATGGCGCGGGCCCGATCGGATGCTCCGGTCACGCCACGCCCGCACGCAGGCAATCGTGAATGTGCAGGATGCCGACCGGGCGGCCGTCTTCGACCACGAACAGCGCGGTGATCGCCTTGGTGTTCATGATTTGAAGCGCTTCGCTCGCGAGCGCGTCCGGCCGCACCGTCTTGACGTTGCGGTTCATGACGTCGCCGGCGGTCCGCCGGAGCAGGTTGTCGTCCGAGATGTGCCGGCGGATGTCGCCGTCGGTGATGATGCCGCTCAAGCGGCCGGAAGAATCGACGATGCCGACGCAGCCCAGGCTCTTGCCGGTCATTTCGACGATGGCGTCGGTCATCCGCGCCGACGGCGGGAGCAACGGTATGCGCTCGCCGGAATGCATGATGTCGGCGACATGGAGCAGGCGCCGTCCGAGCTTCCCGCCCGGGTGGAGTTGGCGGAAGTCGTCGGCGGAAAAGCCTTTGTTTTCCAACAACGCAACGGCGAGCGCGTCGCCGAGCGCAAGCATCAGGGTCGTGGAAGTCGTCGGCGCGAGACCCATCGGGCACGCCTCGACGGCGCCCGGGTAGATCAGGGCGACGGTCGCGGCGCGGGCCAGCGCGCTGGCGGAATCCGACGTCATCGCGATCAACGGTATGGCGAAACGCTTGCTGTAGGCGACGATGTCGGCGAGCTCGGCGGTCTCGCCCGAATTGGAAAGCGCCAGTACCGCGTCCTGGTTCGTGACCATGCCGAGATCGCCGTGGCTGGCTTCGGCCGGATGCACGAACAGCGCCGGGGTTCCGGTCGAGGCCAGCGTCGCCGCGATCTTGCGCGCGATGTGCCCGCTCTTGCCGATGCCGGTGACGATCACGCGTCCCTTGACGGCGGCGAGGGTTTCAAGCGCGGCGGCGAAGCTGGCGCCGAGGCTCGCGGCCAGCGCGCGCAACGCGTCGGCTTCGAGCGCAAGGACGCGCCGCGCGGTGGCGATGCCCGCGTTGGTCTCGGTCGTCGTGGAAAGCTTGGCTTCGGTCGTTGCCATGCGCGAATGGATCCGTGTTCGCGGGTTTCGGCGCTTGCCGGGGGGTCGATGCCGGCTCTTAGGGGAGCCGACAGAACGCCATGACCGGGCCGGAACGCCGTGGCGTCATTACGCCATCCCGAAACTTAATAGTTCGCGAGTATGCCTTTAACCCTATGATTCGTCAACAAAAGCCGGGAAACCGCCGCATCCGCCGAACTCGGGACGCCCGCTCCCCGCGGGCCGCGTATCCGCTCACACGTGGGCGAAAAAGTCCTCGGCTTCAAATCCGGCGAGGTCGAGCTCGACGCGCATCGGCAGGAAGGCGAAGCACGCATCGGCCATCCGGGTGCGATCCTCGCGCGCGAGCATGGCATCCAGCTTCGCCCGCAAGGCATGCAGGTGGAGAACGTCGGCCGCGGCGTACCGGATCTGCGCCGGGCTCAGGGATTCCGTCGCCCAATCGGAGGATTGCTGTTCCTTGCTCAGCTCGATGCCGAGAAGTTCCTTGCACAAATCCTTGAGACCGTGACGGTCGGTGTAGGTGCGCACCAGTCGGGACGCGATCTTGGTGCAGTAGGCCGGAACCGCCATGACGCCGAGGTGCTGGCGCATGATCGCCATGTCGAAACGCGCGAAATGAAATATCTTGGTGATCCGCTTGTCGGCGAGCACCGCTTTCAGGTTGGGGGCGTCGTAATCGGGTTCGGGGAAGTGGACGAGATGCGCGGTGCCGTCCCCGGACGACAGTTGAACGACGCACAACCGGTCACGGCGCGGATGCAGCCCCTGGGACTCGCAATCGACGGCAACGGCGCGCTCGAACGAAAGGCCTTTCGGCAGATCGCCGCGGTGGACTTCGATGGCGGGCTTCCGAGATTTCACCGGCGCTCCGTTCCTGCTGGGCCGACGCTTGCGGCCCCGATGGTGCCCGATGATGGTGCCCAGGAGAAGACTCGAACTTCCACGACCTCGCGGCCACAGGTACCTGAAACCTGCGCGTCTACCAATTCCGCCACCTGGGCATCGGGCGAACACCAAGGGGCATCGGCGGGTAGGCGACCCCGAAAGCCCCGAGGGCCCACGTCGTTAATCCGAGGGGGGCTCGCTGTCAACCGGGATCGCCCGTGGCGCGCGCTTGGATGCGCAAGGGCGGGGCGGTGCGGGGATGGTCCGCCCGCCGGCCTTATGCCAAAATACCGCCTTCGGCTTCGCGTTCGGACGGGCTCCGGAACGCCTCTCCAGGGAGGTCATGGATCATGCGCCGCGAGGTGGTGACGGTTTTCGGAGGGTCGGGTTTTCTCGGGCGGCACGTGGTGCGCCGCCTGTGCCGGGAAGGCGCGATCGTGCGTGTCGCCGGGCGGGACCCGGAACGGGCCCTGATGCTGAAACCCCTCGGCGACGTCGGCCAGGTCGTGCCGTGGAGCGCCGACGTGACCGATGCCGCGTCGGTCGGCCGCGCGCTTGCCGGCGCGGGCGCGGCGGTCAACCTGGTCGGCATTTTGTTCGAGCGCGGCAAGCGCACCTTCGCCCGCATTCACGCCGAGGGCGCGGGCAACGTGGCCCGCGAAGCCGCCGCCCTGGGCGTCAAGCGGCTGGTGCATGTTTCCGCCCTCGGTGCCGACGCCGGTTCCGAATCGGTTTACGCCCGCAGCAAGGCGGAAGGCGAAACGCAAGTGCGCGCCGCGTTCCCGGATGCCGCGATCCTGCGCCCGAGCGTGGTGTTCGGACCCGAGGACGACTTCTTCAACCGCTTCGCCGCCCTCGCGCGCTTTTCGCCGGTGCTGCCGGTAATCGGGGCACCGACGTTTCCCGCTCTTCGTCGCGGCGAGGGCGCCCTGCCGTTCGTTCTCGATTTCTTCGGCGCGGGCGGGCCGAAGATGCAGCCGGTTTTCGTCGGCGACGTGGCGGACGCCGTCGTCGCCTGTCTGAAAGGCCCGGAGACCCGCGGCCGCACGTTCGAATTGGCCGGGCCGCGCGCCTACAGCTTCAAGGAGATCATGACGCTCGTCATCGCGGCGACCGGCCGATGCCGCCTGCTGGTACCGATGCCCTACTGGCTGGCCGAGATCGAAGCCATGATTCTTCAGTGGCTGCCGAAGCCATTGCTGACGCCCGACCAGGTGCGGCTGTTGACGGTGGACAATGTCGCGAGCGGAAAATCGCCGGGACTCGCGGACCTCGGCATCGCGCCGACGCCGGTCGAGGCGGTCGTGCCCGGATACCTCGCGCGTTACCGTCCTCCGACCCGCCGGGCGGCGGCGGCGCCGTAGGCGCAATCAAAAAGGGTGGCGGACCTTAAGGCAGTTCGCTGGCGGCGCGGACGATCAGTTCGCCGAATTCGCGCAGGAATACGGAACCGCGTACCGTGCGTTGCACCAGTACGCTGCGCCGGTCCTGTTCGTCGATCTTGCGGCGGACGAATTCGATTTCGGTCAGCCGATCGATCGCGCGCGTGACGGCCGGTTTGGAAATGCCGAGAAGATTGGCGAGCCCGCGCACCGTATGCGGCGGCGGCGTCAGGTAAACCGTCAGCAGGATGGACATCTGTCGCGCGGACAAATCCGGGGCCTCGAGGCGAACGCTGGCGCTGAGCGCGCGCCGCCAGATATCGAGCGCCTGGATCTCGTCGAGTTGAACCGCCATCCGGTCCCCCGTTCGCTCTTGCCGCCGTCACGCGCCCGCAAAATCGTTCCGCATGCAGAACTTTTTATCGGGAACTGCCTGACTTTGCAACAGAATTTCCGGAATGAGCCGGCGGAGAAACAAGCCTCCGGAATTATGATTTCCGGCGCGGCGCCCCGATAGGGGCGCATCCGTATTAGCGCGCGGGGATTCGCCCGCGCGCCCCGATAGGGGCGCGTCTTTATGAACGCGCGGGGACCCGCCTTCGCGAAGCCCGCTTCGGCGGGCGAAGGAAGGTTCGCCCGCGCGCCCCGATAGGGGCGCATCCATATTAGCGCGCGGGGATTCGCCCGCGCGCCCCGATAGGGGCGCATCCATATTAGCGCGCGGGGATTCGCCC
>CAYPQV010000017.1:34879-84243 GCA_964412955.1 uncultured Hyphomicrobiales bacterium
GCGCGCCCGTCCGTACCGATCCGCGAGCAGGGCAAAAAGAGCGCGCATGCCCATCGCCTCCCCCCCTTCGGGACGACCGGGGGTGGTGGTCGTGTTCCAGGCCATGAGGTCGAGGTGCACCCACGGGATCGACGGTTCGACGAACCGCTCGAGAAACAAGGCCGCCGTGATCGCGCCCGCGAATCCGCCCTCGGGAGCGTTGGTGATATCGGCGGTCTTGCCTTCGATCATCTTGCCGTAGGGGGCCCACAGCGGCAGCCGCCACAGCGGATCGAAGGCGGCCTTGCCGGCGGCGAGCAGCGCGTCGGCGACGCCGTCGTCGTTGCAGAAAAGCGCGGGCAGCTCGGCGCCGAGCGCGACGCGCGCGGCGCCGGTCAAGGTGGCGAAATCGGCGATCAAAGCCGGACGCCCGCCGGCCGCCTCGGCGAGCGCGTCGGCCAATATCACCCGTCCCTCGGCGTCGGTGTTGCCGATCTCGACGGTCAGGCCCTTGCGCGTCCGCACGACATCGAGCGGGCGCATGGCGTCGCCCGAGACGCTGTTTTCCACCGCCGGGATCAGCACGCGGAGCCGCACGTCGAGTTTCGCCGCCATCACCATGTGGGCGAGGCCGAGCGCGTGCGCCGCGCCGCCCATGTCCTTTTTCATCAGCTTCATATTGGCGGAAGATTTCAGATCGAGTCCGCCGGTATCGAAGCAGACGCCCTTGCCGACCAGCGTCACGCGCGGCGCCCCGGCCCGGCCCCAAACCAGGTCGATCAATCGCGGCGCGCGTCCGGGCGCCGCCGCGCGGCCGACCGCGTGCACGGCCGGATAGCCTTTTTTGAGCAAGGCGTCGCCGACGATCTCGGTCATGCGCGCGCCGTGGCGGCGGGCGAGCGCGCGCGCGGCGGCGGCCAGATCGGCCGGACCCATGTCGTTGGCCGGAACATTGACGAGATTGCGCACCAGGTAGGTCGCCTCGGCGGCGCGCGTGACCGCTCCGCGATCGGCGGCCTTCGGCCAGACGAGAACGGCGCCGTTCGGTTTCTTCCCGCCGTTGCCGCGATAGCGGTCGAACGTGTAGGCCGAGAGCGCCCAGCCGAGCGCCAGGGCATCGGCGGCGGCGGGCCCGATGTCGTTTTCCAGGCGATAGGCGCCGGGCGAAAGCCTGCCCGGAAGGCGCGCATACCCCCATGGCCCCGCATCATCGGTCTGGACGAACGCCACGCGGGCGATGCTTCCGTCGGGACCGGGCACGGGCAACACGGCGCCGGGTTCGGCCCGGAAATGATTGGCGCGCGCCCAGCGCTTGAGCCGAGCCGGCGCCGCTTTCAGCCACCCGGCGAACGCCTTGGGCGCGATCCGAACGACGGGCACCGCGTCGCGCGCGCGGTCGACGAACGGCAAGGACGCGGGCAACAACGGGTGCGTCGGGGGCATGAACATCCCGATGATTTGAAATCCGGAGGACCCGGCCGAATCTTATAAGCGAGACCGCCGGGCCGCGAAAGGGAGTGCCGCGCCCCGGTTGGCGCGGCACCGCGCGGGCATGTTAGTATTGCCCGCGGGTGTCGGGCTGGAACACGGCTTGTGACGTTCGGCGCTTTACGCCACTCGGCCCGTGAACCATGAATTCATTCACCCTCGTCATCGGCAACAAGAACTATTCGTCCTGGTCGTGGCGGCCGTGGCTGGCGCTCAAGCGGACCGGCGCGTCCTTCGAGGAAGTCCTGATCCACCTGGATGATCCCGACAAGGCCGCCCGGATCAAGGTTTATTCGCCGACCGGGAAAGTGCCGGTCCTCGTGCACGGCGACGTCACGGTGTGGGAGTCGTTGGCCATCTGCGAATACCTGGCCGAGTTGTTTCCCGAAGCCAACCTCTGGCCCGGAGATCGCTCGGCGCGCGCCCGGGCGCGCGCGGTGGCGACCGAAATGCACGCGGGCTTCGGCGCCCTGCGCGCGACGCTGTCGATGAATTTGCGCGGCCGCTCGACCCGGCCGCGCGACAAGTCGAACCTGCCGGCCGAAGTGTGGGCCGACATCGAGCGCATCGTCGCCCTTTGGGACGACTGCCGCCGCCGTTACGGGCGGGGCGGGCCGTTCCTGTTCGGCGACTTCACGATCGCGGACGCCATGTACGCGCCGGTGGCCGGGCGCTTCCGCACCTACCAGGTTCCCTTGCCGCCGTCGGCCCGGGATTACGTCGAGGCGGTTTGGGCCTGGCCCGCGGTCCGGGAATGGATCGACGCGACGCGCACCGAGCCCCCGATTCCTCGATATGATGTCTTTCTCAACGCCTGACGCCGGGATTCCCTACGACGGCCGGCGCTCGATCCGCGAGATGCTCGCCGAGCTGCTTGCGCGTCACCGCGAGGAGAACATCGTGCTCGGCGATATCCTGGCGTTCTTGGGCGAGCGCGCGTTCGGGGCGCTGCTGCTGATCCTCGCGCTGCCGATGGCGACGCCGCTGTCGGCGATTCCCGGCGTGTCATCGGTATTCGGATTGCCGATGGTGGTGATTTGCGTCCAGCTCATGCTCGGCTATGCCCGTCCGCTGCTGCCCGATACGCTCGCGCGCCGGACGGTTCGCCGCGAAGCCCTGGTCCGCGCGCTCGAACGGGCCGATCCGTGGCTGATCCGGATCGAACGCGCGGTTCACCCGCGCATGCCTTCCCTGACCGGTCCCGCGGCCGAACGCGCCATCGGCGCGGCGGCGGCGTTTATGGCGACGCTGCTCGCGCTGCCGATCCCCGGCGCCAACCAACCGCCCGCGGTCGCCGTGTCGCTGTTCGCGGTGGCGCTGATCGAACGGGACGGCGTGTTCGCGATTCTCGGATGGATCGCGGTAATCGCCTCGATCGCGATCTTCGTCGCCATCTACGGCGTGCTGTTCGTGGCCGGCCTGTTCGTGTTCGGGAAAATGGCCGGATGACCGCCGCGAACCGCGCGCGCCTGCCGGGCGGAGTTTGGGCGCTCGGTTTCGTCAGCCTGCTGATGGATCTGTCGTCCGAAATCGTCCACAGCCTGCTGCCGATTTTCATCGTCGGCACCCTCGGCGCCGGCGCGCTGGCGCTTGGATTGATCGAGGGAGCGGCGGAAGGCGTCGCGTCGCTCGTCAAGATTTTTTCGGGCTGGTTCAGCGATCGGATCGGCCGGCGCAAGCCCCTGGCGCTTCTGGGGTACGGCGCTTCCGCGCTGACCAAGCCCTTGTTCGCGCTCGCGCCCACGCTCGGGTGGGTTCTGGCCGCCCGTCTGGCCGACCGGTTCGGCAAGGGCATTCGCGGCGCGCCGCGCGACGCGTTGGTCGCCGACTTGGCCGATCTCTCCCGGCGCGGCGCGGCGTTCGGTCTTCGCCAGACCCTCGATACCGTCGGCGCGCTGATCGCCCCGCTCGTCGCCGTCGGACTCATGGTTTTGTTCGCGGGCGACGTGCGCGCGGTATTTTGGATCGCCGTCATTCCCGCGTTCGCGGCGGTCGCCGTGCTGGCGTTCGGCGTGCGCGAGCCCGCGCGGCGCGCGGCGTCGGGCCCGGCGTTGTCGCTCCGCGCCGCTCTTCGACCGTCCGCGCTCGGTCGGGCGTTCTGGTTGGTGACGGCGGTGGCGGCGGTATTGACGCTTGCCCGCTTCGGCGAGGCGTTTCTCGTGCTGCGCGGCCGGGACCTCGGCTTCGGACCGGCCTTCGCGCCGCTGGTGATGGCCGTCATGTCGGCGGCGTATGCGGCGTCCGCCTATCCCGCCGGCGCGCTTTCCGACCGCCTGGGGCGCGGCCGGGTGCTCGCCGCCGGAATCGCCCTGCTGATCGTGTCCGATTTTGTTTTTGCCCTCGGAACCGATCGCGCCGCCGCCATAGGAGGCGCGTTATTATGGGGCCTGCACATGGGGCTGACCCAGGGATTGCTCGCGGCCATGGTCGCGGACGCGGCGCCTGAACGCCTGCGCGGAAGCGCGTTCGGCGTATTCCATCTCATCGGCGGAATTCTGACGTTCGCGGCCAGCGCGATCGCGGGAGGACTGTGGGAGTTCTTCAGCGCGCCCGCGGCGTTTCTCGCCGGCGCCGGATTCGCGTCGATCGCGCTGGTCGGACTGTGGATCGTCGCCGTCCGGCGATAAACGGGATCGCGCCGATGCCGGTTATTTATTTTCCGTGCACGGGGCGTTCACGAACCAAGCCGCGATCGGACTGATCAGGTCTTCGGGTACCAGCACGGACTGGGGACCCATGACCCCGGCCAGGCGGGCGATGTCGGCGTCGATGAACACCTCGCCTTTTTCGGCCGAACGCATCTTTTTGATTTGATCGGCAAGGTACAGGCGGTGCTGTCCGGCGAGGTTCGGCACATGCTGCGTGACGCCGTCGCCGTTCTCGCCGTGGCACACGGCGCAGCGCGTGATGATGGTAGGGCGGGTTTCGCGAGCGGTTCCGGGCGGCGGGCACGCGCGCGGCTTGGCGGCATAGTATTCGGCGATCGCCTGGACATCCGACTCGCCGAGGTCGGCGGTCTGCCGCATCATCATTCGGTTTTCGCGATGTTCCGACCAAAGCTTCTGATGAAGGGTCGGCGGGCTCTCGTCCCGCGCCGTACCGCGACCGAGCAGGGTGTTCGCGCTCAAATGCAAATGGGTGATTTGCTTGACGAGGTATTCGACTTTTTGGCCGGCCAGGTTGGGAATGCCGGGTAATTCCGAAATGCCGCCGTTGCCGTGGCAGACGGCGCACGGACGTACCGGCAAAGGAAGACGGGAACGGTCGTCGGCGGCCTCGCCCGCGAACGTCGTCGCGGCCGTCAGGACCGATGCCAGGAAAACAACTCTCACGGTTTGGGCACTCCGCGCGTGGTGGAGTATTCGAAATGGAACGTCTCGCCGGGCCGCAGATAAGCCCGCGCGGCATGGGCGGCGAGCGCGGCCTCGGCGAAGCCCGAAAGAATAAGTTTCAACTTGCCGGGATAGGTGACGATATCGCCGATGGCGAATACGCCCTTGACGCTGGTTTCGCAGGTCGCGGGATCGACCGTGATCAGGTCGCGATCAAGATTCAGGCCGAAGCCGGCGATCGGTCCCAGGTCCTGGGCGAGGCCGAAGAACGGCAGTAACGCGTCGGCGGACAATCGGCGCGTTTGGCCGTCGAGACTCTTGGCGACCACGGTTTCGAGCTTGCCGCCGGAACCTTCGAGTGCGTCCAGTTGATACGGCACCACCAATTCGATCTTGCCTTCGGCGGCGAGCGCGCGCAGGCGTCGTTCGCTTTCCGGCGCGGCGCGGAACTTGTCGCGCCGATGGACGACCGCGACATGGCGGGCGAGCGGCGCCAGCGACAGCGCCCAGTCGACCGCGGAATCGCCGCCGCCGGCGATGACTACCCGCTTGCCGGCGAAATCGTCGCGCCGCTGGACGAAATAGCGCACCGCGCCGCTTGCTTCGAACCGGGCGAGGTTCGCGAGCGGCGGCCGGTTGGGGCCGAAGGCCCCGACCCCGGCGGCGATGACGACGACGCCGGCCTCGACCGCGACGTTCGCGGCGGTCGTAAGGCGAAAACTTTTTCCCGTCTTGACCAGGGACGTCACCGGACTGCCGACACGGAAATCGGGCCGGAACGGGCGCGCTTGAGCGAGCAGGTTATCGATCAGCTTTCCGGCGGCGATTTCGGGATAGCCCGGGATGTCGTAGATCGGCTTTTCCGGATAAAGCGCGATGCATTGGCCGCCCGGCGCGTCGAGGGCGTCGAGCACGACGCAGCGCATATCCAGCATCCCGCATTCGAACACGGCGAACAGGCCGACCGGCCCCGCGCCGACGATGGCGACGTCGGTCTTGAGGGCGCCGCCGGGCGGGGTGGGCGAATCGGTGTCGCGGCGGGGGTCGGCCATGGTGGCGGCGGAACGGCCTCTTAGGCCGGAAAGTTGCACCCTGCGGCGGGCGGGGAAAGGGGGCTGACGGGAACGGCCCCGCCGTGCCAATAACGCTAAGATGACGGCGGGGGCGTCCCCATGCAACCCCGTGCGGCAAAGCCCCCATCCCGGCCGGAGGGAAAAGACCCCTTGAGCATTCGACTCGATCTGCCCGACGAGGCGGCGACGCGGGCCCTGGCCGTCCGCCTCGCCGCCGCCGCGCGCGCGGGCGACGTGTTCGGCTTGAGAGGCCCGCTCGGCGCCGGCAAGACCGCGTTCGCGCGCGCGTTCGTCGCCGCTCGCGCCGCGCTTTCGGGGGGCGACGTCAGCGAAGTTCCGAGCCCGACGTTCACCTTGGTGCAGACGTACGATTTTCCGGGCGACCCGGGACAGTCGCCGACGGTGTTTCACATCGACCTCTATCGCATCGAAAGCCCCGCCGAGGCGGTCGAGCTTGGCCTGGAGGAGGCTTTCGCCGCGGGCATTTGCCTGATCGAATGGCCCGAACGGCTTGGGCACCTCCTGCCGCGCTCGCGGATCGAGATCACTTTCGCGCCCGGACCGGACGCCAACGCGCGCATCGTCGAGCTCGTCGGCTTCGGCGAAGGCCGGAAACGGCTCAGGGAGGCCGGATACGGTGACCGCCGACGGTGAACGCAAGAAAAGGCTCGGCGTTTTTCTCGCCCGCAACGGTTGGGGAAGCGCGCGCCGTTCGCCGCTCGCGGGCGACGCCAGCTTCCGGCGCTACGAACGGCTGGAGCGCGCCGGCGCCCGCGCGATGCTGATGGATGCGCCGCCGCCGAAGGAAGACGTGCGGCCGTTCGTCGCCGTGGCGCGACACCTGCGCGCGCTCGGGTTGGCGGCGCCGGAAGTGCTGGCGGAGGACGCCGAACTCGGCGCCTTGATCCTGGAGGATTTCGGCGACGCCACCTTTACCCGCGTGCTGGCCGAACGTCCGGGCGAAGAGCGTCCGCTCTACGAACTGGCGACCGATGTGCTCGTTCGCCTGCACGGCATCGCGCCCGCGCAAGCGGTGCCGAAGGGATTGGCCCCCTACGACCATAAACGGCTGCTCGACGAAGCGATGCTGCTGTTCGACTGGTACTGTCCCGCCGTCATGGGGGAACGGCCTTCGGTCCGGGCGCAGCGCGATTACGTCGGGGCCTGGCTCGGCACGGCGTTCATGGGCCTTTCCGATCTGCCGCCGACGCTGGTGCTGAGGGATTATCATGTGGATAATCTGATGGTGCGCGCGCCCGGCGAAGGGACCGGCCGCTGCGGCCTGCTCGACTTCCAGGACGCGCTCGAAGGCCCCAGGGCCTACGACCTGATGTCGCTGCTCGAAGACGCCCGGCGCGACATCGACCCCGGCCTCGCCGCGGCGATGACCGGGCGCTATCTTGCCGCATTTCCCGATCTCGACCGGACCAAGTTCCTGAACGATTTCGCGATCCTCGCCGCGCAACGGCACGCCAAGGTGATCGGCATCTTCACCCGGCTGCTCGCGCGCGACGGCAAGCCCGACTACCTGGTTCATATTCCGCGGGTGTGGCGGCTGCTGGAACGCCGGCTCGATCATCCCGCGCTCGCTGATCTCCGGGACTGGCTCGCGGAACACCTGCCGCCGGACAAGCGAATCGTTCCTTCGCGCGCGCTGGCGGGCAAGGGAGCGCCGCGATGACCGCGCTCACCAGCGCCATGGTGCTCGCCGCGGGGCTCGGCACGCGGCTCAGGCCGCTGACCGACCGGCTGCCGAAACCGCTGGTGCCGGTCGCGGGCCGGACGCTCCTCGACCACGCCCTTGACCGGCTCGCCGACGCGGGCGTCGCGACGGCGGTCGTCAACCTCCACCATCTCAGCGACTTGATCGCGGAACATCTCAAAGATAGGTCTACGCCCAAAATCATTCTCTCGCGCGAGGAACAGCGCCTGGAAACCGGCGGTGGCGTGCGGCACGCGCTGCCGCTGCTGGGCGCGGGCGCTTTTTTCGTGGTCAACGCCGACGTGCTGTGGCTGAACGGTCCCTACGACGCGCTCGCCCGCCTCCGGAGCCAATGGCAGGAATCCGAGATGGACGCGCTGCTGCTGCTGCAGGAAACCACGGCCGCGTTCGGCTACGACGGCGCGGGGGATTTTCTCGCCGATCCGGCCGGGCGGCTCGCGCGCCGGCCCGAGCGCGAACTTGCGCCTTATCTGTTCACCGGCGTGCAAATCCTCCACCCGCGCCTGTTCAAGGGCAGCCCCGAAGGCGCATTTTCGCTCAACGTTCTCTACGATCGCGCGCTCGCCGCCGGGCGTCTTTACGGCGTCGTCCACGACGGCGAGTGGTTCCACGTCGGCACCGCCGAGGGCCTCGCCGAAGCCGAGGACTTCATGCGGGTGCGTTATCCCGGCACCAAGCGGCGGCGATGAGCGCGCGCCCGGCCCGCTCCGGCATCTTCACCATCGCTTCGGGTCTGCCGTTTGCGGATGCGCTGGCCGCGGGCCTGCTGGCGCGGACGGGAAGCGATCCGCTCGCGCTCGCCGGGGCGCAGGTCTTTCTGCCCACGCGCCGCGGCGCGCGCGCCTTGACCGAGGCTTTCCTGCGCCGGACCTCGGGCCGCCCGACCCTTCTGCCCGCGATCCGAACTCTCGGCGACGCCGACGAGGACGAGCTGATCTTCGCGGCCGAGGACGAAGCCGCAAACGGCGTCGGCGCCGACCTTCCGCCCGCCATCGGCGATCTTCGGCGCCTTCTGCTGCTGGCCCGCCTGGTGCGCGCCGACCCGATCCGCCACGCGGCCGCCGATCAGGCGGCCGGGCTTGCGCGCGAACTCGTCCGCCTGATCGATCACGCCGAAACCGAGCAGCTCGACTTCGCGCACCTCGGGAAACTGGTGCCGGAAGAATACGCGGCCCATTGGCAGCAGACGCTCAAGTTCCTGGGCATCGTCACGGAGCATTGGCCGAAGGTGCTCGCCGAGGAAGGCAAGCTCGGCTCGGCGGAGCGGCGCAACCGGTTGCTCGCCGCGCGCGCGGCGTCATGGCGCGCCTCGCCGCCGCCGGAACCGGTCGTCGCCGCCGGCACCACCGGCAGCGTGCCCGCGACCGCCGATCTTTTGGAAACGATACTCGGGCTTCCGCAAGGACTCGTGGTGCTGCCGGGATTGGACCGGGAATTGGACGACGCGGCATGGGACGCGTTGGAGCCGAACCATCCGCAGTTCGGCATGGCGCGGCTGCTGAAGCGCCTCGGCATCGAGCGCGCCGAGGTGCGCGACTGGGACGCGCCCGGCATCGCGCGCGTGCCGCCGCACCGGGCGCGGCTCGCGGCCGAAGCGCTGCGCCCGGCCGCCGCCGGCCCTCCGGTCCGTCCTCTCCACGCCGCCGCCCTCGACGGCGTGACGCGGATCGATTGCCCGACCCCGCACGAGGAAGCGGGAACAATCGCGCTGGTGATGCGCGAGGCGCTGCAGAAGCCCGAACACACCTGCGCGTTGGTCACGCCCGATCGCGCGTTGGCGCGGCGGGTCGCGGTTGAACTCGGGCGGTTCGGGATCGCCGTCGACGATTCCGCCGGCGTGCCGCTCGACCAGACCCCGCCGGGCGTGTTTCTGCGCCTGCTCGCGCGTGCGGCCGCCGAATCCTTCGCGCCGGTCGCGCTGCTCGCGCTGCTCAAGCACCCGCTGGCCGCGTGCGGATTCGCCCCGCCCGAATTCCGCGCCCGCGTCCGCGCGCTCGAAAAATCCGCATTGCGCGGCCCGCGCCCGGCGCCGGGGCTCGACGGCCTTCTCGCGGCGGCGGGGGACGACGCCCGCGCGCGCGAAACCGTCGCCGCGTTTACGGACGCAATGCGTCCGTTCGCCGATCGGGTCAACGCGCCGACGGTCGAACTCGGCGATGTCGTCGCCCGGCATGTCGCCGCCGCCGAGGCGTTGGCGCGCGATGCCGCGGGCGACGGCGCGCAAAGACTGTGGGCCGGCGCGGCCGGATCGGCGGCGGCCGATTTCGTCGCGGAACTCGGCGAGGCGGCCGACGCCCTCGGCCCGACCGAGGGCGCTTCCTACGCCGTCCTGTTCGAAACGTTGATGGCCGGGCGCGTGGTGCGCCCGGCCTACGGGTTGCATCCGCGCCTGCACATCTGGGGGCCGCTCGAAGCCCGGTTGCAGCACGCGGATATCCTGATTCTGGGCGGGCTCAACGAAGGCACATGGCCGCCCGAGGCGGCGGCGAGCCCGTGGATGAGCCGGCCGATGATGACGGCGTTCGGATTGCCGAGCCCGGAACGGCGCATCGGCCTTTCCGCCCACGATTTCGTCCAGGCGTTCGCGGCGCCGCGCGTTTATCTCACCCGCGCCGAGCGGGTCGACGGTACGCCGACGGTGCCGTCGCGGTGGCTGATGCGGCTCGCCAATCTGGTGCGCGGCACCGAAATCGAAGGCCGATTCGCCGACCCGGAGGCATGGTCCGCGTGGCAGGCGCTGCTGGACCAGCCGAGCGTGCCCGTGCGGGTTCCGCGTCCCGAGCCGCGCCCGCCCGTCGCCGCGCGCCCGCGCGAATTGTCCGTGACCCAGGTCGAAACCTGGATGCGCGATCCTTACGGGATATACGCGCGCCATATCCTCGGCCTGCGCAAGCTCGATCCGCTCGACGCCGATCCCAGCCGCGCCGATTACGGGACCTTCATCCATGCCGCGTTGGAACGATTCGTCCGGCGCCACCCGCTGCCCGCGCCGCTGCCGCCGGACGCCGAGGCGTCATTGCTGGAGCTGGGGCGCGAGGCTTTCGCCGCCGTCCTCGACCGGCCCGGCATCCGGGCGTTCTGGTGGCCGCGATTCGCGCGCGTCGCCCGCTGGTTCGTGACCGTCGAAAGCGCACGCCGCGCTGGTCTTGTCGCCGGCGTCACCGAGGCGAAGGGCCGGCTCGACATTTCCGGGCCGGCGGGAGCATTCGTCGTCACCGCGACCGCCGACCGGATCGACCGCGATCGCGACGGGAATCTGATCGTTCTCGATTACAAAACCGGCGCGCCGCCCAAGACCGACGAAGTCGCCGCCGGTTTCGCGCCGCAGCTGCCGCTCGAAGCCATGATCGCCGAAGCGGGCGGGTTTGCGGACGTTCCGGCCGCTCCCGTCGCCCGGCTCGAATACTGGCGGCTCAAGGGCGGCAATCCCGTGGGCGAAATCAAGGTTCTGCCGCTCGATCCCGGGCGGCTGATCGCGGAGGCGCGCGAAGGCCTCGCCCGCCTGGTCGCGGCCTTCGATGATCCCGCGACGCCCTACGAGGCGCGTCCGCGCCCCGACCAGGCGCCGCGCTTCAGCGATTACGAGCACCTCGCCCGCGTCAAGGAATGGGCCGACGGCACGGGCGGGAACGAATGACCGGCGCGGCGGCCATGACCGCGGTCGATCCCGCGGCGAACCAACGGCGCGCGGCCGATCCGGCCGCATCGGTGTGGGTCGCGGCCTCGGCCGGGACCGGCAAGACCCAGGTGTTGACCGAGCGGATTCTCGCCTTGCTGCTGGAAGGGGTCGCGCCGGAACGCATTCTCGCCCTCACCTTCACCAAGGCCGCCGCCGCCGAAATGAGCAAGCGTATCGCCGAGCGCCTCGGGCCGTGGGCGACGGCGGCGGACGCGGATTTGGAAAAGGACCTCGCTCTCCTGCTCGGACGGCCGGTGGACGCGGCGGAAAAAAATCGCGCGCGCGGGCTGTTCGCCCGCGTGCTGGATGCGCCGGGCGGCATGCCGATCCAGACCATCCACGCGTTCTGCCAATCGCTGCTGCGGCGATTCCCGCTCGAAGCCGGAATCGCGCCCCACTTTGCGCTCATGGACGAACGGGACGCGGAAGAAATGCTCGCGCAGGCGCGGGAAGAGGTGCTCGCGCGCGCGCAAAACGATGGCGACGGCGCCTTGGGCGCGGCGCTCGCCGAAGTGACGCGACATGTCGGCGAAGAGGACTTCGCCGAATTGATGACCGAACTCGCGCGCGCCCGCGCGCGGCTCGGCCGTATGTTCGGCCGCTTCGGCTCGGGCGCAGAATCCTGCGCCCAAGCCATCGCCGCGCTGCGCGGCACGCTCGGGCTCGGCACGGACGAAACGCCGGAGTCGGTCATTGCCGATGCCTGTGCTAACCATGCCTTCGATGATGCAACGCTCAGGCGCGCGGCCGCCGCGCTGATAAACGCGAAAGATAGCGACAAGACTCGCGGCGAGGGGATTATCTCCTGGCTGTCCCAGCCGCAGGATAAACGCGTGGCTACTTTCGACAGCTATTCGGACGTTTTTTTGACGTTTAGCAAAGAGCCGCCCTCGATCCGTAAACAACTAGCGACGAAGGAAGCGCAAAAACACGATCCAACCGTCGTGGATGTGTTGAAGGAAGAAGCCGAGCGCCTGAAAAAGGCGGTCTTTCGCCGCCGCGCGGCCGCGACGGCGGCGGCGACGGGGGCGCTTCTCGTTCTCGCCCGTGCGCTGCTCGATTCGTACGCCGCGCGCAAGCGGGCGCGCGCGCTCCTCGATTACGACGACCTGATCCACGCCGCCGAAAGGTTGCTGGCGATCGAGGGCAATGCGTCCTGGGTGCTCTACAAGCTCGACGGCGGCATCGATCACATCCTGATCGACGAGGCCCAGGACACCAACCCGGAGCAATGGCGGGTGATCGCGGCGCTCGCCGCCGAATTCTTCGTCGGGCGCGGGCGGCACGAGGCGTTGGGCCTGGCCCCGCGCACCGTGTTCGCGGTCGGCGACGTCAAGCAATCGATCTTCGGTTTCCAGGGCGCCGATCCGGGCGCGTTCCTCGACATGCGCGAGGCGTTCGCGGCCAAGACCCGCGCCGCCGAACGCCCGTTCCGCAAGGTAGACCTGACCGTCAGCTTCCGCTCCGTCGCCGCCGTGCTCGCCGCGGTCGACGCGGTGTTCGCCGATCCGGCGGCATCGAGCGGCGTCAACCTGGACGACGCGCCCATCCGCCACGCGGCCTTCCGCGCCGGATTCGGCGGGTTGGTGGAACTGTGGCCGCCGGTCGAGCCCAAGCCCACGGACGACCTTCCCGCGTGGAAGCCGCCGGTCGAGCGGACGCGGGGCGATTCGCCCGAAACGCGTCTTGCCCGGCTGGTCGCGCGCCGCATCGCCCGCATGGTGCGGGACCGCGAAATGCTGCCCGCGCGCGGACGCCCGATCCGCCCCGGCGACGTGATGGTGCTGGTCCGCCGCCGCACCGCGTTCGTCGACGCGCTGGTGCGCGCGCTCAAGGAACTCGATATCGCCGTCGCCGGCGCCGATCGTCTGGTGTTGACCGAACACCTGGCGGTGATGGACCTGGTGGCGCTCGGGCGTTTCGCGCTGCTGCCGGAAGACGATTTGACGCTCGCCTGCCTGCTGAAAAGCCCGCTGGTGGGATTGAGCGAGGACGATCTGTTCCTGCTCGCCCACCGGCGCGAGGGCAGTTTGTGGCGGACGCTTACGGCCCGCGCCGCGGAAAAACCCGCGTTCGCCCGCGCGCGCGACGAATTGGCGGGATACTTGGCGCGCGCCGACTTCATGCCGCCGTTCGAATTCTACGCCGACGCGCTCGGGCGCGGACGCGGGCGGGAGAAGCTGCTCGCCCGGCTCGGCCCCGACGCGGACGATCCGCTCACCGTGTTCCTCGATCTGGCGCTGGCGTTCGAGCGCGCGCACCCGCCCTCGCTCGAAGGATTTTTGCATTGGCTGGAGCGCGGCGCGGTCGAGGTCAAGCGCGACCTCGAACACGGACCCGCCGACGCGGTACGGGTGATGACGGTGCACGGCGCCAAGGGCCTGCAGGCGCCGGTGGTGTTCCTGCCCGACACCCTGCAGACTCCCCGCCAGGGCTCGAAATTCTTCTGGCCGCGCGCGGACGCGGCCGACGGCGGCGAACTTTTTCTCTGGCCGCCCCGGCGCGCCTTCGCCGAAGAAGTGGCGGAAGCGGAACGCGCCCGCGCCGCCGCGCTCGACGGCAACGAATTTCGCCGCCTGCTTTACGTCGCCATGACCCGGGCCGAGGACCGGCTCTACGTGTGCGGCTGGCGGGGGCGCAAGGCGCCGCCCGAGGGCAATTGGTATGACTTGATCCGCGAAGGACTCCAAGGCGTCGCCAAGGAAGCGGACGATCCTTTCCTGCGCGCGGCCGGCGAAACCGCCGGTGCCTCCGTGCTGCGCCTGGAAACGCCGCAGACCGTGGAGGCGAAACGCGAGGAGGAAGCGGAGGTTCGCCCGGGCGCGCGCGAACCGTTGCCGGACTGGGCGCGGGAAACGGCCCCGCCGGAGCCATCGCCGTCGAAGCCGCTCGCGCCCTCGCGCCCGGCGGGCGAGGAACCGGGCGCGTCGTCGCCGCTCGGGGCCGACGGCGGCGCGCGTTTCCGGCGCGGCACGCTGCTGCACCGGTTGCTGCAGCATCTTCCCAACGTCGAGGCCGGGCGGCGAAGGGACGCGGCCCGGCGCTGGCTCGAACGCACGGCCGCCGACCGGGACACGGCTGCGCGCGAACAGCTTGCGGCCGAGGCGCTCGGCGTCATGATTGAGCCCGCGTTCGCGCCCCTGTTCGGGCCCGAAAGCCGCGCCGAGGTTCCGGTGGTCGGCGTGGTCGGCGATACGGCCGTCGCGGGGCAGGTGGACCGCCTCGTGGTCCTGACCGATTCGGTGCTGGTGCTCGACTTCAAAACCCATCGCCGCCCGCCCGCGAACGAATCGCAGGTGCCCGAAATATATCTCCGCCAGATGGCGCTTTACCGGGCGCTGCTCGCGGGCGCTTTTCCCGGGCGGGCCGTGCGCTGCGCGCTGCTGTGGACCGAAGAGCCGCGAATCATGGAACTTTCCGACGCCGCGCTCGACCGATTCGCGCCCCTGTAATACCCGGCGGCTCGGGGTTGACGGGCTCCGACCCCGCACCTAGATTTTGCTTCCCCGCGCCGCGCAACACCGACATTCCCGAAAAAGAAGGTTCCCATGAGCAAGCAAGTCACCGATGCCTCGTTCGACGCCGACGTCCTCAAGTCCGCCGCCCCGGTCGTGGTGGATTTCTGGGCCGAGTGGTGCGGCCCCTGCCGGCAGATCGCCCCGGCGCTCGAGGAAATCTCGACCGAGCTGAACGGCAAGGTGACCATCGCCAAGCTCAACGTCGACGAAAATCCGGTCGCGCCGTCGCGCTACGGCGTGCGCGGCATTCCGACCCTGATCCTGTTCAAGGGCGGCCAGGTCGCCGCGACCAAGGTCGGCGCGCTGCCCAAGAACAAGCTCAAGGAATGGATCGAGTCGATGATCTGACCGGTTCGACGATCTCGGAGAGAAAAAGCCCGGCCAAAAGGCCGGGTTTTTTGTTTGGCCGGGCGAGTCACTTTCTCGGCGGTTTTGATGATGGCGTCGGTCCAAGGGCGGCAACGGCCGTCAGCACCGCGTCCGTCGCGGCGATCAAATCGGCGAGCAATCGGTCGTCGATTTCGAGACTGCCTTCGTATTCTGCCGCGTTGCGCCGCTCGTGGCACTTGGCAAGAACGCGCCAAACCTCCGGTCCGAGTCCGAGCGTATGGGGCAATACCTGGAATACAAGATAACGATTGTCGGACCGATACCCCTTTTGGCGCAACGCCGCCAACGCCAGCGCGTGCGCCGCGTTGTAGGCGAGGTCGAACCGGCTTTCCAGGGCCAGTCCACGATTCTTGGCGTCCGTCAAGCGCGTCCGTCCGGACCGGAGCAGCCCTTCGATTTCCGTCGGCGAGCCCGGTTCTTCTTTGAGTTTGCCGATGCGCGCCAGATTATCGAGTTCAGCCGAGGTCATTGTCGTTCCCGAGCACGAATATTTTCGGCTGCCGCGCGATTTTTGCCACGAAGGAGCCGTCCTTGGCGCGTTTGCGCTTCCAGTCCCGGAGCGACATGAGATTCGGGTTCACGGGGCGGCGTAGAACGGTTTCCGCCGATTGCAGCGCCTTGTAGATGTCGGCGTAGGCGAGCTTGTCGGTCAGCACCATCAGATCGATGTCGCTTTTCGCCGTGTCGGTCGCCTTCGCCACCGAGCCGTAGACGAACGCGGCGTGGATGCGCCCGGCGAATGGCGCCAAGGCTTCCCGCAGCGGCCCCGCGAGCCCGATCGTTTTCAGCACCAGCCCGTGCAGTTCGGCGAAGACCGGCGAATCCCGGTTGGCGCGATAGCGCTTCTGGTTGCCGATCCGCGTTACCGAGATCAGTCCGCTCGCGGCAAGCCGGGTCAGTTCCCGGTGCGCCGCGCCGGTCCCCGATCCGGCGAGACGGATCAACTCCGCGCCCTGAAAGTCGCGGTCCGGCTGGCCGAACAGGATGGCGAGGACGCGCTGCTGCACGCGCGAGAACAGCGCATCGGCGAGCCCGGCGGGCGGATTAATCATACCCATATTGGGAATAATAATTCCCTTTTTGGGAATATGCAAGCGATCCCGGCAACCTCACCAATCGTTGCGCATGCGGCGGAGCAGCAGGAACACTTCCTCCGGGTCGGGTTTTTCCGGAAGATTGGGAAACACCTCGCGCAGATGCCGGACGACGCTCGGGCTCGTCAGGCGGAAGAAGGTGTTGATCTTGCGCTCGACGCCGATGGTGGTCGGCGTGCGCCGTTCGGGCGGCTGGGCGGCGGCGCTTTTCAGCATCTCGGCCGCGGCGGCGTTGTCCGGTTCCCGATCGAGGGTGAAACGCAGGTTGTTTTCGATGTAATCGTGGCCGGGATAGATCAGGGTGTCGTCGGAAAGCCGGTAAAGCTGGCCGGCGAAGGTACGATACAGTTCTTTCGGGTGGCCGCCGTTGTGGCAATTGCCGGCGCCCGCATTGAACAGCGTATCGCCGCAGAAAAGCCCCGGCGAACCGGCGTGGGCGAGCAGGCAGACGTGGCTCATGGTGTGGCCGGGGGTGTCCAGCACCTGAAGCTCCACGGTGCGGCCGACCTTGATGACGTCGCCCGCCTTGAGCCCCCGGTCGATTCCCGGAATGCGGTCCTTGGCGTGGGCGTGGGCGAGCAGCTTGGCCCCGGTCGCCTCGATCACGAAACGGTTGCCACCGATATGGTCGCCGTGTTCGTGGGTGTTGAGGACTTGGGTGACGGTCCAGCCGCGATCCTTGGCGGCCGCCAGGCACTTCTTATGGTCGAGCGGATCGATCGCCAGCGCCTCGCCGGTTTCCGGGCAGGCAATCAGGTAATTGAAGTTGCGGTAGTTGTTGGCGGTCCAGATTTGCTCGACGATCACGGGAAATTTCTCCGATAGCCGGATTTAGTTTAGCCGATCAACCGTTGTCGGCCAAAACGGTTCCGGCGAGATAGAGCGAGCCGCAGATCAACACGCGCGCCGGCCCGGAAGCGCGCTCGGTCAAGGCTTCGATCGCCGCGGCCGCGCCGGGCGTTATTTCGGCGGCGAGGCCGAGGTCGCGCGCCACGGCGACCAGGGTTTCGGCGGGCACCGCATTGACCTCGTTCGGAATCGTCAAGGCATGGAGCGAGCGGACATGCGGCGCGAGCGGCGCGAGGAAACCGGCGATGTCCTTGGTGTTGATCATGCCGAAAACGAGATGCAGGGGACGCTCCCGCGCCCATTGCGCGGCCTGGTCGGCGAGCGCCTCGCCCGCGGCCGGGTTGTGGCCGCCGTCGAGCCAAAGCTCCCAGCCCCGGGGCAAGGCCTCGACCAAGGGCCCGCGCGCGAGGCGCTGCAACCGCGCCGGCCATTCCGCGCGCCTCAATCCTTCGGCGACGGCGGTCTCGGCTATGCGGATTCCCGCATGGGAAAGCAGGCGCAACACCGCGACGGCGAGCCCTGCATTGCCGGTCTGGTGCGCCCCGGGCAACGCGGGGAGGGGGAGCACAAGACGGCCCTCGCCGTCGGCGTAGTCGAGGCCGTCGTTGTGTCGGGTCATGGTCCAGTCGCGGCCTTCGAGAAACAACGGCGCGCCGATGGCGTCCGCGCGCGCCTCGATCGCCGCCCATGCCTCGGGCCTCTGCGCCGCGACGGCGCAAGGGGTACCGGCCTTGAGGATGCCCGCCTTTTCGCCCGCGATCAGGCCGAGCGTGTCGCCGAGGTAGAATTGGTGATCCATCGACACCGGCGTGAGGACGCACGCGGCGGGCCGGGGGATCAGGTTGGTGGCGTCGAGCCTGCCGCCGAGCCCGGTTTCCAGCAGCACCACGTCGGCCGGCGCGCGGGCGAAGGCGAGGAAGGCGGCCGCCGTGGTGATCTCGAAGAAGGTGATCGGCTCGCCCCCGTTCGCCGACTCGCATTCTTCCAGCAGCGCGGACAGTTCCGCGTCGCCGATGATCGCGCCCGCGACGCGGATGCGTTCGTTGAAGCGCACCAGGTGCGGCGAGGTGTAGACGTGCACGCGCCGCCCGGAAGCCTCCAGCGCCGCGCGCAGGAAGGCGACCACCGATCCCTTGCCGTTGGTGCCGGCGACGTGCACCACGGGCGCGAGTTTCAGATGCGGATCGCCGAGCCGATGGAGCAAATTCTCGATACGGCCGAGCGACAGGTCGATGACCTTGGGGTGCAACCGGGTCAGGCGTTCGAGGATCGGGCCGGGATTAACACCCATGATGGAGCATTCCGGAATCGAGAGCGCTCACCCCCCACCCTAGCCCTCCCCCGCAAGGGGGGAGGGAATTCCAATAAATCCCCCTCCCCCTCGATGGGGGAGGGTTGGGGTGGGGGTGAATAGTCAGCACGGAACTCTCTAGCGGAGCGCGAGGCCGCGTCCCGCGAGCGGCGCGCCCGGGACGATGCCGGGCGACGAAGCGGGCGCAAGCAGGCGCAGCAGCCTGGCGAGCGTCGCCCGCAAGTCCTGGCGGTGCACCACCATGTCGACCATGCCGTGGTCGAGCAGGTATTCGGCGCGCTGGAAGCCTTCGGGCAGCTTCTCGCGGATGGTCTGCTCGATCACGCGCGCGCCGGCGAAGCCGATGATCGCGCCGGGCTCGGCGATGGCGACGTCGCCGAGCATGGCGAACGACGCCGAGACCCCGCCGGTGGTCGGGTCGGCCAGCACGACGATGTAGGGAATCCGCGCGGCGCGCAGTTCCTCGACCGCGATGGTGGTGCGCGCCATCTGCATCAGCGAGAAAATGCCTTCCTGCATCCGCGCGCCGCCGGACGACGTGACCACGACCAGGGGCGCGCGCTTTTCCCTGGCGAAATCGGCGGCGGCGAGCAGGCCTTCGCCCACCGCGATACCCATGGAGCCGCCCATGAACGCGAAATCGAGCGCGGCGACCACGACCGTCTCGCCGCCGATCCGCCCGTGCGCGACGGCAATGGCGTCGCCGCGCGCGGTCTTGGCCTGCGCGTCCTTGAGGCGGTCGGCGTATTTCTTCTGGTCGCGAAACTTGAGGGGGTCGTGGACCGGAGACTTGACCTCGATCGTCTGGTACGCGCGCTCGTCGAACAGCATGGCAAAGCGTTCCGGCGCCGCGAGCCGCATGTGATGGCCGCAGTGCTGGCAGACATGCAGGTTCTTTTCCAGCTCGCGGTGGAAGATCATCTGCCCGCACGCCGGGCACTTGTGCCAGAGATCGTCGGGCACGTCCTTCGGCTTGCCCACCAGCTGGCGCAGCTTCGGGCGGACGAAATTCTTGAGCCAGTTCATTAGGCGGCCTTCGCCCTTTTGCGCGCGCCGCGCACGCCGCGCGCGAGGGCGGCCACCAGCCGAAGCACCCGGCCGGCGAGGCCCTTCTTTGCCTTGCCCGTCCGGTCGAGTCCGTCCGCGATGACGTTGACCAGCGCCGAGCCGACCACGGCGGCGTCGGCGACGCGGGCGATGTCGGCGGCCTGCTTCGGCGTCTTGATCCCGAACCCGACCGCGACCGGAAGCGACGTATGGCGGCGCACGAGCCGGATCGCCTTGGCGACGTCGCCGACGACGGCCGAGCGCGTGCCGGTGATCCCGGTGATGGAGACGTAGTAGACGAAGCCCGAGGCGCGCGCCAGCACCTTGGGCAGGCGGTTCTCGCCGGTGGTCGGCGCGACCAGCTGGATGAAATCGAATCCGGCGGCGCGGGCGGGAGAGCACAGTTCGTCTTCCTCCTCGATCGGGGTGTCGACCACGATCAGCCCGTCGACCCCGGCGGCGCGCGCGTCCTTAAGGAATCTGGCGACGCCGTAGGAATAGATCGGGTTGAAATAACCCATCAGCACGACCGGCGTTTCGGTTTCAGCCCTGCGGAAGCGCGCCACCGTGGCGAGGGTTTTCTTGAGGGTTTCGCCCGCCTTCAGCGCGCGCAAACTGCTCGCCTGGATGGCCGGGCCGTCGGCCATGGGATCGGAAAACGGCATGCCGAGTTCGATCACGTCCGCGCCCGCCTTGGGCAGGCCCTTGAGAATTTCCCAGGACGTCCGGGGGTCGGGATCGCCGGCGGTGAGGAAGGTGACCAGGCCGGCGCGGCCCTCGGCATGAAGCGCGGCGAAGCGGCGCGCGATGCGGGTTTGCGGCGACCTGCTCACGGCGCGGTTCCCGAAAACTTGGCGATGGTGTCGAGGTCCTTGTCGCCGCGTCCGCTCAAGCATACGACCATGACGTGGGACTTGGGCAACTTGCGCGCCATCTTGACCGCGTGCGCGATCGCGTGCGCGGATTCGAGCGCGGGGATGATCCCTTCGGTGCGGGTCAGCAGATGGAAGGCCTCGACCGCTTCCTTGTCGGTGATGGTCGCGTACTCGGCGCGGCCGATGTCCTTGAGCCAGGCGTGCTCCGGCCCGATGCCGGGATAGTCGAGCCCGGCGGAAATCGAATGCGCCTCCTGGATCTGCCCGTCCGCGTCCTGGAGCAGATAGGTGCGGTTGCCGTGCAGCACGCCGGGGCGTCCGGCGTTCAGGCTGGCGGCGTGACGGCCGGTGCGGACGCCCTCGCCCGCGGCCTCGACGCCGACGATGCGCACGTCCGCGTCGTCGAGGAACGGATGAAAGAGGCCCATGGCGTTCGATCCGCCGCCGACGCAGGCGACCAGCGAATCGGGCAGACGGCCTTCCAGCTCCATCATCTGTTCGCGCGTTTCGTTGCCGATCACCGATTGGAAATCGCGCACCATGGTCGGGTAGGGATGCGGGCCCGCGACCGTGCCGATCAGGTAATACGTGTCGTGGACATTGGCGACCCAGTCGCGCAGCGCTTCGTTCATGGCGTCCTTGAGGGTCGCCGCGCCCGAGGTCACGCCGCGCACCTCGGCCCCCAGCATCTTCATGCGGAACACGTTGGGCGCTTGGCGGGCGACGTCGGTGGTGCCCATGTAGACGACGCAGGGGATATTGAACAGCGCGCAGACGGTGGCGGTGGCGACGCCGTGCTGGCCGGCGCCGGTTTCGGCGATGACCCGGGTCTTGCCCATGCGCCGCGCGAGCAGGATCTGGCCGATGCAGGAATTGACCTTGTGCGCGCCGGTGTGGTTGAGGTCCTCGCGCTTGAAATAGATTTTCGCGCCGCCGCACTGTTCGGAGAGGCGCTTGGCGAAGTAGAGCGGGCTCGGCCGGCCGACGTAATGCTTATAGTAATAAGTCTTCTCGGCCAGGAATTCGGGATCGTCCTTGTAGCGGGCGTAGGCGCGCTCGACTTCCAGGATCAGGGGCATCAGGGTTTCGGCGACGAAGCGTCCGCCGTAGATGCCGAAGTGGCCCCCTTCGTCGGGACCGGCGCGGTAGGTGTTCGGTTTGGTCATGTCTGGAAACGTTCGTAACGGAACCCGGAAAAAATCGGGATGGCGGATAAGAGGAGCCTAATAAACCACAGCCGGGGCCGGGGAGCAAAGGTGCGCCCGCCCTAAAGCGTTGCCGCGATCCTGAGGAACTCCAATATCTTTTCCGGGCTCTTGCGCCCGGGCGCCGTCTCGACGCCGGAAGAGACGTCGACCGCCGAGGCTCCACTCGCGCGCACGGCGTCGGCGACGTTCGCGGCCGAAAGCCCGCCCGCGAGCAGCCACGGCTTGGCTGGTGCGCGGTCCTTGAGCAGGGTCCAGTCGAAGGGGCGCGCGTTGCCGCCGGGCCGGGTCGCGTCCTTAGGCGGACGCGCGTCGAACATCAGCCGATCGGCGACCGATTCGAAGTCACGGGCCTTGTCCACGTCGGCGGCGGTTTCGACCAGGATCGCCTTCATCACCGGCAATCCGAAGCGCGCGCGGATTTCGGCGACGCGCGCGGGCGATTCCGCGCCGTGCAATTGAAGCATGTCGATCTTGCCGCGCTCGACGATGTCTCGAAGCGTCGCGTGATCCGCGTCCACCACCAAACCCACTTTGAGGATCGATTTCGGAACGTGGGCGCCGAGGCGCGCCGCCGTCTCCGGCTCCACATATCGCGGCGACGGCGGAAAAAAGACGAAGCCGACGAATGCCGCGCCGCCCTCGACCGCCGCGGCGACGCTTCCTGCGTCGTTGAGGCCGCAGATCTTGACCGCGATGCTCACGGGGATGCGCTCACGGTTCCGGGCTTTCGGGCGAGGCGATCTCGGCCACGACGCGCTTGGCAGCCGCGACCGGATCGCGCGCCCCGGTGATCGGCCGGCCGACGACGAGATAGTCGGCGCCGAGCGCGATCGCTTCGCGCGGGGTCACGATCCGTTTTTGATCGGCGGCATCGGCCCACGCCGGCCGGATGCCGGGAACGACAAGGCGGAACGCGCGCCCGCACGCGCCGCGGATCGCCATCGCCTCCTTGGCGGAGCAGACGACGCCGTCGAGCCCGCTTCCTTGCGCGAGCTTGGCGAGGCGTACCGCCTGCTCGACCACCGGCGGGCGCATGCCGACGGCGCGGAGATCGTCCTCGTCGAGCGAGGTCAATACGGTGACCGCCACCACCAGGGGGCGAACGACGCCCGGTTCCGAGGCCGCTTGCGCGGCCGCCCGCATCATGGCGGCGCCGCCGGAGGCGTGCACGTTGAGCATGAAGGGCCTCATCGCCAGGGCGGCTTTGACGGCGCCCGCGACGGTGTTGGGAATGTCGTGGAACTTGAGGTCGAGGAAGACGGGCAGGCCCTGGGCCGCGACGCGCGCGACGCCGGAGGGCCCATGGGCGGTGAAGAACTCCTTGCCCAGCTTGACGCCTCCCGCGACGTCCTTGAGGCTCTTGGCGAGCCTCGCGGCGGCATCGGCGTCGGTGGTGTCGAGCGCGACGAACAGGCGGTCGGCGGGCGAAAGAACGTTCGGCTTCATGGCCGCGTTTATACGCTTAGGGGCCGGACAAGGCCAGGAATAGGGGCCTTATTGAACAAGATGTTCCTTCATCGCCTCGGTGGCTTCGACCAGGGCCGAACGGATGGGCGGCTCCATCGCCGAATGGCCGGCATCGGGGACGACGATGTAGCGCGCGCCCGGCCAAGACCGCGCCAGCTCGTCGGCGGTGGCGGCGGGGCAGATCATGTCGTAGCGCCCTTGAACGACGGTCGCGGGCCGGTCGCGGACGCGATCGAGATTCGCGATCACGTGGTTTTCAGGGAGGAACATGCCGTGGGCGAAGTAATGCGCCTCGATGCGCGCGAGCGCGAGGGCTCCCGCCGCGCTGTCTTCGACGCCCGCCGCCGGCACCAGGTAGGAGCAGCCGGTTTCGTAGCGGCTCCAGGCCCGCGCCGCCGGCAGGTGCACGGTCGGGTCCGGATCCGTCAGCCTGCGGCGATAGGCCGCGAGCAGTTCGCCCGCGCCGGGCGGAAGGCCGTCGACGGGCAGGACATGTCCGGCGAATGCGCGCCAGGCTTCGGGAAAAACGGCGCGTATGCCCGTCATGAACCAATCGATCTCGGCGTTCCGACCGAGGAACACGCCGCGCAGGACGAATCCCAGGCAGCGGTCGGGATGGGCGATGCCGTAGGCCAGCGCCAGAAGCGCGCCCCACGAGCCGCCGAAAACGAGCCAGCGTTCGACGCCGAGGCGCCGGCGGAGCCGTTCGATGTCGGCGATCAGGTGCGGGGTCGAGTTGTCGCGAATCTCGGCGTAAGGGGCGCTGCGTCCCGACCCGCGTTGGTCGAAAATCACGATCCGGTAAAACGCCGGGTCGAAGAAGCGCCGGTGCGCGGGGCTGGCGCCGGCGCCGGGGCCGCCGTGCAGGAACAGGACGGGGACGCCGTCCGGATTGCCGGACTGCTCCCAGTACATGCGATGCAAACCGTCGAGTTCGAGCGATCCCTGTTCGTAGGGTTCGATGCGGGGAAAGAAGTCGCGAACGGCACGCGATGCGTCCATGAAAGCTCCTTGGGCTCCGGCGGCTATCGGAGCGTCGGCTATCGGAGCACCGGCGGGCTATTCGTGCAAGCCCCTCGCCAGCGCGACGTAATCGGGATGATCGGGCGCGATCCGCCCGCGGCGGATCAGGAAATCGATCACGACCAGGGCGCAGTTGAACTTGAAATCGTCGGTGTCGCGCACGGTTTCGATCACCTTTTCGATCGGCCAGAGATGGAATGAATCGACCTCACCGTCGGCGTTATGGGGCCGGAAGTCCCCCGGCAATTCGAGATCGTAGTTGAACAGCACGTCGCGCCTGAGGCCCTCGGGCCGTTCGGTGACGTAGGACACCGCGCCGATCGGTACCGCGCGCCGGGCGATCTCGGCCGGGATCGCCGCCTCCTCGGCGCATTCCTTGACCAGGTTGTCGGCGAGCGAAACGCCGGCCGGCTGGCCGCCCGCCACCAGTTGATCGAGCTTGCCGGGACCGGTCGGCTTGGTCAGGCTGCGTTTGGCCACCCACATGCGCAAATCCGAGCCGGTACCGACCGCGCCGTTCATGTGCACGCCGTACCCCCTGACGCCGAACAGCGGAACGGCGGCGCGTTCCATGTTCATCAAGGGCGGATCGGTGAACGAGACCGCGACGGGATAAGGCTCGTTGCGCCAGCCCTGAATGTCGCCCCGGGCGCGAAGCGTTTCGAGCACGTCCGCCACGGCGCGGGTGCGGGTTTCGAAATCGGCGAGACGCCCGTTGAGACGGACTCTCTCTTCCGCGACTTCGAAAACGCCCGGAAAATCCTTGAGCCGTCGCGCGAAGTCGTGACGAACCAACCCGATGCGCGCCGCGCCGACGACGAACGGTCGAAAGCCCGCCGGGTCGAAACGGCGGCATTCCTCGATTCGGTCGATAAAGGCCATGGTCCGGAGAGGGTTCGTTCAGCCTTCGTTAACCACGGAAGCCCGAAAATCCGCGCGATGATACGCGCCGAGCTCCGCCTTGTCATGCCGCGGCGGATTTGGGCGCATGGCGAGAGGCATGAACGGACGCAATCCTTATGGACGTTTCCGTCACCAAGACCGGACAAAACGCGTTCGTCGTCGCCATCGGCGAAAAGCGCGCGGTCCTTAACAATAAGGACCTGAAGAAGCTCCTGGTGCAGCTGGTGGAGATCCTGCTGCCGGAAGCGATCAAGCTCGCCCCGCGTCCCGAGGACCTGCCGTTCCGCCTCAAGCACGCCAACGGCGTCGGCGTGCAAGCGTTCCTCAAGAGCGTCGACAACGCCGAACTCATCGTTTTTCTCAAGGCGACGGAAAAGGACGCGCCGCTGCAGAAAAGGCTGCAGGCGGCGATGGACCCGGCCATGCGCAAGGCGATCGCCGACGAGCTCGGTCAGCTCGCCAAGGTGGAACAATCGCCGGCCATCATCGAGCGGGCGTACAAGAACCTCACCCTCAAGCTCAACGAACTCGAAGCCTCGGGCGTGATCGCCTACGACAACTAAGCGGCCGCGCTCCGCTCAGGCCGCCTCGGTATCCTTGCGGTCCTTGGTAACGCGCACGTAGGCGCGCTCGCAGTGGTTCGCGCAATAGGGCCTGCCCTCGACCACCGGCTCGCCGCAGAGCCGGAATTCTTCGGTGCCGGGTTCGCCCTCGGGCCAGGCGCATTGGCCGGGCGCGAGATTTTCGAAGCGGAGCACCTTGGCCGGTTCCGGCTTCTTGGGAATCGGCGAATTGCGCTTGGGCAGCCCCAGGCGGTGCACCTTGCCGACCACGGCGTTCTTGGTGACGCCGAGTCGATTGCCGATTTCGCTGGTGGAGAGCCCTTCGTTCCAGAGGGCGATCAGGGCGCTGATCTTGAGCGGTGTCCATTCTTCCGACATGTCAGGTGTTTCGGGCGCGCGGGGATGAGAAATTCCCAGATCTTCTGTCCGGCCGCGGCGTTCGCCTCCGCTTGATGTTTTTCGGGCGCCCCGTCGGCGTCCGTTCATGGGAAGAAACACTACTAAGGATCGAAAAACCCGGCAACCGGAACACAAGATATTGTGGATAACTCAATATGATGTGGATAATGATTGGTAACGCCATATAACCGTTCGGTTTTGCGCGAATGTCCGGCCGCGAGCCGATTGCTATACTCGCGTCCGATTCAAAAAAATTGGGGACAAAAAGGTTCACATGATGGCGCGACGGCGCTCGAAGCCCGGCAAGCCCAAGCCCCCGCCGAAGAAGCGGGCGAAGACTCGTGGCGGTTCCGCCGCGGCGGCATGGCGACGCCTGGCCGCGGAAGAGTTGAAGGGTCGTTCGCCCGACACCTTGGATTGGCGGACGCCCGAGGGCATTCGGGTCAAGGCCCTCTATGGATCCGAGGACCTCGCGAAAATCGAAGCGGACAGGGCGATCCCCGGCGTCGCGCCGTTTTTGCGCGGCATCCGCGCGACCATGTACGCGGCCAAGCCGTGGACCATACGCCAGTACGCGGGCTTTTCCACCGCCGAGGATTCGAACGCCTTCTTCCGCGCCAACCTCAAGGCCGGGCAAAAGGGCCTTTCGGTCGCCTTCGATCTCGCCACCCATCGTGGTTACGACTCCGATCACCCGCGCGTGGTCGGCGACGTCGGCAAGGCCGGGGTCGCCATCGATTCGGTCGAGGACATGAAAATCCTGTTCGACGGCATTCCGCTCGACCGGATGACGGTGTCGATGACCATGAACGGGGCGGTGCTGCCGGTGATGGCGGGGTTCATCGTCGCCGGCGAGGAACAGGGCGTGCCGCCGGAAAAACTGGCCGGGACCATCCAGAACGACATTCTCAAGGAATTCATGGTCCGCAACACGTATATCTTTCCGCCCGAGCCGAGCATGCGGATCGTCGCCGACATCATCGAGTACGCGGCGAAGCGGATGCCGAAATTCAATTCGATCTCGGTATCCGGCTATCACATGCAGGAAGCGGGCGCGACCGCGGTGCAGGAGCTGGCCTTCACGCTCGCCGACGGAGTCGAATACGTGCGCGCGGCGCTGAAAAAAGGCCTCAAGGTCGACGATTTCGCGCCCCGGCTTTCGTTCTTCTTCGCCATCGGCATGAACTTTTTCATGGAAGTGGCCAAACTGCGGGCCGCGCGCGCGCTGTGGGCCGAACTCATGGGCCAATTCCGCCCCAAGGATCCGCGCTCGTCGATGTTGCGCACCCACTGCCAGACCTCCGGCGTGTCGCTCACCGCCAAGGACCCCTACAACAACGTGGTGCGGACGACGCTGGAGGCGCTCGCCGCCGTGCTCGGCGGCACGCAAAGCCTGCACACCAACGCCCTCGACGAGGCGATCGCGTTGCCGACGCCCTTTTCGGCTCGGATCGCGCGCAATACCCAACTCATCCTCGCCGAGGAAAGCGGCGTCACCCGTGTCGTCGATCCGCTCGGCGGCAGCTATTACGTTGAAAGCCTGACCGCGTCCTTGATCGAACACGCGCGCAAGCTGATCGCCGAGGTCGAACGCCGGGGCGGCATGACGAAAGCGGTAAGCGAGGGATTCCCGCAAAGCCGGATCGAGGAAGCCGCCGCGCTCAAACAGGCGCGCATCGACCGGGGCGAGGAAGTGGTGGTCGGCGTCAACCGTTATCCTCCCGATACCGAGGAAAACATCGATACGCTCGAAATCGACAATACGCGCGTGCGCGACGCGCAGGTGGCGCGGCTGAACCGCGTTCGCGCCGCGCGCGACGCGCGGGCCTGCCGGAACGCCCTCGATGCGCTCGCGGCGTGCGCGCGGACCGGCGAGGGGAACTTGCTCGACCGCGCGGTCGCGGCCGCGCGCGCGCGCGCGACGGTCGGCGAGATCACGGAAGCTCTCGAAAAAGTCTGGGGCCGGTTCGAGGCCCATCCCAAGGTGGTCGGCGGCGTCTACGGGCCGGCGGCGGCGGGCGATCCCGCGTTCGACCGCGCGCGCGCCGCCGTGGCGGGTTTGGCCCGCGACGGCCATCGGCCGCGGCTTCTGGTCGCCAAGCTCGGCCAGGACGGCCACGACCGCGGCGCCAAGGTGATCGCCACCGCGTTCGCCGATCTCGGCTTCGAGGTCGAGCTGGGGCCGCTGTTCGCGACGCCGGCGGAAGCCGCGCGCGCGGCGGTCGAAAACGACGTGCATGTGGTCGGCGTGTCGTCCCAGGCCGCCGGGCACAAGACCCTGGTCCCGGCGCTGATCGACGAACTCAAGCGCCAGGGTGCCGGCGACATCATCGTGGTGGTGGGGGGCGTCGTGCCGGCCAGGGACGTGCCGTTCCTCAAGGCCGCCGGGGTGGCCCAGGTCTATCCGCCCGGAACCCACATTCCGACCGCCGCCCTGGAAATGCTCGAATTGTTGCGCCGCAACCGTAAGGCGGCATAAAACGGGACTTATTAACCTTTTTGGATTATCAATACTTTTCGGCCTGTGACGCCCGTCACAGCGGGTGGGCCGGGAAGCCCATAAATTGCGATAGTGTCGAATTAGGAACGTTTCTGTTAAGGATTCCCGGCTTGATTCGGCGCTTTTGCTCCTTATCGGGCAGATAGGGAGGCGGTATCGGCCGCCGGAGATGGGGACCACCGGTGAAAGTCGTCAGTCTCAATTCGCTGCGCCCATATGTTTCCGACGACGTCAAGCAGTCGTTCGGCCGCGTTTTTTCGCGCCTGCTCGCGGAAGAAGAATCGTTTCTGCTCAAAAGCGCCGATACCCGGATCTACGAGCCCGACGAATTGATCGTCGAGGAAGGCAAGCGGCCCGAAGGCATCTTCGTGATCGAAAAGGGTTCCGTGCGGGTGATTCGCCGCGGCCAGGGCGACAAGCGGTTCGAGATTACCCATCTGGGACGCTGCGACATCTTCGGCGAAATGGCGTTTCTCGACGACGCGCCGGCGAGCGCCAGCATCCTCGCCGAGACCGAGGTGCAGGTGCTGTGCATCACCGAAAGCATGATTCGGGCGCTGCTCAGGGGCGATCCCACGTTCGGGCGGCGTTTTTATCATTCGCTGGCGCTGACCCTCGCCGCGCGGCTGCGCGCCACCACCCATTGGCATATCGATTACAAGCCCCGCTCCGAGGAAGACCGGCGTTCGTGGTACGACCGCCGCGCCATGGACGGCAACGGCCCCGACGGAATCGAGCGCCGCGAAAAAGAGCGCCGCAGCATGGCCGAACGCCGCCTGGGCCTGGTCGAGAAGGACGACTAGCTTCCGCCGTTTGCGCCCGAATCTTTTTTCGGGCGGACCGTTCGACAGTCGAAGGAAAATGCCGGCGACCGGCCGTTGTTCGGGGGATCGATGCTGTTCCGCGCGCTGAACGGTCTCGCGGCCGCGCCCGCGCTTTTGCTCTTGTCGATTGCCGCAGGCGATCCGGCGGCGCGGGCCGAGGCCGGCATCGCCCTGATCGACACCCACGTTCATGCCATGCGGAGCGGGCGCAAGGTCGCCGGCGTCTCGGCGATGCTGCGCACCATGGACGAATTCCGGGTGGAACTCGCCATCCTTCTGCCGCCGCCGTTTCCGCCCGGGCATCCCGGCGCGTACGGCCGGAACGAACTGGAGCCGATCGCGCGCGCCCATCCGGACCGCTTCGCCTTCGTGGCGGGAGGCGAATCCCTGAACCCGATGATCCACCGGACCCCGCCGGACAAGGTCACCCCCGACATCGTCGCCGAATTCCGGCGGGAAGCCGACGCCATCGCCCGGTCGGGGGCGGCCGGGTTCGGCGAATTGACCGCCGAGCATTTTTCGTCCGGACGGGGCAACCACCCGTACGAATCGACCGCGCCCGACCATCCCCTGCTGCTCGTCCTCGCCGACATCGCCGCCCTGAACGGCATGCCGATCGATCTGCACATGGAAGCCGTGCCCCGAGACATGCCGTTTCCGGAAGGCCGTGCGCGCGGGCGGAATCCGGAGACCCTGAAGGAGAACATTTCCGGCTTCGAACGCCTGCTCGCCCGCGACCGGAACGCCCGGATCGTCTGGGCCCACGCCGGCTGGGATTTGACCGGGGAGCGGACGGTACCCTTGATGCGCGCGCTGCTGGCGCGCCATTCCAATCTCTACATGAGCGTGAAGCTGGATTCGCGCGGGCCGCAGCGGACCTCGGCGCTCACGCCTTCGGGCGCGGTCCGCCCCGGCTGGCTGGCGCTGCTTCGGGAATTTCCCGACCGGTTCATGATCGGCAGCGACCAGTTCCACGACGAGGAGCCCGAGCGTCTCGCCCGGGCGCGCGCGTTCGCGGACGCGCTGCCCGCCGATCTCGCCCGGCGCGTCGCGCGCGACAACGCGCTCCGCGTCTACCGGCTGAAGAAGCCGGCGAATTGACCGCGGCTCCCGGGGCGTTTCGCGAACGGATCGGAACGCCCCCTCATCCTCCCGCTATCGCGGGCCCCTCCCTCTCCCCCACGAACGTGGGGGAGAGGGTTAGGGTGAGGGGGCTCGGGCCGGCGCCATCCGATCGGAATCGGCTCTAGCCTTCGTTGCCGCCCGAAGCCTTCTTCGGGTGCTTTTCTTTTCGCCGGTAGATTTTTTTCGAGGGAACCACCTTGGCCCGCGCCGTGCGCGCGAGCGGCGCGAAGGGATTGCGCCGGGCGGGGGATTTCGGTTTCCGGCGACAGAGGGATTTTTTCGGCATGAGAGAATTATAAATAAAATCCGCGGTCGGCGCGATTCACTTCTCCTTCCACATCTTGATGCCCTTCTCGACGCTGCGGCCGACGGACGTAGCCGCCGCGGCCGATCTTGGTGATCTCGAACGGCGTTGGCCTGACTGCCCTTCGCGCCTATTGGTCGGCGGTGAAGACGATGCTGCGGCCGTTGCCGGCCATGCGGATGAAATAGTCGCGCAGCGGTTCGAACCATCCCCATGTGTAATTGAAATGGTCTTCCCCGTATTCGGGCCACGCGCCCTTGCAGTGATGGAAATATTTTTTCCTCATCCAGGCCTCGTCGATCGCGGGGAGCGCCTTGGCGATGTCGACGACCTCCGATGGCTCGATCAGGCGCATGAAATAATTGCCCCCGTCGGGCAATTCGTCCGGGACGAGCCGCCGGCCGCCGAGGATGCACCAGCGCAGGGGATAGGACCCGTGATTCTCGGGCAGGGCGTAGGGGCCGAGTTCCGGCTCGACCTTGTAGAACCATTCCGTGTCGGGCGGAAATTCGCCGAGGCAGCGGTGAATGGCATCCCATGCCTTGTCGGTTTCCTGGAAGAACTCCTCGCTCCAGTTCTCCGTTAGCTCCTCGATATAATCGATCCGTTCTTGCGGCTGCGGCAAGGCTTCCAGGTTTTGCCGCTCCGCCGCCGTGAGCGCGAGATGAACGCCAAGGGTCATGGGATTCTCCGTTGATTAAAAAGCGTTGCCGTAGGCCGTTACTCCGGCTTGGGCCGGTAACCCCAGCCGTAGAGAAAGGTTCCGGTGTTTCCGAGCAGGCGGTCGGGTTTTTCCAGACACCAGCGGTAAGCGTGATGTCCGATCCAGGGAACGGAGCGGATTTTGTCGTCGATGACCTCGAGGGTCTTGCGGGCGACGCGAACAAGGTTCGGCTGCTTCGCGATTTTGTCGATCAACCCAAGCGCCTTGCGGGCGATGGCTTCATGTTCTTTGTTGCCCGGCTCGACGCGGATACGAACCTGCCCGGCGTGGAGACGGGGTTCCTTGTCCATGTCGATCGGCTCGTAATCCTTGGGTCCCGAGGACAGTTGAAGGGTCTCGCGCAGGATGGTTCCGTTCGGCAACGGTATCGCTCCGTGGGTCCATACCGAATAGTCCTCTCTGATCCATACGGTCCGCCATCGCAGTTCCCAGGACGGATCGAAAACGATGTGGACTTCCTCCGCGAGGCAATCGGCGAGCGAGGCCTGGGGCCGGGTGTCCGGCATGGGCCAACGGGCGGAAGTACGAAGGGGCTTTTCGACGAACCGGACGCCGGGAAACGTTGCGGCGAGCAGATCGGCATAGGCAAGTTCGTCGGCCAGGGTCGCGATCCATTGCCGTTCGTGGACGATGGAAGGAGGTTCGCGCCGCGCGGCCTCCGATTCCGCGCGGGCGCGCAGAATGGCTGCGTTCTTGTGCGGAGGCGGGGCCAGGACCGGCGGAGGAACGAACCCCTCCGGCTTCGGCCGATAGCCCCAGCCGTCCAACCCCCGAGTGGCGCCCAACAAGCGATCGGGTTTTTC
Source organism: uncultured Hyphomicrobiales bacterium (assembly GCA_964412955.1). GTDB lineage: Bacteria > Pseudomonadota > Alphaproteobacteria > Rhodospirillales > 2-12-FULL-67-15 > 2-12-FULL-67-15. The sequence continues at coordinate 67,082 of CAYPQV010000017.1, forward strand.
CAGGCACCAGCGGCGGGCATGATGCCCGATCAAGGGCGCGTGGCGGGCGTCGAGATTGAAAATTTCGAGCGTTTCCGTGTAGGCCATCATCAGATTTTTGTTGCTCGCGACCTTGCCGAACAGCCGGAGCGCCTTGCGGGCGAACGACTCGTGTTCCTTGTTGCCGGATCGGATGCGGAAATAGACACGCCCGTTGTACCTGCCCCAGGTCGAGCGTCCGTCCATGTTGTATGGCAGGGGACGGGGGGCTCCTTGGGGCTGCCAGATGGTCATGCGATTCATCGTCCCGTTCGGCAGGGGGTCTGGATCATAGGTCCACCAACCCGTGGCCTTGTTGGGACGCCAGCGCAAGGTCCAGGACGGATCGAAAACGATATGAACCATCGTGTCGACGCAATCGGCAAGCGACGCCCGAGGTTGGATATCGGGCGGAGGCTTGTCGATCGACACCGAGTTGCCCGATTCCACGAACCGAACGCCGGGAAACGCTTCGGCGAGCAAATCCGCATAGGCGAGTTCGTCGGCCAGAATCGCGATCCACTCCCGCCCCCGGAAACAGACGGGGGCATCGTCTTTTTCGTGCGGAGTATGGTTCATGGCGCTCCGAGCCCCGGGTTCGAATCGTCGTCGTCTTCGTCATCCCGGCCCTTGCGGCGCGGCTTGCCGAGCCATTTCTCGAAGATCTTCCGGCATTTCGCGCGGACTTTTCCCGCGTAGTCGTCCTGATCCTCGTCCTTGCGGAGCTTCGGCAATAGATTGGCGAGGTCTTCGCCGACGTTCTCGACCAGGCGTCGATAGCTGCGGTCTTCCCCCGCCGTCGGCTCGCCGTACTTCCCATCGCCTTTCTTCATGGTCGCGGTGTTGGCGTGGGCGAAGGCGCTGGGGTCTTCGTCGTCCTTGCGTTTGTCTTGCCAAGTCAGGTCTGGATGATTGCTGCCCGGGCGCGCATCCAAACCTTGCTCCGCGCGCTCCTTGTTGGGGACGTATTTCTCGGGAAGCGTTGTTTCACCTTTCCCGTCCTTGGTCGCTCCGTGGGCATGTTTGATGCGGTCGGCAAGATCCGGATAATCTTCCTCAAGGACTTGTCGACATTCCCTCGCGACGATGTCGTTCCCTTTCTTGGTTGTTTCGTTGCCGCGGTGGGCCTCCAGCGGCTTGGTGATTTCCTTCACGAACTCGTCGGCGAGCGCCTCGCGCCGGGCCTGTTCGGCGTCGGATTCGTCGGCGGGGTCCGCCGGCGGGCGACGGCCGGGATCCGGTCTCCCGACGGGCGGTACCGGCGGCGCCGGCTTACGCCCGCGCGCGCCGCCGCCTCCGCCGCCGGGGAAACCGCCGTCGTCGAGGATTTCTCCCGGTGAAGGCGGAACCGGGCCCTTTCGGCGCCGCATCGCCAATTCCAAGAGATTGACAGGCTTGCGCTCGGCGGGTTCCGGATCGTCGTCCCCGCCGTCTTCGCCGTTCGTCGCGCCTTCGGCCCGGGCGAGCCGCGCGGTCAGCGCCGCGAGTGTCGGCCCGCCCGGATTGATCAGGCCGTCGACCTTCAGGTTCTCGGATTTCTGGAACGTGCGGATCGCGTCCTCGAGCGCCGTTCCGTAATGGCCGGTCGGGCCCTCGGTCCGGTCGAGGTCGAACGCGCCGTTCTTGGCGAGCAGAGCCTCGACCAGGGCCACGTCGAAGCGATCGTTTTCCGCGTCGCGCCCGACCGGTTGGGTGAGGTCGAGCGGCCGGTTTCGAAAAATACGTCCGAGCGGCTTCTTCAGGTCGAATTCCTTGCGGAACGCCTCGAACTCCCAATCGGCCTCGGTCCGGCCGAACGGATCGATCTTGCGCCGTCGCCGCCAGGTTCCCCGGCCGAGCCGGCCCATGGGGTCGGGCACGTATTCGTAGTCCGGGTCGTTTCCGAAAGGAAAATCCGGGAGCAGGATGGTCATGGCGTGGGCCTTTCGCGGTTAGGATGTTGACGGCAAACACAAATCAGGTAAAGAACAAAAATAGAACATAAACATATCAATGGGTTGTGGAAAAGAACGAACACAACCATTGAGTGTGGCCGTGCGCCCTACCTTTCTTTCCACACCTTGATGCCCTTCTCGACGCTGCGGCCGACGACGTAGCCGCCGAGCCCGATCTTGATGATTTCGAACAGCGCCAGTTCCACCGCCTCGGTCACTCCGGGCGCGGTGAAGCCGAGCCATTTGGCGACGATCAGCGAAACGAACGTCAGCATGGTCAGCGGCCGCCACGACCGTTGCAGCCAGCTGTCGCCGGTCGCTTCCGCGCGGATGTTGGCCGCCGCTTCCTCGATCTCGCGCATCTGGCCGGTCAGCACCATTTCCTGCAGGCGCGCCTTGATGACGGCGGCCTGGTCCTTGTCCTCGACCGCCTTGTCGATGACCGAGAAGAGGCCCGATATGACGGGCCCGAGAATCGCGCTCCAAACCATGACCTACTCCACGTTGTTGAAAAACCGATGCCGGCCGATGACGGCGGAAGGCTCCCGCCCCGCCGCCCAGGGCGGCGTTGCCCCTTGCGCGTGGTAATGGGTGGCGCCCCGGGTCGGGTCGGCGAGCGCGCCTTGGATCGCGCGCCGCGCGATGCGCAGGCAGCTCGCGAATTCGCGGTCGCCGTCGCTGACGCGCTCGATCCGGTGCCGGTTGGGATCTTCCGTGTTCCAGCAACTGAATTGCCACGGCCGCCGGCATACTTCGGCGACCGAGGATCCCCACCACCAGCCGCCCCGTTCCATGGCGCGCGCGACCCGGTTCATGACCACGGCCGCGACCGCTTCCTTGCCGCGCACGGATTCGCCCCGAGCCTCGCCGTAGATGGTGCGGGCGAGCGTGTCGACCGTCCTTAGAAAGACTTCGGTTTCGCCCGCCGGTTCAGGATGGGTCATGGCACGCCTCCGGCGAGGCCGACGGAACGATCGAGCTTGGCCTCGATCCGCACCAGATGGTCGGTGAGGCGGGCCTCGACTTCGCGCAGGTACGGAATCGAGACATAGGACGTCGCGACGTCGAGCTTGTAGGCCGCCAGGCTTTCGCGCACGGCGGCGTGGGCCGCGTCCGTCCGGTAGCGCAAGGATTCGAGGGCGCCGTCGGCGTCGCGACGGTTACGCCAGGTGAGCCAGAAAAGCCCGCCGAGCGCGGGCAATTCGACGGCCGTGATCCACCAGATCAGGTCGAGGGTCCAGTTGGGATGCATCGATCATTTCTCCCTGTTTGCGAAAAAAACGCCCCGAAACGGGGCGTGAAAGGAATCCGCGCGTCGTTTCGGCGCGCGATCAGATCTCGAAGTTCGTCACCGCCGTGAATTGGCCGCCGCCGGGGCGCCAATCGGGCCGGGCCCTTGGGGCGGGCGGCCCCTTCGGGCGGCGCGGCAATCGCACCGGCTCGGCCAGCAGGCATCCGGCGACGGCGTCGAGGCCGTCGTCGCGGCAGCCGCCGCCCGGGCGCCATTCGCGCATTTCGGCGATGAAGGGCGAACGCCACACCGAACGGTGCGCCGCGAGCCGGCCCGAGGCGAGCGTGACGTCGAACGCCTCGAGGATGCGGCTGTCCTTCGCGCGGCGGGAAGGTTGCCCGATCACGGCGGTGGCGAGCCCGAGCGCCTCGATTTCGCCGCGAAGGATGCCGGGAAGGAACTGCCCGAGCCCGTTGGTTTCGACGCGTACCGCCGGAACGTGCAGGTCGCGGACGAACGCGGCGACCTCGCGGCAGAGCGCCGTCGCCTCGTCCGGCCCGCTCTCGCGGCCGGGTCCGTCCGGCGCGGCCGCGTTGCGGTGCGTCAGGTATGCGATCCGGTGCAGCCAATGCCCGCCGTTTTCGTCGGTGAAAACGACCGCGACCGCGGATCGGTCGCCCCGTTCCGGCGCGCCGTAGGCCGGATCCCACCAGCACGACGCCGACACCAGCCGGCGGCCTTCCAGCATCAATTTCGCTTCGCCGTTGCCCTCGCCGTAGATCAGTTCGCCCTCGTAAGCGGCCATGCGCGCGGGGTCGAGCCGGGCTTCGGCCGCGTTCACGAACCGCAGCATCATCTGGCTCGCGAACTTGGCGGGACCGGAACGCGCGCGGGCCTGTTCGATCCGGGCGGGCGGGAAGCGTTCCGGCCAGGCGCTACGTCCCGCGGCGTCGAGCGCCGGAATTTCCAGCCGGACGAATTGGGCGAGATAGGGCCGTTCCTCGTCCGCCTCGGGCCTCGGCGTCGCGGCGTAGATCGAGTAATACGTGTGCGGCGTGCCGACGAAGAGGCGAAGGCCGCCGGGATTGAGAACGAACTCGATTTCGTCGAGCCGCTCGCGCAGGTCCCGGCGCTTGCCTTCGGTGTCGCAGGTGTTGGGCACCTCCACGTCGTCGCAGATCACCACGTCGGCGCGGCTGCCGGTGACGTTGGCGACGATGCCGCGCGCGAGGACCGAGGGGTCGCGCAATTCCGCGTCGCGCGCGACCGTGAAGCGGTCGGACGCCCATTCGTCGGCCTTGGTCGGGCGCAAGGCGGCGGCGAGCGGATGGCGCTCGACCACGCGCTTGACGTTGCGCGCCATCTTGCGGGCGAGCGCGTGATCGGCCGACAGAATCAGGATGCGCAAATTCGGGTCGCGGGTGAGAAGCCACGCCGCGAACAATCCGACCAACGTCGATTTTCCGCTGTTGCGGAACGCGAGCAGCAGCAGTTCCCGATCGCCGGCCGCCCAGCGCGCCGCGAGCCAGTCGGCGATGCGGACATGCAGGGCGGGCGTTTCGAGCTTCTGGCCTTCGTTCCAGCGGGCGATGAAATCGGGAAAGGCGCCCGCCGCCTCGGCCGGAGAATCGGCCATATTGGCTGCCAGCCGCTTGCGGGGTTTTTTTGCGTGCGCCACGATTCTCCTCTCCTTTTCTGCTTGCGCGCGTCCGTTCACCCGCGCGCGGGCGCGCGGCGGCAAGGCAACGCTCGTGATGGATTATCCGGTCAACCCGGCGTGGCGTTCGTCAGCCGGTCCGGGACAACGCCGACAGCGCGCGTTCCCATTCCTTCGCCCGCGCCGCCCAGGAATATTCGGTCCGCGCGTAATGCATCTGCGCCTCGATCAGGCGGTCGAAATTGTCCGGGTTTTCAAGCGCGTTCCGGCAGACGTCGCCGACCATCCGCGCGAAATCGGACGCATGCACCGCCGGCCGGGCATGAGCAGGTAGCAGAAACCCGAATCCGGCCGTCGTTTCGGGCAATGCCGCCGATTTCGACGTGAGAATCATGCACCCAGCGGCCATGGCTTCCATGACCGCGATGCACGCCGTTTCCGGAAACGTGTTCGGGTAAGCGAGAATGTCGGCGCGGGCGAGCGCGGCGGCCAGCGCCGTCTGGCCCACCACGCCTTTGTATTCGACGCCCTCGAGCGCGTGGCAAACGTCGTAGAGGACACGGTAGCCGTCCCGTTCGGACGGGACTCCGTAGATGCTCATCCCCGAATAAACCTCGAGCCGGCATCCGACCACTTGCCGGCGGATCGCAGGAAAGGCGAGCAGGAGAACGTCGAGGCCGCGGAAAGGCGTGCTCGTGTAGATCAATGTCGGCGGCGCGGCGCGGCGGTAAAACGGCGCGAGATCGCGCCGCGTGGTTTCGAGCGCGGGCGAGATGGCGTTACGCAGCACGACCGCCCTTTCCGCGTCGATGGCGAACGACTTCAGGTATTCCCCTTTCTGCCAATCGCTGACGAACGCGACGCGATCCCACGCCGCGCGCTCGTTCTTGTCGCTCAATTTAGCGACGGCCGGCTCGTCAGCGGCGTGATGGGCCCAGAACACCAGGGGAACCCTCAAGCCCATCGCCCGGAGGTCGGCGCCCATGGTGGCGTTGATGCCAACGATTACGTCGAAAGATTCCAGGTATTCCGGCGTGAACCCGACCGCCCACCCCGGACACTCGACCCCTTCGTAAGCGCCGGCGCGCGAGAGCGGGTTGACCAGCGCCACGCCGTGTCCGAGCCTGGCGAGCGCCGCCGCGAGATAACTGACGGCGGATTGAGTGCCGCCGAGGGGTTTTTGCAAGGGAGTCGACGGGTTGTAATCGAAAGAATCGGCGGGGTCGATAAAAGCGATTTTCATCTGATTATTTTTGTCGATGCCGGTTGGAATGGCAAGGAGCCTCTCCGCTATCATGTTTTGATGATGTAGTTGAGCACCAGCGCCGGGGGCGTGTTCTGGTGCGGCTGACTGGCCCCGGCGCTGCCGGTCGAACCTTGCTGCGGATTGTTGACCCCGTTGTTGTTGAGCATAAACGACGACGGTTGCCCGCCCTCACCGCTGTAAAACGCCGGCCCATAAAAATGGCTGTGCGACGGCATCTGCGCCTCGGTCAGCGTCACCGTCTGTGCGCCGCCCGAAGCGCCCAGGGTCGCGCCGTTGATCCCCGATCCGCCGCTGGTCAGCCGATTCGCCGCCGATCCGCCCATGTCGTCCTTGCCGAAGGCCGCGCGTCCGCGCAGGTCGGGAAGATTGAACGTGGTCGATCCGTCGCCCGCGCCGAACGCGGTTCCGAGCGCGGCGAACAGCGCGGCGTAGGACGCGCGCGAAACCGCTTGGCCGTAACAGAGCAACCAGCCGCTCGGCTCGGACGATCCGGCATACGGCACGACGACGCCGGCGGGAACGGAGGTGATGCCGGTGAGCGCCGAGCCGTCCACCGCCGGCAGTTTCCCCGCGCCGTCCAGTTGCACCACGTTGTTGGCGCCTATCCCTGCGTTCAGGGTCGCGGCCGAACCGAGGCCGAGATTTGCCCGCGCGGTCGCGGCGTCGTTGAGATCGGCGAGGTTGTTGGCCTTTAGCAGCGCGATGGATGCCGTCACGTCCATGGCCACATAAGAACCCGTCGCCGTGTCGCCCGCGAAGTTGACGGTCTGCCATTGGTTCGCGACCGCGAAGCTGGTTCCGCCGTTGATGGTGTTCGCGCCGCTCCGTTGGACCGTGACGACGTTCACGCTGCCGTCCACCTTGACGACGCCGATGCGGAAGTCCGTGGAAAACGCCGTGACATCCGGCAGCGTGATCGTCACCGCCCCGCCCGAGGCATCGACGCGGATCAAATGGCCTTCGTCGGTCTCGACCACCGTATAGTGGGCGGACTTGGAAATCACGTTGGCGTAGAGCCCCGAGGAGGCGGCGGCCTGGGCTTGCGCGGCGGAGACCGACGCCTCGTTCGCCTTGGTCGTCGCGATGCCCGCCTGGATCGTTGCCGTCGCCGCGCTACCCGCCGCGTTGGCCGCTTGCGCGGCCGCGCTCGCCGCGCTGGCGGCGGCGGCGTCGGCCTCGGTTTCCAGTTGCGCCAACATCTTGGTCGAAACCGCGATATTGCCGTCGGCGTCGAATCCGGCCGCCTTGTTCGCGCGCGCCGTCTTCTCGGGCAGGATCAGGTCGGCCGCCGCATCGGTCGGCGCGAGCCGCACCGCTCGATCCCCGTCGTCCGCCACCTGCTGCAACGCGGCAGTCTGGTAATCCAATTCGTCGTTGATGACCTTGGCGCGAAATTCTCCCGATTCCTGAAAATCGCTGGTGCGGCGGATGGCGAGGCGCCGCCGCAGCGTGACGACTACGCCGTCGGCGGGTGCCGCCGCGAAGGTCACCGACCCGCCCGCGCTTTGGCCGGCGCCGGCGACCGTGTAGCCGGAAACCTGCTTCGCCTCGCCGAGATAAACCTCGATATCGACGGCGACGAAAATCGGAAACGGATAGGTGAACTGTACTTGCACGCCGTCGGCGACGTATTGGACGCGGGGGGATACGTCGCCGATTTGGATATGGTCGGACATGGGAGTTTCTCCGGTGATTGAAGGCGAGCGTCAAAAATCGAGCAGCGAGCGGCTCGGCCCGCGGCGTCGAAAAAGACTCAGCATGGAGCGTTGTTGTTCGGCGGCCAGCAGATCGAGTCGCTGCCGCCGTCGGCGGTCAAGCCCGCCGAGACGAAGGTTGACCCGTTCGCGATCCAGCTCGCCCTCGCGCTCGGCCTCGTTGACGAGTCCCTGCAATACGGCCGCCGCCGACCCTTGTGCCGAATCGAGCCCGCTCGCGGCGAAGCGGGCACGCTGCGCGGCGAGCGCGCGCTGCAGTCGCAGATCGCGCTCGCGCGCAACTTCGGCGCGGGAAGACTCGAGTTCGGCGGCGCTCGCCGCCGCGTCCGCTTCGATGCGGGAGCGCTCGGCGCGCGCCTGGCGCCGGCGTTGAGCGACGTCGAGTCCGGTGCTGATCGCGGTCATTAAGGCCGCGGCGGGGGTAAAGCCGCCCATGATTGTCTCCTCGTGCTGTTGCGTTGATGGTGCGGGACTCACGCGCTGCCGGCGATTTCGGTCGCGACCGAAAGCAGCGTGAACGGCAAAGGCGTCGATTGTTCGATGCGCCACATGGGATCGGTGCCGCCCCGGCGCCAGCCCGAGGCCCGCACCGTCACGTCGCCGGTAAACGTCGGCGCCGGACCGTCCAGGACGCCCGCGCCGAAACGCCGAAACGGGATGTCGGCGAATCCGCGCCCGGTGTCCAGGCGAAGCGCGGCCGTATCCTTCAAGCGCAGGGTTAATGCGACGGGACGGACCGGCTTGCCCCCGCCCGGCGGCGGCAACGGCTCGATCGCATGACGGAAGGCGAGACCAACCTGCACGGAAGCGGCCGGCCGGGCGAGCGTGATTTGCCCCGACGCGACGACGGCGTCGGGCGCGACCACGCCGTCGGCGACGATTTTCACCGTTCGGTCTTCGAGATGGTCGAGCCCGGTCCAGGTCGATTGGGCCGGATCGGCCGTGCCGGACAGCCCGGAATCGACGCCGAGTTCGGGATCGAACCGTTCGACCAGGATTTGGGCATCGCGGCGAACCAGAACGTAAGTCGCATCGCCGACCACCGCGACCGAAAGAAACGCGCCGTCGGTTTCCTGCCGGGTCCAGGCGGCGACCTGCTCGGCGCGGAAGGCCGTCAACGTCGCGATCGATCCGTCCGTCATCACCACGTGCAACAGCCGGCCCATCGGATCGAAATCCTGATCGACGGGTCCATTGACCAGATGCGGCGCGAGCGTGGCCAAGTCGGTCGCCTGATAGGCCTGCTCCACGTCGGCGTACAAGAATTCTCGGATTTCGGTTCCGGTGCGGGCGACGAAGACGGTCGCGCCGTCCACGTCGCGCGGCGGCACCGCCCGGTCGATCGGCGAGCCGACCCGCGTCTGGCGATTGAGCTGGATATTGGTGGGCGTGAGGGGATCGCCGCTCACCATCCATTCCGCGCCCGAAGTCAGGACCTGAAGATGCCGGCCGGAAAAGATCGCGCGCACGGCGTTGACTTGGTCCGAAAGAATCGCGAACTCGATCGCCTCGTCGTCGAGGCCGGTGCCGAGATCGAAGTTGAACAGGTCGGCCGACTTGGAAAGCCACAGCCGGTTGGGCAGGTCGCGCGACCCGCCGACGGCCAGCCGGTCCTGGTGGAAGCAGAGCGATACCGGCCAACCCCGAACCGGCGAGAATGCCTGCTCCTCCCAATCGGTCGTCGCGGTCGTGCCCGCGAGCGTTTCCTTGACCGCCGCCGTGGCCGAGGTCGCGGAAGCGACCGCGGTGATTTCGACTTCCTTGCTCTGAAGGCGGAAACGCGTGCCGACGTGCCCGTCTTGGAACACGTCCGCCGAGGACGTCAGGGCGACGGTTCCGGTGGTGGCGGACGGCGCGAGCGTCGTCGCCTCGGCCGCGAATTTATGGTGCGGCTGCAGGATCCGGCCGTCGCGCTCGCTGAACGCCAGATCGGTGATGGTCCAGGCGGTGTGCGAGGTTCGGGTGATGCGTCGAACCCGGGTTTCGGGATGCGCGACGAACAGCATGTCGGCGCTTTGCACCCACACCAGTTGGCCGATCTGATCGTGCGACCAGGGCGTCGCGATTTCCGCCACCGCCGTGTCGTCGCGAAATACCGTGATTTTGTTGGCGGTGAACAACAGCAGGTAGACCTGTTCGGTGTTGAATTCGAACGCGGCGAGACGCCCTTCGCCCGCCGCGGCGGCGACGTAGCGCAGCCCGGGACGCCGGCTGACTCCGCCGGTCGGATGGATGGCGACGTTGCGCAACCGGCCGGCGCCGTTTTCGTAGGCCGAAAGGTCGCTTCGTCCCCACAGGCGAGGGGATATTTCACCCGAGGCGAAGCTGGTCTTGAGAAGGCTGGCGCGGCTCATTGGGATCGCGCCTCGATCAGGGTGAAATCCTCGATCGCGGTCGGCGAATCCTGCTGCGAATCGACGATCTTGGCGCGGCGAAATTCGGCGTCCGCCAGGCGATACAACATTTCGGCCCGGGTCGCGTTTTCGGTCAGCGGCAGGCAGAACTCGGCCGAAAGCCGGGCGATCAAAACTTGGTCGAAGAAGGGCGGAAACGCTCCTTCGGCGGGGCGGAAGATATAAGTCAGCGTGACGTCTTCCGAACTGGCGTGCAGGCGGTTTTCGGCGATGCGGTAGGCAATGCCGCGTCCTCGCCCGGTGGACCCGGCCGACAGCGCGCGGAGAAAATCGCCCGGCAACTGGTACGCGAAGGCATAGTCGGCGAGCGGCTCCGCGACCAGGCGCGGCAGCGTCGTCTGGGCGGTCGCGAAACTCCACGGATGCGCGGAGAGCAGCGCATCGCGCGCCGACGGATAGAGATTGGCGGCGACCTCGGCCTCGAGCGAGCCGTCGTCGAAGGAAGAGACGCTGGCGGCGCCGATCCGGATCAGCGCGCGCGAACAGAGAGCAATGTCGCTAGCGGCCATGGTGAACCTCGACGGTTGGATTTCGAAAAAATCCCCCGCGCGCGGGAGAGCCCGCGCGCGGGGGCGGCAGCTGACCGTTCGCGCCGTCAGCGCGTATCGGCCGCGCCGATCTGGGTCATGTCGTTGACGTCGACGACGCCGCCTGTGTTGGCCGAGACCAGCAACAGGCCGGCCTTGGCCGACCCGCCGGTCTCGGTGTTGGCGAGGATGACGTCGCCGACGCGGATCATGTCGGCCGCGCCGTTGAAATACCCGGCCGTGTCCACCGTGTTGCCGGTGTCGGGGGTGGTGTAGTGCCAGAGCGTGAAGCCGTTGGCGTAGGCGAGCACGCTCAGGTCCTTGGCGTTGTAAGCCATGTTCGATTCTCCTTTTTGCTCGTTTAAACGAATGGTCGGCGCGCGGGGATTCGCCCGCGCGACGGCCTATTCGAGGCAGCGCAGGCTGACGACGCCGGCCGTGTCGATCAGGCAGGCGCCCTGGCTCATCATGTTGTTGACGAAGTGCGCGGCGCGGTCGCCATACCAGGTGATGTCGGACTTGACGTGGGCGCCGACGGCATGGCCGACCGCGGTCTTGTGGTACCAGTAGCAGTAGCGGACGCCGGCGGTCTTGGTCAGGCCCGAGTGCGGCATCCAGAGCGTGCCGAGCCAGCGTTTGGCTTGCGTGCCCTGCCACGGCAGCTCCTTTTCGCCGACGAACTGGGCATTGGCGAACTCGGCGATGTTCAGGAGCTCGCTCCACTGCTTCCAGCCGACGATGGCGAACCGGTCTCCGTCGTCGGGGACGTCCGCTTCGCCCAGCATCTCGAACGCGGCCAGCGCCTTGGCCTTGGTCAGGCCGTCGGCGCCGGTACCGGCGTAGTTGGTCGAGGCGTCGAGCTTGGTGATGACCAGCTCGTCGGTCTTGCGTCCCAGCGCGTAGGCGCCGGAATTGATCAGGACCTGCTTTTCGGGAAGGGTGGTCTTGATTTCGTCGAACCGATCGACCCAGTCGCCGGCATAGTAGTCGGCGAGCGAGCACTCGATCTGGGCGTGATCGACGTTCATCACCGGAACCTTGCCGTGGCGAGCCTTGGTCGAGGCCGTGCCCTTGCCCACTTTCTGGAAGGTGGTGGTGGCGCCGACGATGTTGTCCTTGACGCGCACGGTGTTGCGAAGCTTCGAGCCCATCCGCTGATAAGCGAGATGAACCTCGTTCTGGTAGTGTCTGGTAAAGGCGATTTCGACGGTTGTGCTCATCGAAAGGTCTCCTTGAGGGTTGGGTTGAAGGACGAAACATTTCGGTCGCGGCCGCCTTGGGGTTGTGGCGCGGGATTTTGAAAGACCCGCGCCGCCCTCGGGCGCGCGTCCGGACGGGCCGGCGGCGGGCGAACCCGCCCACCGGTTTTCCGTCCGGGCAAAACGAAGCGAGCGTGAAACGGCGACGATCAGGCGGCGCCGGGGTAGAGCCGCTTGAATCCTTCCGTGACCTCGGCGTGCAGAACCGGGTCATGGTCGCGCCAGTAACGCGGATTGCGCATCTTCTCGCGGAGCGATTCCTCGGTGACCGGCCGGTCGGCGGCTTCGCTGCGCACCAATCCCGGCTCGCCCGAGGTCATCATCCGATGCATGGCGACGACACCTTCGTAGGTGCCGGAAAGGGCATCGAAGGCGCTCGCCGGCAGGGTCGCGCGACCCCACGTGGCGATCTGACGCGACAGTTCGCGCCAGCGCGTTTCGCCGCCGAAATGTCGGGCCAGGCGCTCGCTTTGGGCCGCGGCCTCGAACTCGGCCGCGATTTCGCCGATCATCGGCAACAGCTTGTCGGCGGCGAGATCATAGACGACCTGGGCTTGGGCCTGGGTGAACCCGGCCTTGTGCAGCAGGGCATTGACCTCGGGGTCGGACGTGACGGTGTCGTCGCGGCTTTCGATGCGATAGCCGGAGGGATCGGCGGGCACGCCTCCGCCGACGCCGAGTTTCTTCTCGAGTTCGGCATAACTGCGCGCGAGCGTTTCAATGCGCGCTTCGCTCTTGTCCGGGTCCCAGAATTTTTCCGGCAAATAATCGGGCCGGGACGCGATGTTGGACACGGGCGGGGTCGCCGTGGCGGAACGAGACGCGGCATCCGGCGCGGCCGAATCGGCTTGCGCGGCATCGAGAAGATGGTCGCTCATGTATGCGTTCTCCATCGGTTGGTTGAATCGAAAGCCTCACGTCCGTCCGCGCTCGGCCAGCGCGAGGAGGTGGCGGACCAGTTGGCGCTGGCCTTCCAGGTGGCGCAGCTGCGCCACCCGGGCGTCGGGACCGAGGGCGCGCTCGAGGGTGATCGCCCGCAAGTATCGGGCGAGCCGCTCTCCGTCGGCGCCGGACAAGGCGCGCGCGGTGGCGCGAGCCAGCGCCCCGTCGGCGTCGGCCGCGCCGGGCGCGGCATCCCAGGGCCAGGCGCTTTCGGCCGGGTTCACGGCGCGACCTCCGAAGCGAGCGCGTCGGCGATCGCCGCGACGGCGGTTCCGGGATCGGCCGTCGATGTTATGCGCTCGTCGTGCGAATGCACGCCTGGAGGCGTGACGCGCGCAAGCCCGCCGTCGCGGATCAACTCGCCCGGCACTCCGAAGGCGCGGCCGAGCCAGCGCGCGGCCTCGGCGTGATCGACCGCGGCGAGCGCCTCGGGTCCGAGATCGCGGACCGCGCCGAGCCACAGCAGGGTCTGCTGCGCGTCCATGCGCGCCTGGTTGCGCGCGAGCGGCGACTTGTATTCGAGCGCGACCCCGCGCCCGTCGATCGCGAGCGGCGGAATTTCGCCGCGCCGGGCGAGAATGGCGATGGCGCGCATCAATAGCGGGGTCAGCAGTTCCGACTGCAGCCGGCCGTAGGTCGCGCCGAGGATGCGGGACATTTCCGCCGCGCGCTCCAGCACCTCGGTCGCGCTCATGCGCGGGCCGGAAACCTGCCCGAGCTTGTCGGCGAGCAGGGCCTGGCGAATGCGGGCGCGCAGCTCCTCGAGGACCAGTTGCGATACGTCGAAACGACCCGGTGCTTCGAGCGGCGTCAGCCCCGCCGATCCGACCGCCTTGGGAATAATGGTGCCCGGCACGAGGCGAACGGTCGCGGGATTGAGGACGCCGTCGTCGTCGGCCTGCCAGATGCCGGTCACGGCGATGGAGGCATTCTTGAGGATCAACTCGACCACCTTGTTGGCGGTCTTGATGTCGGGCAGCGCCTTCATCACCGGCGAACGCCCGTACAGTTCGCCCGGCGCCTTCAACCAGCGGAAACTGACGAACGGCGAATGGGCGAAACGGCCCTGCCCGAGCAGTTGGGCGTCGGCCGCGAGCCCATGACCGGGATCGGCCACGGCGGCGTAGGAAAATCCCTCCGCGTCGGGCAGCACGGCCTCGATCACGCCGAGTGTCGCTTCGGGGTCGCGTTCGGCGCGCGCGAGCGCGAACGGCGGTATGTCCGAGCCGGGAAAGCGCTCGCGCACGGCCCCGATCGGCATGTCCCAACGCCGGAACACGGCTTCGAGCCGGCCCGAGCCGGTTTCCTCGAACGCGATTTGCGCGAGCGGCACGGCGGTGAATCGAAGCGCCGAGGCTTCGCCCGGAAGCGCTTCCTCGATCAGCAACGACGCGGTTCCGGCGGTGGCGAGGTCGAGGTAGCACTGATGCATCTCGACCGCGAAGTTGGAACGGTCGAAATGGTTCTGGACGATGCGCGCCGCGGTATCGAGGTCGGGCGCGAGTTGCGTCCGCATTTCGGATGCCGTGTCGATGCCGGGCGCGAATCCGAACCAGCGCGCCCACGGCGGGGTAAGCTGGGCGAGCAGGCTGGCGGCGAGTTGATCGACCGCGTCCGGCGCGGTGCCGTCGAACAGGCGCTCGGAACGTACCGCGCCAGTCGCGGGAGCGAACGCGCCCGCGCGCGAGGGGAGCGCGTAATCGTAGCACTCGCGCCACAAACTTTCCCATTCGGCGCGCTTGTCGCGGGCCTTGCGGTGGCGGGCGACGATCTCGGACGGCGAAACGATCGGATCGGTCATGTTGGGCATGTTGGACATGGGGGGTCACTCTCCGAGCAGCGATTTGCGCCGCGGAGCGTCGGCGGCGAGGCGCAGCAACCCCTTGAACGAGGTCGCGACGGTTTCGGCGCGTCCGCGTCGGCGGCGGGCAAGCATCTCGACGCGCCGCTTGCGCTCGGTCTCGTCCGTGTCTTCCGGCGGCGCAGGGAGCGCGGGCGGCGCGGACTCGGCCACGCTCGGCGGGCTGAAGATGCTGAGAAAACCTCCCATGACGGTCTCCCTCGGGCTGGAGGTGAAAAACAAAAACCCCCGCCGGATCGGGGCGGGGGCTGGCTGGGGTCCGGGCACACGTCGCCCGGTCGCTGAAAACGGAATGTATTAGACCGAAGCGCCTCTGTCAAGGATTTTTTTCATTTTAATATGACTTTGATCCAAAAAACGAAAAAGCTGCCGCGGGGTCAGCACCTTCGGCGCCCGCACGCCCAGGACCCGTTTCACCACCTCGACGCAGGTATAAAGGGCGGGTCCGGCGCCGCGTTTTTCCGGTTCGTCGACCGCGCAGGCCACGGCCGCGAGACCGCGATCCTCGAGGGCGCGCACCATGTCCTCCGGACCGGCGCCGTCTTCGTCGGCGAGCCAGGCAACCTCGGTCCAATGGGACATGGGGTCGATCACGACCCAACGCCCCGAGGCGGCGACGAGCGCGAAGCAATGGCGAAATCCCTTGGCGAGAAAGCGCAACCAGCGCGGACGTTGGGCGTCGGCGAACGCGACCACCACGACTTTTTTCCCGTGGTTATGGGGTTTTTCGCGAATCATGCGATGATCCCCCGCGCTTTGAGCGGCGCGGCGAGTCGGTCGAGCGCTTCGTCCCACGGCGCGACGAAGACGGCTTCGTCCTCGCATCGGCCGTCGGGGGCGCGTTCGGCGTTTCCGAATCGGGCCAGCGTCGCGACGTGGAGCGGCCCGATCGCGCCCCGCCGGTAGAGCGCGGTGAGCGCGCGCACGATGTCGTCGGGTTCGCACGGTCGCTGCCAGGATCGGGGCCCGCCGTCGAAGCGCGCGCCGTCGCGGCGGGCCTTGATCGCGCGCGCGTACCAGAACCACGCTTCCTCGGCGGACGCGAACGGATTGACCGGCGCGGCGCTTAGCGGTTTCGGAACATAGCGTGCTTTGGGCATTATAAACCTCAATTCCCATAATATGTATATTTTACGTATAAATACCTAATACAATATAAAAAAGAAATCAATTCCTAATGAAAAAATGTAGTGATTATAAGACACTGTTCCCATGCTGAAGCACGCGGACGTCTGGCGCGCCATCGACCGATTGGCCAAGGAGCACGGGTATTCCCCGTCCGGACTCGCGCGCCGCGCCGGGCTCGACCCCACCACCTTCAACAAGAGCAAACGCACCACCCGCGAGGGCAAGCTGCGCTGGCCGAGCACCGAAAGCGTCGCCAAGATTCTCACCGCCACCAACGCGAACCTCATGGAGTTCGTCGGCTACATCAACGAAAGCGAAAGCGGCGGCGTGATCCGCAACATCCCGTTGATCGGCTTCGCCCAGGCCGGCGCGGCGGGTTATTTCGACGATGCCGGTTATCCGTCCGGCGCCGGATGGGACGAAATCCCGTTTCCCGGACTCGGCGATCCGCACGCCTACGCGCTCGAAATCAACGGCGACAGCATGGAGCCGGTGTTCCGCGACGGCGACGTGATCATCGTCGCGCCGCACGCCAGCGTGCGCCGCGGCGACCGGGTCGTGATCCGCACCAAGGTCGGCGAGGTGATGGTGAAGCAGCTTCGCCGCCGCACCGGCAAAGTGATCGAGCTGCAATCCCTCAACCGCCAGCACGGCGACCGCACGCTCTCGCTCGACGACGTCGACTGGATGGCGCGGGTGGTGTGGGCGAGCCAGTAGCCGATTCCGTTCGCGTTCGATCGAACCGATTTAATCCGTTATTTCAACGAATTGAGCTGCTCGCGTCGGTCCGCGCGGGATCGCCTATTGACCCGGAAAAGGAATATTATCATAATATAGAAATGGTCGCGCATCAGCCCGTGTTCCACGATCCGGCGGCGGCGATCGGTCGCCTGCACGCGCGTTACGACGGAGAGATCCCGAAACGCGCGCGCGAGGCCGCGTGCGCCGGCGGGGAAGCGCGCCGCGCCCGGTTCGCGGCCGACGCCCGGCGGCGCATGTTCGACGCGCTCGCGCGCGACTCCCTCGGCGCGCTCGCGATGCGCCGGCGCCGGCTGGCGAGCGTCATGGCCGACGCGGATGGAATCTTGCTGCGTCTCGGGCGCGATCTTCGTTTTTATCGCGATCGGGGCGCGATGGTCGGCAGCGGCTAAAGAGATTCACCCTTGAGCGCGCGCGCGATCAGGGCGAGCGTCTCGGCCCGGCCGTAGA
>CAYPQV010000018.1:0-83555 GCA_964412955.1 uncultured Hyphomicrobiales bacterium
CAGCCGAACCCGGCCGGACGCCGCCGTCCACCGCCGGATGGATTTTCACGGTGCTTGCCATGTCAACCTCCCTGTATTTCTAGGGGCGAAATGATACTACATTCCGGATCGCGCGCCTCTATCTTATTGCTGATTGGTACATCGAAGCTCTCTATGTAAATCCATCGCTTCCCCGAATCGGTCGCTCGTTCAATCGGTATTCCGGACAACAGGGTTTTGCACGATGCCGTTCCGCGACATGGTTCTGGCCGCGTTCGTCGCGGTCATTTGGGGGCTTGCCTTCGTCGCCACCAAAATCGCGCTCGACAGCTTCACGCCCGCGCAACTCACGGCGTTGCGTTTTCTGATCGCGTGCATACCGGTTCTGATCCTGTCCCGGCCGAACCTGCCGTGGCGCACGCTGGTGGTGATCGGACTCACGCTCTTCACCGGTCAGTTTTTGCTGTTGTTCTTTGCGTTCACCCGGGGCATGCCGCCGGGAGTCGCGTCGGTCACCCAGCAGATGCAGGTGTTCTTCACGGTCCTGCTGGCGGCGATCGTGCTGCGGGAAATCCCGACCGCGCGGCAAGGCGCGGGCATGGCGGTCGCCTGCGCCGGGCTCGTCGCCATCGCCCTTTCGGTCGACGCCGATCTCACTTGGCTCGGCCTCGGCCTAGCGCTGGCCAGCGCCGCCAGTTGGGCGATCGGCAATATTCTGGTGAAGCGGCACCCGGGGACGCCGATGCTGGCGCTGATGGTATGGCTCAGTCTGGTTCCGCCACTGCCCGCGCTCGCGATCGCCGCCGCGTTCGACCGGGGCCCTTCGCTGCCGGCGGCGGTCGCCGCTGCGACGTGGCCCGGCCTGATCGCGGCGCTTTATCTCGGCGCGGTCGCCACCGTGCTCGCCTACGCCATTTGGGGAAATTTGCTGACTCGCTATTCCGCCGCCACGGTTACGCCGTTCGCGTTGATCGCGCCGTGCGTCGGGGTTGCCGGCTCGGCGATCGCGTTCGGAGAGGCGTTTCCGCCGTTGCGTTACGTCGGCATGGCCCTAATCGTGGCCGGGGTCGGCATCACGGTCTGGCCCGCGACCGGACCGAAGAATAATCAACTTCGAGCGCGATAATCGGCGATGCGCCGACGCAGGCCCGGCCGGAACGCGGAACGCACCAGATCGGCCATGTCCGCGTCCCGGGTATCGCGGGCGGTCAGCGCGAGCAGGTGCGCGCGCGCCGGTGCGCTCATCGCGTTCCATTTCCCGATCAGCGCGCGGACGGTATCGGGCCAGGCGCTTTCCTCGGCCACGTCGGTCAGCAATCCCCACGCGCGGGCGTCCGGCGCCGAAAATTCCGCCGCGTCGCGCAGGATCGCGCGCGCCCGATCGGCGCCGATCCGCGCGGCGAGGCGCCGCGTGCCGAGGGCCAGATCGAAACGCCATCCCGGCATGCGAAAGCGCGCGTCGGGAGTCGCGATCCGCTCGGCGCACGCGCAGACGATGTCGACGCCGGCACCGAAATTCCGTCCCTTCGCCAGCGCCACCACGGGAAACGGCGCGTGGTGCAGGTTCTGCAGCAGCTGCTCGATGCGCGCGAACCGATGCAGCAGATCGCCGTCGGTTACGGTGTCGAGATCAGCAAGGTCGAATCCGGTGCAGAAATTTCGTCCCGCGCCGGTCAGCACGACGGCGGCACAGGCGCGCGCCCCGGCTTGCTCCAGCGCGTCGAGCAACGCCTCGACCGTGGGTATGTTCAAGGCATTGCCGCGATCGGGACGATTGAGGGTGAGGGTCAGGACGTCGCCGTCCCATTGCCGGATCAGGCTGTCCACGGAGGGGTGTCCCGTGCTTGTGAGGGAATTAGTGCCGACGCAAAATGTAGTGGATGGTCGGGCGGATTGGAAAGCGCGCGGGATCGCCGGGGTTTGGTCGCGCGCCCTTGCGCAATACAACATCATTTTTTTCTAATAAACGAGGGTGAATCACTAACCTATTGACGGAACATTGCTTCAATCAACGGCGTGGAAATTTTCTCGGGTCCGGAGGCGGGTCGAAGGGCGATCGCCATAACCGGAAAACCCTCTCTCAAACCGGCCTAGGATTCAGGGAGGGGACCACGCCCCGAATCGCGACCTCACCTGCGCTCCCGGTCGGGAGCGTCGCACGCGACCACGTTACACGAAATCGTGTTTCGCTTGAAGGCGAGGGGGTTCCGCCATTCCCGAAGGGGACACTAATTCGCTTGCTTCGAGGACGACCGCGAAAGCCTGCCTGAAAAGCGGATTCACGCTGACCCGGCTTCCCGCAGCGCCTCGTCCAGCAATTCGATCCAGTGCCTGACCGGTAGCGGCGATACCGCCGCCAGATGGATCAGGCAGCCGATATTGGCGGTGGCGATGACCTCGGGGCGACAGGCCAGCAGCGTTTCCAGTTTGCGCGCGCGCAGCGCTTCCGCCAGTGCCGGCTGCAGGATCGAATAGCTGCCCGCCGCCCCGCAACACATGAACGCGTAGGCCACGGGTGCCAGCGTGAATCCGGCGCGCCGCAGCAGCTTCTCGACCACGCCGTTCAGCTTCTCGCCGTGCTGCAGGCTGCAGGGCGACTGGATCGCGATGCGCGGCCCTCGTGGCCGTTCGGAGGGGCGCGCGGGCGTAGCGGGCGGCGGGCCGCCTTGCCATTCCCCGGTCACGACTTCGGCGATGTCTTTGGTCAGCTCCGAGAAGCGCTTCGCTTTATCCCGGTACTGCGGATCGTCGCGCAGCAGATATCCGTAATCGCGTACATGTGCGCCGCAACCGCTGGTGGTCATGACGATGGCCTCGGCGCCGTCCGCGATCTGCGGCCAACAGGCATCGATATTCCGGCGCATGAGGGCGCGCGCTTCTTCCGTTGCGGCCAGATGGAAACTCAATGCTCCGCAGCAGCCGGCGTTGGCCTCGATCAACCGGATTCCGAACCGATCCAGCACCCGGGCCGCCGCGGCATTGACATCCGGCGCCAGGGCTGGCTGCACGCAGCCCGGCCAGACCAGCATGGTCCGGGCGTGCGCCCGGTCGGGCCAAGTGCCGGCCCGGCGGCGTTGCGGGATCCTGGAACGCAGCGCGACCGGCAGGAATCCGCGCATGGCTTGTCCGATGCGCAGCAGCGCCGTGAACCGACGCCGCTGCGAGACCACGGCCCGCAGCGCCCGGCGCGCCAGTCTCTGCGCGAGCGGGCGCGGGAATCTTTTTTCAACCAGCTCCCGCGCGATATCGAGCAAGCGGCCGTAGCGCACCCCCTGCGGGCAGCTCGCCTCGCAGGACCGGCAGGTGAGGCAGCGATCCAGATGCAACCGGATGTCGGCGCCCGGATCCTTTCCCTCGAGAAACTCGTGGATCATGAAGATTCGCCCGCGCGGACCGTCCCGCTCGTCGTCGAGAAGCCGGAAGGTCGGACAGATGAAGGTGCACTGACCGCATTGCACGCACGGGCGCAGCAGCTCTTCCGCTTCGCGTCCGACGTCGGTATCGCGGAAGTGTTTGGATAATACGGTTTCCATGTGGATCGTCGGTTTCCTGCTTCGCAGGGGGAAGTCCATATACGCGGGGGAGTGCGCGCTATGTGCGGCGCATCAGGTAGGTATGATAATTGCACGAAGCGAAGAATGTTCCATCTTCCATCGACCGTTGCTGCGCTGCGAGCCAGGCGTCAACCGCCTCCGCTGGCAATAAGCCCGCGCTCGCGACGGATGGAGCGTACGTCTCCGCAAAAGACCTGAAGTAACTTCCATTGCCGATTTCAGCCACGACGTCGCTCCACGCCGTCGTCATCTTCAGTCCGAGTTCCGGTAACAGCCGCGGCAACTCGCGCATGACCAGGGGATTGTTGAAAGTCACGCTTACCAGGGCTGTATCCATTCTGTGGCCGAAATCGTGATCGGGAAAAGCATAGGTCAAAGAGGAGTAATCGCCGTCAAAGACGACGACCGTGCCGCCTGGGCGAACGACGCGGGCCATCTCTCGCAGAACCGTTACCGGCTCGGTGACGTGGCTGATAACCGTGTGGGCGATAACCGCGTCGAATGTCCCAGGCGAAAATTCCAGGCTGTGCGCATCGCCAACTCGAAAATCCACGCGGTCGCCGACGTTTTCATCCCGCGCGAATTTCCTTGCCGCTTCGATGAAAGGAAGACTTTGATCAACGCCGAACGCCTTGCCGGAAAAATCGCTGCGGCGCACGAGTAATCGGATCGTCGTGCCCGTGCCGCAGCCGATCTCCAATACCCGGCCAGATGGAGGCAGAGCCAGCTGAGCCGCGTACTTGTCGAACAACCGCGCGAAGACCGCGTCTTTGGCGCGGCTTTCGAGCCTGGCGATGAGCCGTTCGATTGCGGACTCGTCGAGTTCATTGACGAATCGATGCGGATCGCGTGCGACCAAGCTTCACCCCTTACCTTCGCGGCGCCGCTTCCGAGGTTTGATGCGGAACCCGGCCCGGCCGCACTCATGTACGCCGTGACCGTGGCGACAAACCGCGGCCCGAATTGAGACGCCTCGCGTCACGTCCGAAAGATCTGGTTGATTCGGATCAAAATGCCGCGTGCCCAAGGCTGGTAAACGACCATCTGCATTGTAGCAAACCAATATGGGGTTCTTATGGGAACGTCGCCCGCCAATACTGTCCTGACGACAATTCCGCCAGGAGGCAAGGAGGGAAAACGGCCCGGAAACGGGCGATACGCGATGACGCTGAATTTCGACCGTCCGGAAACGGGGCGGTGGGGTTGATCATGGGTTTTGCAACGGTCCGCTAAAGGCGTTTCTCCTTCCCGGGCGCCGTGAGCGTGTCCCTGCGGCTCCCTTGCCCCGCCATGAACGCCACGGGCGCGGCGGCGGCCTGATCGATCACCACATCCACCACCGCCGGCATGTCCGCATCGATCGCATCCCGCAACGCCTTTCCGATGTGTTTCGGATCCGTCACGCGGACACCCCAAGCGCCCATTCCCCGGGCAATGTCCGCGAAATGCGTCTCCTTGAACTCCGACAACTTGTCCAAATCGGGAGACCCCGCCCAGAGGCTCCGCAGCAGGTGCGTCTGGAAAGCCATTGCCTGATTGTTCAACACCACCGTAATCAGGTTGATCTTGTTGCGCACCGCCGTCTCAAGCTCGGTGAGATGATAGAAAAATCCCCCGTCACCCGTGAACGCCACCACCGGCCGCTCGGGGACCGCCGCCTTTGCGCCTATCGCCGCCGGAAACGCCCACCCCAGGCTCCCCTCGCAGTGCAGGAAGTTCTTCCCCGGCGGAAGATCCATGAAGACGCCGGCCCACGTGCCGACATAGCCCGTGTCCGTGACGTAGAGCGTGTTCTCCGGACACGCCTTCACAAGCTCGATCACCAGTTGTTCCGGCCGAATCGGAATCGCGTTGCCATACATGTGCTCATGCTGGCTTTTGCGCCACTCCCTCAGTTCTTTCTGCGCCTTCGCCACCCACGCGTTGTGCGCGCCCCGCACCGCCGGGCGCGCGACCTGCAGCATCTGCCGCAGGACCGTCCGCGCATCACCTACAAGCGGCAGTACGTTAGGATAGTTCGCGCCGGGCTGAGCCGGGTTGATGTCAATGTGGATAGCCCGCACCCCCGGCGTCGGCATCTTCCGCATATTTGTCGTCGCCCCGCCGTGATGACCCCCCACATAGAGCACCACATCCGCCTCGGTAATCACGCGGTCGGTCGACGGCCGCCGGTAGGAGCCCGTTACGCCCAGCGCCCGTGGATGTCGATCGTCGATGCTCCCTTTGCCGCCCAAGGTCGTGGTAACCGGCATATCCAACTGCTCGGCCAGCGCCGTCACTTCCTCCCATGCGCCTGAAACGACCGTCCCACGACCGCAAACCATCACCGGACGCTCCGCATGGCGGAGTTCCTGGACGGCCTGCTCCACGAGGTCATCGTCCGCGCGCGGACGGAACGCGGGATAGGAGAAGTAGCGCTGATCCAGGTACCGGAAATCGAACTCCGACTCGCCCGCTTCCAGCGCGCCATCCAGGTAGAGGTGGACCGGCCGGGGCGCCCCCGTCGTCATCTCCCGGTAAGCCTTGCCGAAGAACTCCGCCATCCGGTCGACCGAGCGGACCTCCGCGTCGTACTTGGTCACCGGCCGGAAATCCACGTAGGCCTCCTGATAGGAGTTGCCGTGGTAACGCGAGCTTGGAAGGACCGGGGTCACCGCAAGCAACGGCGTATGGCTTTGCCAGGCATCCACGAGGCCCGCATACAGGTTCGTCGCTCCGGGGCCGCCCTGGGCGATCACGATCGTCGGCGTGCCCGACGCCTGCGCATAGCCGTCGGCCATATAGCCCGCGGCCTTCTCCGAATGACACAACACGCGCTTGATCGGATCCTCCGCCAACTCCACGAGCGTTGGATACAAGAATGTCGGGACGAAAAACACCGCCTTCGCGCCCGATCGGCGGATCAGCTCCGCCAAGAATTGCTGGCCCTTCATTCTCCGCGGGCACTCGCCGTCCTCCCGCTCGCCCGTGGAGGTTTCTTTCCGGTCTACGGCTGTGGATCTCATCAAATTCCACCACGCTTATGCTTCTGCTTCGCCATGCGCATCAGGCTGCGATATCTGCCCCAGAGAGCATGAACTCGCCTGCGTCACCGGCGGGTCACGATCCGGTCGAATCTCTCGGGCGAGTTCCACGATCCGCGGGTAGAGGCGCTTGACATCGTCCTCCGGGGCCTCCTGGCCATAACGCTTTTTCACCCCATGCTTTTGCAGTTGCACGTAGCGGTGAGGTTCCACGCCGTGGCGCTTCAGACAACTGCGAACACAGCCCAGCGGGCAGCCGTCCAGCGCGAGAATCGGTCGGCCTGAGGCGGCCTGACGCACAAAATTCGGTATATCGCCGCCCACACCGGCGATGCAGGACATCTGTGCTTCCCCGTTTCGGTCCAGGCACAAGGCCAGCGTATTGGCGAGTTGGGCCGCGCTGGAACATCCGGAGCAGCTGTATACCAGCGGCAGATGGAGGGCTTGTCGAACCATAAAACACTCCTGCAAGGGAAATCCTGATTACGGCCGCTTCGCCCAAGCCGCGTCCGGTTATGTCCGCGGTTGCTTTACACCGGCTCCAGCCACCGTTCGGAAATCTGGGTCCATATCGTGTCGCTCGAGTTCGCGTCGGGAGAATCGTCATCCCACAGGTCTTCATGCCGAAAGCACATGAAGTAGAACCATTCGACTTTATCGATATGGCCCCACGCCTCGTCCTCCGGCGCGGGGCTTTCGTAGGCCAGTTCCACGACGGTTCCTATGGCCCCTCGTATGTAACCCGGGGTCTGGTTATAAAAGAGATCCGGCTGGTCTTTGACGCGCAGGCGATCGCCCGCCTTGAACTTGGGCGGAGCAGCCTTGCCCCGGTAGCACTGAGGGTCGCCCACCCCCGCGGCGATTTCGGCGACATGCAGATGGTTGAACATCGGCGAACTGCTCGCCTTGCCAACCCCTTCATCTTTTATCTCAGCGTGACGACTTTTCCGCATGGCGTCTTTTCACCTCTTCGATTTTGTTGGTCAACTCGGTCAGCGTGATGTGCTGCTTGTCGACCAGCGCCCGCGCGGCGGCCAGCAGCCAGCGCCCGGAATAAGGCACTGCAAGGTATTTATCTCCCAGGTCGGCGGCCCGGCGAAGCTTCTCCACGTTGGTCCAGACACCGCGCCAGGAGAGACACTCGCAAATGGCATAAGTATTGAGCTCCCAGGGCTTCGACTTTCTCTCTTCCAGCGGAATGGGCCCGCCCTTCTTGCCTCCGATATCGTGGACGACGCGCATCGACTCCTTGAATCGGGCATGATCGAAGATATCTGGAGAAGGCGCGTCCTGCGGCGGCTCCGGCGTGTTATGCGGCGTCATGGTCTTGCTCCCATTGAGCGTTCGTTAAACGCTTGACAACCATTTCGTACCCTCGTGCGTTATTTCGACTGGAGTGGAGGCGAGGAGAGCGCGTGAAAACGAAACGGGATTTGGCGGGCATGGGAACACGCCTGCTCAAGCGCAAGGTGCCGCAGGCCGATGCGGTGCGCGAGGTTGGCGTGTCACGACAAGCGGTGAGGGTGAGCTTGTGGGCGAAGCAGCTCGCGGCAGTCAATGGCGCGGTAGGCCATCTCAGGGTGAGGCTGCTGGGCAGGCCGAAACGGTTCGAATCCGGGCCATTGCGGCTGATTCGTTCGATATGGCCTTCCTGCCCCCGCATGCGCCGGAACTGTGCCCTGTAAAAGCAATCCGGGCTTGCTTGAAGAAACACGAGATCGCCAAACTGTGTCCTGCGCGCCTCGCCGAGGTCAGCGACTTCGCCCGACGACGCCTGAAGTCCATGCCGCGCCAGCCGCAACTCATCCGCTTCTTCTGGCGGCAGGCCGAGCCCGCACTGGAAAGCGTCAATCATTTACTGAATTCTCAAAAAAAGTGTGGTTACGATAATACCGATGTATCCCGCTGTCCAAGACGCAATCTCGATGGATCGCATAGGTTCTTCCTATTTAGAAAAAGTCTTGTTTAGAAAAAACCTTGCGGTGTTTTCTTGAACTTCCCCCATGCGGCCCGCGCTCAATCCCGCCACACCTGATTAATTAAGCGTCTGTTTCCAGGCCGTTTTCCCTCCTTTGGGCGGATTTCGCCCTGCACGTGTTGCGCATTTCACCAGCCGGACGGCTGCCCGTCCGGACCAGGTTGTAGGTGGCAAAGGCACAAGAGCGCCTGCCTGACCCTCCCCCCTCGATTAGGTCCGCTCGGGGAGAGGCCCAGCGAGACAGCATCTTTGCCGCCCGCGTGAAGCCCTGGTGCTTTACGAGCGCGAGCAAATAGCCGATAACCTGCGGAACAATCACAGTTCTGTGTATAGGAATTTCCTATAGATTTAATTCAAATATGGGATTGGACACATGCTCTCCTCTCGTAGATAGTTTTATCAATCGGGGAGTTATCTACGCGGCTCCGCCCCAGATCTGCGGAGGGCGACAACTGGGAGTTAGCATTCCAAAACGCCTGAGCGGCAACGCACAAAAAGGGTTGCTCGACATCAACTAAAAGGAGGAGGACAAAACGTATGTCATCGCCCACCAGAGACAGAGTACTTCGCCACATCAGCGTTGTCGGCCAGATGCAGCCGGCTTTGCATAAGCAGACGCACGCGCCGGCCCCCGATGAAATCGACCACACCCTTTTCAGGGCCTATACGCGGATGCCGCACGATGTCGGCGGCGAGCCGGATGTGCCCATCTCCTGGGAGGAGAAGGAGGAGGAGCAGTGGGAGCTCAATACCTTCGCCACATGCGAATGTCTGGCTTGGCGCGGCGTCTGGAACGCCGAGGAGCGGCGCCGCCGGCAGAACGTCGACCTCGGTCAGACGCAGTATCTCGGTTTGCCGTATTACGGGCGGTGGCTGTTGACCGCCGCGCGGATCATGGTCGACAAGCAGTATGTTACGCTCACCGAGTTGGTCAACAAGATTGATGAGGTGAAAAAGCGCCATGAGCACAAGTAAGCACGACAGAACTCATCACGCCAAGAAAGCCACCGGGATCGGCGATCCCCAGTGTTTCAGGGGTGAGGGCGGTAAGGCCAAGTTCAAGGTTGGCGACCGTGTGCGGGTCAAGGATCTGCCCGACGTCTTCTACAGCCGGACCCAAACCTACCCTCGTGGCGCGGCCGGTATCGTGACCGTGCTGGTCTATGAAAGCCCCGCTCCGGAAGACGAGGCGTGGGACAACACGGACAAGTCCGAATGGTTCTACAGCGTGAAATTCCGGCAGAAGGATCTTTGGCCGGATTATCCCGATCTGTACGCAAACGATACGCTAGAGACCGAGTTATCCGAGCGCTGGCTGGAGAAGGCCTAGCCTGACCGGCGGACGCCGAACAAAAGGACAAGCACAGATGTCAGATAAACACGAACCCACGCCGATGGTTAATGAAGTCAGCGACTTCGAGGTGCTCGAAATGGCCGTGCGCGAACTGGCCATTGAGAAAGGGCTTTTCTCCGCCGAGGACCATCGGCGCTGGACGGAATACGTCCACACCCTCGGTCCCCTGCCCGCGGCGCGCCTGGTCGCCAAGGCTTGGCTGGATCCCGCGTACAAGAAGCTGGCGGTGACCGACGGGGTCAAGGCCAGCCTGCAAGTCGGCGTCGACTGGATCAACAGCCCGCCGACCGGCTTCGGCACCCCAAGCGACTACTGCGCCCTGCGCGTGCTCGAAGACACACCCAAGCTGAAGCACGTCGTCGTGTGCACGCTGTGCTCGTGCTATCCGCGTCCCATTCTCGGCCAGTCGCCGGAGTGGTATCGAACCCCGAATTACCGCCGCCGCCTGGTGCGCTGGCCGCGTCAGGTGCTTGCGGAATTCGGCCTGCAACTGGATCCGGACGTGGAAATCCGGGTCGCGGACTCCAACCAGAAGACCCGTTATATCGTGCTGCCGGTGAGACCTGCCGGTACGGAAGGCTGGACCGAGGACCAGCTGACCGCGATCGTGACGCGGGATTGCCTGATCGGCGTGGCGGTCCCGAAACCCGGGGTCACGGCGAATGCCAAGCGCCCCGTGCGCCCCGCGGTGCACCCGGTGCATCACAGTCACTGACGGAGCGAGCCGTGACCGGATGGGACTCCAACGATGAAGGATAAAGATAAAGGCTCCGAAACCGACTGGCAGGGGACGGATACGGCTTCCGTCCCTCTGCTCGAGGCGGTCAGAAGTCGCGGAAGGGCGTGGGAGGATTTGGCTGCGCAATACGGCGTGACCAACCCCGACCCGCCCTGGAAGATTACCCTGGATGCGACGTGTGATCTGCTCGCCGCCGGCTCCTGCGTGCTGCCCGTGCTCGAACGTCGCGCCGAAGAGGACGATCTCTCCGCGACGAATTACGCGGACGTCCCCTTTCCGGAGCGACAGCTTCTGGCGCTGGCGCACTCGTTGATCCGGCGCGGGCTGTTGGACGAAGACGAACTCGCGCGACGAATGGAAGAGGTCAACCGGCGCCTCAACAGCTGACCTCGACCGGCGTCAAACAATAATAATATGATATCGAGCGCGGGGTGCCGGCTCGCTTCTGGGAGTTTCATGGGAAAGCAACGTACCAGCAGAGGCAACGACAAATTCCGCAACCGTCACTCATTCGCGCACGGTCCGGGGCGGCCGAGCGGGGACGGGCGGTTTGCGCCTGGAATTGGGACGGGCATCGTTGAATCCCATGGGTTTGCGTGCGTGAAACGCGATCGTTCATCTTTAGATCGGGGAATCGGGTTGTGACCATCCGCGGCGTGGAAATCAAGATACGGAACTTGACGCATCGCTATTCCTCGAGGGCGCCGCTGACCTTCGAGCGGGTCGACGTCGAGGCCGAGCGCGGCGAAGCACTGGTCATCATCGGCCGGTCCGGGTGCGGCAAATCGACGCTGCTGCACATTCTCGCCGGTTTGATACGTTCGTCGGACGGCACGATCCACCTCGACAATGAACGGGTTACCGGGCCGTCGCCGCGTTGGGTGATGATGTTCCAGGCGCCGCACCTGTTTCCCTGGATGACGGTGGAACGCAACGTCGGCATCGGCCTCCGTTTCGCCGGCTGGCCTAAGAACGAAATCCGCGAACGCGTCGCCAAGGCGATCAGCCTGGTCCATCTCGACGAATTCGCCGCCAACAACGTGCAGGACTTGTCCGGCGGCCAGCAGCAGCGCGTCGCGCTCGCCCGTTCCCTGGTGATGGAGCCGGAGCTGCTTCTGCTCGACGAGCCGTTCTCGGCCCTCGACGCCTTCACCCGCGCCGCCCTGCAGAAGGACGTGCGCTCGATCGCCAAGGAACTGGGCATCAACCTGGTAATGGTCACCCACGATATCGACGAGGCGGTGATCATGGCCGACCGCGCCCTGGTGATGGCCGGCAAGCCCGGCAAGATCGTGCACGACATGGCGATCGATCTTCCCGACCCGCGCGACCGCCTCGATCCGGCGGTGCAGTCCTTGCGGGCGCGCCTGATGCAGATATTCCATGACGCAACTCACGGGGACGGTTCCGGCAAGGCCGTGGGCGGCGAAAACCAGTCCGGGACCGTAGTAGGGGCGCCGCCGCCCGCGCGCCTGAGACGATAATGAAATTCGGCCCCTTAAACAGGAAGGAGTCACGCTAATGAAATCCCTTTATGACAAGCACGGCGACGGGATCGACGATCCGAATCTGTTCATCGAGTACGACCCGCTGTTTGAAGGCGTGTTGGGCACCGGCATCAACCGGCGCGATCTGCTCGCGGCGGGAGGCCTCGCCGCGTTGAGCGGCGGACTGCCGATGCCGTCCTTCGCCCAGGAGAAGAAATTCAATCCGGTGGTCAAGATTTGCTATCTCCCGATCACCGACGCGGCGGCCCTGCTGGTTGCGCACGAACTGGGCCTGTTCAAGAAGGAAGGCCTCGAGTCCGAGGCCCCGACGCTGATCCGCGGCTGGTCGCCGATGGTCGAGGCCTTCGCCGCGCATCGCTACAACCTGACCCACCTGCTGATCCCGATCCCCATCTGGATGCGCTACAACAACAAATACCCGATCAAAATCACGGCGTGGGATCACACCAACGGTTCCGCCATCGTGGTCAGCGAGAAAAGCGGCATCAAGAGTCCGAAGGACTTCGGCGGCAAGCAGTTCGCGGTGCCGTTCTGGTATTCGATCCACAACATCGTGTCGCAGCGGATCATGAAGGCGGCCGGCATCAAGCCGGTGATCAAGCCGCAGGACGCGAAGTTGGCGCCGGACGAATGCAACTATCTGGTCCTGCAACCCCCTGCGATGCCGCCGGCGTTGGCGGCCGGGACCATCGACGGCTACTGCGTGGCCGAACCGTTCAACGCGCTCGGCGAACTCAAGGCCGGCGGCCGGGTGTTGCGCTTCACCGGCGACGTGTGGAAGGGCCATCCCTGCTGCGTCATCGTCATGCACGAAGCCGACGCCATGGACCCCGACCGTGCGCCCTGGGCGCAGGCCGTGCACAACGCCATCATTGCCGCCCAAATCGTTCTCGCCGAAAATCGCCAGCAGATGTCGGATATGCTGTCGGCCGACGGCAAGAACTACCTGCCGTTTCCGAAGGAAGTGGTCCGCCGCGCGATGATGTTCTACGACCCGGCGTATTACAATAACCCGCAGGCCATCAAGCATCCGGAATGGGGCCAGAACCGGATCAACTTCCAGGGTTGGCCGTTCCGCTCCGCGACCGAGCTGGTCACGTCCGATCTCAAGAAGACGGTGATCACAGGTGACGCCCGCTTTCTCGAGACTTTGTCGCCGAAGCACGTCGCCGATGACCTCGTCAATTACACTCACGTCAAGAAAGCGCTGGAGGCCAACCCAAAATGGCGGAATGACTTGAGCGTTCCGCAATCGGGCGATCCCTACACGCGCGTGGAAACGTTCCAACTATGAGCAACGGCGTCGCATCCGTTGAAGTGGTCGAGGCGAATCTCGCGGGGCCGCCCGGCGCGGCTTCCGCCACCTCGCTCAAGTCTTGCTTGAAGAACGGGGGGCGGTGCGTGTTCAATTGGACCGCCGGGTTGGCGATTTTGTTCGCGCTATGGTGGTTCGGCGCCTACCTGATCTACATCAATCCGAGCACCACCAACTTCGCCGACTTCGGCCCGATTCCGACGTTCGAGGCGTTCCCGGTCCTGTGGAAGCAGGGCAAAATCCAGGCCGCTGTGCTGACCAGCGGCTCGCGCCTGGGTCTCGGATTGCTCATCGCCATCATCATCGGCGTGCCGATCGGCATCCTGCTCGGGCGCAGCCGGCTCTTCCGCGAGTTGAGCAACTCGCCGTTCCAATTGCTGCGCATGATCAGCCCGCTGTCGTGGGAGCCGATCGCGATCATCGCGTTCGTCACCTGGAACGGCGCAATTGTGTTTCTGATCGCCATTGCCGCGGTCTGGCCGATCGTGTTCTCGACCGCGGCCGGCTTGGCCAAGGTCGACCCGGCATGGTTCAAGGTCGCGCGCAATCTCGGCGCCAAACCCTGGCACATGATCACGGAAATCATCCTGCCGGCGATTCTGTTCGATATTTTGACCGGCATTCGCCTCGCCCTGGGCGTGGGTTGGATCGTGCTGGTGCCGGCGGAGTTCCTCGGCGTTACCTCGGGTCTCGGCTACTCGATCGCCGACGCGCGGGAAACCTTGTCCTACAACCACTTGAGCGCGATGGTGCTGATCATCGGGATTATGGGTTACATTCTCGACAGCACCTGCGCCTTGCTGATCAAGTACGGCAGCTACCATCGTTCGGAGTGAATTCTCGCTTCTGTTCGCAACTTTCGCGGCTCAACCCAAGGAGATGACGTCATGACCCAACCGATTTCCGCCATCACCCCGCGCGTTACCGCCGGTCCGGCGACCGTCGCCAAGCCGATGCAACTCGCGGGCGCTTTCCTGCTCGGGATGGTGATGCTCTACGGCGCGGGCTTCGTCCAGGCGCCCGAAGTGCACAACGCCGCCCACGACGCGCGCCACTCGATCGGCTTCCCCTGCCACTAACGATCCGAAGAGACGGGCAACCGATGGTTTTTCGACGCATTGTGATTTCCGCCTTGCTGGTGGGAGCGCTGTCGGGCTTCCTGCTGACGGCGGTCCAATTCTGGCAGGTCGTTCCCATCATCATGACCGCCGAAACCTTCGAAGGCGGGAACGAAGCTGCGGTGCAACCCGCGTCCCAACCGGCGGCCGTCCACGATCATGGCGGCCAGGCGGCGGCTCACGACCACGGCGACGCCTGGGAACCGGAAGATGGCCTGGAGCGAACGATGTTCACGCTGCTCGCCAACGTGCTGACGGCCATCGGTTTGGCCCTGGTGCTGCTGACGGCGATGGTGACCGCGCTCAGGGCCAATGCCGCGACCAAGCTCGATTGGCGCCATGGGTTGCTTTGGGGAGGCGCCGGATACGCGGTGTTTTTCATCGCGCCGTCGCTCGGCCTTCCGCCGGAAATCCCCGGGGCATTCGCCGCACCTCTGGAAATGCGGCAGCTGTGGTGGTTGTTCGCCGCGGTATCCACGGCGGCGGGTT
Source organism: uncultured Hyphomicrobiales bacterium (assembly GCA_964412955.1). Lineage (GTDB taxonomy): Bacteria > Pseudomonadota > Alphaproteobacteria > Rhodospirillales > 2-12-FULL-67-15 > 2-12-FULL-67-15. The sequence goes on from CAYPQV010000018.1 coordinate 15,058, forward strand.
TGGCCGGCGTTGCGTTCGGAAAATCCCCCTGGCGCTGGGCGGCGCTCGGGTTGCTGGTGGTGCCGCATTTGATCGGCGCGCCTCATCCCTCCGGGGCGCCGTTCGAGGGCCATTCGCCGGAAGCGGTCGCCGAACTGACGCGGCTCGCCAAGGACTTCATCGGCGCGACCGCCATCGCCAACGGCGTGCTTTGGCTTGCGCTCGGGCTTTCGTCGATTTGGGCGGTCCGGCGCCTCGTTTCGCCTTCGATCTCGACCCACGGTTAATCAACGGACAATCAGGAGAACTGAACATGACCGAACACACCGCCGTCGCTCCACGCGTTGCCGCCGCTCCGGCGACGATCTCGTTGCCGATGCAGCTCGCGGGCGCCGTCCTGCTCGGGATGGTGATGCTCTACGGCGCGGGCTTCGCGCAGACGGCCGAAGTCCATAACGCCGCCCACGACGCGCGTCATTCGGTCGGCTTCCCCTGCCACTAAGCGTGGTTAGGTCCGTGCCGGATCGGCGCCGGCGGCGCCGATCCGGGAACGAGCGAAACGCCATCGCGGGCGGATCGTTCTCTTTGGATTTCGCGACCGAGGTAACCAGTCGAAATGTCCCGAAAAATCAACATCGTTTGCGTGTCCGGCACGCGTGAAAAGCTGCAGATGGCGGCGATGTTCGCGTCCGTCGCGGCCGCATGCGGCGACGAGGTGACCGTCTTTTTCTCCATGAACGCGCTGCAGTATTTTGTCAAAGGACACAAGGGGGAGGCGCCGGCGGAGGGCGAATTCGGCGCGCTCGTGACGCAACAGGGCGTTCCGCCGTTCAAGCAGCTGTTTCAGCAGGCGGTCGAGTTGGGCGACGCCAAGCTGTTGCCGTGCTCGATGGCGATCGACCTGCTCAAGCTCAAGAAGGACGATCTCGATCCCGAAATGGGGCCGCCGACCGGATTAACCGGATTTTTGACCTCCTCCGAGAGCGGGCAATTGCTCACGTTCTGATCGCAGCAGGAAAGTACCGAAAAATGAGCGACATCAAGACCATCGACGCGCGCAACACGTTTTGTCCCGGCCCGCTCATGGAGCTGATCACCTATATGAAACAGGCGAGCGTCGGCGATACGCTCGAACTCCTGTCGACCGATGACGGCACGGCGACCGATGTCCCGATGTGGGTCAAGAAATGCGGGCACGAAATGATCAGTTCCGAGAAAAAAGGCGACGTCTGGCACCTCATGGTGCGGAAGGCGAAATAGCGCGGATCGAGCGCATCCGGTCGGCGATCCGAATCGCCGTCGACGTTCAGCGAAGGAGGCACCTTTGAGAATTCTAGTCGTGGGGGGGGGGACGGGCGGTACCATCGTGGCCAACAACCTGGCGCGGCGGCTGGTGGCGGGGACCAGTTCCGGCAAGGTGAAAATCACCATGCTCTCGGCGTCCGACCGGCACATGTACCAGCCGGGCCTGCTCTACGTGGCGTTCGGGCAGATGATGCCGGACGAGTTGTACCGCGATCAGGCGAGCCTGCTGGAGCCCAACATCGACTTTCACGTCGACCCGGTCGAGAAGTTCGATCTCGACCGCAACAGCGTGACCACCAAAAGCGGCAAGGTTCACGAATACGACATTCTCGTGATCGCGACCGGAAGCCGCATGATGCCCCACATGGTTCCGGGCATGGTCGAGGGCGCCGAGTTCTTCTACACCGAGGAATCCGCGGTCAAGATGTTCAAGCGCCTGCGCGAGTTCCGGGGCGGGCGCGTCGGCATCACCGTCAACGTTCCCCACAAGTGCCCGATCGCGCCGGTCGAACTCACTTTCTCCCTGCACGATTACTTCAAGGCGCGCGGCATCCGGGACAAGGTCAAGATTAAGTACCATTACCCGATTAACCGCATCCACAGCATCGAAAACGTCGCCAAATGGGCCCAGCCCGAATTCGACCGCATGGGCGTCGAGTACGAAACGCTGTTCAACGTCAAGGAAATCGATCCCCAAAAGAAGATCGTGCGCAGCGAGGAGGGCACCGAGTACGAATACGATCTGCTCATCGCCATTCCCGAGCATCATGGCATGGAGGTGATCGAAAGGCACAAGTTCGGCGTCGCCGGATGGATTCCGACCGACCGCCATCAGCTGACCATGGCGGGCCACGACAATGTCTTCGTGCTCGGCGACACCACCAACCTGCCGGTCAGCAAGACCGGCTCGGCCGCCCACTTTCAGGCCGAGGTGGTCGCCGACAACATCGCCTCGATCGTCAAGATCGGCGCGCCGGTGCGCGAATACGACGGCAAGGTCTACTGCTTCATCGAGGCCGGCCACGACCGCGCGACTTACGCCATGTTCAACTACCAAAATCCGCCCGATCTCAGGCCCGCGAACAAGTCAATGCACTGGTTCAAGATGTCCTATAACCAGATGTATTGGACCAGCGTGCGCGGTTTACTCTGAAGGCCGACGCCATGAACTCCGAAAGCAAAACCGCCGCCGCGCCGGCCGCCCGCAGTCCCGAGGACATCGCGCGCGACATCGAGCAGTTGTCCGAACTCGCGACCCTGGTCGCATCGGCGCGCGACGCCATGTCGGACGAAATCGTCACGCGCCTGTCCTCGGCGTTCAGCGAGGGCATCACGCTGCTCGACCGCCTGACCCGGAACCGGGGGCTGATGCGTCTGCTTCAGGTTCTCGACCGGCCGGAAAGCCAGTATCTGCTGATGAGCATGGCCGACGCGATCAGCGCCATGAGCCGGGATCTGGCCAAGACCCCGCCGGCGAAGGGGGGCCTGGTCAACCTGCTGATGCTGGCGAACCATCCGGGCACCCAGGAAGGGCTCCGTTCGCTCTCGCTCCTCGGCCAGCATTGGAGCGCGAGCCTGCGCGAGTTGCACCGACGCGGCGGTTGACATCGTCCGCGCGACGTTTCCCGCGCGCGCCCTGCGTCCTGGAATAAGCGGATGCAAACGTTCGTCACCGCCGAACGGCTGGTCGTTCTCGCCCGCTCTCGAAGGCCGAATCCGGACGGCGACGGCGGCGGAGCAGTCTCCCGCGTTCAGGTTCGCCAGTTCAGGACGTAGCGCGAGCGGTCGACCTTGCCGCGATTTTCGGCGATGGCGATTTCCGCGCCGAATCCCTTGATCGCGCGGTTGACGGGGCTCTTCAGAATCAGGCCGCGGAATTTCTTGTAGTCGAAGGCGGCGAAGACATCGTTCTCGTCCTGCAGGAACCGATGCAGGTCGGGAAGCGTGAAGCACCATTGCCCGGACTCCAGCCGGAATTTCGGGCAACGACGCAGCTTGTGGAGTTGGGTTTCGTCTTTACCCGCCACCCGCTCGAAAAAATCCAACAAGGCCCGTTCAGCGGCCGACGCGCCCACGACCGCCTAACCCATTGACCGGCATGAACAATTATCCGCCGCTACCCGGCCCCGACGGCGGGGCGGATTTCGTCCCGCGGGCCCGCCGATCCCTGGGCCTGTCCAATTTTTTCTTGATAATACGCTTCCGACAGGGGGCAAGGGGTCCGGCGGCGCAAAGGTATTTCCTTGTCGCGCCGCCTGACCCAATCCGAGGCGATTTCGGAAAAGGCGAGAAGGGCGGGACTTTTGTAGTGCCCCTTGCGGCGAATCAAGGTGATCGCCTTTTCCGGTATTTTCGGTGACAGCGTGATCGCGTGCAGCCCGCATTGGGTGCGGGCGATGCTGTAGGGCAGCACGGTCGCGAGCGTGCCGGATTGGACCATTTCAATGATCACGCTCAACGAATTGGTCTCGATCGCGATGCGCGGCTCGATCCCGTGCTTGTGGCAGTAACGGTCGATATGGTGCCTGAGGGCGAAGTCGGCGTTGAGCAGGGCGAGGGGCTCCTGAGCGAATTCCCGCGCGCCGATCGGACTCTGCTGCACGGCGCGGGGATGTCCGTCGCCGACGGCGACGCAAAGGATTTCTTCGAACAGCACGGTAGTTTCGATTTCGCTGGAGCGCGCCTTGGCCGAACCGCGCTTGGTGAAGGTAATGCCGATGTCGATGCGGTCCTCGGCTACCGCGACCTCGATGTCGTCCTGCGGCATTTCGAGGGTGCTCAAGATGATGCCCGGATAGCGATTGTTGAAAGCCTGCAGCAGGGAACAGGTCAGGTGATCGGTGATCGGCGTCCACCCCAGGCGGAGCGAGCCGCGACTCAAGTTGTGGACCGCGTGGATCGCGCGCCGACCGGCGTCCAGTTCGCCGCGGGCGCGATGGGCATGGCGCAGAAAGATTTCACCCGCGTCGGTCAGCCGCACGGTTCGCCCCGAACGATTGAAAAGCGGCGATTCCAGCAACGCCTCCAGCTGCTTGATCTGCTGCGACATGGTCGGCTGGGAGACATGCAGCGCCTCCGCCGCGCGCGAATAGCTGCCGTGTTCGGCAATCGCGATCAGGTATTGGAGGGAGCGTGGAAAAACATCCCGGCGATCCATAGGCACCTCCTATCGATAAGGCCGATATTATGGCAAAATTGATATGTTAATCCAAGCGGGAAAGGCCTTGGGCTGATCTGGAGCCATCGTCCGCCTTGAGGCCCGGGGAGAGAAACATGACGACCGAAAAATACGATTTTCCGAGCGCCGGCGGCCACACCCTGTCGGGCCGGCTCGAAACGCCCGACGGTCCGCCGGGCGCCTATGCCGTGTTCGCCCACTGCTTCACTTGCGGCAAGGACGCGCGGGCGGCGACGCGGATCGCGCGCCGGCTCGCCGAACTCGGGATCGCGACCCTTCGTTTCGACTTCACCGGGCTCGGCGGCAGCGAAGGCGAATTCGCAAATGCGGGTTTTACCTCGAATGTCGACGATCTCGTCGCCGCCGCCGATCATCTGCGCGCCGACCGCATGGCGCCGTCGCTGCTGATCGGCCACAGCCTGGGCGGGGCCGCGGTGCTCGCGGCGGCCGGGCGCATCCCCGAGGTCAAGGCCGTCGCCACCATCGGCGCGCCGTTCGATGCGGCGCATGTGCTGCACTTGTTCGGGGAGAATCCGCTCGTGGCCGACCGAAGCGGGTCCGCCGACGTGACGATCGGCGGCCGTTCGTTCCGGATCGGCGGCTCGTTCGTGGAGGACTTGAACCGCCAGGATCAAGGCGAACGCATCGCCGATTTGCGGCAGTCGCTGCTGGTCCTCCACGCCCCCACCGACGCCACCGTCGGCATCGACAACGCCTCGCGGATATTCCTGAAGGCAAAACACCCGAAAAGCTTCGTTTCCCTGGACGATGCGGACCACCTGCTCACCAATCCGCGCGACGCGGAATACGCGGCGACCGTCATCGCCGCGTGGGCGTCGCGCTACGTGGGAATAGACGCGGCATCGGCCCCGGCGGCGGCCGATTCGGTCGTGACGGGCCAGGTGGTGGTCGAGGAAACCGGCGCGGGCAAGTTCCAGAATCGGGTCAGCATCGGCCGGCACGTGCTGCTGGCCGACGAGCCGACAGACGTCGGCGGACTCGATACCGGGCCGAGCCCCTACGACTTTCTCCTCGCCGGGCTCGGCGCCTGCACCGCGATGACGCTCCGCCTCTATGCCGAACGGAAAGGGCTGCCGCTCCGGCGCGTCCGCGTCGGTCTCGACCACGGCAAGACCCACGCCGCCGACTGCGCCGATTGCGAAACCCGCGAAGGGAAAGTCGACGAGATCGTCAAGACGATCGTTCTCGAGGGCGAACTCGACGCGGAAAGCCGCGCGCGCCTGATCGAGATCGCGGACAAGTGTCCGGTCCACCGGACGCTGCGTTCGGAAATCAAGATCCGGACGAAATTGCTTTAGAACGCCGCCACCGCGCCGTCGCTGCGCGGGTCGGCGGCGCCCTCCAGCGTTCCGTCCGGATGGCGCACCACGGCGCCGGCGTGACCCATGGTCGACGTGAAATCGGGGAGAATTTCGACGTCGTGCCCGGCTGCGCGCAAATCGGCGATCAACGCGGGATCGAACCGGCTTTCGAGCTTCAGGGTCACGCTCGGCTCGCCCCAAGTGCGACCCAGAAGCCAGCGCGGCGCCGTGACCGCCGCCTGCAAACCTTGGCCGAAGCAGGCGTAGCGGGTGAAAATCGCCGCCTGGGTTTGCGGCTGGCCTTCGCCGCCCATGGTGCCGTAGACCATGGTCCGTCCGTCGTCGAAGCGCGCGAGCGCGGGATTGAGGGTGTGAAAGGGCTTACGTCCGGGCGCGAGTGCGGTCGGCCCCGAACCGGCGAGACGGAAGCTGCTGCCGCGATTTTGCCATTGGATGCCGCTTTCCGGCAGGACCACGCCCGAGCCGAACTCGAAATAGACGCTTTGGATGAAACTCGCGGCGCGTCCCTCGCCGTCGATCGCGCCCATCCAGACGGTATCGCCCGCGGTTGCCGGCGCGGGCCAGGGCAACGCGCGCGGGCCGATCCGGCCGGCGAGCCGATCGAGAACCGCCGCCTTCAAGAAATCCTCGGGATCGCGGGTCATGGCGTCCGGATCGCCGACGTGGGCGTCGCGGACCAAGAAGGCCTGCTTGGTCGCCTCGATCAAGCCGTGCAGATGGTCGAACGTTTCCGCCTCGCGCACGTTCAAACGCTCGAACAGACCCAGGATCATGAGCGAGGACAGCCCCTGGGTCGGCGGCGGATGGTTGTAGCCCGTTCCGGGCTTGAGGCGGAGCGCGAGCGGCTTGCGCCTCGCCGCCCGCTGGCGGGCGAGGTCGGCGGCGCCGACCGGCGCGCCCGCGCGGGCGAGATCGGCGGCGATGCCGCGCGCCAGTTCGCCCCGGTAGAAATCGTCGAGGCCCCGGGCGGCGAGCGCGCGCAACGTGCGCGCCAACGCCGGCAGTTTCAGCGTCGCGCCTTCCCGGGGCGGCGCCCCGTCGGGCAGGAAAGTTTCGGCGAAACCGGAAACGCCGCGCAGTTCGGGAAGCTTCTGTTCGGTCAGGAGTGCCTGGCTCGTGGTCACGGCGAAGCCGTTTTCGCCGTGGCCGATCGCGTCCTCGAACAGGCGGGCGAGCGGCAGCCGGCCGCCCCATTCGGCGCTCACGGCCAGCGCCTCGGCCCAGCCCGATACGGTTCCGGCGACGGTGTTGGCGGCCGCGGGACCGCGCCAGGGAATTTGGTCGAGCCCTCGGTTCCGGTAGAATTCGATCGTCGCCGTGTCCCCGGCCCGACCGCAGGCGTCGATGGCGAGCGGCGCGCTCCCCGGCGCCGCCACCAGCCAGAATCCGTCGCCGCCGATCCCGGTCATGTGCGGATAGACGACAGCGAGCGTCGCGGCCATGGCCACGCACGCCTCGATCGCGGTGCCGCCGTCCTGCAGCACGGCGAGGCCGGCTTGGCCGGCGAGATGATGCGGGGCCGTGACCATGCCCCGCCGGGAACGCGGCGTATTCAGCATGGGGGCATCTTAAATGCCGCGCGCGCCGTTCACCAGCCGATCGCCTTCGGCAGCCAGGTCGCCAAGCCCGGCTGATAGAACACGATTATCAGCGTCACGACCTGAAGAAGAATGAACGGAATGACACCGGTATAGATGTCCTCGGTGCGGATTTCCGGCGGCGTGACGCCGCGCAGATAGAACAACGCCCAGCCGAACGGCGGCGTGAGAAAGGAGGTTTGCAGGTTGACCGCGACCAGGATCGCCACCCAGACCAGATCGACGTTGGCCTGGATCAGGATCGGCAGGAACAGGGGCACCACGATATAGGAAATCTCGATCCATTCGATGAAAAAACCGAGAATGAAGATGATCAGCATCATGAACCAGATGTCGGCTTCGATGCCGCCGGGAACGTAGGCGAACATGTCGTGGACCAGCTTTTCGCCGTGCAGGCCGCGAAAGGCGAGGGCGAACACCTGGGCGCACACCAGGATGAACATCATGCCGGCGGTGATGCGGGTGGTAGCGTGGACGGTGTCCTTGAGCACGCCCCAGCTGAAGCGGCCGGAAGCCACGGTGACGACGATGCTGCCGAGGGCGCCCATGGAGGCCGCCTCGGTCGGTGCGGCGATGCCGCCGATGATCGAGCCGAGCACCGCCAGCACCAGCGCGATCGGTGGCAGGCCGACCCGCAGGACCTTCGACAAGAGATCGCGTCGTGAAAGACTGTCGCGCTCGTCGAGGGAAACGGGCGGAACCATGTCCGGCTTGACCATGCCGAGCACGATGAAATAGGTGCAGTAAATACCCGCGAGCACGAGGCCCGGGATCAGCGCCGCCGCGAACAGGGTGCCGACCGACTGACCGAGAATGTCGGAGAGTAGGATCAGAATCAGGCTCGGCGGAATGATCTGACCAAGGGTCCCCGAGGCGCAGATCGACCCGCACGCGACCCGCTTGTCGTAGCCGCGCCGGAGCAGGGTCGGCAGGGTCAACAGGCCGAGGGTGACGACTGTGGCGCCGACAATGCCGGTGGTGGCGCCCATCAGCACGCCGACCAGGATGATGCCGATGCCCATGCCGCCGCGCAGGCTTCCGGCGAGATGGCCGATCACGTCCATCAATTCCTCGGCCAAGCGCGATTTTTCCAGCATCACTCCCATGAACACGAACAGCGGAATGGCGATCAGGGTATAGTTGGCGGTGACGCCGAAAATCCGCGCCGGCAATAGACTGAACAATCCCGCGCCGAAGCCGAGATAGCCGAAGAACAGTCCGCTGACCGCGAGCGTCAGCGCGACCGGCAAGCCGATCATCAGCAGCACGAAGAACGAAACGACGCACAGAATGGCGAGATATTCAGTCGGCATGGCGGCCCGAAAGGTTTAGGACGGCACGCAGCGCCGCGCCCAGGGCCTGGATGCCGAGCAGAGCGAACCCGGCGGGAATCAGCGATTTGAGCAGATAGCGATGGGTCAAGCCGCCGGGGTCGGGCGAAATCTCGCCGATCCGAAACGATTGCTCGACGTAAGGGACGGAGAGCAAAATCATGATTACCGCAAAAGCCAGTACCAACAGGTGCGAAACCGCATTGATTGCCTCCCGGTAGCGCCAGGACATGCGCGCGTACATGACATCGACCCGCACGTGACCGTCCTTGAGGATCGCGTAGGACATGCCGAGCAGCGCGATCGGCGCCATCAGGTGCCATTCCAGCTCCTGCATGGAGACCGATCCGGTGTTGAAGGCGTAACGCAGCAGGACGTTGAACGCCATCACCAGGACGATGGCGAGCGAACTCCAGGACGCGATCAGACCGAAGGCGTCGACGACGCCTTCGCAGGCGCGCGCCAGCGCGGCCAGCTTGCGCATGGGGCGGTCGTCGTGCCGGTCAGCCGCGGATCTGGTTCTGATACACCGCTTCGCTGATGCCGGCCCATTTGTCGTGGGTCGCCTTGAAGGTCATGAACGAATCATGGACCTTCTTGACCAACGGGTCCTTGGTGGCGTCGGTGAGTACTTGATGAGTGACCTCGCGCAATTTGCCGACCATGGCCGCGGGTAGGGGTTGGGCGATGACGCCGTGGTTCTTGACCAGATCGTCGAGCGCCTCGGCGTTGGTCGCCTCGCACCAGGTGTGACTGACGACGTGGGCCTGGGCGGCGGCGGTGCGGACCACTTCCTTGAGGTCGTTGGGCAGCGAGTCCCACGCCTTGCGGTTGACGATCAGCTCGGTGATGGTCGAGGTCTCGTGCCAACCGGTGGTATAATAGTATTTCGCCGCCTTGTGCAGGCCGAGGCGGCGGTCCTGGTAGGGACCGACGAATTCGGCGACGTCGATGACGCCGCGCTCCAGCGCCGGGAAGATTTCGCCCGCCGGCAACAGCTTCACGTCGACGCCGAGGGCGGCGTAGACCTTGCCGGCGAGGCCGGGAATGCGCATCTTGAGCCCCTTCAAATCCTCGACCTTCTCGATCGGCTTGCGGAACCATCCGGTCATCTGGATGCCGGTCGAGCCCATCGGGATCGGCACCAGGTTGAAGGGGGCGTAAACCTCCTCCCACAGCTTCAAGCCGCCGCCGTGGTAGAGCCACGCGGTCATGCCCTGGAAATTGAGCCCGAACGGCACGGCGGTGAAATACTGCGCGGCGAACGTCTTGCCCGACCAAAAATAGCTGTTGGCCGCGTTCATCTCGATGGTGCCCTTGGACACCGCGTCGAAGCCTTCCAGCGCCGGGATCAGTTCACCGGCCGCGAAATGCTGGATTTGCAGGCGCCCGCCGGACAGGATTTTCACCTTTTCGATGAAATCGGTCGGGCTGCCGGGGCCGGTGACGTAGAAGGGCGCGCCGGGGCCATAGGCATTGGTCATCTTCCAGCTGAATTTCTGCTGCGCGCGGGCAATGGCGGGCGCGGCAAGGGTGGCGGCAGCGCCGGCGACGGCGCCCTTGATCAACGTGCGGCGTTTCATGATGACGGTTCCCTATGGCTGGTGGCGTTCGATACGCGCCAATTCCGAAGACGGCGTATCATACTCGACCTTGCATGCAACTCGGGAAGACAAACGCAAAGCCCATGCCAGCAGCGATTTTGGGGCCTTTCGGAAGATCCGGTTCCGAACGGCGAAACAACTGCCGGTAAAATAGGCTTGGAAACCGGTATTCGATCAATAAATATGCAATCGCCGTTCGTCGCGTTCGAACGTCATCCTCTGCCGCAAGGGCTCCGCCATGTCCGAAAAGTACGCGATCTTCGTCACCGTCAAGGTCAAGCCCGGTTCCGCCGACACGTTCCGCGCGTTGATTGTCAAAAATGCCCGGGCCGCACGCGCGCGCGAACCCGATTGCCGCGCGTTCTTCGTCTCGACCGCCGAAAACGATCCCGAGACCTTTCACTTTTTCGAGGTTTACAGTACCAAGGCCGCTCTCGACGCCCATCGCCAGCAGCCGCATTTCGTCGAGTACTTTTCCGCTGCCAAGGACCTGATCCGGGAACGGTCCGTGGTCGGCATGGAGGTGGTGGATGGCTGAGCCTCCGGCCCAGGGCTTGTCCGGCATCGGCTCGCCCGCGCCGCTCAGGAAGGCGTCCGAATGGGCCGCCGCCGGGCGCAAAGTGGCGCTCGCGACCGTGGTCGAAACCTGGGGCTCGTCCCCGTGCCCGGCCGGAAGCCAGATGACCGTCAACGACAAGGCGGGTTTCGCCGGCAGCGTCTCGGGCGGGTGCATCGAAAGCGCGGTGGTTTCGGAAGCGCTCGAGGTGCTGCGCGAAGGGAAGCCCGCGCTGCTCAGCTACGGCGTTTCCGACGAGCAGGGCCACGCCGCCGGGCTCGCCTGCGGCGGCACCGTCAGCGTGTTCGTCGAGCCGATGGACGCCGCCGTGCTCACGGCGTTCCAGGGACCGAAGCCGTTCGTGCGCGCGGTCGGCCTGACCTCGGGACGCTGGGCGGCCGTGCGCGGCAACCAGGCAACCGGGCCGCTCGCCCTCGAAGGCCCCGCGCTGGCGGAAGCCCGCGCCGCCGCCCAGGACGGCAACTGCCGGGTCGAGTGGAGCGGGCCGGAGCCCGTGTTCGTCCAGCCGGTGCCGCCGCCGCTTCGGATGCTGATCGTCGGCGCGGTGCGCATCGCGCAGACGCTGGCGCCGATGGCGGTTGAGGCCGGCTTCGAGGTCACCGTGATCGACCCGCGCCGGGCCTTTGCGACGCCGGAACGCTTTCCCGCCTTCGCCGTGGTGCGCGAATGGCCAGACAAGGCGCTGCCCGAACTGGGCCTCGATCCGGGAACGGCGGTGGTCGCGCTCACCCACGACGCCAAGCCCGACGACATGGCGCTCGGCCTGGCGCTGCGCTCGGAGGCGTTCTACGTCGGCGCGCTGGGCAGCCGCCGGACCCACGCCAAGCGCGTCGCCCGCCTCAAGGAGGCCGGCTACACCGACGCCGAAATCGCGCGCATCTGCGCGCCGATCGGGCTCGACATTGGCGCGCGCACCCCGGCCGAGATCGCGGTTTCGATCCTGGCCGAGGTCATCGCCGCCAAGAACGACAAGTTCATCCGGGTGCGCAACGAAAAGCGCGCCAACCCATGACCGTTGCCGCCTTGATCCTGGCGGCGGGCCGGTCGAGCCGCATGGGGAACGCCAACAAATTGCTGGCCGATTTGCACGGCGCGCCGATGGTCGCGCGGGTGGTGGACGCCGCGCTCGGCTCGCGCGCGCGCCCCGTCATCGCCGTCACCGGGCATGAGGCCGAAAAGGTCGAGGCAGCGCTCGCCGGCTTCGCGATCGAGGTTGTCCATAATCCGGATCACGCCCGGGGAATGAGCACGTCGTTGAGGGCGGGGATCGCGGCCCTGGAAGCGAAAGAAGTCACGGGCGCGCTGGTCCTGCTCGGCGACATGCCGCGCGTGACGGCGGCGACCATCGACAAATTGATCGTCGCGTTCGAGCGAAGCGGCGGGCGCGCTGTCTGCGTGCCCGAAGCCGACCGCCGGCGCGGCAATCCGGTCCTGTGGCCGAAGGATGTGTTCGCCGAGATGGCGGGGCTTTCCGGCGATAAGGGCGCCCGCGATCTGCTGACGCGCCACGCCGACCGGATCGCGCGCGTTCCGGCGCCGGGGTCCGAGATTTTTGCCGACGTCGATACGCCCGACGACCTGGCCGAGCTGCGGGAGCGCCGATCCTAGGCCGTCAAACCGCCCCCGCGTATTCCCCGCGCGCGGGATAATCCTTGGCGATCACGAAGTCCAGGGCCTGCACCATTTCCGAAAAGTGCGGCCGAACGAACGGCATCGTCTGTATCGACGCGTAGTACAGGGTTCGATCGGGGCGGACCAGGAAGACGCCCGGCTCGGAAAAAAGCGCGGGTTCCTCGATCCCGATCGACGTCTTGCCCCGCGACGTGGAAATGAACAGGCCCCACTCCTTGGCCTTGGCGAGGGGAAGGCCGTAACCGAACCGGACGGCCGCGCCCTCGATCTTGTCCGCCATCGCCTGGGCCCGCTCGCGCGTGTCGGAACTGAGGGCGATCGGCTTCACGCCGCGCGACGCGAATTCCGGCGCGAGGCGGACCAACTCCTTCAGGTACGTGGCGCAGATCGGACAATGCAGGCCGCGATAGAAAACCAACAGGGTGAAACGTTCCGGGGCGTCGGTCGCGAGAGCGAACCGGCCGTGGGCGAGGGTGTCGACATTTAAGTCCGGCGTTTTTTGGCGCGGCATAAGCATGGCTTCGGTTCCTTGGTTATTGGTGGCGCAGATTATTGAAGAAGAAATGGCCGATTCAGTTTGTATCTCACCCTTTGACGCAGATCAGCGGCTTCAGGTAGGCGACTTTGCGCGAGAGGCCCGCGCGTTCGGCCGCCTCGACCACCGCGCCCACGTCCTTGTAGGCCCCGGGCGCTTCCTCGGCGATGCCGCGCATGGAAGGGCTCCGGATCAGGATGCCGCGCTCCGCGAGTTCGTCGACCACATAGCGCCCGCGCCAGGACTTGAGCGCTTGGTGGCGGCTCATGCGCCGTCCCGCGCCGTGGCAGGAGGAGGAATAGGCGCGCCGCTCGCTTTCCCGGGTGCCGGCGAGGACGTAGGAGCCGGTCCCCATGCTGCCGCCGATCAGCACCGGCTGGCCCACCGGCCTGAGCGCCTCGGGCAACTCCGCGTGGCCGGGGCCGAAGGCGCGGGTCGCCCCCTTGCGGTGCACGAACAGGCGGCGTTTCCGGCCTTCGACCTCGTGCTCCTCGATCTTGCAGGTGTTGTGGGACACGTCGAACAGCAGTTCGAGCCGCGCTTCGGGGAAGAATTGCGCGAACACTTGGCGTGTGAGATGCCCGATGATCTGGCGGTTGGCGAGCGCGCAGTTGATGGCGGCGCGCATGGCGCCCAGATAGCGCCGCCCGACGTCGGAGTCGATCGGCGCGCAGGCCAATTCCCGGTCGGGCAGGCGGATGCCGTGGCGCGCCGCGGCCTCGGCCATTTCGCGCAAATATTCGGTGCCGATCTGGTGGCCGAGCCCGCGCGAGCCGCAATGGATGCTGACCACGATCTCGCCCGCCCTGAGCCCGAACGCTTCCGCCGTCACCGGATCGAAGATTTCGGCGATCTCCTGAACTTCAAGATAGTGATTGCCGGAACCGAGGGTACCCATTTCGTCCTTCTGGCGCTTTTTCGCTTTTTCCGAAACCGCGTCGGGTTCGGCGCCCTTCATGCAGCCCTGTTCCTCGATCCGCTCCAGATCGCGCGCCTCGCCCCAGCCGCGCGCCAGCGCCCAGGCGGCGCCCTTCGCCAGCATCGTGTCCATTTCGGCGGCGTCGAGCCGGATCGCGCCAGTACTGCCGAGCCCGGCCGGAATGTGTTGGAACAGGGCGTCGGCGAGGTCGCGCTGCGCGTTCAGGATTTCGGCCGCGGGCAACCCGGTGGTGAGCGCGCGCACGCCGCAGGAAATGTCGAAACCGACGCCGCCCGCCGACACCACGCCTCCTTGGTCGGGATCAAACGCGGCGACACCGCCGATGGGAAAGCCGTAACCCCAATGGGCGTCGGGCATGGCGAAGCTTGCGCCGATGATGCCGGGCAACGCGGCGACGTTGACCACCTGCTCGAACACCTTGTCGTCCATGTCGCGGATCAGGTCTTCATCGGCGTAGATCACCGCCGGCACGCGCATGGCTCCGGCGGGCTCCACCCGCCACTCGTAGCCGGATATCCGCTCGAAACGTCCCGGATCCATCACACGTCCACCACGCATTGGGCGATCCAACGTCCCGGCGCGTCCTCGGCGACGCGGAGCTCGGTCAGGGTCGCGCCCTTGACCTCGGTGCCGAGATCGTGGCGGGCACGGTCGACCGGCTCGCCCCAGGCGGTCGCGGTCAGGCGGTTGCCCCCGATCGCCACCGCGAAGCGGGAAAAGAGCATCTTGCGGGTCGCCATCTCATAAATAAGCGCGTTCAGCCATTCGGCCAGCAGCAATTCCAGATCCGCGGCTTCCGCCGACAGCGCGACCGCCCGGCGCGGCTCGATCCGGGCCGGATCGGCCATGACCGCGACGGTGGCCAGCGCGGCCTGGACGAACGCCTCGGCCGGGGTCGCGCCGAACCCGCGCACGCCGACGTCGGCCGCATGGGAAAAATGCTCCCAGTTTCTGGGATGCGGGGCGGGGGCGAGTGTTATTTCCATGTCACCGGCGGACGGCGGCTTCGAGCGCGGCGATCATTTCCTCGGCCTGGGCGCGCCGCGAATGGGTCGGCGCGGCGGCGAGCGCCGCCCGCTCCAGGCGTTCGCGCAATCCGGCGTCGTCGGCGAGTTTGCGCGCGGCCGCCGCCAGCGCCTCCGGATCGCCGGCGGGAACCCAAAGCCCCGCGTCGTCGCCCTCGACGATCTCCTTCGCTTCGCCCTTGGGCGCGGCGAGCAGGATCGGCTTGCCCATGGCCATAGCCTCGAAAATCTTCGACGGGATCACCTCGGCGAACACCGGCGAATCGCGCAGGTGCACCAGCGCCACGTCGAGCAGGCTCCAGACGCGCGGCATCGCCTCCTTGGGTTGCGGGCCGATCAGGCGCACGTTGGTAAGATCGCGCCGCGCCGCGTCGGCCAGCAGCATGTCGCGCTCGGCCCCGTCGCCGACCAGCAGGAAGCAAATATCCGCGCGCGATCGCGTCCGTTCGGCCGCATCCAAGACGTTGCCGAGGCCGTGGGCCATACCGTGGGTGCCGACGTAGCCGACCACGAACTTGCCGGCGAGTCTCCATTCGGAGGCCAGGCCCGCGTCGCGCGGGCGCGGCGCGTAGCGGCCGAGATCGACGCCGTTGCGCACGACCGCGATCTTACCGGGATCGATCCCGCGCCGGGTCAAATTCTCCTTGAAGGCGCGGGTCAGCGCGACCACCCGCGCGGCGCGGCGATAGAGGAACAGCTCGATCATCTCCATCAGCGCCAGCAGCGGATTGCGGCGCATGGCGCCGACCCCGACGATGGACGCGGGCCAGATGTCGCCCAACTCGAACACGAAAGGCACGCCTCGCAGCGCGCCGACCAGCCAACCGGCGACGGCGGCGAAGAACTGGGGCGAGGTGGCGACCACCACATCGGGGCGCGATTCGAAAAGCGCGGCGACGGTGCCGGTGACCATGAAGCTCAGGAAATCGAGCACGCGCCGCAATGCGCCCCCCTTGTTGGGGGCGATGAAGGTCTTGACCCGCACCACGCGGATGCCGTCGATCGTGTCCGCCTGGCGCCAGCGGTTGCGGTAGCCGGCGTGCAGCTTTCCCTGCGGGAAATTGGGAAACGAGGTGACGACCGTGACTTCGTGCCCCCACGCGACCCAATGGACCGCGCGCTCGTGGACGCGGGTGGCGGCGGCGTTGGTTTCCGGCGGAAAGTTGTCGGCGAAAAACAGGATTTTCATGCAGGGCGCCACGATAACGGGCGGGGAAGGCGGGGCCAAGGAGCCTGGACGGACGGGTTCCCCTGTGGCTCTATTACAGCCGCGACGGGAGAACGACCATGGACGGCGGAAGTCGGGATTTGAGCGCCGGTTTGGCGGCGCGGCGCACGATTCGGCCGGGCGGCGACCAAGGGCCGACCGCCGGATTCGCGCCGGGCTCGATGCGGGCGACGGATTTGCCCGATACGCGCCCCGCCCCGCTCTGATGGCCACGCCCCGCAAGACCAAGGCCTACGCCGATCTGCGCTCCGCCCGCTGGTACGGGACGCGCGATCTGCGCTCATTCGGCCACCGCTCGCGCACCAAGCAGATGGGATTCGCGCGCGAGGACTGGGAAGGCAAGCCGGTCATCGCCGTCGTCAACACCTGGTCGGAAATGAACCCGTGCCACGCGCATCTGCGCGCGCGGGCGGAGGAAGTGAAGCGCGGCGTCTGGCAGGCGGGCGGCTTCCCGGTCGAAATGCCGGCCATGTCGCTGGGCGAACCCTTCATGAAGCCGAGCACCATGCTTTATCGCAACCTGCTGGCGATGGAGACGGAGGAACTGCTGCGCGCCAACCCGATCGACGGCGCGGTGCTGCTCGGCGGCTGCGACAAGACGGTGCCGGGACTTCTGATGGGCGCCATCAGCATGAACATCCCGGCGATCTTCGTGCCGGCGGGGCCGATGCTGCGCGGCAACTGGAACGGCGTCACGCTCGGCAGCGGCAGCGACGTCTGGAAGTACTGGACGGATTTGCGCGCCGGGGTTATTTCCGAGGACGACTGGCGCGGCATCGAGGACGGCATCGCGCGCTCCTTCGGCACCTGCATGACCATGGGCACCGCCTCCACCATGGCGATCCTGGCCGAAGTGTTGGGCCTGACGTTGCCGGGCGCGGCCTCGATCCCGGCCGCCGATTCCGCGCACCCCCGGCTCGCGACCGCGAGCGGGCGGCGCATCGTCGACCTGGTGTGGGCGGACGTGAAGCCGCGCGATATTTTGACGCCGGCCTCGTTCGACAACGCCATCGTCGCGCTCAACGCCATCGGCGGCTCGACCAACGCGGTCGTCCACTTGGTGGCGCTCGCGGGCCGCGCCGGAATCCGCCTGCCGTTGGAGCGCTTCGACGCGCTCGCGCGCCGAACGCCCTTCATCGCGAATTTGCGCCCTTCGGGGAAGTATCTGATGGAAGACCTGCACTACGCGGGCGGCAGCCGCGCGCTGCTCGCGCAACTCAAGGATCATCTGCGGCCGGAGGCGCGCACCGTCGCCGGCGGCACGCTGGGCGAGGTGATCGCCGGGGCCCGCGTCGTCAACGACGACGTGATCCGTTCGCCGGCGAATCCGCTCCGGGTCGAAGGCGGGCTCGCCGTCCTCAGGGGCACGCTCGCGCCCGACGGCGCGGTGATCAAATTGACCGCGGCCGAGCCTCGGCTTCTTAGGCATCGCGGGCCGGCGGTGGTGTTCGAGGATTACAACGACATGGCCGCGCGCATCGACGACGAGGCGCTGCCGGTGACGCCCGATTCGGTCCTGGTGCTCAAGAACGCGGGGCCCAAGGGCGGGCCCGGCATGCCGGAATGGGGCCAGCTGCCGCTGCCGAAGAAATTGCTGCGCCAGGGCGTGCGCGACATGGTGCGGATTTCGGACGCGCGCATGAGCGGCACCAGCTACGGCGCCTGCGTGCTGCACGTGGCGCCGGAATCCGCGGTCGGCGGGCCGCTCGCCCTGGTCCGGGACGGCGACGTGATCGATCTCGACGCCGAGGCGCGCCGGCTCGATCTCGGGGTGGCGCCGGACGAACTCGGTCGCCGCCGCCAGGCCTGGAAACCGCGCCCGGCGCCGTACGCGCGCGGCTTCGGCGAAATGTTCCTCGCCCACGTCACCCAGGCGGACAAGGGCTGCGATTTCGACTTTCTCGAAGGGGCGGCGCCGACGCGCGAGCCCGAGATTCACTGAGTCGCGGCGGCGAATCCCGCCGCGCGAATTGATGTTGCGCCCCTACCGGGGCGCGGCGGCGCGCCTTCCTTCGGCGTATTGCTGCAGAAGGATCAGAAGCAAAATTCCGAATCCGATCGCGTCCGTGATCAGGCCGGGTTTGATCAGCAGCAGCGCGGCGACGAACAGAACGGCCCGCTGCCAGAGCGCGAGCGGCCTGAGCAGGTAGCCCATCAGGGCCGCGGCGAGCGTCGCCGTTCCGACCGAGGCGCTGACGAAGGCTGTCGCCGCGTCCTGCCAGTCACCGATCAGCAGCAACGAAGGTTCGTAAATGAACATGAACGGCACGATGAAACCGGCGGCCCCGACCTTGATCGCGGCCAGTCCCGAACTCCACAGGTCGGTCTTGGCCAGCGCGGCGGCGGCGTAGACCGCGAGCGCGACCGGCGGCGTGATCGCCGACAGGATCGCGAAGTAGAACGCGAACATGTGCGCCGCCGGCGGCACGGCGCCAAGCTTGATGATCGCCGGCACCAGCAACGCGACCATGATGATGTAGGCCGGCGTGGTCGGCATGCCCATGCCGAGGATGATCCCGGCGACCGCCGTCACGACGAGGGCGAGGAACAGGCTGCTGCGCGCCAGTTCGACCACCACGTTGGTGAAGGTGATGCCGAGTCCGGTCAGCGTCACCGCGCCGACGACGATGCCGGCGGCGGCGCAGGCCATGGCGACCGCGAGCGCGTTCTTGGCGCCGTCCTCGAGCGCCTCGAACACCCCTTGCCAGCGGATTTCGCGCCGGGTATTGGCGCGCAGCATGGCGACCGGAAAACAGGCCAGCGCTCCGGCCAGCGCGGAAAGCGGCGCGCTGTAGCCGCCGAACAGTCCGGCGAGGATGATCAGGATCGGAATGAACAGATGCCCCCGTTCGCGCATCACCTGCTTGAGCGGCGTGATGTCGCTTTTCGGCAGGCCAAGGAGCCCCGCGCGCTTGGCCTCGAAATGAACCGCGCAGAAGACCGCGACGTAATACAGGATCGCCGGAATCAAGGCCCAGACCGTGATCTGGAAATAGCTCACCGCCAGGAATTCGGCCATGACGAAGGCGGCCGCGCCCATCACCGGGGGCATGATCTGGCCGCCGGTGGAGGCGACCGATTCGACCGCCGCCGCGAACGGAGGGCGGAATCCGGTCCGCTTCATCAGCGGAATGGTGATCGGGCCGTCGACCATGACGTTGGCCACGGCGCTGCCGGAAATGGTCCCGAACAGGCTGGAACTGACCACCGCCACCTTGCCCGGCCCGCCGGCGGTGTGGCCGGTGAGCGAAAGGGCGAAATCCATGAACATCTTGCCGGTGCCGGTGCGCTCCATGAAGCTACCGAACACCACGAAAATGATGACGTAGGATGCGGAAACCCCCAGGACCGGACCGAAAATGCCCTCGGTCGTCATGTAAAGCTGGTCGAGCAATTTTTGCGGCTCGACGCCGAAAACGAACAGCGCATAGACGATGAAGACGATTGCCGTGATCGGCAGCGCCCAACCGATCACCCGCCGCGTCGCCTCGAGGACGAGCAGGATGGTCAATATCGCCATCACCCAATCGGCGGGCTTGAGGTCGTCGATGTAGTAGATGCGCTCGATGAAATATTTGTAATTGACGAAAATGTAGCCGACCGCGGCGAGGCTGAGACCGATCAGCACGATATCGTGCCACGCCGCCCGCCGTTCGCCTTCGGCCGCGCGGAACGGAAAGAACAGGAACACCAGCACCAGCGCGAACAACAGGTGAGTGCCGCGGAAGATCATCGCCTCCGGCGGGCCGGAGGCGGCGATCCACATGTGATAGAGCGACATGGCGACGGCGACGGCAAAGGCCGCCATGCGCGCGCCGCGCTCGAACACGGTCAAGGGTGCGGACATCGGTGCGGATTAAGAAACCGGCGGAGGGGTCTCCGCCGGTTTCCGCCCGGGGATCAGAGCGCCCCGATTTCCTTGTAGAACTTGTGCGCGCCGGGATGCAGCGGCACGCCGATATCCTCCGCCATCGTCTTCGGCGTCAGGCCGGAAATCGCCTTGACCACCGCGACCATGTCCGGGATGTGGCCGGCCATGGTCTTGGCCATGGCGTAGACCTGCGCCTCGGGCAGCTTGCAGCTCACCACCAGATGCGTCGCATAGCCGATCACCTTCACGTCCTGGGTGATCTTGGGATAAGTGCCGGCCTTGATGGTGTTGAGGGTGTAGCCGGGGTTGATCTTCTTCATGGCGCCGATTTTTTCGCCGATATCGAGCAGCTTGATGTCGCGCGCGGCGGCGATGTCCATCACCGCGCCGGCGGGGATGGTGGTGCCGAGCGTGAAGGCCTGCGCGTGCCCGTCCTTCAGGAGCGCGACCGCGTCGCTGTAGGACACGTGGCTGACCTTGCCAAGCTTCTGGTAGTCGAGGCCGTAGACCTGCAGCACGTGGCGCGAAATTTCCTCGGCGGTGTTGCCGCGCGGCTGGATCGCGACGTGCTTGCCCTTGAGGTCGGCGACCGAATTGATCTTGGCGTCGGCGAGCGCCACCACCTGGAAATACTGCGGATAAAGAGTGGCGAGCTGGCAGACGTTGTCGTGCTTCTTGTCGAAGGGCGCCGCGCCCTTGATCGCGTCCACGGTCGAGACGCTGTTGGCGAAGCCGATCTCGGTCTTGTTTTCCTGCACGCCCTTGACGTTGGCGATGCCGGCGCCGGGCAGGGCTTGGATCGTGACCCCGGGCATCGCCTTTTCCCACATGGACTTGAGCGAGCCGCCGAGCGGCACCCACGAGCCTCCCTGCGGGCCGGTCATCAGGCGGAGCGTGTCGGCGGCGGAAACGGTCTGGCCAAAGGCGATGACGGATACTCCGATCGCGGCCATCAGAAACAGTCTGTTCATGGAATAAGCCTCCCTGTTGGGCGGTGGACGGTCTTCGGCCGTTCCGCCTTTCCGTCAGCATGGTTAAGGGTTTCGGGCCCGTCAAGGGTCGGCCGCCGCGCCGGACCGCGCGGGGTGGCGGTTCCGGGACGGGGGGCTTACATTAGGTGCGTTCCGCGGGCCCGGGGGGAGCGATGGCCCGTGATCGCACCCGGGCCGTCATCTTCATGCGCAAGATCATCCTCGTCCTCGTTGTCGCCGCGTGTGCCGCCGCCGCGCTTGCCTACTACGTTTACGGGCGCGGGATCGCGGTCACGGTCGCGATCCCGGAACGGGGCTTGGCAGTTGAATCGGTCTACGCCACCGGCGTGGTCGAGCCGGTGACCTGGGCGCAGGTGTCCGCGCTGGTCCAGGGCCGCATCGCCGACGTCCGGGTTCACGACGGCGACCGGGTCGAGGAGGGGCAGCTGATCGCCCGACTCGACGATCGCGAGGCCCGCGCCGTCCTGCACCAGGTCGAGGCGCGGGAACGGTATTGGCAGGAAGAACTCGCCCGCCAGCAGGCGCTCGAAGCGCGCGGCGTGGCCAGCCGCGCGAGCTACGAACGGACCCAAAGCGAGTACCTGCAGGCCAAGGCCGCGACCGCGGCCGCGCGCCAGCGGCTGGAGGATTTCAATGTGCGCGCGCCGATCGCGGGCACGGTCCTGCGCCAGGACGGCGAGGTCGGCGAAGTGGTGGACAAGCAGAAGATCCTGTTTTCCATCGGCCAACCGAAGCCGCTGCGCATCACGGCGGACGTGGACGAAGAGGACATCGTTCGCCTCGTCCCCGGCCAGAAGGTGCTGATCAAGGCCGACGCGTTTCCCGAACGGACATTGCCCGGAACCGTCGCCAGCATCACTCCCAAGGGCGATCCCATCAACAAGAGCTTCCGCGTGCGCGTGGCGCTGCCCGCGGACACGCCGGTGCTGGTCGGCATGACCGTCGAG
Organism: uncultured Hyphomicrobiales bacterium; assembly: GCA_964412955.1. Classification (GTDB taxonomy): domain Bacteria; phylum Pseudomonadota; class Alphaproteobacteria; order Rhodospirillales; family 2-12-FULL-67-15; genus 2-12-FULL-67-15. The sequence continues at coordinate 37,143 of CAYPQV010000018.1, forward strand.
ATCAACGTGGTGACGCGCGAGACTCCGGGCGCGCTCCTGATTCCGGCCGGCTCGGCGCGCGACGGCCACGTGTTCGTCGCCGACGGCGAACGCGCGCGGCGCGTGCCGGTCAAGATCGGCGCGCGCGGCACGACCCAAACCGAAATCCTCGAAGGTCTTGCGGCGGATTCGCGCGTCATCCTCGAGCCGCCGGCCAAGCTGACCGACGGCGCGCGCATCCGCATCGCCAACGGATCGAAGGCGTTCGCCCGCTAGGCGCCGAAATGCACGATACACCCCCCACCCCAGCCCTCCCCCGCAAGGGGGGAGGGAACTTTAAGATAATCTCCCTCCCCCTCGATGGGGGAGGGCTGGGGTGGGGGTGATTGCGCCGGACGTTTGGGAAAAGCTCCATGCCGCTCGAACTCGCCATCGCCCTTTCGCACCTGATGCGCCGGCGGCGCCAGACCGCCATTTCGGTGCTCGGCGTCATGCTCGGGGTCGGCTTCTTCATCGGCATCGCCTCGATGATGCAGGGGTTCCAGAACTATTTCGTCGCCAAGGTCATCGACGTCCAGCCGCACATCGTGATGAAGGACGAATTCCGGGTGCCTGCCCGCCAGCCGGTGTTTCGCGATTATCCGGACGCCGCGGCCGAATTGAACGGCCTCAAGCCGCGCGACGAGGTGCGCGGCATTCGTGGCTCGCGGGCCGTTCTCGCCCACACGCGGCAACTGCAGGGGGTGCATGTGGCGCCGACCTTTTCCGGCCAGGCGCTGCTGCGCTACGGCTCGAAGGACGTGTCGGTGACCGTCAACGGCATCGATCCGGCCTCCGAGCGCCGCGTCACCAACCTGGAAAAGGATTTGACCCGGGGCGCGCTCGACGATCTCTACACCACCAGCAACGGCATCATTCTCGGCGTCGGCGTGGCGGAGAAGCTCGGCGCCGCCGTCGGCGACACGCTGACCGTGGTCTCGCCGCAGAACGTGATCCTGAAGATGAAGGTGACCGGTGCCTTTTCCTCCGGCATCACCACCATGGACAACTTCGAAACCTATGTCCTGCTCAAGAAGGCGCAGATACTCCACAACCGCCCGAACGTCATTAACCGCGTCCGCTTCCGTCTCGACGACATCGAGCGAGCCAATACGGTCGCGCGCTCGCTCGAATCCCGTTTCGGCTACCGGACCGAATCGTGGGAAGAAGCCTCGCGCAACGTGCTCGGCATTTTCGTGATCCAGAACGGGATCATGTATTCGACTGTTTCGGCGATCCTGATCGTCGCCTGCTTCGGCATCTTCAACGTCATTTCCACGGTGATCTACGAAAAATCCCGCGACATCGCGATCCTCAAGTCCATGGGCTTCGCCGAGGGCGACATCCTGCGCGTGTTCGTGATCGAAGGCGTGATCGCCGGCGTGATCGGGAGCGTGCTCGGTTGGGTGCTCGGGTACGGGATCGTCGAATTTCTGGCTTCGTTGCGCTTTTCGATCGAGGGCTTCGTGCGGGGTGAGGGCTTTTTTCTCTACCGCACGGTTTGGCACTATGCGATCGGCGCCGCGGTGGCGACGGCGTCGGCGACGTTCGCGGCGTGGCTGCCGGCCCGGCGCGCGGCCCGGCTCAATCCGGTCGATATCGTGCGGGGCCTGTGATGAGCGCGGATTCCGTTCCCGCCCTGGAAGCGCGCAGCCTGACCCGCGTGCTGCCCGGCACGGTGCCGGTGACGCTGGTCCGGGACGCGACCTTTACCGTCCGCAAGGGCGAGCTGGTGGCGGTCACGGGTCCTTCGGGTTCGGGCAAGTCGTCGCTGCTCTATCTGCTCGGCCTTTTGGATATGCCGAGTTCGGGCCAAATCCGGATCGAGGGCCAGGACGCGAGCGCGCTCGATTCGGACGAACAGGCCCACCTGCGGCTTTCGCGGCTCGGGTTCGTCTTTCAATTCCACTTTCTGCTCGAGGAATTCGACGTGCTCGCCAACGTCATGCTGCCGATGCGCAAGCTCGGCCGACTTCCGCCCGCGGAGATGCGCGCGCGGGCCGAGGCAGTGCTCGCCGACCTGGGGCTCGCCGACCAGATGGGCAAATATCCGAGCCAGCTCTCCGGCGGCCAGCGCCAGCGGGTGGCGGTCGCCCGCGCGCTCGCCAACGACCCGGCGGTGGTGCTGGCCGACGAACCGACCGGCAACCTCGACAGCACAAACGCGCTCGCGGTGTTCGAAATCTTCAAGCGGCTGGCCCGCGACCAGGGCCGCGCGCTGGTGGTGGTGACCCACGAGCAAGACCTGGCGGCGATGGCCAACCGCCGGATTCACATGATCGACGGACGCATCGCTACCACTTGAGCGCGGTGAAGATGTTGGAGTAGTGGTCGGTCCACAGCCGGTCGTCGGTCTCGGGCTTGAGCGCGGTCCAGCGACCGTCGGCGCGGATGTGTTCCGCGCTCGGGCCGGGCCGGGCCATGACCACCCAGGTCGAGCCGAACGCGGACGGCGTGTTGGGCGGCGCGTCGTATTCCTGGAGGAACGCCTCGATCCCGGCGTCGGCGGCGAGGCCGGCGAGCACCGGCTTCAAATCGAGATAGCGGTTGGAGATGTGATAGACCAGCACACCGTCCTTGCTGAGCTTGGTCAGGTACATGGCCAGCGCCTCGCGCGTCAGCAGGTGCACCGGCACCGCGTCCGAGGTGAAGGCATCCATCACCAGCAGGTCCTGCGAACCGTCGGCGACCTTCTGCAAGGTCAGCCGCCCGTCGCCGAGGACGACCTTGATGTCCGGCGGGCAATCGCGCAGGAACGTGAACAGCGTGGTATCGCGGGCCATGCGCTCGACCGCCGGGTCGATCTCGTAATAGGTGAAGGTCTGCCCCGGCTTGGCGAGGCACGCCAGCGCGCCGGTGCCGAGCCCGAGCACCGAAAGCCGCGCCCCGGTCTTCGCGGCGACCGGGAAGCGGAACGCCTGGGTGATCGGGCTGCCGGGGAAATAGTAGGTCAGCGGGGTCAGACGCCGCGCCGGCTCCAGGCTTTGCGAGCCGTGGTTGGTGGTGCCGTGATACATGGTCATCATCGGCGGCTTCTCTTCCTGCGTCACCCGGATGATGCCGAAGAAGTTGCGCTCCGCCTTCAATTCCTTCGAGCGTCCGCCGATCGGAAACAGCGTCTGCGAGAGCAGGATGGCGACGGCGACCATCCCGAACCGCCACGGGCGCTTGGCGGCGGCGGCCGCGATCAGCGCGAGAATGACGCCAACCGCCGTCTGCATCGATTCGGAGGCGTCGGTGAAGGTGTCGGGGAACCGCCACAGCGCGAACAGCAGGACGGCGAAGACGAAGCCCGGCAGCACCAGGTCCTTGAGGGCGGGGCGGGGAACGCTCTCGTTGCCGGGGCCGGGGCGCAGGAACAGGGCGAACAGCAGCACCAGCGGGTACTCGACCAGCGAAGTGAAGGCGACCGGCGCGACAATCGCGTTGAAGATACCGCCGAGCACGCCGCCGAACGACAACAGGAAATAGAACTCGGTCAGGTGTTCCGGGTCGGGCCGGGTGCGGGCCAATTCGCCGTGGCAGACCAGCGCGGTGACGAAAAAGGCGAGGAAATGCAGCGCGATGGAGAAGAACGTGGCGCTGCTCTCGCCGCCCCAGAAAAAGAGAACGATCACCGGCAGCACGAAAAACGGCTGCAGCAGGGTGGCCTGGTCGTGGGTGATCGGGGGCCTGCGGGCGAACGCGATGATGAAGGTCAACAGATAGCCGGCGAGCGGCAAAATCCAGATCAACGGCACCGCCGCGATGTCGGTGGTGACATAGGTGGTGAGACCGATGAACAGGCTCGACGGTACGAACGCGAGCAGCACCCAGCGCAGCCGCAGCGCCGACGTCGGGCGCCCGGCGGCGAAGACGTGCGCGGAAGGCTTGGCGTGGGCCTTCCCCGGACTCGCCTCGCGCGCCTTGAACGCGGCCAGCGACGCCAGCGCGATTCCCGCGACCAGCACCACGTAGAGCGCGCTCCAGGTCCCGGTCTGGCCCGGAATGGTGAGATGGACCTCGGCCAGCGTCGGGAAGCCGAGCAGGCCGATCAGGCTGCCGAGGTTGCTGGTGACGTAGAGAAAATAGGGATCGCCGGCGGCCGGGTGGTCGGTGCGCGCGAACCAGGCCTGCAGCATCGGCGCGGTTGCCGACAGCATGAAGAAGGGCGCGCCGGCGGACGCCAGCAGCAGCAGGAACAGCCAGCCCATCGGGTTGTCGCCGGTCGGCGGCTCCCACCGGGCGGCGTCGAAGCCGATCGGCAACGCGACCAGCGACGCGGCCAGCAGCAGAATGTGCAGCATCGCCTGGCGGCGCGCACCGAGCTTGAGCGAGAAGTGCGCGTAGCCGTAACCCGCCAGCAGCAGCGCCTGGAAGAACACCATGCAGGTGGTCCACACCATCGGCGTGCCGCCGAGCAACGGCAGGATCATCTTGCCGACCAGCGGCTGCGACCAGAACATCAGCAGCGCGCTCAGGAACAGGGGCGGCATGAAAAGGGCGAGCAGCAGCCCCGGCCGGCCGGCGGTTGAGATCATGGCGATAAGAGTCCTGGGATGGGGAGAAGGGGGGAGGGGAACGTGGGGGTATCTCGGACGCTGTCGGGCGGGCGGCACTCTACTATTCCCGAGCTACGGTGACAATCGAGAGGGCGCGGCCATTCAAGCGCCGGATTGGGGCCGAATTGTGGCGGCGCGCGCCGCGCCCCGGCCGGGCATTGAGTGGTGTCTCATTTCGAAGCGCCTCACCCTTCGACAGGCTCAGGGTGAGGCGGACTTCAAGGCCCTCATGCTGAGCCCGTCGAAGCATGAGGGGTAAAATGAGACATTACCGAGCATTGACCGGCGGCGGCTCTATTGATATCTTGATATCAAATAGGAGGCGCCGGTGGCTCAACTCGTGGTTCGCCGCTTGGACGACGCCGTGAAGGCGCGGTTGCGGCGCCGCGCGCGCCGCCACGGCCGCAGCACGGAAGAAGAGGTCCGCGACATTCTCCGCAACGCGGTTCGGAACGAAGGCGCCGCTCCGATACGGCTCGGCTCGCGGCTCGCCGCCCGCTTCGCCCGCATCAGTCTCGCGCGGGATATCCCCGAATTGCGCGGACAACCGGCCCGGTCGGCCGACCTCGCGTGATCGTCCTCGACACCAACGTGATCTCCGCCTTGATGCGCCGCGAGCCCGAACCGGCCGTCGTGCGGTGGCTCGACGACGCGCCGGCCGAATCCCTGTGGATCACGTCCGTTACGGTTTTCGAAGTCCGGTTCGGCCTCGATCTCCTGGTCGCGGGGCGCCGTCGGCGCCAGTTGGAGGACGCTTTCGCCCGGGCGATCGAAGAGGATTTCGAAAACCGCGTTCTCGATTTCGACCGCGCCGCCGCCGAGGCCGCCGCGAGTATCGCTGCCCGCGAACGCCGCGCCGATCGAACCATCGAAATCCGCGACGTGCAAATCGCCGGAATCGCGTTCGCCCGCAAGGCGACACTGGCGACCCGGAACGTCAGGCACTTCGACGGCCTCGGCGTCGCCCTCGTCAATCCCTGGGGTGCCTGATCCTCAAAACGGCAGCTGCACGTGGCCGGCGCGATGGGCAGCGCACGCGGCGCGACCTCTTGCCACCTCGCTCCCGCGTGACGATATCTCGGATCGGGAATGTAGCCTCACAGTCCGTCAACCAAGGGAGGAGTTTATGTTTACGTTTGCCACACGTGGTAACGTTTCCCGTCGACGGTCGTTGCTCAAAACCGTCACGTGGCGAGGCGTGGCGATGGTCGATACGCTCTTGATCGGTTATGTGGTCACGGGTAATTGGCTTTGGGCGGGCTCCATCGCCGCTCTCGAGGTAATGACGAAAATGGTCCTTTATTATCTGCATGAACGTGCGTGGTCGCATATCGATTGGGGCATACGCGCCGTCAAGGTTCCGACAAAAAATTAAGAGCCGGACGGAACGGTGCATCGCAATCCCGGTAAACGACGAGAACAGTCCCGGTTTCGCCGCGTTCGGACTCAAAACGGCAACTGCACATGCCCGGCGTCGGGTTCGCCGCAGCGGCGGAGAATGCTTTCGCGGACGAGGTCGCGGGCCCGGATTGCCGCCTTGAAGGGGTCCGGTTCGCTCTCCGCGACGGCGGCGGCGTCGACAGCGGGTTCGATCGTCACCGTAATCGGGCCCCGGCGCGGAAACCAGCTTTGGTCGCGCAGGATCGACCGGGTGCCCCGGATCACCACCGGCACCACCGGAACACCGGCCGCGACCGCGGCCTCGAAGGCGCCGAGGCGGAACGGCAACAGGCCCGGCGCGCGCATCAGGGTGCCTTCCGGGAAATACATCAGGCCGCGCCCGGCCCGGACGCGCGCGACCAGGCGCTTGGAATCGGCGATGGCGTCCGCCTTGGCCAGGCGCCGCACGTATTCGGTGCCGAGCCGCCCGAGCAGCAGCCGGGGCAGGAACTGTTCCCCCAATTCGGCCTTGGCGACGAAGCTGAACGGTCGCGGGATCGCGGCGGCAAGGACGAACCCGTCGAGGTAGCTCGCGTGGTTGGCGACGAACACGCACGGCCGGTTCCGGGGCGGCAGGTTCTCGCGCCCCCGAACCGCGAACGAAATCCCGGCCAGGCGCATGAGCGTCCGGAACACCGCGCGCAAGACAATCCAGCGCGCGGATTCGACCGGGATCAGGACCAGGGCGGGCAGCAGCACCAGCAGCGTCAGCGCCGCGAGGCCCCAGGCCCAGGCCGCGTACGCGCCGGCGGCAACGCGCGCGACCGACCGCCGGACGGCGGGCGCGAGCGCGGCGAACGCCATGCGCGCCATCAGCCGCCAGCGCGCGGCGCGGGCCTTGCCGACCCCGCCCCGCAGGTAAAGCTCGCGGGTCGCCGCGCGCCGGATCTTGCCCGACGAGGTCTTAAGCACCGTGTTGGGCGGCGCCAGCACCACCTCGTCGGGGGGCTCGCCCGCCAGCTCGGTGACCAGGGCGTTGATCCGGGCGCGCATCTCGTCGCGGGCGGCGTCCTTGCTCCGGGTTTCGGCCAGCACCACCAGTTTTTCGGTGCGGTTCGCGGGGTCGGTCACACCGAACACGGCGATGTTGCCGTCGCGCACGCCCTCGATTTTTCCGACGGCGCTCTCGATTTCAGTCGGATAGATGTTGCGCCCGGCGCGGATGATCATGTCCTTGGTACGGCCGGTGATGTGGATGTCGCCGCCCGCGAAATAACCGCGGTCGCCGGTTTCCAGCCACTCGCCGCAAAAGAGCTTCCGCGTTTCGTCGGGCCGGCGGAAGTAGCCGCTGGTCGCCGACGGCCCCCGGAACTGGATGCGGCCTTCCCGGCGTTCGGGCAGCTCGCGGTCGTTGTCGTCCACCACCCGGATTTGATGATCGGGGATGGGATGGCCGCAGGCCAGGAAGCGAAGCGCATGAGGATCGTCCGGGGCGGCTTGAACCGCGCGGCCGGAGCGCGTGAAGATGTCGCGCTCGATCCGGTCGACCACCGGTCCGCGCCCGGGCGGGGGAAAGGCGAGCCCGACCGAATTCTCGGCGAGCCCGTAGACCGGCATCAGGGATTCGCGCCGGAAGCCCGCCTTGGCGAAACGCGCGCAAAACCGCTCCACGGTGTCGGGATTGACGGCTTCCGCGCCGTTGAAGGCGCAGCGCCAGCTCGCGAGATCGAGGGCGGCGATCTCGCGTTCGTCGATCCGCTTCAGGCACAATTCGTAGGCGAAATTGGGCGCGGCCGAGAGCGTGCCCCGGTAACGGTGAATCGCGCGCAGCCAGCGCTCGGGCCGAGCGATGAAGGCCATCGGCGGCATGATCACCAGCGGGATCGCGTAATAGAGGCTGCCGAACCACGCGCCGATCAGGCCCATGTCGTGGTAGAGCGGCAGCCAGCTCACGAACACGTCGGCGGACGTGGCTTGCGTCGCCTCGCCCATGGCGCGGATGTTGGCGAGCAGGTTGGCGTGCGTCAGCACCACGCCCTTGGGGTTGCCAGTCGAGCCCGAAGTGTATTGCAGGAACGCGGTTTCCTCGGGCCCGCGCGCGACCGGAACGAAGGCATCGCCGCCCGCCGCCAATTCCGCGACCGTCGCCGTTTCGCGCAAGGTGGGCACCTCGGCTTCGAGCAGGCGCGTAAACGGTTTCACCTCGGAAACCGTGATCAGGATTCGGGCCTGGCAATTGGCGACCACGCCGGAATAGCGGCGCAAATGCTCTTCCGCTTGCGTCAGCCGGGCGGGCGGGTAAAGCGGCGCCGGCACCGCGCCCGCCAGCAGCACGCCGAAGAACGCGACGAAATATTCGCGGCCCGTCGGCAGCATGAGGGCGACCGCCTCGTCCGGCTTGACGTCGCGGGCCTGCAGGCCGGCGGCGATGCGTTCGGCTTCGGCGAGCAGCGCGCGGTGGGTGATGGCCTCGCCGTCGCTGTCGTCCGCGTAAATCCGGATGTGCGGCCGGTCGGGGTTGGCGTCCGCGTGCCAGCGCAGCACCTCGATCAGGGTGCGCGCGGCGGCGGGAATTTCGCCAGTTTCGGCGAGGGCGACCGCGCTCACCTCGGGCGGGGCCCAGCCCCGGCCGCGCGCTTCCGCCGCCAGCACGGCGCGCAGGATGTCGCGCGGGGTTTCGATCGCGGCCATCGCTTCGTCCCCGATCGCGACGGCGAAGTCGCGCTCGATGCGCGCGATCAATTCAACCCGGCCCAGGCTGTCGAGGCCGAGGTCCTTGTCGAGACGGGAATCGAGGCCGACCGCGAGCGTCGCGGCGCGGCCGGGATTGACCTCCCGGACGAACGCCCGCACCGCCGCCTGCACGCGCTCGGCGGCATCGGTCGTCGAGGCGGGATTTGTCGATTTCACTTCGGTCATGCGCGTAATTTTGCGATCCGCGCGCAAGGATACCACGCCCGGCCGGGGGCACCGCGACGCATTCGCATCCGTGGCCGTTGACGTTCCCGGCGCGGATGCCTATAAGCGCCGTGGGCCACGACCTCCCAACGGGTCGCGCCCTTCTGTAAGGAAGGGATACACGATGAAAACCTCGCTTTCGCCGGGCATGGGCCCGGCGGCTTCGCTCCCCAAGCCGGCGTCGCGTCCGGCGGTTCCCAATTTTTCGTCCGGTCCCTGCGCCAAGCGACCCGGTTGGTCGCCGGCGGCGCTTTCAGGCGCGCTCACGGGCCGCTCGCACCGCTCCAAGCCGGGCAAGGCCCGGATCAAGGACGTGCTCACCCGCACGCGCGCGATCCTCGGCCTGCCCGCTGATTACCGCATCGCCCTGGTGCCCGCGTCCGACACCGGCGCGTTCGAAATGGCGCTGTGGTCGCTCTTGGGCGCGCGCGGGGTCGACGTGCTCGCCTGGGAAAGTTTCGGGCTCGGCTGGGTCAACGACGTGGTCAAGCACTTGAAACTCAAGGACGCGCGCACGATCGAAGCACCCTACGGCGAACTGCCCGATCGTTCCCGGGTCGATTTCGGCCGCGACGTGGTGTTCACCTGGAACGGCACCACCTCGGGCGTGCGGGTGCCGGACGGCGATTGGATTCCCGCAGACCGTGCCGGGCTCACCATCTGCGACGCGACCTCGGCGGTGTTCGCCTACGACCTGCCGTGGGCGAAGCTCGATGTCGTCACCTATTCCTGGCAGAAGGTCCTGGGCGGCGAGGCGCAGCACGGGATACTGATTCTAAGCCCGCGCGCCGTCGCGCGGCTCGAAAGCCATACCCCGCCGTGGCCGATCCCGAAAATTTTCCGCCTGACCAAGGGCGGCAAGCTGATCGACGGCGTGTTCGAGGGCGAAACCATCAACACGCCCTCGATGCTGTGCGTCGAGGACGCCCTCGACGGCCTCAAGTGGGTCGAGCGGATCGGCGGCCTCAAGGGCCTGATCGCGCGCTGCGAGACGAACGCCGCCGCGATCGAGCGCTGGGTCGCGAAGACGCCGTGGATCGAAAACCTCGCGCGCGATCCGAAGGTCCGCTCGCGCACCTCGGTCTGCCTCGTCTTCACCGATCCCGCCGTCGCCGCGCTCGCCCCCGACGCCCGCGTCGCGTTCGCGCGCCGGGTTTCGGCGCTGCTGGAGGCGGAAAACGCGGGCTACGACATCGCGCATCACCGCGACGCCCCGGCGGGTCTGCGCCTGTGGGCGGGCGCGACCGTGGAAACCGCCGACCTCGAAGCCCTGTTCCCGTGGATCGAATGGGCCTTCGCCGTCGCCAAATCGGAGTTGGCGCCATGAGCAAACCCAAGGTCCTGATCGCCGACGACATGAGCCCGCTCGCCGCCGAAACCTTCCGCGCCCGCGGCGTGGCGGTCGACGTGAAAACCGGCCTCGCCCCGGAGGCACTCGCCGTCGCCCTCAAGGATTACGACGGGCTTGCCGTGCGCTCGGCGACCAAGGTCAAGGCGGCGACGCTCGCGAACGCCGCCCGCCTCAAGGTGATCGGCCGCGCCGGCATCGGCGTCGACAACATCGACGTTCCGGCCGCCACCGCGCGCGGCATCGTGGTGATGAACACGCCCTACGGCAATTCCATCACCACCGCCGAGCACGCCATCGCCCTGATGATGGCGCTCGCCCGCCAGATTCCCCAGGCCAACGCCTCGACCCACGCCGGCAAGTGGGAAAAGAACGCCTTCATGGGCGTCGAACTGATGGGCAAGACGCTCGGCATCATCGGCTGCGGCAACATCGGCACCGTGGTCGCCGACCGGGCGCAGGGCCTCAAGATGAAAGTGATCGCCTACGATCCCTTCCTGGTGCCGGACCGCGCCGCCGAACTGGGGGTCGAGAAGGTCGAACTCGACGAGCTGCTCGCGCGCGCCGATTTCATCAGCCTGCACACGCCGCTGACCGACGCCACCCGCGACATCCTCGACGCGGAGGCGCTGGCCAAGACCAAGAAGGGCGTGCGCATCGTCAACTGCGCGCGCGGCGGCCTGATCGTCGAGGCCGACCTGAAGGCGGCGCTCGAGCAGGGCCAGGTCGCGGGCGCGGCGCTGGACGTGTTCGCCGAGGAACCGGCGCGGGCCAACCCGCTGTTCGGCCTGAAGAACGTGGTGGCGACGCCGCACCTCGGCGCCGCCACCGCCGAGGCGCAGGAAAAGGTCGCGTTCCAGATCGCCGAGCAGATGGCCGATTTCCTGCTCACCGGGGCGGTCGCCAACGCCCTCAACATGCCCTCGATGACCGCCGAGGAAGCGCCCCGGCTCAAGCCCTACATGAAGCTCGCCGAGCAGATGGGGAGCTTCGCCGGCCAGGCGACCGAAACCTCGATCAAGGCGGTGACCGTCGAATACGAAGGCGCGGTCGCCGAGCTCAACATCAAGCCGCTGACGGCGGTGGTGCTGAAGGGGCTGCTCTCGCCGCTCTTGGAAACGGTCAACATGGTGAGCGCGCCCTCGATCGCGCGCGAGCGCGGCCTGGACGTGCGCGAGGTGCGCCACGACAAAGCCGGCGCCTACCAGACCCTGATCCGGCTCACCGTGACCACCGAAACCCAGACCCGCGCCGTCGCCGGCACGCTCTTCAACGACGAACCCCGCATCGTCGACATCAAGGGCATTCCGATCGACGCCCGGCTGGGCCCGCACATGATCTACGTCACCAACCGGGACAAGCCGGGGTTCATCGGCGCGCTCGGCATGCTGCTCGGCAACGCCGGGATCAACATCGCGACCTTCAGCCTGGGCCGCGACAAGCAGGGGGGCGACGCCATCGCGTTCATCGAGGTCGATCAATCGATCGACGAGGGCATGGTCGCCAAGATCCGCGCGCTCCCCCAGGTCATGCGCTGCAAGCCGATGCGGTTTTAGATGGCATTAATTAAACACGGCGAGATTGGGTTTCGGCCGCGAACTTAGGAATGTCGCTTTCAAAACGCGCGTGCAGGGATTTCAGCGTTTTCGGGGGATTGTTTCGGGCCAACCAAGCCGTCCAAAATAACCCTTCCATCAAAACTTCACGAACGATATGCGCGCCCCACGAGGCTTGGGCTTTTGCTTTGTTGGAAAAAGGGGATAGGGTTCCGTGAACCAAGTCGGATCGAAAGTCGTATAACTTGCGTGTTTGTTCCGCCCAATCTTTATCGGGAGGTATCCAATCATGAACGACAGGGCGAATTCTCATAAATGAGGAGACGCGTGAGGATAGCTGATGTGTAATATTCTCTTTTCGAGTAACTAAAAAAGATTCAAGCGCGTTACAAAATTGAATGACTTTGATATGGAAAAATTCCTGATTGAGCGCCTCGCCATACCACCACAGGCCGTTAATGAGTCGTCGGTGAGTGAGGGGGGTTGATTCGTCGGAAGCTGGATCGGGAATCAAGCTTCCCGCATGGGCAAGCCAATTTCCGGATCGCCCCTCAGTAACTTTTCGAATCCATCCTTTTATCGTTTGGAATTCCCATTTTCTGCGGTACGAAGTGCGAAAAGCTTTTTCTTTCGACTCATTCAGATAAACAACCATTAGGTTAGCTTTGGGTGTTTCGCTTAAGTAAATATCTTCTCCATATGAAGAGCCCAAGAATAACTTTAAGATATTCAGGGCCGTTTCAGCCGATACACGACCAGCAGCTAGCGATTTTTCTTCATCAAACTGATTGACACTAATGCTTGCTATCCAAGGAAAATGGGCAAAATATTCGCGCGTCTCTTTTTCGACGTATACGTTTTTTAATCGCTCGTTGTTTAATTCCAAGAATTTTTTCATGGCCATGAATTCAACTGGACCAATAGAAATCTGGTCGGTTTCATTATCGAGCGGTAGTACGCAAGGAAAATAGTGTGAAAGATCAATCAGTTTTTTTCTTTGAACGTGGATAACGGCCCGCGCGACAATTTGATTTGCAAGGGCAGAAGTAAGTTCACGTTTCTTGACTAAGATATTTTCTCTGAACAGATATTGAATCGCTTTCTTTAGTGTCGCCACGTCAACTCGATGAGCAAGTTTCGAGTTCTGTAGGGCTTTTTGTGTAATATCGTTAAAACGTTGATCTGCGGCCCTGCCGATCAGAAGACTGCCCCTTCCGCTCGGGTGGTCTAGGTAACAAAACCAATCCCAGCGATTGAGCGTCTTAGTGTTGCGGACGCGGGATAACTGCTGAATCCTGTTTATTTCGTGGATAATGAATTGAAAATCGTCGAAATAAGACTCTATATTCGGCATCGTATCATCCGAAATTTTACAAAATGTTTGGCCTGCTGTTGAATACTGTTATTTATCTACATCCTTTCTACCGTCCACCGCCGGACGCCGCGCGCTTGGAGCGGGGCGGGGTTTCCTGGATCAGGATCTCGGCCGGAATCCGCCACATCCTGTGCAGGCGCTGGATCATGGCGAGGCTGAGGCCGCGCCCGTATTTCGGCCGGTCGAGGATTTCGGTCGCGCGCGACTTGCTGTGCAGGACCCGGGCGAGGTCCTTCCTGGCGTAGCCCATCTGCTCCATGCGGAAGCGGATGGCATCGATCGGGTTGGGGCCGGCGATCGGGAAATTCTCCTGCTCGTATTTTTCGACCAGCAGGGCGAGCAGTTCCAATTCATCCGCCTCGGGCGTACCCTCGCGCGCGTCCATCAACTGGGCCACGCGCGCCCGGGCCTGGCGATAGTTCCGTTCCGATTTGATCAGCTTGGGGGTCATACGGTCCTCGCGTCGATGGCGTTGTACTCGTCGTGGGTGCCGATGAACCGGACCTCGACGACCTTGGCGGCGTAGTTGATCCGGACGACGAGACGATAGCGATTGCCGCACAGGTCGAACACGACCCGGTTGTCGCCGACCGGGTCGGCCGAGCGGTACATGGCCTTGACGTCCATGGCATGGCGCCATTGGGCCCTGGCTGCCTCGGCCGTCCAGCTCGCGATCGCCTTGTCGAGGGCGGCGGCCCGGTTGGCGGCGTGCCGCCTCTCGCGGGCGGCGAAGGCGAGCAGGGCGTCGCGTCCGACCAGGATCATCGGCTTGAATATCATGTTCCCATGATGGGAACAAGGGAATAATCCCCGACTCGACGCGCCGCTTCCAGCGCTGGAAATTACCCGACGATCTCCTCGCCGAAGAGAAGCTTCCAGCTCGCCCCAAAGGCGACGATCTCGCGGGCTTGGCCGGGAACGCGGTCGAGGAAGCGGCGCAGGTTGCGGCTCCATTCGTCCACCCGATTCATCCGATCGCCGCCGATATCGAGCGCGGCGAGGAACCGGTACGGCTGCTCGACGATCAAATCCTTCCAGTCCGGGCGAAGATCGCCGGAGCCGTCCCAGACCCGGGCGTGGCGCTCTCCGCTCGGTTTGTAGACCGAGTTCGGGCCGCCGAAAGCGGTATCGACGTAAAGATTCGGGTGCTTCGCGAACAATTCGCGCAAGTAGGCGGCGCCGTAGCGCGACGAGCGCGCGGAATAGCGGATTTGGGCGAAATGGCACCAGATCACCTTGGCACGCGGATAACGGGCGAGCATCGCCTCGAGCGGCGTCAACAGTTCGTCCTCGATCTCGTAATGAAGCTGGAAGGGGATTCCGGTTTTCTCGGCGAAGGCGAACAGGCGATGACCTTGCGGCCCGTCGATCGGGATTTTGACGTCCCGGTGCGTTTCCCCGCGTTCCGCCTGACGCGGCGACGGATAGTGCCGGAACTCGAATTCACCCATCAGCGGATAGCCGTGGGCCTGAATGAACCGTTCGTTGTCGTCGAGAAACCGGTCCGGATCGCGCGTCCAGGCGGGATGGTTGCCGCCGTTGCCGGCCGGGATGAAATGTTCGGGAAAGGCCCGGACCAGCTCGAAGGCGTGATGGCTCCAGGTCTCCCCCTGCGCCACCAGTTTGCCGGGCTGGTCCACGGACAGCGCCATCTGGGCGATCCCCGCGCGGTCCAGCGATTTGACGAAGTCCGCAAGATCGAGGTTGAGCGGGTTGTAGGAGCTTTCGATGTCGATGATCGGAAGATCGCCGTCTTTCCTGATCGCGGCGAGGCGACGCAGGTAACCTGTCTTGAGCCGGCCCAGGTCGAAGCGGTCCGACCCTTGCGCGGCCGCAGGCATCGGCAGGAACGACCACGCGGTCGCGCCGGCCGAAGCGGCGAGGAAATTTCGGCGGAACATCGCGTTAGGCATCGCCAAACCCATAGTCCCGCGCGTGGAGAGGGTCAATAAGTCCGTTCCCGGCTCCCCCGGGTTGCCGGTAGTGCCTCAGTTTGGCCCTCATGCTTCGACAAGCTCAGCATGAGGCCCTCATTTTGGCCTCACCCTGAACCTGTCGAAGGATGAGGTCGCGAAACCGAGACACCCCCGGGTTGCCTCCCCCCCCGGCCGGGGTGTTTAATGAGTATTAATAACTATAGGGAGGCCTACCGATGTTCATGGCGTTGCATATCGACCCCAAGAAATGCACCGGCTGTCTGCAGTGCGAACTCGCTTGCAGCTACGACAACGAAGGGGTGTTCAACCCCGCCAAGTCGCGCATCAAGGTCTTCAATTTCCACGACGAGGGGCGCTTCGTGCCCTACACCTGCACCCAGTGCGCCGAAGCCTGGTGCCAGCAGGCGTGCCCGGTGGACGCGATCTCGGTCGACGCCAAGACCGGCGCCAAGGTCGTCTCCGACTCCCTGTGCGTGGGCTGCAAGGTCTGCACCATCGCCTGCCCGTTCGGCACGGTGAACTATAACGCTTCCACCGGCAAGGTCCTGAAGTGCGACCTGTGCGGCGGCGATCCCGAGTGCGCGAAGGCCTGCCCGACGAGCGCGATCACCTACGTCGACGCCAACTGGACCGGCTTGGAAAAGATGCGCGCCTGGGCGGCCAAGACCGATACCGGCGCGCGCGCAACGCACTGATTCAGGACAGGGAGAACGCCATCATGGCATGGGCTGGAAAAATCCTTCGCGTCGACCTGACCAAGGGCACCTGCAAGGACGAACCGCTGCGCATGGACTGGGCCAAGCTTTATCTCGGCCAGCGCGGGCTCGCGACCAAGTATCTTTCCGAGGAAATCGATCCCAAGGTCGATCCGCTCGCGCCCGGCAACAAGCTGATCATGACCACCGGGCCGTTGACCGGCACCAACGCGTCCACCGCCGGGCGCTATTCGGTGGTGACCAAGGGCGCGCTCACCGGCGCGATCGCGTGCTCCAATTCGGGCGGCTTCTTCGGCAACGAGATGAAGAACGCCGGCTACGACATGATCATCTTCGAGGGCCGCTCGCCGAAACCCGTCTACCTCTATCTCAACAACGGCGACGCCAAACTGATGGACGCCGCCGATTTCTGGGGCAAGTCGGTCTGGGACACGGAAGAAGGAATCAAGGCGAAGCACCAGGACCCGCTGATCCGGGTCGCCTCGATCGGCGTCGCGGGCGAAAAGGGCGTCAAGTTCGCCTGTGTGGTCAACGACATGCACCGGGCGGCGGGCCGCTCCGGCGTCGGCGCGGTGATGGGCTCCAAGAACCTGAAGGCGGTCGCCATCCGCGGCACCCTCGGCGTCAAGGTGCGCGACTTCAAGGCGTTCCAGGCCGCCGTCGCCAAGGGCAAGAAGGTGCTCGCCGACAACGCCGTCACCGGCCAGGGCCTGCCCAAGTACGGAACGCAAGTTCTGATGAACGTGATCAACGAAGTGGGCGCGCTGCCGACCCGCAACCACCGGGATTCCCAGTTCGAGAACGCCAACAAGATCTCGGCGGAAGCGATGGCGGCGAAGCGCCCGACCGACGGCAAGGCGAATCTCGTCACCAACGCGGCGTGCTTTGCCTGCACCATCGCCTGCGGGCGCGTGTCGCAGATCGACCGCACCCACTACACGGTGGCAGAAAGGCCGAAATACCAGGTCGCCTCGGGCGGGCTGGAATACGAAGCCGCCTGGGCGCTCGGCGCGGCGACCGGCGTCGGTGATCTCGAGGCGCTCACCTTCGCCAACTTCGTCTGCAACGAGCAGGGACTGGATCCGATCTCATTCGGCGCCACCCTCGGCGCGGCGATGGAGCTCTACGACATGGGCCTGATCACGTCCAAGGACACCGGCGGGATCGAGCTCACGTTCGGCAAGCCCGAGGCGCTCACCAAAATGGCGGAGCTGACGGGGCGGGGCGAAGGCTTCGGCGCGGTGCTGGGCTTGGGCTCCAAGCTGATGTGCGAGAAGTACGGCAAGCCGGACCTCGCCATGGCGGTCAAGGGCCAGGAATTCCCGGCCTACGATTCGCGCGGCATCCAGGGCATGGGGCTGACCTACGCCACCTCCAATCGCGGCGCCTGCCACCTGCGGAGCTACACGGTCGCCTCCGAAATCCTCGGCATCCCGGAAAAGACCGATCCCTTGAAGGCCGAAGGCAAGGCCGGGCTGGTCAAGGCGTTCCAGGACGCGACCGCGGCGTTCGATTCCGCCGGCATCTGCATCTTCACCTCGTTCGCCTGGACCCTCGACGACGTGGCGCCGCAGCTCGACGCCGCGTGCGAAGGCGGCTGGACGACCGAGAAGCTGCTCGAAGCGGGCGAGCGCATCTGGAACCTGGAACGCCAGTTCAACCTCAAGGCCGGCTTCACCGCCAAGGACGACACGTTGCCGCCGAGGCTGCTCAAGGAAGCGGCCAAGACCGGCCCGGCCAAGGGGCTGGTCAACCAGCTCGGCCAAATGCTGCCCGAGTATTACCAGCTGCGCGGCTGGACCAAGGACGGCGTGCCGTCGAACGAGACCATCAAGCGGCTCGCGCTCTGAGCCGATGACCGCGATGCGCTACGTCATCGTCGGCGCCGGTCCGGCCGGCGTGGTCGCGGCGGAAACCCTCCGCCGCCGCGATTCCGCGGGCGACGTGACGCTGATCGGCGACGAGCCGGGCGAGCCCTACGCGCGCATGGCGATCCCCTACGTGCTCACCGGCAAGATCGGCGAGGACGGCGCGCGCCTGCGCAAAGCCAAGGACCATTATAAAAATCTCGGCATCGGCTATCGCACCGGCCGCGCCGAGAAACTCGACCGCGCCGGGAAGCAGCTCGTCCTCGCCGACGGATCGAAGCTCGCCTACGACCGCCTTCTGATCGCGACCGGCGCCAGCGCGGCCAAGCCGCCGGTGCCGGGGCTCGATCTGCCGGGCGTGCATCACTGTTGGACCATGGCGGACGCGCGCGCCATCGCCAAGCGCGCCGCCAAGGGCTCGGATGTGGTCCTGGTCGGCGCCGGGTTTATCGGCTGCATCATCCTGGAATCGCTCCTCGAACGCGGCGTCAAGCTGACCGTAGTCGAAACCGAAAACCGGATGCTGCCGAAGATGATGGACGAAACCGGCGGCGACATGATCGAAAGCTGGTGCGACGCCAAGGGCGTTCACGTCCTGACTTCGACCCGGCTCAAGGGCGTGGCGAAAGGGCAAGGAGATCGCTTGGCCGTCACCGTCGATCCGGGCGGCACCATCGCCGCCGATCTCGTCGTGATCGCGACCGGCGTCAAGGCCAACACCGGCTTCCTCGCCGGCAGCGGATTGAAGATCGAGGACGGCGTCGTGGTCGACAATCGCCTTTCCGCCGACGGGGATTCGGTCTTCGCCGCCGGCGACTGCGCCAAGGGCCCCGATTTCAGCGGCGGATTCATGGTCCAGCATGCCATCCAGCCGACCGCGACCGAACACGGCCGCATCGCCGCCGTCAACATGACCGGCGGCGACGCGCGCTACAAAGGCAGCCTGATCATGAACGTGCTGGATACCGCCGGGTTGATCTCGGCCTCGTTCGGCCATTGGGAACGGGGCGAGGAAGCCCGCGCCGCCGACCTCAAGAACTATAAATACGTCAAGCTCGCCTTCGACGGCGACCGCATCAAGGGCGCGCTGACCCTCGGGTTTACCGACCACGTCGGCGCGCTGCGCGGACTGATCCAGACCCGCGCCGCCCTGGGTCCGTGGAAGGCCAGGCTGCTGCGCGATCCGACCCGCGTGGTCGAGGCGTACGTGTCCCGCACCTCCTGACCCTTTGGCATGAAAGTCGTCGTCAAGCTCTACGCCATGCTGGAGAAGTATCTCCCGCCCGGCTCGTCCGACAATCAGGTCGAACGGGACGTCGCCGCCGACGCCACGGTCGCGCGCGTGCTCGCGTCCTTCGGCCTGCCGCCGGAGATGTGCCACCTGGTGCTGGTCAACGGCAGCTTCGTGCCGCCGTCGGAGCGGGCGACGCGCGCGCTCCAGGACGGCGACCGGATCGCCGTCTGGCCGCCGGTCGCCGGGGGCAAGCATCCAATCGGTTCTAATCCGGCCCGAGCCGTCGATCTTTTCCGCTTACCCCCCGGACATCGCCCGGGTTAACGGCGATGTCGCGGACTTCTCGGCGTCCTTGATGGAAACAGATTGGTGTCCGTCGCGACGGGCGAGGTCCAAACCCCCGATCGGGCATCCGCGGTATAGTAACTTTTCGTTCGACTCGGTTCAAAAATCCCGGCAGGTTAATTCGGAATCCTCATGAAAATCGGAATATTCCCCCTGAATGATCTATGGCGTGCCGTTTTCCGGATCGGAATCCTGACATTTGTCATCGCGGCTTATTCTCATCGGCCCGTTATCGCGCAAACCGCGGATCAGAGCCCAATCCGCCTGAAGATCGTTGGCGGGTTGGGGGCCCTCAACCAATATACGCGACACGAAAAACCATTCTGGTCGGAAAAAATAGGCGCGCTCACCAAGGGACGCGTTACCGCCGAGATTCAAGCGTTCGATCAAGTCGGAATTCGGGGGCAGGACATACTCCGGCTGGTCCAACTGGGGGTCGTTCCTTTTGGCACCATATTATTGCCCTTAACGAGCGGGAGCGATCCCTTGCTGGGCGCCGCGGACTTGGCCGGGCTGAATCCCGACATGCACGCGCTGCGTCAAGTCGTGGAAAGCTTTCGCCCCATCCTGGCGAAGACGCTGATGCGGCAGTATGGAATCGAGATGCTGGGAGTTTACACGTACCCCGCGCAAACTATTTTCTGCAATAAGCGGTTTTCCAGTTTAACGGACCTAAAAGGAATTCGCATCCGAACATCCAGCGTTACCCAGAGTACCTTTGTTAAAGCTCTGGGCGCCGAGCCGGTGCAATTGCACTTTCCCGGATTACGGGATGTCGTCAAATCGGGTCAAGTGCAATGCGCGGTCACCGGCACGATGTCGGGGAATACTATCGGGCTCCATGAAGTCACGACGCACATCAGCCCCATAGTTTTAAATTGGGGTCTTTCCGTCTTCGGCGCCAACTCTTCGGTATGGGATTCCTTGCCCGACGACGTAAAGTCATTGCTTCGCGAGGAAATTCAAACGCTCGAGCAGAAAATATGGATGGAGTCCGAGGAAGAAACCCGGGACGGCATACTCTGCAACACGGGTTCTTCTTCCTGCAAGTCGGGCAAAAAGGGAAAAATGGTGCTCGTTTCCCCGTCATCCGCCGATCTCGACTTAATCAAGAACATATTAAAAGAATTCGTTCTTCCTCAATGGGCCGATCAGTGCGGCAAGGAATGCATCGCCCCTTGGAACGAGTCGATCGGATCTAAAACGGGCATCCTGATTCCCAACTAAAAACCATAGGCCGTACAAGTGCGTCATCCCATTATTTCCGTCTGGGCCATCGTTATAATTCTTGTCGGCGTATTGGCAATTACGGCGACTCAAAATATTAGGCATGAATATAATACGGCCTTGATGGACGGCCAAAAATCCATAAAGGCTTCCCTGCGAAACGCCGAATCCAGCTTCAATCATATTTTTCTATCCATTGACGCCTTATTGTCGGGCGTACCGCAGATAATATTGTCGAAAAGACCCTACGACGCCGCCACGAAGGCGGAAGTAACCCGCGTGCTGCGCGGCATCGCCAAGCAAAGTCTTCTCATAAGCGATTTGGCGATATACGACCTGGCGGGGGACGAAATATTCAGTTCCGCGCCAAGCGGACGCCAGCGCATGAACGTGGGAAGCGCGTTTCTACAGGAGATTAAGGACGAAAAGCTCTCGCGGATGTACATTTCCCGCCCCTCCCTCAGTTTGCGGTCGGGGGAATGGGTTATCCACGCGGCGCGGCCGATTACATTAGTCGGTCAAGAAACCGTGCTGATCGTGGCGGAAATCCAAATCAAAAACATCTCCGACAGACTGCCGCAACCTCTTGAACCGAATTCGCCGATACTGAGGGTGGAGACCGCCGATGGAAAGTTACTTATCAACGTCCCGTTCGATCCCATTGCCTTTGGAGGCCCCGGTCCTGGGCCGCGGCCATCATGGCTGGTCGCGGATGGCCAAATCAGAACTTCCATCGATCGATTTTCAAAGTCCCCCGTCCTGATCGCGTGGCATTCAACCCTTTATAGCCCCAACCAGATCGGCGCGATGCTGCCGTTGCAAATCATTGAATTGGAATGGGGACGAAATATCAGGCCCTTTATTGGCGTAATCGTGTTTCTTACCTTGTTGATTGTTACCAGCGGCGGACTGGCCCACGCCTACATTCGTCACCGGGAGAAAGTCATATCCGAACTCGCGGCGGCAAGGCGCAAGGCGGAAGAGGCGAGTCACGCCAAGTCCATGTTTCTCGCCAATATGTCTCATGAATTAAGGACCCCGCTTAACGCCATTCTGGGCTTCGGGCAAATGCTCCACATGGACAAGAAAAATCCACTGAGCGAAAAGCAGAAGGAATATTTGGATTACATGATTGCTAGCGGAAATCATTTGTTGTCCTTGATTGATCAGATTCTCGACTTGGCAAAAATTGAATCCGGAACCACCCGGATTTCGATCGAGAACGTCGAAATCGGCGCCCTTTTGGATGAAGTGCTGGATATGACCAGTTCCGGCGCGATCGAACGTAATATCACCCTCCAGTGCGTCTATGCCCCGGAGAGGCCTCTTTGGGTTAGAGCGGACAAAATCAAGCTCAAGCAGGTTTTCCTGAATCTCATCTCGAACGCGATTAAATACAACAAAGAGAACGGGAAAGTCGTTGTTCGTTGTCGTCTCGGCGATAAACAAACATGTCGTTTTGACGTTGAGGATACGGGAATTGGAATCCCGGACCACAAAATGGGCGATTTATTCAAGCCGTTTAATCGCCTGGGGTTGGAAGGAGAAGCCGTCGATGGAACCGGTATCGGATTGGCGATATCGTATAATTTATTGAAGCTTATGAAATCCGAACTCCAGTGCGGTTCCAGGGTCGGTATTGGGTCCACTTTCTGGTTTGAGCTAAAAACCGGCGAACAACGGGGGGCTGCCGCCTAACTCTTATTTATTCCCCGGCTTCTTTTCGCCCATGCGCCTCCGGGGTCGCATAAAGGTTGAGCTTGAACTCATCCAAGGGAGCCCGCCATGACCGCCCCTTTCCGCTTCGCCAAGGAAATGTCGGAAACGCGCGCGAATCTCGCGCGCGGGCTCGCCCGCCTGCTCGGGCGCGAGGGCGCCGCTGCTGACAGCCAAGCGCGGGTGGAAATCGCCGAAGGGGCCAAGCGCCTCGTTCTGGAAATCGAGGATTTGCCGCCGCGCAAGTTCGGGCCGATCGATCTGCCGGTGCTCAAGGTGACGGCGACGCTTACCGGCTACGCGCCGGACGAGGCGGAAGCGTTCCGGCGCGACTTCGAGCGCACGTTCCAAAGGGGCGGAGGGTAGGGGGCTTACGCCGCGCTCATGCAGCCGCCGGGGGCGAGGGTGACCCGGCGACGTTCGGCCCATTGGTCGCCGAGACGGGCGAGCGTGTCCCCGTCCAGGATGCGCCCGGCCATGTGGAACAGGACCGTTTCCTCCTTGCGGAAGTGATCGACGGCGAGGTCGAGCAGCCGCCCGACGACCGCTTTCAAGCCGGTTAAATCATTCGCGGTCTTCGCGGACAGCAACAATTCGTCGAGTTCGCGGTGCTCCTTCCGCATCACCGCGAGCGGTCCCATGGGCCCGAGGCGCGGCTCCAGGTTCGGAAAGAGCAAATCTTCCTCGATGCGGGCGTGAGTCGCGAGAAGCTTTTCCAGGACCGGCAAAGTCCCGCGAATGGCGCTCATCTCGCCCGCCGCGACCGCGGCGCGCAGGTGGTCGAACGTCTCGTAGAGCATGGCGTGTTCGCCGAGCAGGGCGTCGGTCAATTTCATGGCGGTCGATCCTCCCGTCCCCTCCGGGCAGCGATACCCGATGGGACAAGCGGCGTCCTTGACCGCCGTTAAACGCTTTGCGGGGGGCGCGTTCGGGCCGGCGGATTTCCCGCGCCGGGCGCGGAGTGGATTACCGCCGACCTTTCCGGTGCTTGCGGCTTAAGCGGCGCATCTCTTCCTTGCTCCGCTTTTTCCCGGCGTAGGGGTTGGCGGGCTTGCGGGTTTCGATGCGGATCGGTACCCCCGGCAGATCGAACGCCTGGCGCAGCCCGTTGACCAGATAGCGGAAGTACGACTGCGGCAGGTCGGCGGGCTTGGTTACGAACATCAAAAACGTCGGCGGCCGGGTCTTGGTCTGGGTCATGTAGCG
This sequence comes from uncultured Hyphomicrobiales bacterium, assembly GCA_964412955.1. GTDB lineage: Bacteria > Pseudomonadota > Alphaproteobacteria > Rhodospirillales > 2-12-FULL-67-15 > 2-12-FULL-67-15. Next base: position 60,568 of record CAYPQV010000018.1, read on the forward strand.
GATGCGGATCGGAAAGCCCTGGCTGATGGGCGGCGGGTGCGCCGCGCACATCGTCTCGAGCCAGCGGTTGAGGTCGGCGGTCGAAATTTTCCGGTTCCACGCCGCGTGCGCGGCGAACACCGCCTCCATCAGCTTGTCCAGGTTGGTCCCGGCCAGCGCCGAGACCGTCACCAGCGCGATGCCGCGCGCCTGGGTGAGCGAGCCTTCCACCGCGTCGCGCAGTCGGCGCATGACCGCGGCCCTGTTATCCACCAGGTCCCATTTGTTGACCGCGACGACGAAGGCGCGGCCTTCTTCCTCCACCATGCGGGCGAGCTGAAGGTCCTGCTTTTCGAACGGGCGGGTCGCGTCCACCACCAGCACCACCACCTCGGCGAAGCGCACGGCGCGGAGCGTGTCTCCGACCGAAAGCCGTTCGAGCTTTTCCACCACCTTGGCCTTGCGGCGGAGCCCGGCAGTGTCGATCAGGCGGATGGCGCGCCCGCGCCACGACCACGGCACCGCGATGGCATCGCGGGTGATGCCGGGTTCGGGTCCGGTCAGCAGCCGTTCCTCGCCGACCAGCCGGTTGATCAGGGTCGATTTGCCGACGTTGGGCCGACCCAGGATCGCAAGCTGTAACGGCCGCGCGGGCAAATCCCCGCGCGCGTCAAATAATGCGCCCCTACCGGGGCGCGCGGCTTCGGCGGTTTGCGTTTTCGCTTCGTCCGCCGGGCGCAGGCCGAGCGCGCCGAGGGCGTCGTGCACGTCGCCGAGCCCTTCGCCGTGTTCGGCGGATACCGGGATCGCCTCGCCGAAGCCGAGCGCGAACGCCTCGATCCGGCCCGCGTCGGCGGCGCGGCTTTCGCACTTGTTGGCGAGCAGGATCACCGGCTTGGCGAAGGCGCGGAGCCAGGCGGCGAACTGGCGGTCGAGCGGCGTGATCCCGGCGCGCGCGTCGACCAGGAACAGGACCGCGTCGGCACGGGCGAGGGCGGCTTCGGTCTGGCGGCGCATGCGCGCTTCCAGGCCCTTGGTCTGGTCCTCGAACCCGGCGGTGTCGATGGCGATGAAGTCGAGACCGCCGATGCGCGCCTCGGCCTCGCGCCAGTCGCGGGTCACGCCCGGCGTGTCGTCCACCAGGGCGAGTTTCCGGCCGGCGAGGCGGTTGAAGAGCGTGGACTTGCCGACGTTGGGCCGGCCGACGATGGCGACCCGGAGCATCGGCATCCTCAGCGGTAGGCGACGATGTCGGCGTCGTTGGCGAGGAAATAGACGCTGCCGTCGGCGATCACCGGCGGCACCGAGACGCCGTCGGGCATCGGCTCGAAGCCGAGGATTTCGCCGGTGTAGGGCGAAATGGTCAGCGCCTGGCCGTGCGATCCGGCGACGATCAGGCGGTCGCTCGCCAGCACCGGACCGGTCCAGGTGATGGGGTCTTTCTTCTTCGCTTCGTTGCCCCAGCGCGGCAGCGGCTGAACCCACAGGATGCGCCCGTCGGTGCGGCTGACGCACGCGATTTCGGAATCGGAGGTGACGACGAACAGGTAATCGCCCGCCACCCACGGGGTTTCGATCCCGCCGATCTGGCGGTCCCAGATGCGCCGCCCGGTGCGCAGATCGATGGCGACCATGATGCCGCCGTGGCTGAGGGCGAAGACGCGGCCGCGGTCGATCACCGGCCGGCCGCGCACGTGCGAGAGGGTGGATACCTGATCGGTGCGTCGGGCGGTGGCCAGCGAATCGGACCACAGCAGGCGGCCGGTGTCGGTACGCAGCGCCACCACTTCGCCCGAGGAAAACGGCACCACCACCACGCCGCCGTCGACGGCGGGCGCGGCGCCGCCGAGGATCGCGGCGCTCTCGGTGATGCCGGCGTAGGTCCAGAGCTGCTTGCCGTCCTCGGCATCGAGGGCGAAGACGTGGTTGTCGACGGTGACGACGTAGACGGTGCCGCCGCGCGCCGTCGGCGGAGCGCGCATCGGCGCAGGGACGGACTGGCGCCAGGCTTCCTTGCCGGTGGCGGCGTCAAGGGCGACGACCTGGGCGAAACCGGTGGTGACGAAGACGCGGCCCTGGGCGAAGGCGAGCCCGCCCGGCACGTGGCCTTCGTCCTCGCCCTTTTCGGTCAGGTCGGCGCGCCAGATCTGGCTGCCGGTCTTGGCGTCGAAGGCGCTGACGCGGGAGTTGGAGTCTATCGCGTAGACGCGCCCGTCGGCGACGATGGGCGGCGCGGAAATGCGCTGGTAGTCGGTCTTGCCCTTGCCCGCGTTCGAGGTCCAGGCGCGGCGCAGGTTCTCGCCGACCAGGATGTGATGCATGGCGTTGTTGGCGTAGCCGCCGGCCTGGGGCCAGTCGGGATTGGGCGTCGGCTCGGGCAGCAGGATTTCCGCCTTGCCTTCCTCGACGTCGGCCTTGAGGACGCGCTGGTGCACCAGCACCGAGATGCGATCGCCCTCCAGGCGCTCCTTTTTGTCGCCGAACCAGTCGCAGCCGGCGAGCGCCGCGAGCGAAACAAGGGCCAGGGCGGCGAAGGCGAAGGGGCTATGGCGCATGGCGACGATCGTCCTGGTGTCAGCCGGGCGCCTTGCCGATTTGCGCGGCGGCGTCGTGGGCGCGGGCCTTGATGGTGGCGGGGGCGTCGGGATCGTCGGCGAGGCGGCGCAACTCGTCGCGCGCGATGTCGCGGTCCCCGGCGCGCAGGCTGAGCAGCGCGGAAAGCTCGCGGGCGAGGAAGCGCCATGAACTGTCGGGCTGGCCGAGCTTGGCGATCTCCTGGCGCAGCGCCTTGGGGTCGGCGCGGTCGGCGACGGCATAGGCGGCGAGCAGTTGGGCGAGGTCGCGGTAGGCCCGGTCGAGCGAGCCGTCGGCGGCGAGGCGGCGGTAAAGGTCCGCCGCGCGCGCCGCGTCGCTCTGCTTGGCGGCAAGCTGGGCCTCGCGGAAGCGGGCCAGCATGGCGTAGCCGGCGGGGGCCTGGGCGGCGATTTCGGCGAAGGCCTTTTCCGCGGCCTGGGCGTTGGCATCGGCGACCAGGCGGACCGCGGCGGCGTAGCGGATGGAAGCCTGTTCGCGCTGGGAGGCCTGGTAGCTCTTCCAGCCCTGGTGGCCGGCGGCGGCCACGACGAGCAGGAGAGCCGCGCCGATCAACCAGTTGCCGTAGCGCTGCCAGAGCTTGGCGAGTCGCTCGTCGCGCAGCTCGTCGTCGATCTCCTTCAAGAGGGGGTCGCTGGAATGGTCGGCCACGGCGTTGTTTTCCAAGGATTATCGGCGAATCGGTCGCGGCCCAGAATAAGCGCCCGGGAGGGTTCTGGCAATCGCGGGGCAATCGCGGACGGGACGATACGATATGTTACACGTTGGGGCTCGACGAATACAGAGTCCTGTCCCAATTTTGAGGCATCGTCGTTTCGCCCCGCCATCCCATGATCGCCGCCCCCGGTTCAAAGACCCGCTTGACCGCCGCCGCCCTCGGGCTCGCCGTGCTCGCCCTCGGCCTGTGGTTCGCGCTGCGCCCGGGCGAGGGCCGCGACGGGCAGGCGTGGGTCACGGCCCGCGCCCAGGTCGGCGACCTGGAGGACACCACCACCGCGCTCGGCACCTTCCAGCCGCGCGACTTCGTCGACGTCGGGACCCAGGTCTCGGGCCAGCTGCGCAGGATCCACGTCGAGATCGGCGACACCGTGACGCAAGGGCAACTGCTGGCCGAGATCGATCCCACCATCTACGCCGCGCGGGTCGACGCCGACCGGGCGCAGCTGCAATCCCTGCGCGCGCAGTTGACCGAACGCCAGGCCCAGGCCGCGCTGGCCAAGGAGCAGTACGACCGGCAAACCCGCATGCGGCGGGCGGGCGCCACCAGCGAGGAAGCCTTCCAGACCGCCGAAACCGCGTGGAAAACCACCCAGGCCCAAATCGCGTCGCTGCGCGCGCAGATCGAGCAGGTGGAATCGAACCTGCGCGCCGACGAAGCCAACCTGGGCTACACCAAAATCTACGCGCCCATGGCCGGCACCGTGGTCAGCCAGCCCGCGCGCCAGGGCCAGACGTTGAACGCGACCCAGCTCGCGCCGGTGATCGTGCGCGTCGCCGATCTTTCGACCATGACGGTCTGGACCCAGGTGTCGGAGGCGGACGTCAACAAGCTGCGCATCGGCCAGGACGTCTACTTCACCACGCTCGGTCAGCCCGACCGGCGCTGGACCGGGAATCTCCGCCAGGTCATGCCGACACCCGAAGTGATCAACAACGTGGTGCTCTACAACGCGCTGTTCGACGTGCCCAATCCCGACGGCAGCCTCGGCATCCAGATGTCGGCGCAGGTGTTCTTCGTCCACGATTCGGTGAAACACGCGGTGCTGGTGCCGGTCGCGGCGCTGGCGGCGGGCGCGGGGCGCGAACGGGCGCCCGGCGCGGCCAAGGGAATGCGCGCGAAATCCGACGCCGCCCGGTCCGAGTCCGGCGACAAGAACGCGTCGACCCTGCTGGTGATGAAGAACGGCAAGCCGGAGCCGAGGCGGGTCGTGGTCGGCGTCCGGAACCGGGTGCAGGCGCAGATCGTTTCCGGCCTCGAAGCCGGCGAGGAAGTGGTGATCGGCGCGCGATCGGCCAACGGCGCGAAGGGCGGCGGGGCGGCCAAGGCGTCGTCGCCGGGCGCGCCGATGGTCCGTCCGCGGTTGTAGGCGGCCCCGCGCCATGAACTTGCAATTCGCGTCGCCGGAAGCCGCCTCGCCGCTCGCGGCCGTCCGGGCGGGCGAACCGCTGATCGTGCTCGAAGGCGTCTCCAAGACCTACCGGCGCGGCGCGCTCGCGGTCGAGGTGCTGCACGGCGTCGATCTCATCATCCGGCGCGGCGAGTTCGTGGCGATCATGGGCGCCTCGGGCTCCGGCAAGACGACGCTGATGAATTTGATCGGCTGCCTCGACCGGCCGAGTTCGGGCCGTTACCGGTTCGCGGGGCGCGACGTGGGCGCGCTGGATCGTGATGAACGCTCGCTGCTCCGGCGCGACGCGTTCGGCTTCATTTTCCAGCAGTACAACCTGCTCGCCGGCGCGTCCGCCGAGGAGAACGTCGAGGTGCCGGCCATCTACGCCGGCATGCGCAAGGCCGACCGCGTCGACCGCGCCCGCGCGCTGCTCGCCCGGCTCGGGCTCGGCGAACGCTTCGACCACCGGCCGAGCCAGCTTTCGGGCGGCGAGCAGCAGCGGGTTTCGGTCGCGCGCGCCCTGATGAACGGCGGCGCGGTGATCCTCGCCGACGAGCCGACCGGGGCGCTCGACAGCGCGAGCGGGCGCGAAGTGCTGGCGATCCTGCGCCGGCTGCACGGCGAAGGCCATACCGTCGTCCTCATCACCCACGATTCCAAGGTCGCCGCCGAAGCCGGGCGTGTCGTCACCTTCGCCGACGGGAACATCGTGTCGGATACCGGCGCCGAAAGCGCGCCGCGGGCGCCGGCGCCCGATGCGTCGTTTCCCGACCTGCCGGCGCGCACACCCGGCGGGCTTGCGCGCGCGGAGCGCACGACCAACGCCTTCGCCGACGCGGGCGAGGCGGTCAAGATGGCGCTGCGTTCGCTTCGCGCCAACCTGTTCCGCTCGCTCTTGACGCTGCTTGGCATCGTCATCGGCGTCGGTTCGGTGGTGGCGATGCTGGCGATCGGCGACGGTGCCAAGCGCGAGGTGCTGACCCGCATCCAAGCGCTCGGCACCAACCTGCTACTGGTGCGCCCCGGCGCGCCCAACGTGCGCATGGGCGGGGGCGTGATCGCGACGCTCACCGTCGACGACGCCCAGGAGATCGCCCGGATCGACAACGTGCGCGTCGCGGTGCCCGAAATCGGCGGCGGGGTTACGGTCCGCTACGGCAACGTCGATTACCTGACGTCCGCCACCGCGACCTCGGAGAAGTACCCGATCGCGCGCGACTGGCCGACGGCGAGCGGCGTCTTCTTCGGCGCCGACGAGGTGAAAAGCTACGTCCCGGTCGCCACCCTCGGTCGCACCGTGGTCAACAACCTGTTCCCGCCGGGGACCGATCCGGTCGGGCGCTACGTCCTGATCAACAATATCCCATTCCAGGTCATGGGCGTGATGGCGCCGAAAGGCGCGACTCCGTTCGGCAGCGACATGGACGACGTGGTGTTCGTGCCGCTCACCACCGGCAGCCTGCGCCTGTTCGGCATTCGCCACCTGCGCGCGGTCGTCGTCCAGGTCGAGGACGTCGCGGCGATGGAGGAGACCCAGGAACGGATCCACGCCCTGCTGCTCGCCCGCCACCGCCTCATCGATTTCCAGATCCGCAACATGGCGGCGATCCTGGAAACCGCGTCCGAGACCCAGACCACGCTCACCATCCTGCTCGGTTCGATCGCCGCGATCTCGCTCCTGGTCGGCGGCATCGGGGTGATGAACATCATGCTGGTGAGCGTGACCGAGCGCACGCGCGAGATCGGCATCCGCATGGCGACCGGCGCGCGCGCCTGGAACATCATGCTGCAGTTCCTGGTGGAAGCACTGGTGGTGTGCGCGGTCGGCGGCGCGCTCGGCGTGCTGGGCGGCCTCGCCACCGCCATGACCGCCGAATATTTCGGCCGGCCGATCGTGCTGTCGCTCGCGCCGGTGGTGCTGGCGTTCGGCTGCGCGTTCGCGACCGGCCTCGTGTTCGGCTTCATGCCGGCGCGCAAGGCGGCCAACCTCGACCCGGTCGTGGCGCTGGCGGCGGAGTAGGGCGATGAAATGCGCGCGCCAGGCCCTGCTGCTGCCGCTGTTGCTGCCGTTGCTGGGGGCCTGTTCGCTGACGCCCGACTTCCGGTTGCCGGAGATCGACCTTCCCGCCTGGTGGGGCAACGCCGAGGGGCGCACCGAGGAACCCGAGACCCTCGGCCGACCGTCCGCCTGGTGGAAGAGCTTCGGCAAGCCCGAACTCGACCGCGCGGTCGAAACCGCGCTCGCCAATAACCACGACCTCAAGGCGGCCCTCGCGCGCATCCGCCAGGCCGAGGCGCAGCTCGCCGTCGCGGGCGCGCCGCTCTTGCCGACGGTCAGCGCCGGGGCCCAGGAACAGGTGCTCAGGCGTGCGTCGTCGTCCACCACCACGTCCACCACCTCGACCACCTCGAGCCGGGGACGGCGCGCGGTGCACAGCTACGAAGGGTCCTTGAGCGCCAGTTACGAAATCGACTTCTGGGGCAAGAACCGCGCCACGGTCGCGGCGGCCGAGGAGACGCTCCGCGCGAGCGAATTCGACCGCGACACGGTCGCCCACACCCTGGTCGCGGGCGTGGCCAACGCCTGGTTCCAGGTGGTGGCGCTGGCGGAACGGGTCGAAACCGCCAAGCGCAACCTGGCGATCGCGCGCGAAACCCTCGATTACGCGGAAAAGCAGGAAACCTTCGGCAAGACCTCGGCGCTCGAGGCGGCGCAGCAGCGGAGCAACGTCGCGCTGATCGAATCGCAGGTGCCGGCGCTGGAACTGCAGCGCCGTCAGGCGCTCGACGGGCTCGCGATCCTGGTCGGCCTCGCGCCGTCGGCGCTGGAGGCGCCGCGCACCACGCTCGACGCCATCTCGATTCCCCGCGTCGTGCCCGGCCTGCCGTCGACGCTGCTGCTGCGCCGGCCCGACATCGGTCGCGCCGAGGCCAACTTACGCGCCGCCAACGCCAACATCGGCGTGGCGCGGGCGCAGCTTTTTCCTTCGTTCACGCTGACCGCCGAGCGCGGCTACGCGAGTTCGCATCTGTCGCAGTTGCTGGAGCCGACCAGCATCTTCTGGAACGTGGGCGGGGCGCTGGCGGTGACGATCTTCGACAACGACAAGCTGCGCGGCAACGTGCGCCTGACGGAAGCGAAAAAGCTGGAATTGGCCGAAGCCTATCGCGGCTCGATCCTGGCGGCGCTGCGCGACGCGGAGGACGGGCTCGCGGGCGTGCGCTTGCTCGCCGAGCAGGAAGCGTCGCAGGCGATCGCGGTGCTGGCGGCGCGCGAGGCGTGGCGCTTGGCCGACGTGCGCTATCGGGAAGGGGCGGTCGATCACCTGGCGGTGCTGGAGGCGCAGCGCACGCTCCTGCAGGCCGAGGACGGCGCGGTCCAAGTCCGGCTCGCGCGCCTCAACGCGGTGGTCGGGCTCTATAAGGCCCTCGGCGGCGGGATCGAGCCGTAATCGCCTTCACGCCGCGTTCTTCCATTTAATCGAGCAGCCCATGCTCGCGTTCTGCTCCTTGGGGCCCCGGCCGGTGCCGGCGATTTGGACCATCGCCTCGTAAAGCTCGCGCCTGGCGTTCGGCGGCGCCGGGTCCTTGCGCGAGGCATCGAGCCGGCCGCGATACTGCAATTCCAGATTCGCGTTGAAGCCGAAGAAATCGGGGGTGCAGACCGCGTCCCAGGCGCGCGCGACTTCCTGGGTCTCGTCGATGACGTAGGGGAAGGTGAAGCCGTTTTGCGCGGCGAACTTTTTCATGTTTTCGAACGAATCGTCCGGGTAGGCGATCGTGTCGTTGGACATGACGGCGATCACGCCGACGCCGATCTTCTGCAAGTCGCGGGCGTCGCGCGCGAGCCGGTCGGCGACGGCGCGCACGTACGGGCAATGGTTGCAGATGAACATGACCAAGAGGCCCTTGGGCCCGCGCGCCTCGGCCAGCGTATAGGTCCGGCCGTCGATGCCCTTGAGGCGGAAATCCTTCGCCTTCCATCCGAAATCGCAAAGCGGCGGGTGCGCGGCCATGGCGAGTCTCCTCGATTGGAAAAGCCGATTGAAACCCAAAGCGCCTGGCGGTTCAATCGGCTGTTAACCTGTTGTTAACCGTGCGGGTATTCTATTGGCGGGAGTCCCCGGGAGTAGCGGCTCGCAGGAGGCCGGAGATCGTGCGCCCTTCGTTTGGCTGGCATTTGGCCGTAATCGTTCTTGTCCTTGCCGGTCCGCTGCTGGCGGGTTGTGTCGGGGCGAGCGGAGTCGTGCCCGGCGCGGCGCAACTCGAGGGCGTTTCCACCATCGCCACCGAAAAACCGTTCACCGATCACGTGGTCTCGTTCTTCAGCGGCAAGAACTGCTCCAGCATCCGGCGCGAGAAGGGCCAGACCTACTGCGAGGAAGACGAGTTGCAATCGGCCGCGCCCAAGGTTTACTGCTACCGGGCGCTGGGCGGCGTCACCTGCTACGACCGCCCCGACCCGTTCGACGGGCAGCGCTACCAGCCGTTGGAAGAAACCCCGCCGCCGGCCAAGCCCCCGGTCCGTTGAGACCCCGTCCGTCGCGCCCGCCGATGGGGGTGGACAAAATGCCACAAAAGTCCACATAATCGGACATCCCGGTCCAAACCGCGACCGGGCCATGCCATCCGCGCCATGGAGGGACCGGTGCCGCGCATCAAGGCGATTACGTTCGATTTGTGGGATACGATCGTCCACGACGATTCCGACGAGCCGAAGCGGAAAGAGCGCGGCCTGCCCACCAAGCGCGACCATCGCCGCCAGCTGCTGTGGGAGGCTCTCAACCGCCATGCGCCGATCGAGCGCGCGACGGTCGATCTCGCCTTCGACGTGGCCGACGCCGCCTTCAACAAGGTCTGGCGCGAACATTTCATCACCTGGCCGATCGGCGAGCGGATTCAAGTGGCGCTCAAGGGTCTCGGGCGCACGCTGCCCGAAGCCGATCTCGCGGCCTTGGCCGCCGCCCTCGGCCGGATGGAAATCGACATTCCGCCCGACGCGATTCCGGGCGTGAAGGACGCGCTCGCCGATCTTTCGCGCCGCTACCGTCTCGCGATCGTGTCGGACGCCATCGTGACGCCGGGCTCCAATCTGCGGAAGCTTTTGGACCTGTACGGGCTGCGCGATTATTTCACCGGCTTTGCCTTTTCCGACGAAGTCGGCCATTCCAAGCCGCACCGTTCCACGTTCGAGGCGGCGGCGCGCCAGATGGGCGTCGCGGTCGAGGAAATGGTCCACATCGGCGACCGCGACCACAATGACGTCAAGGGCCCGCAGGCGCTCGGCATGAAGGCGGTGCTGTTCGTCGCCACCCGCGACGCCGACCGCGCCAAGACCAGCGCCGACGCGATCTGCGAAAGCTTCCGCGAACTGCCGGCGACCATCGACCGGCTGGCCGCGAACGAATTGTCGCGCGACGGCGCGCCCAACGGCGTGACGCGGCCAAAAGCGAAAGCGGTGTAATTCGCCCGCCAACCGATCTTTTCGGAGACCGACCCCATGCCGATATCCCCCCGCGTTCTCGTGATCGACGGCTACACCAAGGCCGCGCGCGAGGAATTGCGCGCGGGCGGCGCCGGGATCGCGGGCGATCTCTACGCCGCCATGATCAAGCGCATCCTGCCGTCGGCGCGCTGCGACATCCTCAACCCGAGCGATCCCGGCGCGGCCCTGCCGGCGGGCACCGCGCTCGCCGACTACGACGGGATCGCCTGGACCGGATGCAGCCTGACGGTCTACGAGGACAAGCCCGAGGTGCGCGCGCAGATCGAGCTCGCCCGCGCCGGCTTCGCGGCGCAAACACCGAGCTTCGGTAGCTGCTGGGCGGCGCAGATCGCCGTGGTTGCCGCGGGCGGGATCGTGCAGGCGAACCCGCGCGGCCGCGAAATGGGGATCGCGCGCAAGATCGCGCTCACCCCCGAGGGCCGCGGCCATCCGCTGTATGCCGGCAAGCCCTCGGTGTTCGACGCCTTCATCAGCCACGACGACGAAATCACCCACCTGCCGCCGGGGGCGGTGCTGCTCGCCTCCAACGCCTTTTCCCACGTCCAGGCGGTGTCGGTGGTGCACCGGGGCGGGACGTTCTGGGGGCTTCAGTACCATCCCGAATACGACCTGCATGAAATGGCGCGCCTGACCTGGTGCCGGATCGAGAAGCTGGTGAAACGCGGATTCTTCCGCGACCGGGCGGCGGCGGAGGATTACGTGCGGCTGCTCGAAACCCTGCACCAGGACCCGGCGCGCAAGGACCTCGCCTGGCTGCTCGGCGTCGATGCCGACGTGACCAATATCGACGTGCGCACCCTCGAGGTGCGCAACTGGCTCGAACGCCTCGTGCTGCCGACCATGGCGCAGCGGCGCTGAGGCCGGTCCGTGACGTTCCCCACCCAGGCGCGCGCGGTCGTCATCGGCGGCGGGATCGTCGGCTGCTCGGTCGCCTATCATCTCGCCCGGCTCGGCTGGCGCGACACGGTCCTGGTCGAACGCGGCAAGCTCACCTGCGGCTCCACCTTCCACGCCGCCGGGCTGATCGGCCAGTTGCGTTCCAACGCCAACATCACGCGCATGCTGACCGACAGCGTCGCGCTCTATCAGCGCCTCGAATCCGAAACCGGCCAGGCGACCGGCTGGAAGATGTCGGGCAGCCTGCGGCTCGCCTGCACGCCGGAGCGGCTGATCGAGATCAAGCGGCTCGCCACCACGGCGCGCAGTTTCGGCCTCGACATGCACCTGATCGGCCGCGACGAGATCCTGAAGCTGTGGCCGGGGCTCTCCGTCGACGACGTGCTGGGCGCGGTCTACGGGCCGAGCGACGGCCAGGTGAACCCCTCCGACGTGACCATGGCGCTCGCCAAGGGGGCGCGCATGGCCGGCGCGCGCATCATCGAGGATTGCCCGGTTACCGGCATCCGCCTCGCCCAGGGCCGCGTCGCCGCCGTGGAAACGGCGCAAGGGACGATCGCGTGCGAAGTCGCCGTCAACTGCGCCGGGCTGTGGGCGCGGGACCTCGGCGCGCTGATCGGGGTCAACGTGCCGCTGGCGCCGGTCAAGCACCAGTATTTCATCACCGAGAAGATCGCCGGCCTGCCGCGCGATCTGCCGGTGATGCGCGATCCCGACCATCTCACCTATTACAAGGAGGACGTCGGCGGCCTCGCGGTCGGCGGGTTCGAGCGCGATCCGAAGCCGTGGCTGGTGGACGAGGCGCCCAAGGATTTCCAGTTTTCGCTGTTCGACGCCGACTGGGATCACTTTCAGCCGCTGATGGAAGCGGCGCTGGCGCGCGTGCCGGCGCTGGAAACGGCGGGCATCCGCACCATGATCCACGGGCCCGACTCGTTCACGCCCGACGGCAACTGCCTGCTGGGCGAGTCGTCCGAGGTGCCGGGTTTCTTCCTCGGCGCCGGGTTCAATGCCTTCGGCATCGTTTCCGGCGGCGGGACGGGCAAGGCGCTGGCGGAATGGGTCGTCGCCGGCGAGCCGCCGATGGACTTGTGGCCGGTCGACATCCGCCGCTTCGGCGCGCCGCACCGGGATTTGGCGCGGGTGCGCGCGCGCGCCCTCGAACACTACGGCAAGCACTACACGGTCGGCTGGCCGCTGGAGGAACACGAATCGGCGCGCCCGCACCTGACCTCGCCGCTCTACGGCCGGCTCAAGGCCGCGGGCGCCGTGTTCGGCGAAAAGATGGGCTGGGAACGGGCCAACTGGTTCGCGCCGGAAGGCGCCGAGGCCGTCGATCGCTATTCCTTCGCCCGGCCGAACTGGATCGACGCGGTCTGCGCCGAACACCATGCCGCGCGCGAAACCTGCGCGCTGTTCGACATGAGTTCATTCGCCAAGTTCGAGGTAACGGGACGCGACGCGGAAAAGGCGCTCTCCTGGATCGCGGCGGGCGACGTTGGCCGGCCGCCGGGGCGCGTCGCCTACACCCAGCTGCTCAACGCGAGCGGCGGGATCGAGGCCGACGTCACCGTCGCGCGGCTGGCCGCCGACCGCTATTACGTCGTGTCCGGCACCGGCCAGCGCACCCGCGATTTTCATTGGCTGGCGCGGCACGTTCCCGCCGGCCTCGATGCGCGGGTTGCCGATGTGACCGAGGATACCTGCGTGCTCGCCCTGATGGGGCCGAAATCGCGCGCGATCCTGGCCGCCGTCAACGACGCCGACATGTCGAACGCCGCGTTCCCGTTCATGACATGGCAGGACCTGCCGATCGCCGGGGTCAAGGTGCTGGGGCTCCGCGTCACCTACGTTGGCGAACTGGGCTGGGAACTGCACGTGCCCAAGGCGCACGCGGAACGGGTATTCGACGCGCTGACGGCCGCCGGGCGCAACCACGGGCTCAGGCTCGCCGGGTATCGCGCCATCGACACGCTTCGCCTGGAAAAGGGCTATCGCGCCTGGGGCGCCGACATCAACGCGGACTACAATCCGTTCGAGGCCGGGCTCGGATGGGCGACGAAATTGAAGGGCGGCACGCCGTTCCTGGGGCGCGAGGCGTTGCTGGCGGCGAAGGGAAAGCCGCTGACCCGGTCGTTCGCGTGCTTCGCGGTCGATAACCCGAACGTGGCGCTGTGGGGCCGCGAAACGATCTTGCGCGACGGCCGGGTGGTCGGCTGGCTCGCCAGTGCCGGCTTCGGCCACACGGTCGGCCATTGGATCGGCTACGGCTACGTGCGCAACCCGGAGGGCGTGGACGAGGCGTTTCTCGGCTCCGGCCGCTACGAACTGGACGTCGCGGGCGAGCGCGTGCCGTGCCGTCGCCTCGCGCGCCCGCCTTACGATCCCGAAGGACGCCGGGTGCGGGGGTAGGGAGGGAGCGACATGATCGCGTCAATGCTTGTCCGAGTTGCCGTCTCGATCGCGGTCGTCGGCCTGGCGCTGGCGTTCGCGGGTGACGCGCCGGCCCAAGGCAAGAAAGGCCGGGAAGGGAAAAGCGGGGGAGAAACGGCGCCGCCCGCCGCCGCCGATCTCGATCCGGAAACGATCGGCGCTTTTTTCCCGCAACGGGCCGAGATCGAGGCCATGCGGCGGCGCGGGTTCGTCGCCACCGGGCTCAGGCCGATTTATCCCGCCGACGCCAAGTGCCCGGAGGCCAATTCGTTCTTCGCCGACACGACGCGCGGCGACGGCAGCACGCGCAGTTCCCGCTTTTACGTCGGCTATCACGGCGGTCTCGACATCCCCGCGCCGGAAGGAACGCCGATTCTCGCCATCGCGGACGGCACCGTTGTGCATGTGGGCGAAGGGGGCGGCATCGGCGGCATCGGCATCGTGCTGCGCCACGCGCCCGAGGACACCGGGCTCGCGGTCTGGGTCTATACCGAATACAAGCATCTGCGCGAGCCGCCGAACCTCGATCTCGGCCGTCGCGTCAAGATGGGCGAGGTGATCGCCTATTCCGGAAAGACCGGCACCGTCGGCACCCGCGCTTACGGCGCTGCCGGCCATCCGCATCTTCACCTGACGGCGTGGTATGCCCCCGGGGACCAGTACCGTTCGGGCCGGATGCTGATCCCCCTCGGCGGCCAATGGATGGATCCGCTGGCGCTGTTCCGGGGGCCGCCGTTGGCCGGCGCGGAGATCGCGGCGCTGGCCGACGCGGCCAAGAAGACGCCGCTGCCCCACAAGCGAACGGACGGCCGCGTCGTTCCGGAACGGACCCGGGTGGTTTGGCCGTTCGCGTGCGAAACGAAATAACCGCGCGCCGCCGCGGACTTCAGAGCACCTAAGTCTACGCGGTGAAATGCGCGTGGCGCGCGTCCGCCATCAGCCGCGCGAACTGCGCCCGGTCCATGTGCACCAGCGTTTTGTGGTCCCCGCCTTCGAGATAAACCTCGGGTTGGCGCTCGATGCTGTCGTCGACGATGACGTCCAGCCCGTAGCACGTGCCGACCGGCGGAACCGCGCCGACGGCGCAGTCCTCGAACAACGAGGCCACTTCCGGCTCGTCGGCGAGTTCGACGTCGTCGCCGATCAAGGCGCGCAATTCCGCAAGCCGGGCGCGGCGCGACGCCGGCAGGACCGCGAGCATGTAGCCGCCGTCAGCGCGGAGCACGATGCCCTTGGCGAGCGCGTCGCTGGGGACGTGGCTGGCCTCCGCGGTGCGCAGCGACGACTGGGTGGGATCGTGCGTCACCAGGTCGTAGCTGACGTTGCGGTCGAGATAGCTTTTGAGGGTGGGTGCGATGGTCATGACTCACCTCCGATGAAAAAGGTGCATCAATCATCATGTGGTCGCCCGGGCCGGGCCCGCGCAAGGGGCGCGAATCTCGTTCCGTTTCAAGCGGTTGGCTCTAGCCGGGCAACAGGCCGCTCTCGCGCACGCCGTCGAAGATGAACTGGACCGAGAGCGCGGCGAGCAGGATGCCGACCACCCGGGTGATGACGTTCTGCCCGGTCACGCCGAGGAACTGGCCGAGCCGCGCCGCGACCAGCAGCAGGGCGAAAGTCAGCGCCAGGATCAAGCCGAGGGCGGCGAACACCGCCGTGATGCGGCCGGCGTCGCCGCCGGCCTGGGCGTAGAGCAGGATCGCGGCGCCCATGGTGCCCGGCCCCGCGATCAGGGGCGTCGCCAGCGGAAAGACGGAAATGTCGTGGCGGTGGCCGGCCTCCGCGTCCTCGTCGTCGGTGGTGGTGACCCCGCCCGACGAACGCGCGAACACCATGTCGATCGCCATCAGCAGCAGCAGCACGCCGCCCGCGACGCGGAGCGCCGCCAAGGTGATGCCGAGCAGTTCGAGCAGCTTGTTGCCGAACAGCGCGAACGAAAACAGGATCGCGGCCGCGACCAGCACGCCGCGCGCGGCCATGGCGATCCGGCGTCCCTGCGAGGCGTGCGGGGTCAGCGCCGCGAACAGCACCGCCACGTCCACCGGCGAAACGGTGGCGAAAAAAGTGGTGAAGGCGAGCAGCCCGGTTTCGAACATCCCGCCCCAGTCTACACCGTTCCGGCCATCGCCGCCTGGAACAATCCCTTGAGCTTGGCGGCGTCCAGCGGCACCGGATTGCCGCCCGCGGTCGGGTCGTTGGCGGCCATTCGCGCCAATTCGTCCAACCGGCTTTCCTCCACCCCCAGTTCGCGGCAGGTGTGGGGAATCTTGAATTCCCGGCGGAGCTCCATCACCCACGCCAGGAATCCGTCGAAGGTCGGCTTGGGGAGATTGATGTAGCGCGCGACCGCGGCGATGCGCTCGGCGACCGCCTTGCGGTTGAAGACCAGCACGTAGGGCATGAACACCGCGTTGGTGAGGCCGTGGTGGGCATTGTAGACCGCGCCCACCGGGTGCGAGAGCGAGTGGATCGCGCCCAGGCCCTTCTGGAACGCGGTCGCGCCCATGGCCGCCGCCGCCATCATGTGGGAACGCGCGGCGAGGTCGCGGCCGTCCGCGACCGCGCGCGACAGGTAATCGCGCACCAGCCGCATGCCTTCGAGCGCGATGCCGTCGGCGAGGGGATGGAATCCGGGCGCGCAGTAGGCCTCCAGGCAATGGGCGAGGGCGTCCATGCCGGTCGCGGCGGTGATGTGCGCGGGCAGGCCGACGGTCAGTTCGGGATCGAGGATTGCCTGGGCCGGCATCATGCCGGGATGGAAGATGATCTTCTTGGTGTGGGTCGCTTCGTCGGTGATGACGCTGGCGCGGCCGACCTCGGAGCCGGTGCCCGAGGTGGTCGGCACGGAAACCGTCGGCGCGATGCCCTTTTCGTCGACCCGTTTCCAGTTGTCGCCCACGTCCTCGAAATCCCAGAGCGGGCGGCTTTGTCCGGCCATGAGCGCGACCGCCTTGCCGGCGTCGAGCGCGCTGCC
This sequence comes from uncultured Hyphomicrobiales bacterium, assembly GCA_964412955.1. Taxonomy (GTDB): domain Bacteria; phylum Pseudomonadota; class Alphaproteobacteria; order Rhodospirillales; family 2-12-FULL-67-15; genus 2-12-FULL-67-15. The sequence continues at coordinate 77,060 of CAYPQV010000018.1, forward strand.
GCCGCCGAAGGCGACCACCCCGTCGTGGTTGCCCCGGCGATAGGCGGCGACGCCGTCGTCCACGTTGCGCCCGACCGGGTTGGGCTTCACGTCGCTGAACACGGCCGCCGCGAGGCCCGCCGCCTTGAGGGAGTCGACCGCCGCGCCGATCATCGGCAGCTTCGCCAGCCCCGGATCGGTCACCAGGAGCGGGCGCTTGATGCCCAGCGCCTCGCACGCGCGCGGCAGTTCCTTGATCCGCCCGGCGCCGAAACGGACCTTGGTCGGATAGTTCCAGTTGCCAATGGGGGAAGTTTGATCGCTCATGGACGGGTTCTCAGGTTTTCACGCGCAGGTGGAACGATTTCGGCCGGGTCAGGTGCTCGTAGCCGAGGACGGAGAGCGTGCAGCCGCGCCCCGAATCCTTGACACCGGTCCAGGCCAGCGCCGGGTCGAGGTAATCGCAGCGGTTCATGAACCAGGTGCCGGTGTCGACGGCGTCGCCGATGCGCACCGCCGCGTTTTCGTCCGCGGTCCAAATGGCCGCCGTAAGTCCATAAGGGCTGTCGTTCATCAGGCGGATCGCCTCGTCGTCGTCCTTGACCTTCATGATGCCGATGACGGGTCCAAACGATTCCTCCATCATCACCGACATGGAATGATCGACGTTCACCAGCACCTGGGGCGCGAGGTAGGGGGTGTCCGGCCGGCTCGCCGGAAACGCGCGTTCGTCGATCAGGGCGCGCGCGCCTTGCTTGACCGCGTCGGCGATCTGCTTGCGCACGAATTCGGCCGCGTCGGCGCGCACCATCGGCCCCAGGTTGGTTTCGGGCTTGCTTGGATCGCCGAGCCTGTACTTGCGCGTCAGGTCGGCGAAGCCCTCGACGAAGCGGTCGTAAACGTCGGCGTGAACGTAGATGCGTTCGATCCCGCAGCACGACTGGCCGGAATTGAAGAACGCGCCGTCGACCAGGTTTTCGACCGCGTGATCGAGGTTGCAATCGGGCCGGACGTAGGCCGGGTCCTTGCCGCCCAGTTCGAGCCCGACGCCGATGAAGCGTCCGGCGGCGGCGCCTTCCACCGTCCGCCCGCCCGCGACCGAACCGGTGAAGGCGACGAAGGCGATCTCCGACGACTTGACGACCTTTTCGGTGTCGGCGTGGGTCAGGTGCAGGTGCTGGAACACGCCCGCCGGAATGCCGGCGGCGTCGAACGCGGCCTGGAATTGCTCGGCGCAGAGCGGCGTCTGGTGCGAATGCTTGAGGATCACCGCGTTGCCGGCCGCGAGCGCGGGCACGATCGAATTGACGGCGGTGAGATAGGGATAATTCCACGGCGCGATGGTGAAGACGACGCCCAAGGGTTCGGGCCGGATGAAACGGCGGAAGTTTTCCTTGGGCCCGACGTCGCGGTCGGTCAGCGCTTCCGGCGCCCGGCCGATCATGTAGCGCGCGCGTTCCTCGAACCCGCGGACTTCTCCGGGGGATTGCGCGATGGGGCGGCCCATCTGCCAGGTGATTTCCTCGGCGATTCGGTTCTTATTGGCGACGAAGGCCTCGACCGCCTTGAGGAGCAGGCGGCACCGTTCGGCGATCGGAACGCTTTTCCATCCTTTTTGGGCGGCACGGGCGCGTTCGAGGGCGCGGCCGATGTCGGCGGCGGCGGCAAGCGGGCGTTCGACATAGATCCGGCCGTCCACCGGGGAGATGGTCTTGACGGAAGCGGGCATGAGCGAGGGGTCCTGGTTGGGAGCGCGTGACGGAATATAACACCTTGAGATAACAGGAAAAACAAGCGCCAAAAACGGTCGCGCCCGAAGCCTTTAGCGCGACTTTTCGTTTGATTCGAAACGTCGCGTTCGCGGAATGGCCGTACGCGTCGAACCGTCCGCTTCGTCGCGTGGCCGGAGCCGCGGCCTGAACGAAACGGCCGGAGTCGATTTGAAATCAAATCGACTCGAAATCGCCGCGACCGGATTTCGCCGTTAACCACGAATCGGATTCCGAAAGAAGTGGCGGATGCTTTCCGGGCGAGTCATCATCGCGGGAACAAAAAGGCGGCGTGGGGGAACTGTGCGATGACCGACGATACGCGGAGGTGCGCCCTGGTGACGGGGGGCGGCCGGGGAATCGGGCGCGCGATTGCGCGCCATCTGCTGCAAGCGGGTTGGGCGGTGACGATCGCCGATATCGATCGCGAAGCGGGCCAGAAAACCTCGGCCGAGTTCGCGCCGACCGGCCCGTGCCTGTTTCACCAAACCGACGTCCGCCAGGAAGACGACGTCAAGAACGCCATCGCCGCCACGCTCGTCCGTTTCCGCCGGATCGACGGTCTCGTCAACAACGCCGGAATCGCCAAGGCCTCGGCGGCGAAGGTGACCGAACTCGCGCTCGCCGATTGGAATCGGATCGTCGGCGCGAACCTGACCGGCGCGTTCCTGTGCGCGAAGCACGCGACGCCGCACCTGCGCGCCGCCAAGGGCGCCATCGTCAACATCGCCTCGACCCGCGCGCTGATGAGCGAGCCGAACACCGAAGCCTACGCCGCCTCCAAGGGCGGCCTCATTGCCCTCACGCACGCGCTGGCGATCAGCCTCGCGCCGGAGGTGCGGGTCAATTGCATAAGTCCGGGCTGGATCGACACGCGCGGCGAAGGCGCGGCGAACGCGCGCCAATCGCGCGAATTGTCCGCCGCCGACCATGCCCAGCATCCGGCGGGGCGGGTCGGCCGGCCCGACGACATCGCCGAGGCGGTGGGCTATCTCCTCGGCGACAAGGCGGGGTTCGTCACCGGCGCCAACCTGGTGATCGACGGCGGCATGACCCGGAAGATGATCTACGTTTAAAGGATGCGGGCGCGGATCTTGTTGCCGGCCCAGTCGGTCAGGATCACCAGGGCGACGATCACGACCAGGACCATGGCGGTCGTCTGGTAATCGAACAGCCGGATGCTGGAAATCAGGTGGAACCCGATCCCGCCCGCGCCGACCAGGCCGAGCACGGTCGCCGATCGGATGCTGACCTCGAAGCGATAGAGGTTGTACGTGATGAAGTGGGGCAGGATCTGGGGGACGATGGCGTAGGCCACCGTCTGCGACCAGCCGGCGCCGGTCGACTGCATCGCCTCGACCGGGCCGTGATCGACCGCCTCGATCGCCTCGGCGTAGAACTTGCCGAGCATGCCGGCGTTGTGGAGCGCGAGCGCGAGAATGCCGGGAAACGGGCCGAGGCCGACGGCGGAGACGAAGATCAGCGCGAACACCAGTTCCGATACGCCGCGCAGCGCGTTGAGGATGAAGCGCGCGCTGCCGTAGACGGCGACATGGGGCGAGATGTTGCGCGCCGCCATCAACCCGAGCGGAATGGCGAGCAGGATGCCGAGCACGGTGCCCCAGATCGCGATTTCGATGGTTTCGATGGTCGGCTGCACGATGCGCGGCGTGTAGTCCCAGTCGGGCGGGAACATGCGCCCGACATAGTCGGCGATGGCGGGGAGCCCGCGCACGAATTCCCCCAGGCTGAGTTCGGTGTCGCGGGCGCTGACGTACAGCACGATCAGGGCGATCAGGACGCCGCCGCCGACGGTCACGGTCTGGCGCAGGCGTTCGGCCGGGGTGCGCGCGGAATCGAGCAGTTCCTCCAGCCGCCGGCGGCGGTCGGCGGGCGAGGGGCGACCGGCCGGATCAGGCGCGTTCATGGCCGCCCTCCTCGTCGTCGACGTGCGCGCCGTAGATGCCGTGCAGCACGTCCTGGGTCAGGTCGCGCGCGTGGCCGTCGAACACGACCCCGCCGCCGGCGAGGCCGATCACCCGTTCGCCGAACTCGCGCGCGTAGTTGACCTGGTGGATGTTGAGCAGCACGGTGATGCCCATCTCCTCGTTGATGCGGCGGAGATAGCGCAGCACGACGCGGGCGATGTTGGGGTCCAGGCTGGCGACCGGCTCGTCGGCCAGGAGCAGGACGGGCTTTTGGTTGAGCACGCGGGCGATGGCGACGCGCTGCTGCTCGCCGCCGGAGAGCGTGTCGGCGCGCTGGAACGCCTTATGCGCCATGTTGACCCGCTCCAGGCAATCGAGGGCGGCGAGCTTTTCCTCGCGCCCGAACCGGAAGGCGAGCGACGGCAGCAGCGCCTTGTAGCCGAGGGTACCGGTCAGCACGTTGGTCAGCACCGAAAGCCGCTTCACCAGGTTGAACTGCTGGAAAATCATGCCGATGCGCCGGCGCATGCGGCGCAGGTCGGCCCGTCCGGCGGGAGCCGGCGCGCCCTCGAAGCGGATGTCGCCGCCGCTCGGTTCGATCAGGCGGTTGACGCAGCGCATGAGCGTCGACTTGCCCGCGCCCGAGCGGCCGAGCACGATGATGAATTCGCCCGCGCGCGCGTCGAACGACACGTCATGGAGCGCGGTGTGCGCCCCAAAACGCTTGTTGAGGTTGCGGACCTCGAGAATCGGCGCGGCCGGGGCGGTCATGCGGGTGCCCCGGCCGCCCGAAGTCGGGTCACTTCTTGGCCGCTTTCTTCTGCTGGTCCTGGAAGGCGATCAGCTCGCGCACCGTGTCGTAGTCCTTGTCGGTGGCCGGGTCCATGGCCTTGACGACGCCGAGCTTGCCGAACTGGACGTTGCTCACGGCCAGCAATCCCTTGCGCAGCTTTTCCTGCAGGTCCTTGGGCAGGTTGGTGCGCATCACGAAGGGCGAACCGGGAATCGGGTCGGACTGGAACACGATCCGCACGTCTTCTTTCTTCAGTTGGCCGCGCGCCATGGCGAGGTCGTAAACTTCGTCGGCGATGCCGGCGGCGTTGACCTTGCCTTCCTTGACCGCGATCAGGGACGCCTGGTGGGTGCCGGAATAGTAGAGCGACTTGAAATCCTTTTCCGGGTTGAGGCCGCTCTTGTGGAGCGCGAGCCGGGGCACGAAGTTGCCCGAGGTCGAGGCCGGATCGACCAGCGCGAAGGTCTTGCCCTTGAGGTCGGCGAGCGAACGGATCGGCTGATCGGGGTGCGCGATGATCAGCGCGCGGTAGGAGGATTTCCCGGTTTGCGCCATCACGCCGCGCGCCACCGGCTCGACCCCCACCTTGACCTTGTCCTTGGCCAGGATGTAGGCGGCCGGGCCCAGGAACGCGACTTCCAGCTTGTCGGATTTCAGCGCCTCGACGACGGCGCTGTAGTCGATGGCGACGAACGGCTTGATCTTCATGCCGATCGCGGTTTCCAGCGCCTTGATGAACGGCTGCGAATCGGCGATCAGCTTGTCCGCGTCCTCGGACGGGATCAGGCCGAAACGGATTTCGTTGGTTTGGGCGAACGCGGCCGGGGCGGCGAACAGGCCGAACGCGGCGGCGGCCAACAGCGTGCGACGGAACATCTTCGAGCCTCCTCTGTCGGGTTTCTTATGACGTTATGCCGGCCATGGTAGCCTTAAGGGGCGCCGGATTTCACCCCTAATTCACGCAGGGCGTTCCGGACGGCGGAAAGGGCGCCCTTCATTTCGCGGCTTCCGATCGCGCCGATGCAGCCCATGCGGAACGAGTCCGCGACCGTGAGCTTGCCGGGATAGATGACGTAGCCCTGATCCTTCAGCAGTTCGTAGAACCGCTCGAACTTGAAGTTGGGGTCCTTGGGCATGCGGAAGGTGACGATGATCGGCGCCTGCAGCTTGTCGGGCAGCAGGGTGACGAAGCCCATCTTGCGCATGCCGTCGACCAGGATCCGGCAGTTGGACGCGTAGCGCGCGTTGCGGCCCTTGACCCCGCCCGCCTTGTCGAACTGCTCGATCGCCTTGTCGAGGGCGACGATGACGTGGATCGGCGGCGTGAAGCGCCATTGCTTGTTGGCCTCCATCGCCTGCCACTGGTCGTAAAGATCGAGGCTGAGCGAATGGGCGTTGCCCTTGGCGGCCTTGAGGGCCTCGGTCCGGACCACGACGAAGCCCATGCCCGGCACGCCCTCCAGGTTCTTGTTGGAGGACGCCATCACCGCGTCGCACGGCGTCGCCTTGAGGTCGAGCGGGATCGCGCCGAACGCGCTCATGGAATCGAGCAGCAGCGCGCGCCCGCGCGCCTTGGCGATCCGCGCGACCTCGTCGACGGGGTTGAGCAGTCCCGACGTGGTCTCGCAGTGGATCATGAGCACGTGGGACAGCGACGGATCGGCGGCGAGGCGCCGGTCGACCTCGGCCGGATCGGGCGGCGTGTCCTCGGGCGTCTCGTAGGCCGCATAGGCGCGGCCCATGTAATCGAGGATCTTGCATATGCGCTTGCCGTAGGCGCCGTTGACCAGCACCAGGGACTTTCCGTTTTTCGGCACCAGGGTTCCGATCGCGGCTTCGACCGCGAAGGTGCCGCTGCCCTGCACCGGCACGGTGACGTGGGTGTCGCTCGCGTTGACGATGGCCCGCAGCCGGTCGCGCACGCGCGCGTTGATGGCGATGAAGGTGGCGTCGCGCGAGCCCCAGTCGCGCAGCATCGCTTCCTTGGTCGCGCGGGTGGTGGTGAGCGGCCCCGGGGTCAGCAGGAT
>CAYPQV010000019.1:0-81865 GCA_964412955.1 uncultured Hyphomicrobiales bacterium
CCGGTGGAGATGAAATCGACGCCGGTTTCGGCGATGGCGCGGATGTTTTCCAGCGTGACCCCGCCCGAGGCCTCCAGCGGCACGCGCCCGGCGACCAGGCGCACCGCCTCGCGCAACGCGGCGACGTCCATGTTGTCGAGCAGGATCGAATCCGCCCCGGCGGCGATCGCGTCCCGCACCTGGTCGAGGGTGTCGCATTCGACCCGCACGTCGCGGATGCCGTCGCGTCCGGTGCGCGCGTGGCGGACCGCCTCGGCGACGCCGCCGACGATGGCGACGTGGTTGTCCTTGATCAGGATGCCGTCGTCGAGGCGCATGCGGTGGTTGGTGGCGCCGCCCATGCGGGTCGCGTACTTGGAGAGCGCGCGCAGGCCCGGCACGGTCTTGCGCGTATCGAGCAGGACCGCGCGCGTGCCGGCGATGCGGTCGACGTACGCGCGGGTGAGGGTGGCGATCCCGCTCATGAACTGAAGGAGGTTGAGGGCGGTGCGCTCCGCCGTGAGCAATCCGGCCGCGTCGCCCGCGATGCGGGCGAGCGTCGCGCCGGACTCGCAGCGCTCGCCGTCGCGCGCGAGCAGCGCGATCTCGGCCTTGGGGTCGAGGCGCCGGAACACGCGCGCCGCGATCTCGATCCCGGCGAGCACGATCGCCTGGCGGGTGCGGAGCGCGAGCTTCAATCGCGCGCCGGCGGGAACGATGGCGCGGGTGGTGATGTCGCCCCGGCCCAAGTCCTCGGCGAGCGCCGCGTCGATCACGCGCTCGATATCATCGGCAATGTCGCCGGCGGTTTGGCCCTGCGGGGGCGACATGGAGAAAAAGCGCGCGGCGCCCTATTCGGCGGCAACGCCGACGGGCTGGCGGCGGGTCGCGCCGGTCGTGTTTTTGGGCCGCGCGGATCGGCCCGCGGCCGCCGGCGGCGACATTTCCAGCATGCGCTGCAAGGGCGCGTACGCGCGGCGGCGCAGGTCTTCCGGCATTTCGATCCGGGGCGCTTCGTTGACCAACGCGAGGTACAGCTTTTCGAGGGTGTTCAGGCCCATGTACGGGCAGCGCGCGCACTCGCAGCTGCCGTCGGCGCCCGGCGCGGCGATGAAGGTCTTGTCCGGCGCCGCCTTCTGCATCTGGTGCAAAAGGTGCTTTTCGGTGGCGACGATGAATTCCTTGTCCGGGCTTTCCAGCACGTAGCGCAGCATGTTGCGGGTCGAGCCGACGTGGTCGGCGTGCGCCAGGATGCCCTCGGGGCATTCGGGGTGCGCGGTGATCTTGGCCTGCGGATGGCGCGCCTTGAGGGCGAGCAGTTCGCGCTCCGAGAACTGCTCGTGGACGACGCAGATGCCGTTCCACAGCGTCATCGGCCGTCCGGTGCGGCGCATGACATAGGCGCCGAGGTGGCGGTCGGGCGAGAACAGGATCGGCTTGTCGGCCGGGATCTGGCGCACGATGTGCTCGGCGTTAGCCGAGGTGACGATGATGTCGGAGAGCGCCTTCACCTCGGCCGAGCAGTTGATGTAGGTGATGGCGACGTGGTCGGGATGGGCCTCGCGGAAGGCGCGGAAGGCCTCGGGGCGGCACGCTTCCTCGAGCGAGCAGCCGGCGTTGGCGTCGGGCAGCAGCACGGTCTTGGCCGGATTGACGATCTTGGCGACCTCGGCCATGAAGCGCACGCCGCAGAAGACGATGGTGTCGGCGTCGGTCCCGGCGGCGGCGCGGGCGAGATCGAGGGAGTCGCCGACGAAATCGGCGAGGTCCTGGATGTCGCTGTCCTGGTAATAGTGGGCGAGGATGACCGCGTTCTTTTCGCGGCGCAGGCGCGCGATCTCCGCCTCGAGGTCGAGGGCGGGCGCGATGTCGCGGAGCGTCCTGGCTCCTTCCGGCGCGGGTACGACGGTTTCGATCACGGTCTATTCCCTTGGCCTATCCCCTAAGGCCGGCCCCCTAAAACCCGGGTCCCCGAGGCCCCGAAACGCAACGACGATCTAGAATTAGGGGGCGGGTATCGGTTTAGCAAGACGCTTATATTAGCAATTCTTGATCCGGGCGGGCAACAACGTACCGTCTTAAGGTTTCGGGCGTCACGGGGTGCCGATCCGGGGCGGGCCGCCCTTGACCGAGGGACCGAACGACTTTTCCAGGACGCGGGTCGAATCCTCGGCGAGCTGGATCGCGTCGCTGATCAGGCCGAGCACGCGCATGTTGTTGTGCAGCACGTGGCGCGCTTCGGGCCGGTTGTCGCCGCTGATCTTGCTGCATCGGGCGATGATGTCGGAGCGGATCACCGAAAGGATTTCTTCGAGCTTGTAGCCGTCGGGCTTGCTGTCCGAGACGAGGAAATGGGTCACGCCGGGTCTCCTTTCGCCGTGGGGCGGGGTCGCGAATCCATAGCAGTATTTCGGGTCGGAGGAAACCTGGGCTACACCCTAGCCCCGGTCGTCCCAGGACGAAATGTAGTCGTCCGACTGCATTTCGATCAGGCGCGACGCCGTGCGCTGGAACTCGAACGAGCCGGTGCCCTCGGTGTACAGCGCCTCCGGCGCCGCTTCCGCCGAACACACCAGGTTGACCTTGTGCTCGTAAAGCGTGTCGATCAGGGTCACGAAGCGGTGCGCTTCGTTGTGGCGCTTGACCCCGAGGCGGGGAATGCCGCTCATCACCACGGTGTGGCAGCGATCCGCGATGGCGGCGTAGTCGGCCGGGCCGAGCGGCCGTTCGCAGAGATCGGCGAACGAGGCGAACAGCACCCCGTCGGCCATGCGCGGAAACACCACCTCCCGGCCCTGGACCATGACGTACCACGGCTTCGCCTCCGCGCCCGCCGTCAGCTCGGCGAAGGCGGCTTCGAGCCGGGACTCGGCGTCGGGGCCGGACGGCGTCAGGTAGGTGTCGAACGAGCGCATCCGCTCGAGCCGGTAATCGATTCCGGAATCGAGCTGGATCACGTCGAGCTTCCGCTCGATCAACCCGATGAACGGCAGGAACAGCTCGCGCTGAAGGCCCCCCTTGTAGAGATCGGCGGGCGGGCGGTTGGAGGTGGTCACCACCACCACGCCCTGCTCGAACAGGGCCTCGAACAGGCGGCCCAGGATCATGGCGTCGGCGATGTTGCTGACGTGGAATTCGTCGAAGCAGAGCAGCCACGCCTGGTCGACGATGACGCGCGCGAGCGCCTTCAGGGGATCGGCGCCGGCGCGGACCTTGCCCGCGCGCGCCGCCTCGCGGAAGCAGTGCACGCGGTCGTGGACCTCGAGCATGAAGGCGTGGAAGTGAATCCGCTTGCGGTTGTCGATCGCGACGTTGTGGTAGAAAAGATCCATCAGCATGGTCTTGCCGCGCCCGACCCCGCCGTGGAGATAAATCCCGGGCGGCGGCGCCATGCGCCGGTGCTGCAGGCGCGCGAGCCAGCCGGAGCGGCCCATCTGCTGGGCGTAGGGCGCGATTTCGTCGGCCAGCGTCTGCAGGCGCGCGACGGCGGTCATTTGCGCGGCGTCGGGGCGCGCCGTGCCGTCCGCGATCAGGCGGCGATAGGCGTCGAGAGGACCCGAAGGCGCGGCGGCATCCATGGAACCGGAACTATCGGACCTGGAACGGAAATTGGAAAGGGCCATGCCGGCCGGCGCGGTCAGGGCGCGAAGGCGCGTTCCATTTCGCGGCGGATTTTCGCGGCCAGGCCGTCGGCGGGCATGTCCACGTCGGTCCAGGCGACGGTCTGGCCCTTGCCCACGGCGCGGACGAGCTTGACGCCGTGGGCGAGCCCGATGGGGAGCGCTTTGCGCGCGAGCGAGGCCTGCGCCGGCATCAGCCGGCCCCAGACCGTATGGCCGCCCTCGCCGTCGAGGATTTCGCCTTGGGCCAGGTCGCGCTTCGCGGTCGCGGCCACGTCGGCGTTGAAGCCGCGCGCGACGCCGGTCGGCATCTTCAGGAGCCCGACATAGGCGACGCTGACGCCGAGTTCGAGGCCGATCAGGTGATAGGGCCGCCACAGCGCGGCGTAACGGCCGCTGCGGTCGGTGATCAGGCCGTAGTCGGAAAAGCAGCGCTCGACGTATTCGGAGGGCGCCTCGAACACCACGTACACGCCCCAGCGCAGGTTGTTGGGCAGATCGCGCCCGTCGCGCGCGCGGCTGGAGACCACCTCGACCTGGCCCTTGTGGTGGAGCGTGCCGCCCGCGCTCATCGGGATCAGGGTTTCGGCGAGCTTGTCGGCGGCGCACGGCGGAAAGCCGAGCCCGTCCGGCGCCGGCGTCAAGCCGGTCGCGTTGGCGACCGCGGCCATTTCGATCGCCGACTTGGTGCCGTCGAGGAACGAATTGAACATCTTGGCGTTGAGCCCGCTCGCCTCGGCCCGTTCCGGGCTGAGGCCGTAATGGCCCCAGACCGTGTCGGGGGTCGATTCGTGGAATTGGGGCATGTAGAGGGTGCCCTTGCCCGCCGCGACCACGTCGAAGCCGCACGCGCGCGCCCAATCGACCTGCTCGCAGATCAGGGCCGGCTGGTCGCCGTAGGCAAGCGAATAGACGACGCCCGCCTCGCGCGCGCGCCGGGCCAGCAGCGGGCCGGCGAGCACATCGGCCTCGACGTTGACCATGACGATATCGCGCCCGCGCTCGAAGCAGGCGAGCGCGTGGCGGATGCCGGCCTCGGGATGGCCGGTCGCCTCGATCACCACGTCGAGGCCGGGCGCGTGGATCAGCGCGAGCGCGTCGTCGGTGATCCGGGTCGAGCCTTCGGCGAGCGCCTTGGCGAAGCTCGGCGCGGCGACGCGTTCTCCGGGCCAGCCGGTGGTCTTGAGGGCCGCGCGCGCCCGCTCGGGCGACAAATCGGCGACGCCGAGCAGGTGCAGGCCGGGCGTGCGCCGCGCGCTCGCGAGGAACATGGCGCCGAACTTGCCGGCGCCGATCAGGCCGACGCGCAACGGCCGGTTCGCGGCCGCGCGCGCGCCGAGGAGAGCATGGAGATTCATGGCCGGGACGTTATCATGGCGTCCGGAGAAAGAACAAAGGACAAAGCCATGAACGAAGACGCCTTCAACATGTCGATCCGCAAATTCCTCAAGAACGTGGGCGTGACCTCGCAGCGCGAGATCGAAGGCGCGGTGCGCGCCGCGCTCGCCTCCGGCAAGCTCAAGGGCGGCCGGGTCAGGGCGCGCGTGGTCTTGAGCCTCGAAGGGCTGGACGCAGAAAAGACGATCGAGGGCGATATCGAGGTCGGCTGATCCTTCATTCGGCCGTCATCGCGAGCCGCCGCCAAGCGGCGTGGCGATCCAGACCCTGAAAGCTGGATTGCTTCGCCAGCCCGCGCTGGCTCGCAATGACAGGCTCTTGGAGTGGTGATGACCAGGGACTCGAACGGAGTGGGCGTCACTCGCGCTCGGCGATCAGGGCCTTGATCGCGCCGATGGCCTGTCCGGGGTTGAGTCCCTTGGGGCAGGTGCTGGTGCAGTTCATGATGGTGTGGCAGCGGTACAGCCGGAACGGATCGTTGAGCTCGTCGAGCCGCTCGCCCGCCGCCTCGTCGCGCGAATCGGCGAGCCAGCGGTAGGCCTGCAGCAGCACCGCCGGGCCGAGATAGCGGTCGCCGTTCCACCAGTAGCTCGGGCAACTGGTCTGGCACGAAAAACACAGGATGCATTCCCACAGGCCGTCGAGCTTGGCGCGCTCGTCGGGCGATTGCAGGCGCTCGACCGCCGGCGCGGGCGTGTCGGCCTGGAGCCACGGCTTGATCGAGGCGTACTGGGCGAACGGCACGCTCAGGTCGACCACCAGGTCCTTGATCACCGGCATGTGCGGCAACGGATAGATCTTCACGTCGCCCGCGATGTCGTCGATCGCCTTGGTGCAGGCGAGCGTGTTGGTGCCGTCGATGTTGAACGAGCAGCTGCCGCACACGCCCTCGCGGCAGGAACGGCGGAAGGCCAGCGTCGCGTCCATCTCGTTCTTGATCTTGATCATCGCGTCGAGAACCATCGGTCCGCAGCGGTCGAGATCGACCTCGAAGGTGTCGAGGCGCGGATTGTCGCCCGCGTCCGGGTCGTAGCGGTAGACGCGGAAGCGGCGCACGCGGGTCGCGCCCGCGGGCGCGGGGAAGGTCTTGCCCTCGACCACGCGCGATTCCGGCGGCAGGGTGAATTCGACCATCAGTAGACCCTTTCCTCGGGCGGAATGTAGGCGATGTCCTTGGAGAGCGTGTAGGCGTGCACCGGGCGGTAGCCGAGCCGGACCTCGCCCGAAGGCGCGAGCCAGGACAGCGTATGCTTCATCCAATTCGCGTCGTCGCGCTTGGCGTGGTCTTCGTGGGCGTGCGCCCCGCGGCTCTCCTTGCGCGCCTCGGCCGACACCATGGTGGTGACGGCGTTGGCCATCAGGTTGTCGAGTTCGAGGGTTTCGACCAGATCCGAATTCCAGATCAGAGAACGGTCGGCGACGCGCGCGTCGGGCAGCTCGCGCCAGAGCGCGGAAATCTTCGCCACGCCTTCCTTCAGCGTCGCGCTGGTGCGGAACACCGCGGCGTGGTCCTGCATGATGCGCTGCATCCTGAGCCGCAAGTCGGCGGTTGGGGTCGCGCCCTTGGCGTTTCGCGCGCGGTCGAGGCGGGCGAGCGCGGCGTCGGCCGAATCCGCGGGCAGCGGCGGCTGCGCGCCGCCGGGGCGGACGATCTCGGTCGCGCGTAAGCTTGCGGCCCGGCCGAACACGATGATGTCGAGCAGCGAGTTGGTGCCGAGCCGGTTGGCCCCGTGCACGGAGACGCACGCGGCTTCGCCGATCGCCATCAGGCCGGGGCAGACGGCGTCCGCGTCGCTTGGCGTGGGGCGCAGCACCTCGGCATGCACGTTGGTCGGGATGCCGCCCATGTTGTAGTGCACCGTCGGCAGCACCGGAATCGGCTCGCGCGTGGCGTCGACGCCGGCGAAGATGCGCGAGGTTTCGGTGATGCCGGGAAGGCGTTGGTTGAGCAGATCGGCGCCGAGGTGTTCGAGGTGCAGATGAATGTGGTCGCGCTGCTCGCCGACCCCGCGCCCCTCGCGGATTTCGAGGGTCATGCAGCGGCTGACCACGTCGCGCGAGGCGAGGTCCTTGGAGGTCGGGGCGTAGCGTTCCATGAACCGCTCGCCCCTGGAATTGGTGAGGTAGCCGCCCTCGCCGCGCGCGCCTTCGGTGATCAGGCAGCCGGCGCCGTAGATGCCGGTCGGGTGGAACTGGACGAACTCCATGTCCTGGAGCGGAAGCCCCGCGCGCGCGACCATGCCGTTGCCGTCGCCGGTGCAGGTGTGCGCCGAGGTGCAGGAAAAGTACGCCCGCCCGTAGCCGCCGGTCGCGATCACCACCAGGTGCGCCCGGAAACGGTGGATGGTGCCGTCGATCAGGCTCCACGCCATCACGCCGCGGCACGTCCCGGCCGCGTCCATGATCAGGTCGAGGGCAAAATATTCGATGAAGAACTCGGCCTTGTGGCGCAGGCACTGCTGATAGAGGGTGTGCAGGATGGCGTGCCCGGTGCGGTCGGCGGCGGCGCAGGCGCGCGGCACCGGCGCGTGGTCGCCGGCGCGGGTATGGCCGCCGAACGGGCGCTGATAGATCTTGCCCTCGGCGTTGCGCGAGAACGGCACGCCGAAATGCTCGAGTTCGAGCACCGACGGGATCGCCTCGCGGCAGAGATATTCGATCGCGTCCTGGTCGCCGAGCCAATCGGAGCCCTTGACCGTGTCGTAGACGTGCCATTCCCAATGGTCTTCGCGCATGTTGCCGAGCGCGGCGCCGATGCCGCCCTGCGCCGCGACCGTGTGGCTGCGGGTCGGGTAGACCTTGGTCAGGCAGGCGGTCTTGAAACCGGCGGCGGTCATGCCCAGCGTCGCACGCAAGCCGGCGCCGCCGGCGCCGACGACGACGACATCGTAGACATGGTCGACGATCGCGTATGCGGGCGGCACGGTTCAGGCTCCGAGCGACAGGCGCAGGACGGCGAGCACGGACGACAGGCCGAGTACGGCCATGCCCGCGTTGGCCGCGAACAGGGAAACGGTCTTCGCCGTGGCGCCGTGGACGTAATCCTCGATCACCACCTGCAGGCCGAGGGCGGCGTGATGAAACATCGCGGCGACGAACAGGGTCATGAGCAGGGCGTTGCCGGGCTCGGACGCCCAGGCGCGGAACACGGAATGGTCGAACCCGAATTCCAGCAGCCCGACCATCGCCCACGCGAACCACAGGCCGAGCGGAACCAGCAGGACGGCGGTGATCCGCTGTCCGCGCCAATGACCGTCGCCGTGCTTGGTCGAGCCGAGTCCGCGCGCGCGGCCGAGCGGCGCCCGCAAATCCGTCATCGGAGTCTTGGCGCTTTCGTTCATGTCCCGGCGCTCACAGCTTGCCGGCCGCGGCATAGGCCGCGACCCACAGGACGAACGTGGCGGCGAACGCGACGACGACCACGGCGATGCCGGTGCGATGGAGGGTCTTGAGATCGAATCCGTATCCGGCGTCCCAGGCGAGATGCCGGATGCCGTTGGCGAAATGATAGAAGAACGCGAAGGTCAGGCCGAACAGGACCAGGCGCCCGACGCCGGAAACGATCAGCGCGTTGGCGCGCCCGAACGCGGCCTCGCCGTAGGAGGCGGCCGTAATCCAGTAGGCGAACGCCACCGCGCCGACGGCGAGCCCGACGCCGGTCAGGCGGTGCAAAATCGACAGGATCGACGTGATTTGCGGGCGATAGATTTGCAGGTGGGGCGAAAGCGGGCGCTGTGCCTGGGCCATGCTCGTCGTTTCCCGACTTTCCCACCCGCGCGGTGCGCGCAAGCGCCTGCGGGCTTGGTCGATGGCGCGATACTCCAAGGGCATTGGTAGCCCCGTGGCACGGGGCAAGTCAACCGATCCGCCTGGAATCCCACGGGTTTACGGGAGTTTCCCGGACGGTCGCGCGCGCGGCGAACGGTAGTTTAGATTTTTCTGTTACGCGCCCATGTGGATAAGTTGTGGGACGATTGTGAGAAATTCCGGTTTTTATCAACAAGTATGTCGCGCGCCGGCCGCGAATCCGATTGCCGCTGTTTCCAAGCGCCCACATCATCCGCGACGGCATCGTGGGGGGTCTTGGCGGAAGTCGGCGACGGCTTCCGTTCCCGGAGGAAAGGGGATTCGCATTCCCGGACCTGCGGCGGCTTCCGGAATCCGCGCGAGCTCCCGGGGACTTCGCGTCCCGCGGGGCCCGCGCCGGCGACCGGATCGGGCGCCCGCCCGCGGGGGTCAAAGGCCCGGAAGGAGTCCGGCGACGGAGTCCCTTCGGTCTCGACCCGGCCGTGTTCGCGTTCCTTCCCGTGGCCGTTCTCTGCCCAGGGTGCGCCCTCGCGAAAGGAAACGACGGAGACGACCGCGATGCCGGAGCCTGGCCGGCTCCCGGAGGTGTCAGGAAAGCCGCCGTTACAGCGGCGGCGTCGCGCGAGCTTCCCAGGGCTTGCGCGCCTGACGCCTCCTTCATTTAGCAGACCCGATTCCGTCGGACAACCTGGTTCAGGTTTTGCCGCGCCCGGCGCGTGAACCGCGGGGCATCAGCACGGTGTAATCGAATTCGAGCGCGACGGCGGAATCGAATCCGTCTCCGTTCCGGCCGGGGAAACCGACCGCCGAACGGTCCTTGAGCGCGGTGGTGCGAAGCCGGAGCGCGCCCACGTCGTCGCGGCCCGCGAGCGGGAACTTGCCCGCGACTTCGCTCCACGCGTAAATCGTGTCGCCGGCGAAGCAGGGCGCCGCGTGGGTGCCGCCGTTGACGGCGGCGATTCGGAACGCGTTGCCGAGGCCGTTGAATGCGTGCGCCCGGGCCAGGCTGAGGACATGGCCGCCGTACACGATGCGCCTTCCGAATCGCCCGCCTTTTTCCGCGTGGTGGTTGAAATGAACCCGCGCGGTGTTGCGGTAAAGCCGGGTGGCCAGCATGTGCTCGGCGTCCTCGATCGTCGCGCCGTCCACGTGGTCGATCCGCTCGCCCTCCGCGTAATCCTCCCAGCGCCGCGATTCGCCGGTCGCGGCCGCGTCGTAACCCGCGAGGTCGAGACCGGCGGGAACCGTCAGCCGTTCCGCCGGGACGGCGGCGGCCAGTTCGGGCACCCGGGTTTCGGGCGCCGGCGCCCGCTCGTCGCGCTTTCGCACCATGACCCAGCGTACGTACTCGACCACCGCGCGGCCGTGCTGGTTGGCGCCGGTGGTCCGCACCCACACCACGCCGGTCTTGCGGTTGGAGTTTTCCTTGAGCCCGATCACGGTCGAACGCGCGCCGAGCGTGTCGCCGGGATAGACCGGCTCGCCGAACACGCCCTCGGCGTAGCCGAGGTTGGCGACTGCGTTGAGCGAGACGTCGGCGACCGATTGGCCGAACACGACGTGGAAGACGAGCAGATCGTCGATCGGCGCCGACCGGTAGCCCAGCGCGCGGGCGAACGGGACCGAACCGTGCAGCGGCCAGCGCGAACCGTAGAGCGCCGCGTAGAGGGAGGCATCCGCTTCCGTCACGGTGCGCGGCGCGGCGTGGCGCAGTTCCTCGCCGAGGCGGAAATCCTCGAAATAGCGTCCGGCGCCGGCGCCCGTCGCGGTCATGCCGCCCTCAGCCTTTCGGTTCGTCGGCGAGCGCGGCGATGGCGTCCGCCAGCGCGACCTGGCGCTTGGCCTGCTCGACGTGCAGGTTCTCGACCAGGCGGCCGTCGACCACCACCACGCCCCGGCCCGCTTTCTCGGCTTCGGCGTGGGCGGCGATGATTTTCCTGGACCAGGCGAGTTCCGCTTCGCTCGGCGCGAACACGGCGTTGGCGGTGTCCACGGTCTTGGGGTGGATCAGGGTCTTGCCGTCGAATCCGAGTTCGCGTCCCTGGCGGCAGGAAAACGCGAAGCCCTCGTCGTCGGCGAGATCGAGGTGCACGCCGTCGAGGATGGCGATGCCGGCCGCGCGCGCCGCCAGCACGCAAAGCCCGAGCGAGGTCAGCATCGGCAGCCGCTCGCGCGTGTGCTGGGCGTTCAAATCCTTGGCGAGGTCGGACGTGCCCATCACCAGCCCGCCGACCCGCGGCCCGGCGAAGGCGATGTCCTTGACGTTGAGGACGCCGAGCGGCGTTTCGATCATGCACCAGATCGGCAGATCGGCGGGTCCGCCGCCCGCGTCCAGCACCGCCTGGGCGTCGCGGATCGCGGCGGCGCTTTCGACCTTCGGCAGCAGGATCGCGTCGGCGCCGAAGCGGGCGGCCGCGGTCAAATCGTCCTTGCCCCAGGGCGTGGAGAGGCCGTTGACCCGGACGACGATCTCGCGCCGCCCGTAGCCGCCGGCCTCGAGCGCGTCGCGGACTTGCCCGCGCGCCTGGGCCTTGGCGTCGGGAGCGACCGCGTCCTCGAGGTCGAGAATCAGGGCGTCGGCGGGGATGGTCCGGCCCTTGTCCAGGGCGCGGGCGTTGGAGCCGGGCATGTAGAGAACGCTGCGTCGCGGACGGACGGTCTTGGGCATCGAGGGCTCCCGGCGTGGATGCGAAAAGGCGTTAATCGGGCCTATACAGTACAAGAAACAACCTATATTCCTCCGCCTGCCCGTGGCAAGATTGCCCGAAAAATTAAGAGGGATTCGTCTCGGCTATGTCAACCAGCGCCGTGTCGACCAGCGGCTATTTGGACAATGTTCGCATCCTGGTGGTGGAGGATCATTCCTTCGCCAGGCGTATTGTGTTGGAAATTTTGAAGCACCTCGGTGCCACCAATTTCGTCATCGCCAAGGACGGCGAGGAAGCGTGGCAGGAAATCAAGAAAGAGGTTCCCGACTTGGTGTTGCTGGATTGGGAAATGGGGCCGGTCGACGGCCTCACTTTTCTCCGTCGGGTGCGCCACGATCCGGCCTCGCCCAATCCCTATCTGCCGATCGTCATGGTGACCGGCTTCGCCGACCGCTGGCACGTGTTCCAGGCGCGCGACGCGGGCGTCAACGAATACGTCATCAAGCCGATCTCGGCGAAGGCGCTGCTCGACCGGATTCAGGCGGTGGTCGAGCGGCCGCGCCGGTTCGTGCGCATCGGCAAGTTCTTCGGGCCCGACCGGCGCCGCAAGGAAAAGCTGTTTCTCGGCCCCGACAAGCGCGGCCTTGCGGCCAAGCCCGGCGCTCCCGCGGCGCCGCCCGCGGCCGACATGCATCAGGAAGAAATCAACGCGCTGTTCAACCCCGACGACGTGCCCGTGCCCGCCGCGGAAGAGGGCGAAAAGCCCCTGAACCGGCCCGATCCGAAAACGTGACGCCGCCGCCGGGCGGCGATTATGCCGCCTTGCGCATGCCCGCGGCCGGCTAGGCCGCTTTACGCATATGCGTCCTGATCATGACTTCGGCGATCTGCACGGCATTGAGCGCCGCGCCCTTGCGCAGGTTGTCGGACACGACCCACAGCGACAGGCCGTTGGCGACGGTCGGGTCCTTGCGGATGCGGCTGACGTAAACCGCGTCCTCGCCCGCGCACTCGACCGGCGTGACGTAGCCTTCGTCGGCGCGATGATCGACCACGACGACGCCGGGGGCGCGCTTCAGGGCCTCGCGCGCGGCGTCCTCGGAAACGGGGCGCTCGAACTCGAGATTGACCGATTCGGCGTGGCCGATGAAGGTCGGCACGCGCACGCAGGTGGCCGCGACCGCGATCGACGGATCGAGAATCTTTTTCGTTTCCTCCACCATCTTCCACTCTTCCTTGGTCGAGCCGTCCGGCATGAAGACGTCGATGTGGGGAATGACGTTGAAGGCGATCTGCTTGGTGAACTTGCGCCGGGTCTTGGAGATCGGATCGTTGGCGTAGACGCCGCGCGTCTGTTCGAACAGCTCGTCCATCGCCGCCTTGCCCGCGCCCGAGGTCGACTGGTAGGTGGCGACCACGACGCGCTTGATGCGCGCGAGATCGTGGAGCGGCTTCAGCGCCACCACCATCTGGATGGTCGAGCAGTTGGGATTGGCGATGATGCGGCGCTTGGCGTAGCCGGCGAGCGCGCCCGGATTGACCTCGGGCACCACCAGCGGGATTTCGGGGTCCATGCGGAAATAGGACGTGTTGTCGATGACCACCGCCCCGGCGGCGGCCGCGCGCGGGCTGTGGACCGCCGACACCTTGGCGCCGGGCGAGGACAGCACGATGTCGACGCCCTTGAAGTCGTAGGTGGCGAGGTCCCGGACGG
Source organism: uncultured Hyphomicrobiales bacterium (assembly GCA_964412955.1). Lineage (GTDB taxonomy): Bacteria > Pseudomonadota > Alphaproteobacteria > Rhodospirillales > 2-12-FULL-67-15 > 2-12-FULL-67-15. Next base: position 13,167 of record CAYPQV010000019.1, read on the forward strand.
TGAGATCCGGTCCGTCGGCGAACGGAACGGCGTTGCCGGCGGATCGCTCGGAGGCGAGCGCGACCACCTCGCCCGCCGGGAAACGACGCTCGGCCAGGATGTCGAGCATTTCGCGCCCGACGTTGCCGGTGGCGCCCACGACCGCGACTTTGTAGCTCATCCCAATCTCCATTCCGTCCTAAAAAGCATAAGGCCCAAAAAAACAAAAGGCCCGCGGGGGCGGGCCGTTCGTTCGACGCGACGCGAACCGGCCCGCTATTGGGGGTCCTTGGTCTTGGTTGCGGTCTTGGGCGCGCGCATGGCGATTGGATAGCCCCACGCGCGCCCGGATTCAAGCGGAAAAACGGGTTATTCGCCGCTATGCTAAGCGGAAAGAAGCCCGTCGCCGATCCGACCCGCGAGGTCCCGCCATGGCGCTGCCGTTCATCACGCTTCTTCTGCTGTGCCAGCTCGCCGGCGAGGTGATCGTGCTGGCGACCGGGCTGCCGGTGCCGGGGCCGGTGGTCGGCATGGCGGTGTTGTTTTTCGGCCTGATCGCCCGCGGCGCCATTCCGGCGGATTTGCAGGCGACCGCGGGCGGGTTGCTGCGGCATCTTTCGCTTCTGTTCGTCCCGGCGGGGGTCGGCGTGGTGCTGCACCTTTCGCTGCTCGCCGACGAATGGCTGGCGATCTCGGCGGCGCTGATCGGCAGCACCGTGCTGACCATCGCGGTGACCGCGCTGGTCATGGTCGGGCTGGCGCGGCTGCGCAAATCCCCCGCCTCCGGGAGCGGCGCGCCATGACCGGCGATGTCCGGGGCATTTGGGTCTATCTGGCGGCCTCGCCGCTGCTCGGCCTGACCGTGACCCTGGTTGCCTACACCGCCGGGGACTGGCTCTACCAGAAAAGCCGACGCAACCCGCTGCTCAATCCGGTGCTGATCGCGGTCACGATGCTGGTCGGGTTCCTGTTCGCGACCGGCATCGACTACCGGACCTATTTCGAGGGCGCCCAGTTCGTCCACTTCCTGCTCGGGACCGCGACGGTCGCGCTCGCGGTTCCGCTCTACGAGCAATTCGACAAGGTGCGCCGCTCGGCGCTCGCGATCCTGGGCGCGGTGCTGATCGGCTCGGCCACCGCGTCGCTGAGCGCGGTCGCCATCGCCTGGACCCTCGGCGCCTCGCGCGAAACGCTGGTGTCGCTCGCGCCCAAGTCGGCGACCACGCCGATCGCCATGGGCATCGCCGAACGGTTGGGCGGCCTGCCGTCGCTGACCGCCGTGGTGGTGATTCTGACCGGCATCCTGGGCGCGGCGCTGGGCCCGCCGGTGCTCAACCTGATCCGGGTCCGGGACTGGAAGGCGCGCGGGCTGGCGATGGGCGTCGCCGCCCACGGCATCGGCACCGCGCGCGCGTTGCAGGTCGACGCGGTGGCGGGCGCGTTCTCGGGCCTGGCGATGGGATTGAACGGGCTCGCGACCGCGATCCTGCTGCCGCTGTTCTACGGCTTGATCTTCTGAGCGCCGGCTAGACGTTAAGCCGAGCGATCCAATTCCTTGAGGATCGCGTCGCCCATGGCCTTGGTCGAGACCAAGGTCTTGCCCGGCTGCATGATGTCGCCGGTGCGGAGCCCTTGGTCCAGCACCCGCTTCGCCGCCTGTTCCACCAGCGTCGCGTCCGCTTCGAGGCCGAACGAATAGCGCAGGCACATGGCGAAGCTGAGGAGATTCGCGATCGGATTGGCCTTGCCGAGCCCCGCGATGTCCGGGGCCGAGCCGTGCACCGGCTCGTAAAGCGCGTGGCGCCTTCCGCCCGCGTCGCGCGCGCCCAAGGACGCCGACGGCAGCATGCCGAGGGAGCCGGTCATCATCGCCGCCTCGTCGGAAAGAATGTCCCCGAACAGGTTGTCGGTGACGATGACGTCGAACTGCTTCGGGTTGCGGATCAGCTGCATGGCGCAGTTGTCGGCGTACATGTGCGAGAGCTGGACGTCGGCGAATTCCTCGGCGTGCAGCCTGGTCACTTCTTCCCGCCACAGCACGCCCGCTTCCATCACGTTCGCCTTCTCGACCGAACAGACCTTGTTGCCGCGAAGGCGCGCCAGTTCGAACCCGATCCGCGCCACGCGGCGGATCTCCGCGTCGGTGTAGGTGTGGGTGTTGACGCCCTTGCGCCCGCCGCCCGCGAGCTTCTCGATCCCGCGCGGCTCGCCGAAGTACATGCCGCCGGTGAGTTCGCGCACGATCAGGATGTCGAGGTCCTTGACCACCTCGGGTTTCAAGGTCGAAGCCTCGACCAGGGCGTCGAACACCACCGCCGGGCGCAGGTTGGCGAACAGGTCCATTTCCTTGCGCAGGCGCAGCAGGCCGCGCTCGGGTTTCTTGTCGAACGAAAGCTTGTCCCACTTCGGCCCGCCGACCGCGCCGAGCAGCACCGCGTCCGCGTCCTTCGCCGCCTTCATGGTGGCGTCCGCCAAGGGTGCCCCATGCTTGTCGAACGCCGCGCCGCCGACCAAATCCTCGCGCACGTCGAAGCGGAGCGCGCGCTTTTTGCCGAGCCATTCGACCACGCGCAGCGTCTCCGCCATCACCTCGGGGCCGATGCCGTCGCCCGCGAGCACGAGCAGTTTCTTGTTGGCGGTCATGGGGGTGGTCCGCTGTCCTTGTTCAGCGCGCCGCGAGCCAGGGCTGGCCGTGCTTCTGTTTTTCCTCGTAGGCGTCGATCTTCGCTTTCTTCTGCATGGTCAGCCCGACGTCGTCGAGGCCGTTGAGCAGGAGATGCTTGCGGAAGGCGTCGATCTCGAAATGGATGGTGCCGCCGTCGGGGCCCTGGATGGTCTGCTTCTCGAGATCGACGGTGAGGGTGGCGTTGGCGCCGCGCTCGGCGTCGTCGAACAGCTTCGCCATCTGTTCCTTCGGCAGCCGGATCGGCAGGATGCCGTTCTTGAAGCAGTTGTTGTAGAAGATGTCGGCGAAATCCTCGGCGATCACGCAGCGGATGCCGAAGTCGAGCAGCGCCCACGGCGCGTGCTCGCGCGAGGACCCGCAGCCGAAGTTGGTCCCGGCGACCAGAATTTTCGCCTGGCGGTAGGCGAGCTTGTTGAGGACGAAATCGGGGCGTTCCTTGCCCGCGTCGTCGTAGCGCATTTCGTAAAAGAGCGCCTTGCCGAGCCCGGTGCGCGCGATCGTCTTCAGGAACTGCTTGGGAATGATCTTGTCGGTGTCGACGTTGATCGCGGGCAAGGGCGCCGCGACGCCGGTGAGCGTGGTGAATTTGTCCATGACGGTTCCGTTCCTCAGCCCAATTTTCGCCCTCAAGCCAATTTTCTAACGTCGGCGATATGGCCGCTGATGGCCGCCGCCGCGGCCATCGCCGGGCTCATCAGGTGCGTGCGCCCGCCCCGGCCCTGGCGGCCCTCGAAGTTACGGTTCGAGGTCGAGGCGCAATGTTCGCCCGGGTTCAGCTTGTCGGCGTTCATGGCGAGGCACATGGAGCAGCCCGGTTCGCGCCACTCGAAGCCGGCCTCGATGAAGATCTTGTCGAGGCCTTCCTCCTCGGCCATGTCCTTCACGAGCCCCGAGCCCGGCACGACCATGGCGCTGACGCCGTTCGCCACCTTGCGGCCCTGGGCGACCTTGGCGGCTTCGCGCAGGTCCTCGATCCGGCCGTTGGTGCAGGAGCCGATGAAGACGCGCTGCACGGCGATCTCGGCCAAGGGCGTCCCCGGCGCGAGGCCCATGTATTCGAGCGAGCGGGTGATGGACGCGCGCTTCCCTTCGTCCGGGGCGTCCTTGGGATCGGGCACGCGCCCCGTGACCGGCAGCACGTCCTCGGGGCTGGTGCCCCAGGTGACCATGGGCGCGATCTTGGCCGCGTCGAGCCGCACCTCGCGGTCGAACTTGGCGCCCTTGTCGGACGGCAGCGTCTTCCAATAGGCGAGCGCCTGCTCCCACGCGCCGCCCTTGGGCGCGAGCGGGCGGCCGCGCAGGTAATCGAAGGTCTTGTCGTCGGGGGCGACCAGCCCCGCGCGCGCGCCCGCCTCGATGGTCATGTTGCAGACGGTCATGCGCCCTTCCATGGAGAGCGCGCGGATCGCCGAGCCCGCGTATTCGATCACGTGGCCGGTGCCGCCGGCGGTGCCGATCTCGCCGATGATGGCGAGCACGATGTCCTTGGCGCCGACGCCGAACGGCAGTTCGCCCTCGACCGCGACGCGCATGTTCTTGGCCGGGCGCTGCAGCAGGGTCTGGGTCGCGAGCACGTGCTCGACCTCGCTCGTGCCGATGCCGAAGGCGAGCGCGCCGAACGCGCCATGGGTCGAGGTGTGCGAATCGCCGCAGACGATGGTGGTGCCGGGCAGGGTGAAGCCCTGTTCGGGGCCGATGATGTGCACGATCCCCTGGCGGATGTCGTCCATGCCGTAATAGGGCACCCCGAACTCGGCGCAGTTTTTTTCCAGCGTCTCGACCTGGAGGCGCGATTCGGAATCGGTGATGCCGCGCGCGCGGTCGGTGGTCGGCACGTTGTGGTCGGCGACCGCGAGGGTGGCGTCGGGGCGACGCACGCGGCGCTTGTTCATGCGCAGGCCTTCGAACGCCTGCGGGCTGGTCACTTCGTGCACCAGGTGGCGGTCGATGTAGATCAGGCAGGTGCCGTCCGGCTGGACCTCGACCAGATGGCTTTCCCAGATCTTGTCGAACAGGGTTCGGGGCTTGAGCATGACGGTGCGCGCTTCGTCTCGGATCAGGTTGAACGGCCGGGAAGTTGTTTCTCGACCTTTCGGGCTTTCTTCTTTTCTTTCTGGGCGGCCTTCTTTTCCGCCTTGGCCGCGGCGCGGGCCGCGGCCGCTTCCGCCGCCGCGGCGGATCCGGCCGTGGGCGGCGCGACGTCGGCTTCGGCCGCCGCCGCGCCGGCGACGTAGCCTTCGCTCAATTCGGCGATGCGCGCCTTCTTGCCCGAGCGGTCGCGCAAGTAATAAAGCTTGGCGCGCCGCACGTCGCCGCGCCGGAGCACCTCGATCGCCGCCACGACGGGCGAGTAGAGCGGAAACACGCGCTCGACCCCTTCGCCGTAGGAAATCTTGCGCACGGTGAAGGCGGAATTGATGCCCGCGTTCTTGCGCGCGATGCACACGCCCTCGAACTGCTGGAGGCGGGTGCGTTCGCCTTCCACCACCTTGACGCTCACCTTGAGGGTGTCGCCGGGCCGGAAGTCGGGCGCCGGGCGGGCGGCGGCGAGCTTGGTCATCTGTTCGTGTTCGATCTTCTGCAGCAGGTTCATGGCACGTTTTCCTTGTCTATATAAGCGTGTTCGTCCGAAGTCCGTCATTTGCCCGCGCGGGCGCGCCACAAATCGGGGCGGCGTTCGCGCGTGATTCGTTCCGCCTCGGCCGCGCGCCAGGCGCGGACCTTGTCGTGGTGGCCGGAAACGAGCACCTCCGGCACCGCGCGGCCCCGCCACACCTGCGGGCGGGTGTAGTGGGGGTATTCGAGCAATCCGTGTTCGAAACTTTCCTCGGCGAGCGAGGCGTCCTTGCCGATCACGCCCGGCAGCAGCCGCACGCAGGCGTCGAGCAGCGCGAGCGCGGCGGGCTCGCCCCCCGACAGCACGAAATCGCCGAGGCTGATTTCCTCCGGCCGGTGCGCCTCGATCGCGCGCTCGTCGATGCCTTCGTAGCGCCCGCACAATAATACCACGCCGGGCCCGTCGGCGAGCGCCCGCACCCGCGCCTGGTCGAGCCGTTGGCCGCGCGGGGTCAGGAACACGAGCGGCGCCGCGAACCCTTCGCGCGCGCGCGCGAGGCCCGCGTCGATCACGTCGGGACGCATCACCATGCCCGGCCCGCCGCCGAAGGGGGAATCGTCGACGGTGCGGTGCTTGTCCTCGGCGAAATCGCGGATGTCGATGGCTTCCAGCCGCCAGACCCCGCGCGCCAGGGCCTGGCCCGCGAGCGAAAAGCCGAGCGGCCCCGGGAACATCTCGGGAAAAAGAGTCAGAACGCGCGCGGTCCAGGGTGCGCGCGGGCGAATCCCCGCGCGCGTATCAATAGTGTCTTGCGCGGCGGTCATGAGCGCTTGCCCTTCCCGTTATGGGCGATCAATTCGGCCGGTTGCGTCAGCACGATTTTGCCCGCATGCAGATCGACGGCGACGATCGCGCCCGCCGGCCAGAGGCCGTCCTCGATTTCCAGGATCGCGCCCGCGCCGTGATCGCGGATCGCGCGCACGCGGCCCAACCCGCGCCCGCTCTCGTCCACGGCTTTGAGTCCGATCAGGTCGCCCTGGTAGTATTCGCCCTCGGGCAGCGGCGGCAACGCCGCGCGCGGAACGTAGAGCGCCATGCCCTTCAGCTTCTCGGCGGCGGTGCGGTCGGCGACGCCCTTCAGGCGGACGACGGCGCCGCCCTCGGTTTCGGAAACGACCGAAAGCGCGAACGAGCGGCCGCCGGTTTCGTCCTCGACCGGGCCGTAGGCGGCGAGGTCGCGGGGACGTTCCGTGTAGGCGCGCACGCGCAGCTCGCCCTTCAGCCCCTTCGCGCCGACGACGCGGCCCAAGCAGACCCGGCCCGCGCCCGAAGGAGATCGGGCGGGTTTCGGCATCGGCTGGCGTTGCGCGCGCGCGGACATGGCGATTGCCTTCGTCGTCTCCTCAGCCGGCGGCCGGGGCTTCGGCGGTCGTCGGGGCGGGAGCGGCCTCGGCGGCCTTGGCCGCTTCGGCCGCGGCCTTGAGGCGTTCCTGGGTCTTGGCGCGCGGCGCGCTCTTCTTCGGCTGCGTGCGGATCACCGGCTTTTCGCCGGCGCCGGCCTCGAACAGGAAGCGCTGGATGCGCTCGCTCGGCCGGGCGCCCATGCCCAGCCAATGCTTGATCCGTTCCATTTTCAGGATGACGCGTTCTTTCGCGTCCTTGGGCAGCATCGGGTTGTAGGAGCCGAGCCGCTCGATGAACCGGCCGTCGCGCGGAAAGCGCGAGTCGGCGACGACGATGTGGAAGAAGGGGCGCTTCTTGGCCCCGGCGCGCGACATGCGGATTGTCAAAGCCATCGGGTGTGAGGTCCTTTCCTTGGGGTCTTAAATAAGGGTTGCGAACGAACGCTTTCTCAACGGCCGAAGGGGGGCGGGCCGCCGAACCCGGGCGGCAGGCGTCCGCCCATGAGTCCGCGGCCGCCCATCTTGGCCGCCTGTTTCATCATCGTCGCCGCCTGCTCGAACTGCTTGATCAGGCGGTTGACGTCCTGAACCGTGGTGCCGGAACCCGACGCGATGCGCCGCCGCCGCGAGGCGTTCAGCAGCCGGGGCTCGCGCCGCTCGGCCCGCGTCATGGAGAGAATGATCGCTTCCTGGCGCGCCAGCATCTTGTCGTCGACGCGCGCGGCGGCGAGCTGGTTCTTGACCTTGGCGACGCCGGGCAGCATGCCGAGCAGGCCGTCGATGCTGCCCATCTTGCGGATCTGGCGGAACTGGTCGGCCATGTCCTGGAGCGAGAACTGGCCCTTCATCATCTTGGCGGCGAGCTTTTCGGCGTCTTCCTTGGCCACCACCTCGGACGCCTTCTCGACCAGGCCGACGATGTCGCCCATGCCCAGGATCGAGCCGGCGACGCGGCGCGCGTCGAACGCGTCGAGCGCGTCCAGCTTTTCGCCGGTGCCGATCAGCTTGATCGGGCAACCGGTGACGGCGCGCACCGACAGCGCGGCGCCGCCGCGCGCGTCGCCGTCGACGCGGGTCAGCACGATGCCGCTGAGTTTGACCTTTTCATGGAACGCGCGCGCGACATTGACCGCGTCCTGGCCGGTCATGGCGTCGGCGACCAGCAGCGTTTCGACCGGCCTGGCGGCGTCGCGCACTTCGGCCGCCTCGGTCATCATGGCGTCGTCGATGGTCAGGCGGCCGGCGGTGTCGAGCAGCACCACGTCGATCGCCTCGCGCCGGGCGACGTCGAGCGCGCGCTTGGCAATCGCCACGGGACGTTCGCCCAGCACCGGCGCGAGCACGCGGATGCCGGTTTGGCTCCCGAGCTGGGCGAGCTGCTGCTGCGCCGCCGGGCGGTAGACGTCGAGGGACGCCATCAGGGTTTTCTTGCGTTCGCGCTTTTCGAGGCGCATGGCGAGCTTGGCGGTGGTGGTGGTCTTGCCCGAACCCTGCAGGCCGACCATCAGGATCGCGGCGGGCGGGTTGCCGGTGCGGATCGCGCTTTCGGTCGGCTCGGTGCCGCCCAAGGTTTCGACCAGGGCGTCGTGCACGATCTTCACCACCATCTGGCCGGGGGTGATGCTGCGGATCACGTCCTGGCCGAGCGCGCGTTCGCGCACGCGGGCGAGGAAGTCCTTAACCACCGGCAGCGCCACGTCGGCTTCGAGAAGTGCTACGCGCACCTCGCGCAGCGCCTCGTCCACGTCGGATTCCGAGATCGCGCCGCGTTTGCGCAGGCGATCGAGAATCCCGGTCAGTTTGGCGCTTAGCGAGTCGAACATGACGGTCTTTTCAAGCAACAGAAAACGCCAGTGCGCGAAACTCGCGGACTGGCGGGGCCCCCAAATCCCTGGCCGGGGCCTTATGGGCGAAAGCGCGCGGACTTTAGGAGGGGCGGGGGCGGGCGTCAAGCCGGACGGGGGAGGGCGGCTTGGCTTGATCGCGGCTTGGGGGTAGGCTCGGCGCATGGTCGAAGCCGCCCAATTATCGCTGGTGCGCGAGTACAGGCGCCGGGCCGAGAAGGCCTTGCCGGGACGCGTGGCGGAGGTCGTTCTTTACGGGTCGCGGGCGCGGGGCGACGCGCGCGCCGATTCCGACTGGGACATCGCCGTGTTCCTGCGCGGCGGCGCGACCGCGCGCGATCTGACCGCGCTCGCCGACGCGGCCTACGACCTGATCGAGGGCAGCGGCCAATTCATCCAGCCGGTGGCCGTGCCCTCGGAAGGGGTGGGCGCGGAGACGAGTTTCGCGCGGCGTGTTCGTGCCGAGGGAATCCCGGTGTGAACGACGAAGCGGATCGGCGGTTGGCGAAAGCCCGTCGCCTGCTCGACCAGATCGCCCGCCTCGACGCCGCCACGCTTCCCGAACCGGTCATCCACGCGGCTTATTACGCCATGTTCCACGCGGCGACGGCGGTTCTGGTCGCGCGCGAAGGTGCCGCGCCGACGACCCATTCCGCTCTCATCGGCCGATTCAGCCAACTGGCCCGGGGCGATGGCGGAGCGGCGCGGGACCACGGCCGCGCGCTCAATCGGGCCTTCGATCTTCGGCTCGCCGCCGATTACGGCGCCGAACCGGCGGGGCTCGCGGACGTCGCGCCGGAGGTCGTCCGCGACGCGGAAGCCTTCGTCCGGTTTTGCGCCCGGTTGTGCGAGAGCAAAGCCGGTCAATAGGCCATGAACTACGCCGCCGTCGCCGAACCCGAGTTCCTGGAGCGCGGCTGCTTCGGCCTGAGGGTTTGCCTGGTGGGGCGGGATATCCGTGTCAACCCACCCAGGTCGCCGTCACATGAGCATTTCTCCGCGCTCGTCGGGCTTAAGCCCGTGGACAGAGCCCCCGCCGCCGCCTAAGTAAGGCGGGCCATGGCCGCCCTCGAATTCCTGAAAATGCACGGGCTCGGCAACGATTTCGTCGTGCTCGACGCCCGCCGCCGCGCGCTCGCGCTGAACGCCGCCGCCGCGCGGCGGATCGCCGATCGGCGCCTCGGCGTGGGCTGCGACCAGGTCATCGTCATCGCGCAACCCAAGAACACCCTCGCCGACGCCTCCGTGCGCTTTCTCAACGCCGACGGCGGCGAGGCGGGCGCCTGCGGCAACGGCTCGCGCTGCGTCGCCTCCCTGATCATGGACGAAAAAAAAAGCGACCACGTGGTGCTGGAAACCGCCGCCGGGCTGCTCGATTGCGAGCGGGCCGACGGCGCGATCGCGGTCGACATGGGTCCCGCCCGGCTCGATTGGCGCGACATTCCGCTGAAGGAAGCGCGCGACACCCTCCGCCTCGACATCGCGGCGGGTCCGCTCAAGGACCCGGTCGCGGTCGGCATGGGCAACCCGCACGCGGTCTTTTTCGTGGCCGACGCCGAGGCCGTCGACCTCGCGCGCCTCGGCCCGCAGATCGAAAACCACCCGCTGTTCCCGGAGCGCACCAACGTCGAGGTGGCGCAAATCCTGTCGCCGACCGAAATCCGTTTGCGGGTGTGGGAGCGCGGCGCCGGCATCACGCTCGCCTGCGGCTCGGGCGCGTGCGCGACCCTGGTGGCGGCGAACCGGCGCGGACTGACCGAGCGGCGCGCGAACCTCCGGCTCGACGGCGGCACGCTCGCGGTCGAATGGCTGCCCGACAACCACGTTCTGCTGAAGGGGCCGGTCGCGACCAGTTTCGCCGGCACCCTCGATGCGGCATTGCTGGAGGGGGCGTGACGTGAACGCCGAGTCTCCTAAAGTCATCACCTTCGGCTGCCGTCTGAACGCGTTCGAATCCGAAGTGCTGCGCGAACGTCTCGCCGATGCTTCCACGAACGTCATCGTCGTCAACACCTGCGCCGTGACCGCAGAAGCCACCCGCCAGGCGCGCCAAACCATCCGCAGGCTCAGGCGCGAAAACCCGTCGGCGCGCATCGTCGTCACCGGCTGCGCCGCGCAGGTGGACGCGCCCGCGTTCGCCGCCATGCCCGAGGTCGACCGCGTGGTCGGCAACCGCGCCAAGCTCGATCCGCGCGCGTTGTTCGAGGGCGAGCGGGTCAGCGTCCCCGACGTGATGGCGGCGGGAATGGAAGCGCCGGCGTCGGCGCCCAGCGGTTTTGCGGCACGCGCCCCGGTAGGGGCGCAACTATTAACGCGCGCGGGGATTCGCCCGCGCGCTCGCGCGTTCCTACAAATCCAGCAGGGCTGCGACCATCGCTGCACCTTCTGCATCGTGCCGTTCGCGCGCGGGCCCTCGCGCAGCGTGCCGCTGGACGCGGTCGCCGAGCGGGCGCGCGCGCTCATCGCCGCCGGACACGCGGAGGTGGTGCTGACCGGCGTCGACATCTCGTCGTGGGGCGCGGACCTGACCGGGCGGCCCTCGCTCGGCGCGTTGGCGCGGGGCCTTCTCAAGGCGGTGCCGGAACTGAGGCGGCTCCGGCTTTCGTCCCTCGATCCGGCGGTGATGGACGACGATCTGTTCCGCGCGCTCGCCGACGACGAACGGCTGATGCCGCACCTTCACCTCAGCCTGCAATCCTTGGACGACCTGATCCTGAAGCGCATGAAGCGCCGCCACGGCCGCAAGGACGCCGCCGCGTTCGTCGCCCGCGTCCGCGCCGCGCGGCCCGAAGTCACGTTCGGCGCCGACCTGATCGCCGGTTTCCCGACCGAAAACGAGTCCATGTTCGAAAACACCCGGGCGGGCGTCGACGACCTCGGCCTCGCGTTCCTGCACGTCTTTCCCTATTCGGTCCGCCCCGGCACGCCGGCGGCGCGCATGCCCGAGGTTCCGGCGGCGGTCCGCAAGGAACGCGCGCGGATTTTGCGCCGGACGGGCGAGGCGGCGCTGGCGCGCTTTCTGCAATCCCGCGTCGGCGCCGTCGCCGAGGTGCTGGCGGAAGCCGATGGTGATGCGCGCGCCGACGATTGGACGCCGGTCCGGCTCGCGTTTCCGGCGCCCGAAGGCGCGGTGGTCACGGCGCGGCTTCTGCGCGTGGACGGCGACGTTTTGGTCGGGGAACGCGCGGCGTGAGCGAGACCGGCTGGCTCGCCAAGCTGCGCCGGGGGCTCGGGCGGTCTTCCGCCAAGCTCGCCGAAAGCCTCGGCGGCATTCTCGGCCGCAAGCTCGATCGGGAGGCGCTCGACGAAATCGAGGACGCGCTGATCGCCGCCGACCTCGGGCCTAAGGTCGCCGCGAACCTGGTCGCGGCGCTCGCCAAGTCGGGCGCGGTCGATGCCGATGCCGCCCGCGTCCGGCTCGCCGACTCGATCGCCGCCGTTCTCGCGCCCGTCGCCAAGCCGCTCGCGCTCGATCCGGCGCTGAAACCCCACGTGATCCTGGTCGCGGGCGTCAACGGCTCGGGCAAGACCACCACCATCGGCAAGCTCGCCAAGTCGTTTCGCGACCAGGGCCGCATCGTGCTGCTCGCCGCCGGCGACACCTTCCGCGCCGCCGCCATCGAGCAGTTGCAGATCTGGGGCGAGCGCGCGGGCGTTCCGGTGGTGGCGGGCCCGTCGGGCGGCGACGCCGCCGCGCTCGCCTTTTCCGCGCTCGAGCGCGCCCGGAAGGAAGCGGCCGACGTATTGCTGATCGACACCGCCGGACGGCTGCACACGAAAAGCGACCTGATGGACGAATTGCGGAAGATCGCGCGCGTCCTGAAAAAACTCGACCCGAGCGCGCCGCACGATTGCCTGCTGGTGATGGACGCCGGTATCGGCCAGAACGCGCTCCGCCAGGTCGCGACCTTCCGCGAGATGGTCGACGTGACCGGGCTCGTGGTCACCAAGCTCGACGGCACCGCCAAGGGCGGCGTGGTGGTGGCGCTGGCCGAGGAATTCGCCATTCCGATCCGGGCGATCGGCGTCGGCGAGGGGATCGAGGATTTGCGCCCGTTCGACGCGCGCGCCTTCGCCCGGGCGCTGCTCGACCTGCCCGAATAGGACGATATTGGCCGGGATGAAACATTCCCTTTGGCATAGCTCTTTCCCCCTCCCCCTATCCCCTCCCGCGAGGGGAGGGGGGACTTTTAAAAAGTCTCCCTCCCCCCTTGCGGGGGAGGGTCGGGGTGGGGGGAACGTCGTGGATTCGCGCCAATGACCCTGCAATTCGGCCTCGCGGTGCTGGTGCTGTTCGCCGCGTTCGCGCACGCGGCCTGGAACGCGCTGATCAAGGCGAGCGGGGATTCCTTTCTGACTTTCGCCATGCTGCGTGCGGTCGCCTTCGTGGGCGGGGTCACGGGCGCGATCCTTCTGCCGCTGCCGGACGCGGCCGCCTGGCCGTACCTCGCCGCCACCACGGTGGTGCACAATATCTATTACGTTCTGCTGCTTTATTCCTACCGCTACGGGGATTTGAGCCTGGTCTATCCGATCGCGCGCGGCACGGCGCCGATGCTGGTGGTCGCCGCCGCGATCCCGTTCGCGGGCGAGGTTCCCGGCCTCGGCGGCGCGTTCGGCATCGCGCTGGTGACGCTGGGGATTATGATGCTCGCCTTCGCGCGCGGGGTCCCCAAGGGCGCCGACGGCCGCGCCGTCGCGCTCGCGCTCGCGACCGCGGCGTCGGTGGTTTCCTACACCCTGATCGACGGGCTCGGCGCGCGCGCCTCGGGCGACGCCGTCGCCTACGCCGCGTGGCTGTTCGTGTTCGAAAGCATCCCGTTCGTGGTCTACGCCCTCGGCCGGCGGTGGGCGGACTTCATCCCGCACGTCCGGCGTCAATGGGCGCGCGGCCTGACGGGCGGCCTGTTGATGATGCTGACCTACGGCATCGTCATTTACGCCTTCACCCAGGGCGCGCTCGCCTACGTCTCGGCGCTGCGCGAAACCTCGGTCCTGTTCGCCGCGATCATCGGTGCCGTCCTGCTGAAGGAGTCGTTCGGACCCCGGCGCATCGCCGCGGCCGCCGCGATCGTCGCCGGAATTCTGCTGATGCAGATCGGTGGATAAGGATTCCCGCGCGCCCCGATAGGGGCGTGCTAAACTTTCCGGCGATGCGCGAAACCCTGTCCCCCGCCGAGGCGTTGCGCTGGCAGTTCGAGGCCGGCGTCGACGAAACCGTGGCCGCGACGCCCGTGAACCGCTTCGCCGTCGCGCCCGGCGATCTGCCGTCGCCGCCGCCTCCGCCGCCGCCCGACGCGCCGCCGCCCGAAGACCTCCCCGCCGACGAGCCCAGCGACATGCCGCCGCCGTGGCACCCGCCGCCGTCACCCCCGCCGCCGCCGTTGCCCGCGCGCGCGCCGTCGTCAATTTCGGGCGCGCCGATGGAGGACGCGGTCGGCCGCGCGGTCGCGCTCGCGGCGGGCGCGGCCACGGTCGAGGACCTGCGCGCGGCGCTTCTCGCCTTCGACGGCTGCCCGTTGAAGCGCACCGCCACCAATCTCGTCTTCACCGACGGCAATCCGCAAGGCGCGGTCCTGTTCGTCGGCGAAGCGCCGGGCGCGGAGGAAGACCGCCAGGGCCTGCCGTTCGTCGGCCCGAGCGGGCGGCTCCTGGACCGCATGCTTGCCTCGATCGGGCTCGACCGGACGCGCGTGTGCATTTCCAACACGGTGTTCTGGCGCCCGCCCGGCAACCGCACGCCGACCACGGTCGAGATGGCGGTGTGCATGCCGTTCCTGGAGCGCCTGATCGACCTGATGGGCCCGCGCGTGCTGGTGACGCTCGGCGGCCCGGCGGCGAAATCGGTGCTGGGCGAGTCGGCGGGCGTGAGCAAGCTGCGCGGGCGCTGGTTCGCCTATGCCTCGCCCCGGCTCGCGCGGCCGATCCCGGCGACCGCCATGTTCCACCCGGCCTATCTGCTGCGCACCCCGGCGCAAAAGCGCGACGCCTGGCGCGACCTGCTGATGCTGCGGCGCAAGCTCGACGAGTCTTAACCATTCCCGCGCGCGTCAAATAATGCGCCCTTCCCGGGGCGCACGGCCGAGTTGCCGCGCGCTCGACGATTGGTCTATAAATTTCCGGGTTCGCTCTTGGGAGAAGCCGTGATTCGAGCATTTTGTCGCCGCCTGGGGATTTTCGCGTTGGTCGCCTTCGCCGGCATGGGCCTCGCGCGCGCGGACGCGATATCCGCCGGCACCGACGAGGGCGCCGCCCGGTTCGAGGTGGCGCCGCAGGATTTGGGGCCGATCCTGCCCAAGATTCTCGCCCCCGCCACGGTCGATCTCTACACCCGCATCTTCGAGCTTCAGGAAGACGGGAATTGGGCCGAAGCCGACCGCCTGATCGCCAAGCTCGACGACAAGATTCTGCTCGGCCACGTGCTCGCCCAGCGCTATCTCCACGCCCGCTGGCGCGCCTCATATAAAGAGCTGAAGGCGTGGCTCGACCAATACGCCGATCATCCGGGCGCCGAGCGTCTTTACAAGCTCGCCAAGTCGCGCCAGCCGCGCGGCGTCGCCGCGCCCGCCGCGCCGCAAGGCGCGCCGCCGTCGCCGATCGCGCCCGACGCGCTCGCGCTCGAGCGGCGCGAGGCGACGCCCGCCCAGCGCCGCAGCGCGGACGCCGTCAACGCCCAGGTGCACGCTCACGTGCGCAAGTCGGCGCCGCAGACGGCGGCCAAGGTTCTCGACGGCCCGGACGCGAAACGGATCGGCACGCTCGCCTTCGACAACGCGCGCGTGCGCGTCGCGCAAGGGTTCTTCAACCTCGGCCGCGACGAGGAAACGCTCGCCTACGCGGGGCCGGCCATGCGCTCGCTCCGGCACATTCCCGAGGCCGGCTGGCTCGCCGGCCTGGCGTCCTGGCGGCTGGGGCGCCACGCCGACGCCGCGCGCCACTTCGCGGCGACGGCCGAGGTCGCCGACAACACCTGGCTCGCGTCGGGCGCCGCGTTCTGGGCGGCGCGCGCCCACCTGGTCGCGCGCGAGCCGGAACGGGTGATCTACTGGCTCGAACGCGCGGCGGCGCATCCGCGCACGTTCTACGGCCTGCTCGCCGGGCAACTGCTGGGCCAGCCGATGCCGTTCCAATGGGCCGAGCCGGATCTGGAGCGCGGCCTGATCGCGCGTCTCGCGGAAGTTCCCGCCGGGCGGCGCGCGGTCGCCCTGGTCCAGATCGGCGAGGACCGCCGCGCCGAGCGCGAACTGCGCCGCCTCAGCGCCACCGCCGACGACAAGCTCGCCCACGGCATCCTCGCGCTCGCCGCGCGCGCCGATATGCCGGCGCTTTCCTTGCGGCTCGACCGCCAGCTGTTTCCCAAGGGCGGCGGCTGGATGAGCGCGGCCTATCCCCTGCCGAGCTGGGAGCCGGAAAACGGCTTCCGCGTCGATCCGGCGCTGATCTACGCCCTGATCCACCAGGAATCGGCGTTCAACCCCGAGGCGCGCAGTTGGGCGGGCGCGAGCGGCCTGATGCAGATCATGCCGCGCACCGCGAGCCACGTCGCCCAGGACAAGGCCTACCACCGCGGCGCCAAGCGCAAGAAGCTGTTCTCGCCCGAAGTCAACTTGACCCTCGGCCAACGCTATCTCGAAACCCTGATCCGCGACCCCGGCATCGCCGGCGATCTTTTCTTCATCGCCGCGGCGTGGAACGGCGGGCCCGGCAACCTCGCCAAATGGTGGCGGAAAGCCGACCACCGCAACGATCCGCTGCTGTTCATCGAAAGCATTCCGGCGCGCGAAACCCGCATCTTCGTCGAGCGGGTGATGGCGAACTTGTGGATCTATCGCCACCGCCTGGGTCAGGATTCGCCCTCGCTCGCGCACCTCGCGGCGGGGAACTGGCCGACCTACGTCGCCCAGACGGACGGCACCGGCGCCAGCTTCGCGAGCGCGGAGTAGCCTCCCATGTCGAAGATCGAGGGCGAACGCGCGTTTCTGGCCGTCAACATCGCGGTGCTGACGGTGTCCGACACGCGCACCGTCGACGACGACCGCTCCGGCCAGACGCTGGTCGAGCGCATTACGGCGTCCGGCCATAAAGTGACGCATCGCGAAATCGTCAAGGACGAGATTCCCCTGATCGTCGCCCAACTGCGCCGATGGATCGCGACTCCGGACGTGGACGTGATCCTGGCGACCGGCGGCACCGGCGTAACCGGGCGCGACGTCACGCCCGAGGCGTTCCGCCAGGTGATCGAGAAGGAAATTCCCGGCTTCGGCGAACTGTTCCGCTGGCTCAGCTACCAGAAGATCAAGACCTCGACCATCCAGTCGCGCGCGCTCGCGGGCGTCGCCGAGGGCAAGTACCTGTTCGCGCTGCCGGGCTCGCCCGGCGCCTGCCGCGACGCCTGGGACGACATTTTGCGCGAACAGCTCGACGCGCGCCACAGGCCCTGCAACTTCGTCGAGCTGATGCCGCGCCTCAAGGAACACCTGAAGTAGCGGCGCGCGCCGCCGGCGGAGCCGGCCTATTTGTTTTTCGCGCGCGTACGCGCCAGCGCGGCGCCGTCGTCCACGTCCTCGAGGACCGGCAGCATCGGCGCGATCTTTTTCCCGCGAATATTGACGAGCGTGTCGGCGAGCGCATGCGGCCCCGACCAGCGCACGCCCCGGAAGACCGCGGCGGGCGGAGGCGCGCGGAACCCGACCAGCCAGTAGCCGCCATCGGCGGCCGGGCCGAACACGGCCTCGAAGGCGGCGAGGCGGCGGAACGACTCGGCAACGTGCGCGGGCGTGATTCCCGGAATGTCGGCGCCGATCAGGACGGCCACACCCGACGGAACGCGGGCAAAGGCGCGCGCCATGCGCTGGCCCAGGTCGCCGCGCCCTTGGGCGATGATCCGCGCGCCCCTGTCGGGGCGCGGGCGGAACGTCCGCGCGGCGCGGTCGGGCGTCACCGCGAGCCACGTTTGCCAGCGCCGGTCGCGCCCGAGGCGGCGCACGATCCGCCCGAGCGCGCGCCGGTAGAACGTCCATGCGTTGAGCCGGCCGACGTCGCGCGCCAATCGCGTCTTCACCGCGCCGTAGCGCGGCGCCTTGACGAACAGGATCAGGTGGCGGGGAGGCCTAGCCATAGATTTTGGCGACGGTCGCGGGCGGAACGCCGAGGAAATAAAGTGCGAGACAAAAGAGGTTGCGCATCGGCCGGCGGATGAAGCCGCCCCGCCGGTAACGCTCGGCCGAGGTGACGACTTCGGCGTCGAGCGGGACGAGCCGGCGTTTTCCCAGGCGGCGGACCAGGTCGACGTCCTCCATGATCGGAATCGCGGCGTGGCCGCCGATTTGGGCGTAAAGCGCGCGCGCGAGCAGCAGGCCCTGGTCGCCGTAGGGCAACCCGAAAAGGCGCGCGCGCCGGTCGGCGAGGCGCTCGATCCGCCGCGCCGCCGGGCGGGGATCGTCAAGGATAAGACGAAAATATCCCGCGCGCCCCGATAGGGGCGCATCATTTAATGCGCGCGCGCGGTTGGCGGGATCGGCCATGAAGCGGGTGACGGCCTCGGCGACGCCCGCGCCGGGCAACGTGTCCGCGTGCAGGAACAGGAGCCAATCGCCGCGCGCCGCGTCGGCGCCCATGCGCAACTGCCGGCCGCGCCCGCGCGCGGGCGAATCCCCGCGCGCATTAAATGATGCGCCCCTATCGGGGCGCGGGGACGCCACCATGCGCGCGCCCAGGCGTTGGGCGAGCGCGCCGGTGCGGTCGGGCGAATGGGCGTCGGCGACGACGATCTCGTCGGCGACGCCGAGGGCTTGCCACGCGGCGAGAGTCGCGGGCAATCGCGCCGCTTCGTTCCAGGTGGGAATGACCAGGCTCAGCATGGCGGGACAATGCCAGCTTCGAAGGATGTTCTTGAAATGTTCCTAAGGGTTGGGGTAAGGTGGAAACCATGGACGACGCGCTTCCCGATCTTCCGCGCAAAGGGCGCGGTGCCGTCAGCAACCCGACCGGGCGCTACGAGCCGGAAACGCGCCACGCGACCCACGACGGCTGGGACATCGCCGACGACGTGCCGCCCTTGCGCACCACGGTGACCGAGGAAACGCCGCGCACGGCCATCGCCTACAACGATTCCCCCGACATTCCCTTCGACCGCTCGATCAATCCCTATCGCGGCTGCGAGCACGGCTGCGTCTATTGCTACGCGCGCCCCAGCCACGCCCGCTTCGGCCTGTCGCCGGGGCTCGATTTCGAATCGCGCCTGTTCGCCAAGAAGGGCCTGGCCGACGCGCTGGTGCGCGATCTCGCCAAGCCCGGCTACGCGCCCAGCACCATCACCCTCGGGGCCAACACCGATCCCTACCAGCCGATCGAGCGTACCCGCCGCGACACCCGCGCGGTGCTGGAAGTGCTGTCGGCGTGCGCGCACCCGGTGGTCATCATCACCAAGTCTGCCTTGGTGCTGCGCGATCTCGACATCCTCGCCGACATGGCGGCGCGCCGGCTGTGCGCGGTCGGCGTTTCGGTCACCACCCTCGACCGCGACCTCGCGCGCACGATGGAGCCGCGCGCCGCGACGCCGCCCCGGCGGATCGAGACGTTGCGCGCGCTGAACGCGGCGGGCGTGCCGACCATGGTGATGGCGGCGCCCATGATCCCGTTTCTCAACGACTGGGAGTTGGAACGGATTCTCCAGGCGGCGGCGGACGCGGGCACGCGCGAGGCCGGTTACGTGCTGTTGCGCCTGCCGCTGGAACTGAAGGATTTGTTCGGCGAATGGCTGGAAGCGCACGCGCCGGGCAAGGCCAGGCACGTGCTGAACCAGTTGCGTTCCACCCGGGGCGGCGCGCTCTATACGGCCGAGTTCGGCGAACGGATGAAGGGGCGCGGCACCTACGCCGAGCTGCTGGCGGACCGCTTTCGCCTCGCCTGCGAACGCATCGGCCTCAACCGGCGCGATCTCTCCAAGTTCGATTTTTCGCGCTTTCGCCCGCCGGTTCCGCCGGGCGGGCAATTCGCGCTGTTCTGACCGCGTCGGCCATGCCGGATTTTTCGTTCGAGGACGCGGCCCGGCGCGAAGGCTTTGGCCTGATCGCCGGCATCGACGAGGCCGGGCGCGGGCCCTGGGCCGGGCCGGTGATCGCGGCGGCCGTGGTCCTGGACCGCGCGCGCCTCGATCCCGAATTGCGCGCGAGCCTCGACGATTCCAAGAAACTTTCGCCCGTGCGGCGGTCCGAGCTGTTCGGCCGGATCGAGGCGTGCGCGGCGATCGGGGTCGCCCACGTCGGAATCGGGCGGGCCGAGGTCGAGGAGATCGACCGGTTGAATATCCTGCGCGCGACCTTGCTCGCCATGCGCCGGGCGTTGGATGCGCTTCCCGTGCGGCCCGACGTCGCCCTCGTCGACGGCAACCGGGCGCCCGAGTTGCCGTGCCCCGCGCGCTGCATTGTCGGCGGCGACGCTTGCTCGCTCTCGATCGCGGCGGCCTCCATCGTCGCCAAGGTCACCCGCGACGTGGAAATGGCCGCGCTCGCGCGCGCCCATCCCGGCTACGGCTGGGAACGGAACGCGGGTTACGGCACCGCCGAACATCGCGCCGCGCTCGCGAGCCTGGGACCGTCGCCGGCGCACCGCCGTTCGTTCCGTCCCATTGCCGCGCTCCTCGGCGCATCCCCGACCGCAACCAAATCTTGAGTCCCCGGACTCGGGCGACGACCAAATCTAGCGCGTTAACCATAACGTCTTGATTCATTTGTATTTCTTGACCCGCCGGAGTCCGTGACTCATCCTCGCCCCATGACGGCGGGGGCTCCCATCAAAACCAACCGGCCTACGCCGGCCGAAAGCCGGCTTCAGCTGGCTGAAGGCCGGATCATCGTCGGCGACTGCGTCGAGGCCATGAACGCGCTGCCCGAGGCGTGCGTCGACATGGTGTTCGCCGACCCGCCCTACAACCTGCAACTGGGCGGCGACCTGTTGCGCCCCAACAACAGCCGCGTCGACGGCGTCGACGACGAGTGGGATTCGTTCGCCGATTTCACCACCTACGACCGTTTCACGCGCGATTGGCTTAAGGCGGCGCGGCGCCTGCTCAAGCCCGACGGGACGCTGTGGACCATCGGCTCCTACCACAACATCTTCCGGGTCGGGGTCGCGCTCCAGGACCTGGGATTCTGGATTCTCAACGACGTGATCTGGCGCAAGACCAATCCGATGCCCAACTTCCGCGGACGGCGCTTCACCAACGCGCACGAAACCCTGATCTGGTGCGCGCGCGACAAGGATTCGCGCTACCGCTTCAACTACGAGGCGATGAAAAACCTCAACGACGATCTGCAGATGCGCTCCGACTGGACACTGCCGCTGTGCACCGGCGCCGAGCGCCTGAAAATCGCCGGGCGCAAGGCGCACCCGACCCAGAAACCGGAAGCGCTGCTGCACCGGGCGATCCTCGCCGCGACCCAGCCGGGCGACGTCGTGCTCGATCCCTTCTTCGGCTCCGGCACCACCGGGGCGGTCGCCAAGAAGCTCGGCCGGAGCTATCTCGGGATCGAACGCGACGCGGGCTACGCCGCGCTCGCCGAACGGCGGCTCAGGGACGTGCGCGCGGTCGCCGATCCGTCCCTGGTCAGCACGCCCTCCAAGCGCGCCGAGCCGCGCATTCCGTTCGGTTCGCTGGTGGAACGGGGCCTGGTCGACGTCGGCGCGGTGCTCTACAGCCCGGAGCGGCGCCACGCCGCGCGGGTGCGCGCCGACGGGACGCTCGCGACCGCGGACTTTCGCGGCTCGATCCATCAGGCGGCGGCGCACGTTCAGCGCCTGCCCGCCTGCAACGGCTGGCACTATTGGTGCGTGGAGGTGCGCGGACGGCTGGTTCCCATCGACACGTTCCGCCAGAAACTGCGCGCCGAGGCCGCGCCGGCCGGTTGAGGGAGGCCGCGCCGGTTACGTCGTCGGCGGTTTCGAGTCGCTCGGCGGGGGCGCCTCTTCCTTCGATTCTTTGGGTTTGGCGCCGCGCCGCTCCCAACCGTCGGGCGGGGGCTTGGTCTTGCGCCGCCGGCTGGGGCCGAAATAGGCCTTGGAGCGGACGAACGGCTGCTGATTCTCGATCACGGCCTTGAGGTGCTGGAAGATCATCTTCGCGGTGAACGGCTTGGCCAGGAACTGGTCGGAGCCGGCATCGCGGGACGCGATCACGTTCTGGACTTCGGTGTAGGCGGACATGGTGATGATCGGGATCATGCGCGACATGGCCTGGGGGTCGCGACGGGTCTGGCGGACGATCGTGTTGCCGTCGAAATCCGGGGCCCATTCGACGAAGGCGAGGTCGAGCGGCTTGACGGCGAGCAGCTTGACGGCCTCCTCGATGGACGAGGCCTCGGTCACCATGCGGACGTTGAGTTCGCGCAAGATGCCGCGCAGCATATGACGCATGTGAGCGTTCTTGTCGGCGATCAACACCGCAAGCATGGACAGGTTATAGCCTTCCGCCACGCCATTCCCCCTTGACGCATCGTGCTTGAATTCTTGGGCGCATCCGGTTGGTGGCGCGCCGTCCGCAAGCCAAGCTTTTGACCCGGCGGTAATATATTATGCCCACGTGAATTGCGAAAATGGCAAAATAAGCCTCGGCAAGCAACATTGCGCCAAGAGCATGTGGAATACCCGGGAATAATTGGGGGGCGAGCGAAGGTCTTTCCCGGCGGCAGAGGCCGGGCCGGCCCGGGATCAAGGCAAGGGGGGATCAGCCGGAGGCGGGCGGCTTGCCGGTCCGCGTCGCGGCGGCGGCGGGGCTCAGGTAGGGCGAGGAGACATCGCGGCGTTCCTCGCCGCCGCGGCGCTCCGTGCCCGAGGCGGGGGTCTGCGAATCGGGACCGGCATCGCGGCGATCGGCGCCGCTGCGCCGATCGGGCGTGGAATCGGTTGCGTCCTTGCGCCGCTCCCAACCATCGGGCGGGGGCTTGGCCTTGCGGCGCCGGCACGGGCCGAAATAAGCCTTGGAGCGCACGAACGGCCGCTGGTTCTCGATCACGGCCTTGAGCCGCTGCAGGATCATCTTCACGGTGAACGGCTTGGCCAGGAACTGGTCGGAGCCGGCATCGCGGGCGGCGGTCACGTGCTGGAATTCGGTGTAGGCGGAGGTGGTGATGATCGGGATCATGCGCGACGCCGCCTTGATGTCGCGGCGGACTTGCCGGATGACCGCGTTGCCGTCGAAATCCGGGGCCCATTCGACGAAGGCGAGGTCGAACGGTTTGGCGGTGAGAAATTTGACGGTGTTTTCCGGGTTAACCGCCTCGGTGACCAAGCGGATATTGATTTCGCGCAGGATGCTGCGAAGGATGCGGCGCATGTGCGCGTTCTTGTCCGCGACAAGAACGCTCAGCATCGACAAATTATAGCCTTCGGCCACGACCACCATCCATCCGGAGGTACGAGAAGGCGCCCCGCCGTGGACCCGCGACGCGATCCGTATCCCGTGAATTCGACGGGACGTTAGGTTGGCACGCGAAAGGGGATTTACAACGGATAATATACGGGTATGTCCGGAACGGATCGCAATAAAGCGCTTGGGCGCGTATTTCCCGGAGAAAAATTATTCCGCGATTCAACTACTTAGCCGCGCCGCGGCGCGCGGCACGGGAAACGGCGCAGCCTTGGGAACGATTATCGGTCGCGAGCGTCAGCGGGTCGGAACCGGTTTCGGTCCCGAATAGTCGTAGAAGCCGCGCCCGGTCTTGCGCCCGAGCCAGCCCGCCTCGACGTATTTCACCAGGAGCGGACAGGGGCGATACTTGGAATCCGAAAGCCCCTCGTGCAGCACCTGCATGACCGCGAGGCAGACGTCGAGGCCGATGAAGTCGGCCAGTTCGAACGGCCCCATCGGATGGTGGGTGCCGAGCTTCATGGCGGTGTCGATCGCCTCGACCGAGCCGACGCCCTCGTACAGGGTATAAACGGCCTCGTTCAGCATCGGCAGCAGGATGCGGTTGACGATGAAGGCGGGGAAATCCTCGGCGTTGACCGGCGTCTTGCCGATCTTGACCGCCAATTCGCGGATGGTGCGGTAGGTTTCCTCTTCGGTCGCGATGCCGCGGATCAACTCGACCAGCTCCATGCGCGGCACCGGATTCATGAAGTGCATGCCGACGAACTTGCCGGGGCGGTCGGATTGCGCCCCGAGCCGGGTGATGGAGATCGACGAGGTGTTGGTGGCGACGTAGGCCTCGGGCCCGAGCGCCGGGCAGATCTTCTTGATGATCTCCTTCTTGACCTTCTCGTCCTCGGTCGCCGCCTCGATCACCAGGTCGCAATCCTTGAAGTCCTCGTATTTCAGCGACGTCCCGATGCGCTTGAGCGTAGCGTCGGCCTTGGCCTGGTCGAGGCGCTTCTTTTCCACTTCGCGCTGCAGGTCGCGTTGGATCGCCTTCATGCCCTTGTCGAGGGCCTCGGTCGAGATGTCCAGCATCAGGACGTCGAGTCCAGCGGCGGCGCACACCAGCGCGATGCCGTGTCCCATTTGTCCCGATCCGACGACGCCGATCTTGCGAATGTTGTTGGCCATGATGTCCTCGTCAGGTTGACGCCCGGGGCGAGCGGCCCCGGGCGCGGTTCATTTTCCGAGCGCCGCGGTCAATTCCGGCACCGCCTTGAACAAATCCTCGACCAGGCCGTAATCGGCGACCTGGAAGATGGGGGCTTCCTCGTCCTTGTTGATGGCGACGATCACCTTGCTGTCCTTCATGCCGGCGAGATGCTGGATCGCGCCCGAAATGCCGACCGCGATGTAGAGATCGGGCGCCACCACCTTGCCGGTCTGGCCGACCTGGAAGTCGTTGGGCGCGAATCCGGCGTCGACCGCCGCGCGCGAGGCGCCGACCGCGCCGCCGAGCCGGTCGGCGAGCGCTTCCAGAAGCTTGAAGTTTTCGCCGCTCTGCATGCCCCGCCCGCCGGAAACGACGACGCGGGCGCTGGCGAGTTCGGGCCTGGCCGAGCGGGTCAGTTCCTGTCCGACGAAGGACGCGAGGCCCGGATCGGCGGCGGCGGTCGTGGTCTCGATCGGCGCGGGCGACGGGGCCTTCTCGGCCTCGGGGAAGGCGGTCGCGCGCACGGTCACGACCTTGATCGCGTCCTTCGAGCGGACCGTGACCAGGGCGTTGCCGGCGTAGATCGGGCGCACGAACGTGTCCGGCCCCTCGACGGCGACGATGTCGGAGATTTGCGCGACGTCGAGCAGCGCGGCGACGCGCGGCATCAGGTTCTTGCCGAAGGTGGTGGCGGGCGCGAGGACGTGGGAATGGCTTTTGGCCAGTCCGGCCACCAGCGGCGCGAGCGTTTCGGCGAGCGGATGGGCGTACACGTCCGCCTCCGCGACCAGGACCCGGGCGACGCCCTTGAGACCGGCGGCCGCCTCGGCGGCGGCGCGGCAGTCGCGGCCGGCGACCAGGACCGTCGCCTCGCCCAACGGGCGCGCGGCGGTCAGCCCGTGGCGGGTGGCGGGGTTGAGGGCGCCATGATCGTGTTCGGCGACGAACAGGACGCTCATCTAGATCACCCTCGCCTCGTCGCGCAGTTTGGCGACCAGGTCGGCGACGCTGCCCACCCGCATGCCCGCCTTGCGCTTGGGCGGCTCGACCACCTTGAGGATTTCGAGGCGCGGCGCGACGTCGACGCCCAGGTCGGCGGGCTTCAACGTTTCGATCGGCTTCTTCTTCGCCTTCATGATGTTGGGGAGCGACGCGTAGCGCGGCGTGTTCAGGCGCAGATCCGTGGTCGCCACCGCCGGCAGTTTCAGCAGCAGCGTTTCGAGCCCGCCGTCCACTTCGCGCGTGACGCGGAGCCTGTCGCCCTCGAACGCGAGCTTGGAGGCGAACGTGCCTTGCGCCCAGCCGAGCAGCGCGGCGAGCATCTGGCCGGTCTGGTTGCAGTCGTTATCGACCGCCTGCTTGCCGAGGATGACGAGTCCGGGATTTTCGCGCGCGACGACGGCCTTCAGGGTCTTGGCGACGGCGAGCGGCTCGGTCTCGGCCGGGGCCTCGACCACGATGCCCCGGTCGGCGCCCATGGCGAGCGCGGTGCGCACCGTTTCCTGGCAGGCCTGCGGCCCGACCGAAACGGCGACGATTTCGCTCGCGGTGCCGGCCTCCTTGAGGCGCACCGCTTCCTCGACCGCGATTTCGCAGAACGGATTCATCGCCATCTTGACGTTGGCGGTCTCGACGCCGGTCTGGTCCGCCTTCACGCGCACCTTGACGTTGGCGTCGATCACGCGCTTGACGGCGACGAGGATTTTCATGCGGGCTCGGGGTCCGGTCGGCTCTGGCGAAGGCACTCCTTCGCCACCATTCATTTCGCAGACGCAAAATTAGGGGTCCCGCCCGGGACGGTCAAGAACGGCTTGAAAGGCTTAGGGATTAACCTTACGCCCCGCCGCGCCCGCACAACGGCGGCGCAAAAGAAACGCCCGGTCAGCGGTTGGCGCCGGGGGTCCATAGGACGTCGGAGGCGCCCCGGTCGTTGAGGTGGCGGGCGAGCACGAACAGGTGGTCCGAAAGCCGGTTGACGTAGCGCAGCGCCGGCCCGCCCACCGGTTCGCCCTTTTTGAGCGCGACCATCAGGCGTTCGGCCCGGCGCACCACGGTACTGGCGAAATGGATGTGCGCGGACGCCGCGCCGCCGCCCGGCAGGATGAAGGACTTGAGCGGCTGCAGCGTCGCGTTCATGCGGTCGATTTCGCGCTCGAGCCGCTCGACCTGGGCGTCGGTCACGCGCAGCGCGTTCGCCCCCTTGCGCCCGTCCTCGGGCGTCGCGAGATCGGCGCCGAGGTCGAACAGGTCGTTCTGGATGCGCGCGAGCAGCGCGTCCGGCTCGCCCGCGGTGTGGAGGCGCGCGAGCCCAAGCGCGGCGTTGGCTTCGTTGACCGCGCCGATAGCCTCGATGCGGGGGCTGTCCTTGGCCACGCGCTCGCCGTCGCCGAGCGAGGTCTCGCCCTGGTCGCCGCCGCGCGTGTAGATGCGGTCGAGGGTGACCATCAGGAAAACCCGAACCAGATCGACAGGCCGATCAGGGCGACCGCGACCGCCTGGGCCGCGACGCGCAGGCGCATCATGAGATTGCCGTGGCGCGCGTTGAAGCGCCCGCCGGCGGCGAAGCCGCCGATGCCGACGAGAAGGATCGCCAAGGTCGCGCCGAGCGCGATCACGATCAGGATAGGAAACAACCCGCTCATTTCTCAATCTTAAACCCGGCGGCGCGGGGCGTCATGGGGAAAGAAAAACGTCAGTTCCGCCGGGCCAGCAGCCCGCGCGCGACCACGTGCGCCTGGATTTCCGCCGCGCCCTCGAAGATGTTGAGGATGCGCGCGTCGCACAGCACCCGGCTGATCGGGTATTCGAGGGCGTAGCCGTTGCCGCCGTGAATCTGGAGCGCGTTGTCCGCGTTCGCCCAGGCGACGCGCGCGGCGAGCAGCTTCGCCATGCCCGCCTCGATGTCGCAACGGCGATCCTGGTCCTTCTCGCGCGCGGCGAACCAGGTTAACTGGCGCGCGATCATGGTTTCGACCGCCATCCACGCGAGCTTGCCGGCGACGCGCGGGAACGCGGCGAGGTGCTTCCCGAACTGCTTGCGTTCGTGGGCGTAGGCGAGCCCGAGTTCGAGCGCGTTCTGGGCGACGCCGACCGCGCGCGCGGCGGTTTGGATGCGCGCCGATTCGAACGTCGCCATCAATTGCTTGAAGCCCTGGCCCTCGACGCCGCCGAGCAGCGCGTCGCCCGCGACGCGGAAGCCGTCGAAGCCGATCTCGTATTCCTTCATGCCGCGATAGCCGAGCACGCGGATTTCGCCGCCCTTCATGCCTTCGGCGGGAAAGGGATCGGCGTCGGTGCCGCGCGGCTTTTCGGCGAGGAACATGGACAGCCCGCCGTAGCCGGGATCGTCCGGGTCGGTGCGGACCAGCAGCGTCATCAGGTCCGAGCGCGCGGCGTGGGTGATCCAGGTCTTGGCGCCGGTCACGCGCCAGCCGTCGCCGTCCCGGACCGCGCGGGTGCGCAAGGACGCGAGGTCGGAGCCGGTGTTGGGTTCGGTGAAGACGGCGGTCGGCAGGATTTCGCCCGACGCGATGCGCGGCAGATATTTTTGCTTCTGTTCGGGCGTGCCGCCGAGGCGGATCAGTTCGGCCGCGATCTCGGAGCGGGTGCCGAGCGAGCCGACGCCGATGTAGCCGCGCGCCAGCTCCTCGGTCACCACGCACATGGCGGTCTTGCCGAGGCCGAGCCCGCCCCAGTCTTCCGGCACCGTCAGGCCGAACACGCCGAGTTCGGCCATCTCGGCGACCAGGTCGTCGGGGATCAGCCGGTCGGCGAGGTGCCAGCCGTGCGCGTGCGGCTGCACCCGGTCGGCGACGAAGCGGCGGAACTGTTCGCGCGTCAGCTCCAGGGTTTCGTCGCCGAGCGCGAGCGCGCCGAAGTGGTGGCCGTCGGCGATCAATTCGGCGATGCGGGCGCGGGTTTCGGCGGTGTTGCCGGCGCGGATCAGGGCTTCGACGGCGGGCGCGGCGAAGGCGCGTTCGTCGCTTTCGCCGACGCCCATGTCCCGCGGCCGGACGGTTTCGCCCTGGGAAAGGGCGATGCCGCCCCGCATCTGCGCGAGATATTCGCCGAACGCGGCGGCGAGGATCAGGCGGTCCAGTTCGCCGAATTGCTTCAGTTCGTCGAGCCGCCGCGCCCAGGCGAGCATTTGTTCGAGCGCCGCGGCGTAGGTCGCGAGCCAGGAAAGCCCGTGGGCGGCGAACTGGTCCCGTTCGAGTTTGTCGGGATCAACCTTGCCGTCGGCGGCGACCCGCGCGCCGACCGCGGCCTTGGCGGCGGCGAGCAGCACTTGCGCCGCCCGCAGCGCCTCGGCGGCCTGCCCGAGCAGGTCCTTGGACGCAGGCCCCCGATCCATCTCAGCCTTCGAGGCAGTCCTCGAGGGTGCGCCGGCCGGGATGCTTCGCCTGCACCAGCACCGCCATGTTGCCCGGCTTGTGCTCGTTCTTCATCATCTTCATGTGCGCGAGCGGGATGTCGTCCCAGGAAAACACTTCCGACATGCAGGGATCGATGCGGCGGTCGATGACCATCTGGTTGGCCTCGCTCGCCTGCTTCAGGTTGGCGAAGTGACTGCCCTGCACCCGCTTCTGGCGCATCCACACGAAGCGCGCGTCGAAGGTGAGGTTGTAGCCGGTGGTGCCGGCGCAGAAGACCACCATGCCGCCGCGCTTGACCACGAAGCAGGAGACCGGGAACGTCGCCTCGCCCGGATGCTCGAACACGAAATCGACGTCCTTGCCCTTGCCGGTGATGTCCCAGATCGCCTTGCCGAACTTGCGGCACTCCTTCATGTATTCGGCGTAGGCCGCCGCGTCGTCCACGTCGGGCAATTGGCCCCAGCACTTGAACTGGTTGCGGTTGATGGCGCCCTTGGCGCCGAGCTGCAGCACGAAGTCGCGCTTGCCGTCGTCGGAAATGACGCCGATGGCGTTGCCGCCGGCGGCGGCGATGATCTGCACCGCCATCGAACCCAGGCCGCCGGCCGCGCCCCACACCAGAACGTTGTGGCCGGGACGCAGGACGTGCGGATGGTGCCCGAACAGCATGCGGTACGCAGTCGCCAGCGTCAGGGTGTAGCAGCCGCTTTCCTCCCAGGTGAGATGGGTGGGCCGGCGCATCAACTGGCGGTCCTGCACGCGGCAGAACTGCGCGAACGAACCATCGGGCGTTTCGTAGCCCCAGATGCGCTGCGACGGCGAGAACATGGGATCGCCGCCGTTGCATTCCTCGTCGTCGCCGTCGTCCTGGTTGCAATGGACCACGACTTCGTCGCCGACCTTCCAGCGCCGGACCTTGGAGCCGACCGCCCAGACGATGCCGGCGGCGTCGGAACCCGCGACGTGATAGGGCGCCTTGTGGATGTCGAAGGGCGTGACCGGCTTGCCGAGCGCGGCCCAGATGCCGTTGTAGTTGACGCCCGCGGCCATCACCATCACCAGCACGTCGTGGCTGTCGAGAACGGGGGTTTCAACCACCTCGACCTTCATGGCGCTGTCGGGCGCGCCGTGGCGTTCGCGCCGGATGCACCAGGCGTGCATGCGCTTCGGCACGTGGCCGAGCGGCGGAATTTCGCCGACCTCGTAGAGGTCCTTGATCGCGCGATCCGGATTGAGGGGAACGACGGTTGGCGCGACGGATGCGGAAGTGGACTGGCTCATGGCGATTCCTCGTCGGTTCGCGTGTGCGAAGAAGTACGAACGCTCCGCCCTCCAGGCGGCTTAATCCCGTCCCTTGAAAGAGTTAGGAGGTTTTCTGTTTTATTGCAATGCACAATTTGCTAGCGTGTTCGGGTATCCCGTGACGGACGGCAAGGTAATGGAATCGCGCGCAAAACCCGCGCCGCACCGGTCCACTCGAGCGCCGATCATGCCATGAGCAAGCCTCCGAAACCCGCCGCCGGTCCGTCGCCGTCGAATCCCCAGGCCGATCCGAAGGCGGATGCGCCGTGGCTGATCCGCACCTATTCCGGCCACAGTTCGGCCCGGCGCTCGAACGAACTTTACCGCGCCAATCTCGCGCGCGGCCAAACCGGGCTCTCGATCGCGTTCGATCTGCCGACCCAGACCGGGCTCGATCCCGATCACCCGCTCGCGCGCGGCGAGGTCGGCAAGGTCGGCGTCCCGGTCGCGCACCTGGGCGATCTCGAAACGCTGCTCGACGGCATTCCGCTCGCGCAAATGAACACGTCGATGACCATCAACGCGCCGGCGGCGTGGCTGCTCGCGCTCTACGTCGCGCTCGCGGAAAAGCAGGGCGCGTCGCGCGCGCAGCTCGCCGGCACCACCCAGAACGACATCCTCAAGGAATATCTCGCGCGCGGCACCTACATCTTTCCGCCCAAGCCGAGCCTTCAGTTAACCGCCGACACGATTTCTTTCTGTGCCCGCGAGATGCCGAAGTGGAATCCGGTCAATATCTGCTCCTATCACCTGCAGGAAGCGGGCGCGACGCCGGCCGAGGAAGTCGCCTTCGCGCTCGCCAACGCGGTCGCGGTCCTCGACGCGGTCAAGGACTCGGGCCGGGTCGCGGCGCGCGAATTCCCGGCGCTGTTCGGCCGCATCAGCTTTTTCGTCAACGCCGGAACGCGCTTCGTCACCGAAGTCTGCAAGATGCGCGCCTTCGCCCGGCTCTGGGACGAGATCGCGCGCGAACGCTACGGCGTCGCGGACGAAAAGCATCGCCGCTTCCGCTACGGGGTGCAGGTCAATTCGCTCGGATTGACCGAACAGCAGCCGGAAAACAACGTGTACCGGATTCTGCTTTCGATGCTCGGCGTGGTGCTGTCCAAGGACGCCCGCGCCCGCGCGGTGCAGCTGCCGGCGTGGAACGAGGCGCTCGGCCTGCCGCGCCCGTGGGACCAGCAATGGTCGATTCGCATGCAGCAGATCGTGGCCTATGAAACCGACCTGCTCGAATTTCCCGACATCCTGAACGGCTCGGCCGTGATCGAGGCGAAGACCGATGAGATCGCCGAAGCGGCGCGGACCGAATTGGCGGCCATCGAAAAAATGGGCGGCGCGGTCGCCGGCATCGAGAGCGGCTACATGAAGCGCCGCCTGGTCGAATCGAACGCCCGGCGGCTGGCCGAAATCGAGGCGGGCGCGCGCAGGGTGGTCGGCGTCAACTGCTTCACCGAGGCCGATCCGTCGCCCCTCGGCCAGGGCGGCGAGGGATTCCTCAAGCCCGATCCGGCGGCCGAGGCCGAGCAGATCGAAAAAGTCGCCGCCTGGCGCAAGGCCCGCGACGGCGCCGCCGCCGCGTCCGCGCTGGCGGCGCTCGAGGCGGCCGCGCGCGAAGGCCTGAACGTGATGGAACCGTCGATCGCGTGCGCCAGGGCGGGGATCACCACCGGCGAGTGGGCCGACGCGCTGCGGCGCGCGTTCGGCGAATTCCGCGCGCCGACCGGCATCGCCGGCGCGCGCGCCGCCGAATCCGAAGGCCTGGAAACGGCGCGCGCCAAGGTGCGCGCCCTCGGCGCTCGCCTCGGCCGGCCGCCCCGGTTCCTGATGGCCAAGCCCGGCCTCGACGGCCATTCCAACGGCGCCGAGCAGATCGCGCTGCGGGCCCGCGACGCCGGCTTCGAGGTGATCTACGAAGGCATCCGCGCGACGCCCGAGCGGATCGTGCGCGCGGCGGTCGAGGAAGGCGCCGACGCGATCGGCCTTTCGGTGCTGTCGGGCTCGCACCTGGCGCTGGTCTCCGCCGTGATCGAGGGCCTGCGCGCCGAGGGCGCCGCCGACATTCCGGTGGTGGCGGGGGGAATCATCCCCCCCGCCGACGCCGAAGCCCTTACCCGGCGGGGCGTCGCGCGCGTGTTCACGCCCAAGGACTACGACCTCTCCGCCATCGTCGGCGCCATCGCCGATCTGGTCGGCCATTAAATGTTGCGCGCGCCGCCTAGCGGCGGTCGGATTTGCGTCTGCCGCGAACGACATTTTCAATGTCGGCCCGCGTCAGGCCGACATCCTTGAGCGCGCGGTCGTCGAGGGCCGTCAACTGGTCGTACATGCGGGCGCGACGATGCCAGGCGGCGACGAATCCGGCGAACGCCCGGATTCGACGCCCCAGGGCGCGAAGGCCGACATGCCGTCGCGTCTTGCGCTCGCGCAGACGGCGCAGGACTTCGGCGCGGGCCCGCCGGCCGGATTCGCTGAGGTCGGCCGGATCGATGTCGGCCAGCGGCGGCCGGCTCTCGCTCTCGTCCGGCCGGAGGGATCGGGAAACAGGCTCGGCGCCCGGGGCGGTCCCGGGGCTGTGGCTTCTGTTGATGAGCATTTTTGCTTCCTTTGGCTGTGGATCGGGCGGTTCATCGGCTGTATTTCCCGTGCATTAG
Source organism: uncultured Hyphomicrobiales bacterium (assembly GCA_964412955.1). GTDB lineage: Bacteria > Pseudomonadota > Alphaproteobacteria > Rhodospirillales > 2-12-FULL-67-15 > 2-12-FULL-67-15. The sequence goes on from CAYPQV010000019.1 coordinate 45,534, forward strand.
CGGTAATATCGGCCAAAGGCGCAAAGCATCGTTTCTCGGATAATCATTAGTTTTTCTAATTAACTTGGAAACCGTCGGCCATGCCGCGCCGCCTGCCGCCGCTCAACGCGCTCAAGGCCTTCGAGGCCGCCGCCCGTCATGCGAGCTTCACCCGGGCGGCGGCCGAGCTGTGCGTGACCCAGGGCGCCGTCAGCCATCAGGTGAAGGCGCTCGAAGAAAGCTTGCGCGTGCGGCTGTTCAATCGCGTGCGCCGACGTCTTGTGATTACCGACGCCGGGCGCGCCTATCTCGAGGTGGTGCGCGATGCGTTCGACCGGCTGGCGATGGGGACCGAGCGGCTGCAGCGGCGGGAGAACGCCGGGGCGCTCACGGTGACGACCTCGCCCGACTTCGCCGCCAAATGGCTGGTCCACCGGCTCGGGCGCTTCGCCGAAGCCCACCCCGAGATCGATCTTCGCGTCAACGCGTCCATGCACCACGTCGATTTCGTCCAGGAGGACGTCGATATGGCCATCCGCCACGGCGACGGCCATTGGCCCGGCCTGCACGTGACGCGCCTCTATGCCGAGGAATGGTTGTTTCCGGTGTGCAGTCCCAGGCTCGCGCGCGGGCGCGGCGGCTTGCGCGCGCCCGACGACCTTCGCCGTCACACCCTTCTGCACGTCAACGATCGCCGGCTTTGGTCGCGATGGCTCGATCACGCCGGAGTCGCCGGCATGGAGGTGGGCGGCCCGATTTTGAATCACATGAGCATGGCCCTCGACGCCGCCGCCGACGGACAAGGCGTGGCCATGGCGCGCACGGCGCTCGCGGAATGGGACCTGGCGGCGGGGCGCCTGGTGCGGCCCTTCGCGGCCGCGCTCGGGGCGGATTTCGGCTACTGGATCGTGTGCCCGAAGGCCAACGCCGATCTGCCGAAAATTGCGACTTTCCGCGCCTGGCTGCTCGCCCAGGCGGCAAACTCTCCGCGCGCGGGATTGCCGTCGAAATCAAAGGCGCGCCGCGCGGCGGAACGACGGCCCGCCGGTTGAACAAGTGACCGGCTTCGCGGGAAGTAAATAAGGAACGAGGGCGGCGCCATCCGCCCTTCGTGATCGCCCGGCGATTTGGCCGGCTCCCTCGTTTCCGTTGCTCCGGGACCGGGCGTCACCTAGAAATAACGGGCTTTCGGGTTCGCGCGCGGACGGGCGCGAACCCCCGAGGCCGGCCGAGGATTTTCCTAAAGCGGCGCGCGTCGGATAACGGTGTTGTCGCGGAAATATCTTGGTCACGTTGCATCGAAGAATCATGCTGGCCGGGGCCGTTCTCGTGGGGGCGGTATCCGTCGCGTTCGGAACTTGGGTTTGGGATCTCCGCGCGCGCCAGATCGAGAGCGCGGTGATCGGCCTGACCGGCCAGGCCCTCGCCCTGAAGGCTTTCACCGAGGAATCCCTTCACGGCATCGGCGATCGGTTCGAGGCCATCGCGGCGCGCGTCGCCCGCGCCGACCGCCTGGACGAAGCCGAGTTGTTCGACTTCGACGCCGTGCTCGCGGCCCGTCGAGGGCGCACATCCTACCTTCTGCATATCTCGATCGTGGACGCCACTGGCGCCGTCGTCCATACCACCACCGGCCGCCGGGGCGCGTCGGTCGCCGGGTACGAGTTTTTCGTCGTTCATCGCGACAACCCCGATTTGAACATTCATATCGGTCGCGCGATCGAATCGCCGGCTTTCCCGGGGTTGCGGCGATTCACCCTGAGCCGACGGCTGGAAACCCGCGACGGCGCGTTCGCCGGGGTGGTCGCCGCGTTCATCGGCACCGAGACGCTCGCCCAGGAATATGCCCGGATCGCCGGACCGACCGACGGCTTGATCGTTCTGGTTCACGGGACGGGCACGGTCCTGACCGGCGTTCCGTATCGCTCCGGGGACGTCGGCCAAGGCATCCCGCCTTTATTTCATGCCGAGGAATCCGCGGTTCCCGCCCGCGTCGAGCCCGCGTCCGCCGCCGCCCCGCGCCGCCTGGTCGTCCGCCATCGCCTGGACGATTATCCTCTCGTTCTCGCGGTCGCCCGAACCGAAGCCGCCGTCCTGGCGGGCTGGCGCTCGGTTCTGCTGGAAGCGGCCGGAATCTGGGCCGCCATCGTTCTCGCGGTCGCGGCCGGCACGATCCTGCTCGTTCGCCGGGCGCGGCACGGCATGAAAACCGAAAACGCCCTGCGCGCGAGCGATGAAAAACTGCGCGAGGCGCAACGGCTCGCCCGCATCGGCAGCTGGGACCTCGACTTGGTCGCCAACCGTCTGTCGTGGTCCGACGAAATCTTCCGCATTTTCGAGATCGACCGGAGCCGGTTCGGCGCCTCCTACGAGGCGTTCCTCGAAGCCATCCATCCCGACGACCGCGAAAGAGTCAACGCCGCCTACACGACCTCGGTCCGCGACCGGGTGCCCTACGAAATCGTGCACCGCCTGCGGTTTCCCGACGGCCGGATCAAATACATCCACGAGCGATGCGAAACCCATTACGACGCGGCCGGGCGTCCGGTGCGCTCGGTCGGGACGGTCCAGGACATCACCGAGCGGCATCGGGCGGACGAGGCCCTGCGCGAAAGCGAGGTGAAGCTGCGCGAGGCGAACGAATTGCTCGAACGGCGGGTTCGCCAGCGCACCGACGAATTGGTCGCGGCGCGGGACTCGGCCGAAGTCGCGAGCCGGGCCAAGACCGAGATGATCGCCAACATGAGCCACGAATTTCGTACGCCGCTCAACGCGATCATCGGGTTTTCCGCCATTCTCAAGGATGAAAAATTAGATCCGAGATCGGGCGAGAAGTATCGCGAATACGCCGAAAACATCTACGCTTCGGGACAGCATCTGCTCCAGCTCGTCAACGACATCCTCGATATCGCCGCGATCGAGGCGGGCAAGATCGATCTGCACGAGGAAGCGGTGGCGCTCGGGGATATCCTCGTCGGCATGGTCCGGCTGATTCTTCCCCGCGCCGTGGCCGGCAAGGTCACGGTCGCGACCGAAATTCCGGACGATTTGCCGCTGCTGATGGCGGATTCGCGCCGCCTCAAGCAGATCGCGCTCAATCTTCTGTCCAATGCGGTCAAGTTCAACTCGCCGGGCGGCACGGTCACGGTTTCCGCCGGGCGAACGGCGGAGGGCGGTCTCGCCTTCGCCGTCGCCGACACCGGCATCGGCATGGACGAAGCCGGAATCGCCAAGGCGATGAACCGTTTCGGTCAGGTGGATTCCCGCCTCGAGCGACGCTACGAAGGCATCGGCCTCGGCCTGCCGCTGACGTGCGATTTGGTCAAGTTGCACGACGGCATATTGCGCCTCGACAGCGCCAAGGGCCGGGGGACGACCGCGACGGTGACGTTTCCGGCCGCGCGGACGGTCGTCGGCGACGACTAGACCGGCGTTTCGCCCTTCGATCCGGGCGCCATCACCGGAATCGCCTCGACGTCGGCGGGCGAGGGCGGACCGCGGTCGATCAGCGGCTTCATGGATTCGCGCAAGAATTTGATCACGCCCGCGTGGTACTCGGGCCGGATCAGCGCCCAGGTGACGAACAGCCCTCCGCGCGCGTTGTATTCGAGCACTTCCGCGTCGTCGAGCAGGGGACGGATCGCCTTGGCGAGATCGGCGCTGGCGCCGACCATGACCCAGGCCGGCTTGGCGCCGGAATGCCAGATCACGAAGATGCCGCCGCCCGAGAGACCGGCGCGCGCGGGCTCGAAGGTCGCGAACTTGAAGAAGTTGCCGTTCTTGTTGCGGACCCAATTGAGCGGGACCGGCCCCGACAGCGGCGGCGGTTTCTCGTTCTTGCTTCCGAAGATGAGGGCCATCGAGGCGTCTACTGTCGAATGGGGCTTTTGTTATCCGCGACGGGCCATTCGACCAGACAATGGTTAGTAAACCGTTAACCGCCGCGCAAGGGCTTGGTGGCCCGGGTCAGCCAGGCCCGGGTCCGGCGGTCGAGCGTGGGCGCGAGCGCGCGGCGCACCCGGGCGTGGTAGGCGTCGAGCCAGGCGATCTCGTCGGAATCGAGCAGCCGGGGATCGACCAGCGCCCGATCGATCGGGGCCAGCGTCAGGGTTTCGAACCCGAGCAGCGGCACCTCGGCGCCGCGCGGCGGCTTGATTCGCCGCACCGCGAGCAGATTCTCGATCCGGATGCCGAAAGAGCCGGTCTTGTAATAGCCGGGCTCGTTGGACACCACCATGCCGGGGCGGAGCGCGGCCGCGCTGCCGCCCTTGGCGATGCGCTGGGGGCCTTCGTGCACGCCGAGGAAGTGGCCGACGCCGTGGCCGGTGCCGTGCTCGTAATCGAGGCCCGCGCGCCAGAGCGCCTGGCGGGCGAAGGCGTCGATCTGGCGTCCCGCGGTGCCCTCGGGAAAAACCAGCGTGGCGATGGCGATGTGGCCCTTGAGCACGCGGGTGAAGCGATTGCGCATTTCCGCGCTCGGGCGTCCGACGGCGACGGTGCGCGTCACGTCGGTGGTGCCGTCCGGGTATTGGCCGCCGGAATCGACGAGAAAAAGCTCGCCCGCGCGCAAACGCCGGTTGGAGCGCGCCGACACCCGGTAATGAACGACGGCGCCGTTCGCGCCCGCGCCGGAAATGGTCGTGAAGCTCGTCCCCTGGAAGCCGTCGACTTCGGCGCGAAACGAATCGAGGGTGCGGGCCGCGCGCATTTCGTCGACGTCGCCCTTGGGCGTTTCGCCGGCGAGCCAGGCCAGGAACCGGGTCAAGGCCGCGCCGTCACGCCGGTGCGCCCGGCGGATGCCGGCGAGTTCCGCCGGCGTCTTCGCCGCCTTGGCGTCCTGGCAGGGATCGGCGCCGGGCACGACGCGCGCCCGGCCCAGCCCCGCGAGGGGCTTATCTTTCAATCCGCGCGGGGATTCGCCCGCGCGCGCGAGCCGCTCGAAGATCCAGGCGGCGGCGGTCTCGGGACAGACGTGAATCCGCCGCCCGGCGCGCGCGAGGGCATCGAGCGCCGGGCCGAATTCGGCGGGCGCGCGCACCCGCGTCGCCCGGCCGAGGTGGCGGCGCACCGCGGGCGTGATTTTGCGCGCGTCCACGAACAGATCGACCTTGCGGTCGGCGTGCAGCACGGCGAAGGCGAGCATCAGGGGCGTGTGCGGCACGTCGCCCCCGCGCACGTTGAGGAGCCAGGCGATCGAATCGGGCAGCGTCACGACCAGCGCGTCCGCGCCGGCCCGGCGCAACGCCTTGGCGACGCGCGCGCGCTTGGCCGCCGACGTCGCGCCGGCGAAGCGGAGCGGATGGACATACGCGGGCGCACCGGGCGCGGGCGGACGGTCGCGCCAGAGAACGTCGACCGGATTGCGCGCGCACGGAACCGCCTCGCCCGCGATCGCGGCGAGCGCCGCGCGCAGGGAGCGCACCTGCGCCTGGGTCATCAGCCAGGGATCGTAGCCGACGCGCACCGGCCCCTTGGCTTCGGCCGCGAACCAGCCGCCGGGCGTGACGGCGGCGGAAGAGCAAACGCGCCACAGGCGGCCGTCGATTTCGGCGCGCGCCTGAAGCGTGTAGCGCCCGTCGGTCAGCAGCGCCGCCTTGGTCGGCAGCACGACGGCGGTGCCGGCCGAACCGGTGAATCCGGTGAGCCAGGCGAGCCGTTCGGCGCACGCGGGCACGTATTCGTTCTGGTGCTCGTCGGCGCGCGGCACGACGAAGCCGTGGAGGTTCCGGCGCTTGAGTTCGGCCCGCAGCCGGGCGAGGCGGGCTTTCGCGTCGGGCGCGGGGCGAGGGGCGCGGGTCATGGCCAACACCTAGCAAACGGGAGAATTTTTCGCACCGGCCGGGTTGCCGACGCGATTCCGGCCTCGATGGCAACGCCCCTTGGTCATGGATAAGTCATAATTTAGACGCATAACTGATATTTAACAATTAATACCATTACTAAATAATACAATAAAATCATACTATTAAAAACAATACGGAAAATAATTTCGGGTAATAAAATTATTCAAGAAATTTATGCCATGCGTTAACCGCAATGCTGCGGTGCGATAATTATGCTTATCCGAGCCCCGTTCCTGACTATCTTCAATTCAGGAAAGGCGGGAACGCCGAAGCGGCACGAAGCGCGCTTCTCCCGCGAAATAGCCGAGAACAAGGATTACGACCATGACCACCAATCCCATCGTCGATCGCCAGGTCGAGCAGTACGCCGCCCGGTTGGTCTACAAGCCCGAAGACATTTGGCGCTTCGAGCGCAGGGCGCGCGAAATCCGCGCCCGCGAATTCGCCCGGCTCGCCCGCGCGGGTTGGGGCTGGGTCAAGGCCTACCTTGTCGAGCCCATCGCCAGCGCGATCCGCGCCGAACGGGCCTACCGCGAACTGATGGCCCTCGACGACCGCACGCTCGCCGACATCGGCATCTCGCGCAGCGAGATTTCCGGCATCGTCGCGCGCTCGATCGCGTCCGACGGCGAAGGCCGCCGATACGATAACTCGGGCGCCCACGCGCCCGGCGCCGAAGCCAAGCGGGTCGTTTCGGTGAAGGCGGTCGCGACGGTCCGCGCTCCCGCCGGCGTCGAGGAAAAGCGCGTCGCCTGACGCCGACGAACCGGTTTCCGATACGAACGGCCGGCCCTCGGGGCCGGCCGTTTCGTTTCAGGCCGTTTTATTTGGCCGGAGGCGCCGGGGCATAGCCCCGACGGCGCATGCAGTCGGCGATCAATCTGTCGATTCGCGCGCGGGCTTCGTGGCGGGCCATCATGGCATCGAAGGAACCGGGGTGGGCCAGGCCGTCGTCGCCGAAAATCCGGTCGCGCCGGCTGTCGCGCTCGACCTCGGCCTGGGCGAGGCGGCGGCAGTCGCGCTCGTCGGCGAGCGCGCGGGTTTCGTCCGTGTCGGGCTGCCGCCAGCGCGTCGGCGTCGCATCCTTCGCCGCGCACGCGGCGAGAATGAGCCCGACGGCGGCCGCCAGTCCTGTCCGCCGGAGGTTCATGTTTTCGCGGCGGCGTCGGCGGCGCCGACGCAGCGGCGCACCAGTTCGACCACCGGGCCCGAATCCCAGGCCGCGAGGCCGACCACGCGCGCCACTTCGCGGCCCTCGCGGTCGACGATCAAGGTGGTGGGCAGCCCGGTAACCCTGAGCGCGCGGCCGACCGCGCCGCCCTTGTCGATCAGGATCGGCAGGGTCTTGAGGCCGTGCCGGCGGTAAAAGGATTCGACCACCGGCGCGCCCTCGCGGTCGGAGGAGAGCGCCAGGACCTCGATGTCTTCGTTCTTGAGCCGGGCGTTGAGCCGGTCGAGATCGGGCATTTCCTTGACGCACGGCGCGCACCAGGTGGCCCAGAAGTTCACCACCAGGCCCTTGCCCCGCCAATCGGCGAAGCGGCGCTCGCGGCCGTCTTGGTCGAAGAACGGCGTTTCGACCAGCGGTTTCGGCGGTTGGACGGCGGTGAAATTAACGAATTCGCCGGCGGACGGCGCGCAAGCCGCGCCCTGCGCCGCCGGTTGCGGACTTGCAACCGGGCGGCCGATGGCGACAATCGTTCCCGCCGCCAGCACCGCGACGGCGACCGCGCCGGCCGCGACGATACCGTTCCGGACGTTCATGGGATCATTCTACCATTTCGGCCAGGCCGAGAGTTTGTCATGACGACGAAAAAAACCGGGAAGCCGTCCGGCAAGAAAAGCCGCAAGACCGGCCCGGGCGCAAGCGCGATCTGGGGCGGCCGGTTCGCCCTGGGACCGGCGGCGATCATGGAGCGCATCAACACCTCCATCGACGTCGACCGGAAACTCTACCGGCAGGACATCGCCGCCTCGCGCGCGCACGCCCGCATGCTGGCCGATGCCGGCGTTATCGCCCGCGCGGACGCCCGTGCCATCGAGCGGGGCCTCAAGCGGATCGAGGCCGAGATCGCCGGCGGGCGCTTTCCCTTCCGCCGCGAATTCGAGGACATTCACATGAACGTCGAGGCCCGGCTCGCCGAGATCGCCGGGCCGGCGGCCGGGCGGCTGCACACCGCGCGCTCGCGCAACGACCAGGTGGCGACCGATTTCCGTCTCTGGGTGCGCGACGCCCTCGATGCCCTCGACGGACAATTGCGCGCGTTGCAGGCGGCCTTGATCCGCCAGGCCGAGCGCCACGCCGCCGACCTGATGCCCGGCTACACCCATTTGCAGGCGGCGCAACCGGTGACGCTCGGCCATCACCTGCTCGCTTACGTCGAGATGCTCGGGCGCGACCGCGCGCGCGCCGCCGATTGCCGCCGCCGCCTCAACGAATGCCCGCTCGGCGCCGCGGCGCTGGCCGGCACCTCGTTTCCGATCGACCGGGGGGCGACCGCGCGCGCGCTCGGCTTCGACCGCCCGGTGGCCAATTCGCTCGACGCGGTCTCGGACCGGGATTTCGCGGTCGAGTACCTGGCGGTCGCGGCGCTGGTCGCGGTGCATCTCTCCCGGCTGGCCGAGGAGATCGTGCTGTGGTCGAGCGGGCCGTTCGGTTTCGTCAAGCTTCCCGATTCGCTCACCACCGGCAGCTCGATCATGCCGCAGAAGCGCAACCCCGACGCGGCCGAGCTGGTCCGCGCCAAGGCCGGGCGCGTGTTCGGCGCGCTTCAAACCCTGCTCGCGGTGATGAAGGGCCTGCCGCTCGCCTACGCCAAGGACATGCAGGAAGACAAGGAACCGGTATTCGACGCGGCCGGGACCCTGGAGCTGTGTCTCGCCGCCATGACCGGGATGATCGCCGAGGCGGACTTCGACACCGCGCGGATGAAGGCCGCCGCCGGCCAGGGCTTCGCCACCGCGACCGATCTCGCCGATTGGCTGGTGCGCGTCTTGCGCATGCCGTTTCGGAAGGCGCATCATGCGGTCGGGCGCCTGGTTCGGCGCGCCGAGGCGCTCGCCTGCGGGCTCGAGGACTTGAGCCTCGCCGAAATGCGCGCGGTCGAGCCCGGGATCACGCGCGACGTCTACCGCGTGCTTGGGCCCGCGAACTCGGTGCGCTCGCGCGTGAGTTTCGGCGGCACCGCGCCCGCCAATGTCCGGCGCGCCGCGGCCGCGGCGCGGCGGCGGTATCTGGGCCGGAAGACGGGATGACGGTCATGGACGACAGGACGATACGGGTGACTCGCCGCCGGGCGCTGGCCGTCTTCGCCGGGCTGGTCCCGTTTGCTTTGACCGGCTGCGGGCGGAAGTCCTTGCCCAAGGCACCCGAGGGCTCGACCTATAATCAGCCGTACCCGACCCGGGGTTCCATGAACCTGCCGCCCGACCCGTTGGCGCCGCCATCCCCGCCCGCCGACCAAGACGACGAATCGCCTTCCGGCGAGCCGCGCGCGCCGTCGCTCCGGTACTGAATCATGGATCATTTCCAGTACCGGGCCGGCGAACTCATGGCCGAGGACGTTCCGCTCGCGCGCCTGGCGGCCCGCGTCGGCACGCCGTTCTACTGCTATTCGAGCGCGACCATCGAGCGGCACTACCGTGTGTTCACGGAGGCGCTCGCCGGTCTCGACGCCACCGTCTGCTACGCGCTCAAGGCCAATTCCAACCGCGCCGTGGTCGCGACCCTCGCGCGGCTCGGCGCCGGCGCCGACGTGGTCTCGGGCGGGGAACTGATGCTGGCCCGCGCCGCCGGGGTGGCCCCCTCGCGCATCGTCTTTTCCGGCGTCGGCAAGAGCCGCGCCGAGCTGACAAACGCGCTGCGCGCGGGCGTGATGCAGATCAACGTCGAATCGGAACCCGAACTGCTCGCGCTCGACGCGCGCGCGCGCGCGCTGGGCCGCGTCGCGGTCGCGGCGCTCCGCGTCAACCCGGACGTGGACGCGGGCACGCACGCCAAGATCACCACCGGCAAGAGCGAGAACAAGTTCGGCGTCGAATGGACGAGCGCGCGCCGCCTCTACCAGCGCGCCCAATCGCTCGCCGGCGTGCGGCTGGCCGGGATCGCGGTCCATATCGGCTCGCAGATTCTCGATCTCGCGCCGTTCCGGGACGCCTTCATCCGGGTGCGCGATCTGATCGCCATGCTGCGCGCCGACGGCCACGCCATCGACCGGCTCGATCTCGGCGGCGGCCTCGGCATCCCTTACGACGGCGAGGCGACGCGCGGGCGAATCCCCGCGCGCAACGAATATAGCGCCCCGATCGGGGCGACGGCGCCGACGCCGGCCGACTACGGCCGCCTGGTGAAGGAGATTTTCGGCGACCTCGGCTGCCGGCTGGTGTTCGAGCCGGGCCGGCTGCTGGTCGGCAACGCGGGCGTTCTGGTGGCGCGCGTCCTCTACGTCAAGGAGGGCGCGACGCGCACCTTCGTCGTGGTCGACGCGGGCATGAACGACCTGATCCGGCCCGCGCTCTACGACGCCCACCACGCCATCTGGCCGGTCCGGGAACCCGGCCCGGGCGCCGCCTTGCGCGAGGTGGACGTGGTCGGCCCGATCTGCGAGACCGGCGACACGTTCGCCCTCGGGCGCGCGCTGCCGCCCTTGAAGGAAGGCGATCTGGTGGTTTTCCGCACCGCCGGGGCCTACGGCGCCGTCATGGCGTCGGCCTACAACATGCGTCCGCCGGCGGCGGAAGTGCTGGTCAAGGGCCGCGCCTTCGCGGTGGTCAAGCCGCGCAAGACCGCAGCCCAGCTGTTCGCCGACGAGGCGCTGCCGAAATGGCTGGCCGCGCCGCCGTCGGCGAAGCGGCGCGCGCGACGGATCAAGGCCGCAAAAACCGGGGCGAAAAAGTCGCGGCGCAAACGGGCGCGCTAGGGTAAACTGGGCGCGAATGCGCGCCGAAGATTCCGCATCCGAAACCGCGCCGGTCTCGCCGGCGCGGCGTCTCGCGGCCCTGGTCGCGCTCGCGCGCTGGGCGGTGTCGTGGGAAGCCTTGTGGCCCGCGCTTTGGCCGGCGGCGGCGCTGGCGGCGGCGTTCCTCGGGCTCGCCGGCACCGACACGCTGCCGCTTCTCTCCGAATGGGCGCACGGCCTGTTGCTGATCGGAGTCGCCGCCCTGTTCGCGTGGCTGCTGCGCCGCGCCTTCGTCGCCGCGCGCCTGGCGTCCGAATCCGCGGGCCGCGCGCGCCTCGAACGCGACAGCCGGCTTTTCCACCGCCCGCTCACCGCCATTACCGACCGCCTCGCCGCCGGCCGCGACGATCCGGCCGCGCAAATCCTGTGGGCGGCGCATCTGGCCCGCGCCGGGCGGGACGCCGCGCGCGGTCTCAGGCTGAAGGCGCCGTCGCCGGGCGTGGCGGCGCGCGACCGCCGGGCGTTGCGCGCGGCGGCGCTGCTCGCGCTCGCGGTCGGGCTGCTGGCGGGCCACGACGATTACGGCCGCCGCCTCGCGCGCGCGCTCAGTCCCGGCATCGCCGCGACCGATCCCGCGGCGCTGGCGCTGGAAGCCTGGATCACGCCGCCCGCCTACACCCGGCGCGCGCCGATCTTTTTGTCGCGCGACGCTGACCCGGCCGCGCCGCCCGCCGTTCCCGCCGGCAGCACGATCCTGGTCCAGGCGACGGGGGCGGCGAAGAATCTCGAACTCGCCGTCGGCGGCGCCAGGCTCGCCTTCGCGCCCATCGCCGCCGTTGAACCCGGCGCCAAGCCGAGCTCGCGCGTCGAAACCGCGATCGAGGCGGGCGAGGCCGTCGTCGTCGCCCGGGGCGGGCTCGAACTGTGGCGCTGGCCGATCCGCGTGATTCCCGACGCCCCGCCCGAAATCGCGTTCACCGCCGCGCCGTCGGCCGCGTTCGGCGCGCGCCTCAGGATCGATTTCGAGGCGAGCGACGACTACGGCGTCGGCACCGCGCACGCCGTCATCGGGAGGCCCGAAGGCAAGGACGATGAGGAAATCCGCATCCCCCTGCAAATCGGCCCCGCCACGCGCGCGGCGAACGATGCGGCCGCCCGGCCGGAGATCATCGTCAAGGGATCGAGCCTGCACGATCTCAGCGCGCACCCGTGGGCGGGAACGCCGGTGACCGTGCGGCTCGAGGCCACCGACGCGCGCGGCCAGACCGGCGCCAGCGACGCCGTTCCGACGATTCTGCCCGAACGCTTCTTCAACCACCCGGTCGCGCGCGCGCTCGCCGAGCAGCGCAAGCGCCTGCTCGATCCCTCGCCCGCGACCATCGAGGACGTGGTGATGGAGCTGGAGCGGATATCCGGCCGCCCGGCCCACTTCGCCCACGATACGGTGGTTTATCTCGCGCTGCGCATGGTCATCGGCCGGATCGTGCACGACGGCGCGCCGCCCGCGATCGACACGGCGCGAAAGGTTCTGTGGGAAACCGCGCTCAGGATCGAGGACGGCAAGTTCGCGGCCGCCGGGCGCGACCTGCGCGACCTGCAGGAGCGGCTCGCGCGCGCGCTGCGCGAAGCCCAAGGCCTGACGCCGGAAGCCGAACGGCTGCTCGACGAGATCCGGCGCGCGCTCGACAAACTGTTCGAGGCGCTGGCCCAGGACATGGCCGAGAGCGACGGCGAGCCGATGCCGTTCGATCCCGAAACCATGCGGATGGTCGATTCCGCCGACCTCTACCGCATGCTGGAGGAAGCGCGCGAACTGATGCGCATGGGCCAGATGGACGCGGCCAAGGAACTGCTCGCCGAACTGCAGCGCATGCTGCAGGGGCTGCAGCGCGGCCTGGCCTCCCGCCCGCAGGGCGGCGAGGCGCGGAAGGGCGCCAAGATGATGAACGATCTGCGCGAAATGTCGCGCCGCCAGCAGCAGCTGCTCGATCGCTCGTTCCGCCGTTCGCGCGAGGGCCAGGAAGGCCAGCGCGGCCAACGCGGCCAAGGCCAGAAAGGAAAAGGCCAAGCGGGCAAGGGTCAACCGGGCGACGGCACCGCCGAAGGGGACGCGCGCGCCCAAAACGCGCTCCGGCGCATGCTGGGCGAAATGATGCGCCAGATGGATTCCATGCTCGGGCACATTCCCGAGGGCCTCGGCAGCGCCGAGCGCGCCATGCGCCGCGCCGAGGGCGCGCTGCGGGAGGGCAATTCCGAGGGCGCGATCGACCCGCAGACCGACGCGGTGCAGGCGCTCAAGGACGCGATCCAGGGCGTCGGCGACGAAATGGCGCGCCGCTTCGGCGCCGATCCCGGCCAGATCGGCCAGATGCCGCAGGGCGAACGGGGCGTCAATCGCGACCCGTTCGGGCGCGAGCCCAGGGGCGCCATGGGGACCTCGGCGGGCGGCGACGTGCAGGTGCCCGAGCGGGGCGAGCGCCTCCGCGCGCGCGAAATCCTGGACGAGCTTCGCCGCCGCGCGGGCGAACGCGACCGGCCCATGATCGAGCGCGACTACATCGACCGGCTGTTGAAGATGTTTTGAGTCTCCCGCGCGCGGCGGGAAGCCCTACGCCCTTGGGCGGCTCGGCGCGCCGCACGAAGCCCGCCTCACCCGCCGCTTTTGGTTTCGCCTTTCGGGGCGCCGCCCGAGCCCCGCACCGCGCCGTCCGGGTTGAGGGTGCCCTCCACGAACGTGACTTCGAGCCGGCGCGCGAGCGGCGACGGATCGCGGAGCGTGATGCGGAAACCCATCTCGCCGTTTTCGGGCAGCCGCTCCCGGGACGGAGCCAAGTCCGCCGATTGAATGCCGCGGTTGCTCGCGTCGTACAGAATCACGCGCAGGTGCGGCACCACCCGTTCGATCGAGGAGATGTTGGCGACCACGCCGCGCACCGCCAGCACCTCGGTGCCGCCTTCGTTGACGCGTTCCGAGACCACGCTGCGGATGTCGAGCCCGGCGCCCAGCGCTTCGGCGCGGAGACCGAGGAGGGAATAAATTTCCTTGGTCATCGGCGCCATCCGCATCACCGTGGCGCGGCCGAAGTAAAGCCCGGCGCCCGCGCCGAGAAACAGAGCGAGAGCGACGATGGCGGCGATCGGGCCGATCCAGCCGCGTCGCCCGCCCTTGGCCTGGGGACCCTCGTCCGGCGTGAGCGCGCCGGGAATCGGTTCCGGCTCGGGCAGGTTCTCGATGTCGGTCGGCGTTTCGCCCGCCTTGGCGTCGGAAACCCCGGCGACCGAGTCGACCACGGTTTCCGGTTCCGGCTGCGCCATCATCTTGTCGAGCTCTTCCTGGCTGAGCTCGTCCGCCGCGGGCGCGGGCGCGGGCGCGGCCGCCGATTCGGCGGCCGACGCGGGCGGCGGCGGCGGGGCGCCGAACAACGAATCGAGTTCCGATTGATTGAGCGCCTTCTCCTCCTTGGGCGCCGCGACCGGCTCCGGTTCGGGCGCCTCGGGCAACGGGGGCGGGGGCGGAGGCGGTGGAGGAGGTGGAGGCGGAGGAGGCGGCGGCGGCGCGGCCATCGGCGCGCTCGCGGCCGCGGCCATCGGAGCGGCCGCCGCCGGGACCGCGCGCGCGCGCGGCATTCGCCCGGGCCGCCGAGGCGCGCGGCCGGCCGCTTGCAGATTCGGCGGCGGACTCTCGGCCACCGGAACCTGGTGCCACGCGTGACGGCAATTATGGCAGCGGACGGTCTTGCCCGATCCGATCACGGCGGGCGCGATCGAATAGTGGGTGGTGCACGCTGGGCAAGTGATGATCATGCGCTCGGGAACGCGCCTTGGTGCCGGTCTCGGAAAGTCTCGCGTTTATATGATTTTGCCGCATCCCTGGCAACCGCGCGGGACCTGATGAAAGGCCGAATCGACCGGGTTCCGGCGGCTGGACGGGGGCGAAGTCCCGTGCCATTGTCCGCCCGTGATGGCCGAACGCGACGAATCAAGTGCGGGATCGCGGGTGTCGTGACCACGGCGGCCGACCCCGGCATCGTCCGGTTCGAGAGCGTGGGACTGCGCTACGGCCTGGGGCCGGAAGTCCTGCGGGACGTGACGTTCGCGCTCGCCGAGGGCTCGTTCCATTTCCTGACCGGCGAATCGGGCGCGGGCAAATCCTCGCTGCTCAAGCTTCTTTACCTCGCGCTCAAGCCGACGCGCGGCGTGATGACCCTGTTCGGGCGCGACGTGGCCTCGCTTTCGCGCGCCGCGCTGCCGGCGCTTCGCCGCCAGGTCGGCGTGGTGTTCCAGGAGTACCGGCTGCTGCCGCATCTCTCGGCGTTCGACAACGTCGCGCTGCCGCTGCGCGTCGCCGGCGCGCGCGAATCCGAGATATCCCGCAACGTCGCCGAACTGCTGGCCTGGGTCGGCCTCAAGGACCAGATGAAGGCGCGGCCCTCGACCCTCTCCGGCGGCCAGCAGCAGCGCGTCGCCATCGCGCGCGCGGTCATCGGCCGGCCCAAGCTGCTGCTCGCCGACGAGCCGACCGGCAACGTCGACGACCGGATGGCGCTGCGCCTGATGCATCTGTTCGAGGAACTGAACCGGCTCGGCACCACGGTGGTGGTCGCGACCCACAACATCGCGCTGGTCGATCGGCTCGGCCACGCCCGGCTCCATCTCGACGGCGGCCAGCTTTCGGTGGGCGCGCCCGAGTCCGCCGCGTCCCGCGCCGCCGCGGGCGAATCCCCGCGGCCGATGGGCAAGGCCGCGCGCGAGTGGATCCTCAAGGGAGTGTCGTAGCGGCCATGTTCGCCCGGCGCTCCGATCTTTCGCTCGAGCGCGACGCCCAGGATCGGTTCCTGCCGTGGCTGGTGGCGTTCATGGTGTTTCTCGCCGTGCTCGCGTTCGCGCTCGCGGTCGCGGTCCACCAGGTGGCGGCGCGCTGGGACAGGGGCGCCAGCGGCACGCTCACGGTGCAACTGCCGGCGGTCGAGGGGGCCGACGACGCCCGGGTCGCGGTCGTGCTCGCGCTGTTGCGCGCGACGCCGGGCGTGATCTCGGCCGAGCCGCTCGCCGAGGAGGAACTCGCGGCGCTGGTCGAGCCGTGGATCGGCCGCGCTACCGCCGGCGACATCCCCATGCCGCGCCTGATCGACGTGCGGACCGACGCCGCTGCCGCGCCCGACGTCGACCTGCTGCGCGCCCGCGTCGCGGCCGCCGTTCCCGGCGCGGCGGTCGACGATCATCGCGCCTGGCTCGGCCGGCTGCTGGCGCTGCTGCGCGCGGTCGAGGCGACCGCGCTCGCCGTGCTCGGCTTCGTGCTGGCGGTGACGGTGGGGACCGTGATCTTCACCACCCGCACCGGGCTCTCGATCCACCAGGAAGCGATCGAGGTCATGCACCTGATCGGCGCGCGCGACTCCTACATCGCGCGCCAATTCGCGGCGCGCGCGCTGGCGCTCGGGTTGAGGGGCGGCGCCATCGGCCTCGCGCTCGCGATTCCGGCGCTGGCGGCGATCGGCGTCCTGTTCGGCCGCGAGAGCGGCGGCGCGCTGCCCGAAGTGACGTTCTCGTTCCTGCATTGGGTGGCGATCGGCCTGCTGCCGGTGCTGGTCGCGCTGACGGCGATGATGACGGCGCGCGTCACCGTGCAGGCCTCGCTGGCGAGGATGCTGTGAGCGACGAACCCGGGACCGCCGCGGCGTCGGTGCGGGTCGGCGTTCGGGCCGGCCGCGCGGCGCGCATCGGCGGCCTGCTCGGGGTTGCCCTCGCGTTCGCCTGGATCGCGGGCCTCGCGCGGTTCGCGGCCCTGATTCCCGATCAACTCGCCGACGACGGCGGCGCCACCGACGCGGTGGTGGTGCTGACCGGCGGCAGCGGGCGGCTGGACGCCGGGCTCGATCTTCTGGTCCAGGGCCGCGCCGGCAAGCTGTTCGTGTCCGGGGTCTATCGCGGCCTCGACGTGCAGCGGCTGCTGCAGGCGGCGCGCCGCGACCGGGCCGGGATCGAGGGCCGGGTGGCGATCGGCGACGCGGTCAACACCGCGGCCAACGCGCGCGAGACGGCGGCGTGGACGCGGGCCGAGGGCGTCCGCTCGTTCCGGCTCGTCACCTCGGCCTACCACATGCCGCGCAGCCTGCTCGAATTCCGCCGCGCGCTGCCCGAGGCGACCGTGATTCCGCATCCGGTGTTTTCCGAAAACGTCAAGCCGGACTGGTGGGCATGGCCCGGCACGCTCGGGCTGGTCGCCGGGGAATATCACAAGTACCTGCTCGCCTGGGCGCGCTACGGGCTGCGCGACGCGGCGCGGGCGTTCGGCGGGGCTCCGCGCGGAGGGCGATCGTGATCGCGCTCCGATCGCTCGTGTTCAACGTCTATTTCTTCGCGCTCACGGCGTTCGGCCTGTTCACCTATTGGGTGCTGCTGCCGTTTCCGCGCACCGTGCTCCAGGAAGCGGTGCGCCTGTGGCAGCGGCTGGTGTTCGCGGGCTTGAAGGGAATCTGCGGACTGACGTGGGAGGCGCGCGGGCGCGAACGCATCCCGGCGGGCGCCGCCGTGTTCGCCTGCAAGCACCAGTCGGCCTGGGACACCATGGCGTTCTACGCGTTGGTCGCCGATCCGGCCTACGTGCTGAAGAAGGAACTGATGCGGATTCCGTTCTGGGGCTGGTACGCGACCAAGACGCGCCAGGTGGTGGTCGATCGCCGCGCCGGCCTGCGCGCGCTCAAGGAGGTGGCGGCCGCGGCCAAGGAACGCCTCGCCGAGGGCCGCCAAGTGGTGATCTTCCCGCAGGGGACCCGCGTCGCGCCGCCCGGCGCGCAAACGGGGCGCGCGCCGGGCGCGCACCGTCCCTATCAGCCGGGGGTGTTCGCGATCTACGACGCGACCGACACGCCGGTGTTTCCGGTCGCGCTCAATTCCGGGTTGTTCTGGGGCCGGCGCAGTTTTCTGAAGCAGCCCGGAACCGTCACCCTCGAAATTCTCGAACCGATGCCGAAGGGCATGGACCGGAAACCCTTCACCGCCGAACTCGAGCGGCGCATCGAGGACGCGTCCGAGCGCCTCGCCGCCGAGGCGCGGGAACGCTTTCCGGGGTTGGGGCGCGGCGGGAACTGACGGCGTTCCACGCTTGCGCCGATCGGCGTTCCGGGCTATTATCTGACTAGCTGGTCAGGTATGAGGAAGAGGCCATGAACGTCGAACGGAAAACCGTCATCGGGCGCAAGCGGGCGGGCAAAGCGCGCCGTGCTCGATTCGGCTCCGGACGGACGAGGGTCAAGGCACTCCACGCCTGGAAGTTGGAAGACGCCAAGGCCCGCTTTAGCGAGGTCGTGCGACGCGCGCGCGCGCAAGGGCCGCAGCGCGTCACCTATCGCGGCAAGGACGCGGTCGTCGTCATCGCGGTCGAGGAGTTGAAGCGACTTTTGCCGGCGGAAAGGCCCCGACAATCCTTGGTCG
Source organism: uncultured Hyphomicrobiales bacterium (assembly GCA_964412955.1). Classification (GTDB taxonomy): domain Bacteria; phylum Pseudomonadota; class Alphaproteobacteria; order Rhodospirillales; family 2-12-FULL-67-15; genus 2-12-FULL-67-15. The sequence continues at coordinate 63,688 of CAYPQV010000019.1, forward strand.
ATTTTCTTCAAGGCACGGCGCTCGCCGAAATCGATATCCGCCGCGCACTGGACCGGGGACGGGACGTCGTTCTGTGATCGGCTGGCTGCTCGATACCAATGTAGTTTCCGAGCTTGCCGCGTCCGGTTGCGATCCGAAGGTCGCGGCCTGGGCGGGGAAGCAGGCCGAAGATCGGCTGTTCATCAGCGTTCTCTCGCTCGGCGAATACGACAAGGGCATCGAAAACCTGCCCTTGGGCTCGCCCGCGCGTGGGCGGTTCGCGGCGGCGGTCGCCGCCCTCGAAAAGCGTTTCGCGGGGCGCGTCGTTTCCCTCGATGACGCCGTGGTGCGCAAGTGGGGGCGGATCAGCGGCGAACGTCAACGCACCGCCGGCCGAGCACCGCCGGTGATCGACACGTTGCTTGCCGCGACCGCGATCACGAACGATCTATATCTGGTTACGCGGAACGTGAGGGACGTCCGCGATTCCGGCGCCGCGATCTTCGACCCCTGGACCGACGATCCAGTAGCGTTCCCGTTGGCGCGGTGAAGCTCTTGGGCCGTGTCTCGGCGGGCATGTCCATGGAACGCTACGGCCATCTGTTCCCTACGCCCGATCACCAGAAGGCCATGGCCCTCGTCGAGCGGCGGGTATTCGGGTATGGTTGAAAAGAGCTGGCTCTCCAAGGGCCGCTACATCGAGGTCGCTGGCAGCCTTCGTGACAACCGCTGGACCGACAAGGACGACCAGGAGCATTTCGACGTGCAACTCGTCGCCGAGTGGGTCAACTTCCTCGATCCGAAGCCGGCCGAAGAATAAGCGGTTTCAAACCGCTGGCTGAAAGCCCCGTCAGGGTTAGCCCGGGCGGAGGTTTTTTTATGGTTTGACTTTACGACGGGAGGGAACGATCCAACGGCGAAATATCATGCGTCTCGACTCAATGACCGTGCGCCTCATGGAGGAATGACGCCCTTCACTCTCAAAAATCGTGTGCTGCTGGACTTCAGGTATTTCAATAAATTATGAGCATATTGGCGGGCTGCGCAATCGTTGATAGTGTCAAGGCCGACCGCGACAGTAGTCCCGGAGACAACTCGGTGGTGCTCTATTCCCTCGACCTCAAATTTCTATCTGGGAAGCCAAAACAGCCGGGAGACATACCGTCTTCTCCGTGCGCCAAAATTTATCTAAAGAACTACACCACGGATAACGAAGGAAGTGTCACCATCACGCCTTCATGCACGACCATTGGTGAGTTTGAATATCAAATCAAGCGACTCAAAGACGAGCTTGACGGGATCGTGGAGAAAGCACGCAAGAAATTTTCGAGCCCTTAACCAAATTAGGGCAATCTGCAAGCCAATAGCCAGAAGCCCTGAGTTTGATTTGAGAGAGATCACGCAATGGATAGCAGACCAAATGTCATAGTGATGATTTTCTGCCTGGTATTTGCCACGTTCTTGTCAGGGTGCGCGCAATACCAGTGGCAAAAATACGGCGCCACTCAAGCCGATTTCAATCGCGATTCTTACGAGTGCCAAACTGAAGCGGCAAGAACATATCCAACACAGGTTGTCACCCAACAAATTACGCCTGACTACGCTACGCCATCAACGACCAATTGCTACGGTACCGGTTCGGCCTATGGCAATTCCGGGTACGCCTATGGAAGCAGCAACGTCAACTGCAGGACAACGCCTGGCCAATATGTTCCCGGTGTCAAGGCAGCGGTGGACGTTAACGCCGACAACAGATTGCGGACCGAAATGCAGTGCATGTATGCGCGGGGCTGGCAACAGATTCGAGTCAAATAGCGCAACTGACCTAAGCCCCGGAATTTCCTCCGGAATGAGGTAGGGTTTGAGGCCCTGCGCCGTCTGACCAAGGCTCAACACGAGACGAGATGACTGCAACACAGGTGCGCCACCGGCCGCCGAGAAACGCGCAGCGGTTTGAGATCACAAACGAAAAATATACCTCGATGGGCCTCGTAATCTGAGGATCATGGGCTCGTGGCGAGTTGACGCGACGAAGAGTGCGCAAACCCTGGGGCGAGCTAAGCCTGTGGGCAACCTTGTCCGCATCCCGGGAATCCCGGGGATAACGGCGGGTTTCGGCGGTTCGGGGCGGGTTCGGGGCCGGACGCGGCGTGGAAAACCCTGTGAAACGTTTAGAGAACATTAATCTTGACCGCATTTGAGCGGACCCCTAAAATTTGATAAAATTCCTTATGTTTCAATGAGTTTTGAGCCGGGCGCGGCCCGGCCGATCGAGCGTCCCCCTGGGGTCCAGTCATGAGCCAGGTTTCCGCCGTCTCCCAGCAGATCTGGGACATGAAGTACCGCCTCAAGTCGGCGGAAGGCCATCCGCTCGACAAAACCGTCGCCGACACCTGGGCGCGCGTCGCGCGTGCGGCGGCCTCGGTCGAACCGGAGCCCGCCCTCTGGGAAGCGCGCTTCGCTGAGGCGCTCGCGGATTTCCAGTTCCTGCCGGCGGGACGGATTCTCTCCGGCGCCGGGTCGGGCCGGCGCGTCACCCTCTTCAACTGCTTCGTCATGGGCCAGATCCCCGACGACATGAGCGGGATCTTCGAGCACCTCAAGGAAGCCGCGCTCACCATGCAGCAGGGCGGCGGCATCGGCTACGACTTCTCGACGCTCCGGCCCAAGGGCGCGCCGGTCAAGGGCGTCGGCGCCGACGCTTCCGGCCCGCTCACCTTCATGGACGTGTGGGACGCCATGTGCCGCACCATCATGAGCGCGGGCTCGCGCCGGGGCGCCATGATGGGGGTGATGCGCTGCGACCATCCCGACATCGAGGATTTCATCGACGCCAAGCGCCAGCCGGGACGGCTGCGCATGTTCAACCTGTCGGTGCTGGTCACCGACACCTTCATGCGCGCGGTCAAGGAGGACGCGGCGTGGGAGCTTTCCTTCGGCGGCACCGTGTTCCGCAGCGTTCGCGCGCGCGAATTGTGGGACCGGATCATGCGCGCGACCTACGCCTACGCCGAGCCGGGCGTGATCTTCATCGACCGCATCAACCGCATGAACAACCTGGCGTACTGCGAAACCATCCACGCCACCAACCCGTGCGTGACGGCGGACACCTGGGTGCTGACGGCGGAGGGCCCGCGTCAAGTCGCCGAACTCATCGGGCGGCCGTTCGCCGCCGTCGTCGACGGCGCCGCCCGTGAATCGGAAGAAAGGGGTTTCTTTTCCACCGGCGTCAAATCGACGTTGCGGCTTGCAACGCGCGAGGGCTATTTCCTGCGCCTGACCGCCGACCATCCGGTGCGCCGGATCGCGGCGGCGACCCGTCATCGCCGCGAGGCGGAATGGGTGAAAGCCGGTGATCTCGCTCCCGGCGACAAGGTTGTCCTCAACGACCATCGTTCGCTTCCGGGCTGGCCGGGATTCGGCGGCGAGGGCGAGGGATACCTCATCGGGTTGCTGGTCGGAGACGGAACGCTCAAGGCCGACGCCGCCGTGCTGTCGGTTTGGCGACAACCGCTGGCCGCCAATGGCGAAACGGCCATCGTCGGCGCCGAAGGAATCATGACGGCCGCGATAGAGGCCGCGCGCGCGTTGCCGCATCGCGCCGATTTCGCCGGCTGGACGGAAATCCCGGGGCGAGGCGAAAGCCGGCTGAAACTCGCCGCGCTGCGCGATCTCGCGTTCGCGCTCGGCATGGCGCCGGGCGACAAAAAAATAACCCCCGCGATCGAGCGCGCCTCGAGCGATTTCCATCGCGGGTTCCTGCGCGGGTTCTTCGACACGGACGGATCGGTTCAGGGGACGCAGGCCAAGGGCGTCAGCATCCGATTGGCGCAAAGCGATTTGGCCCGGCTGGAGGCGGCGCAGCGCATGCTGCTTCGGCTCGGCGTTGTTTCGACCATTTACCGGGAGCGTCGTCCCGCCGGCACGAGCCGGCTGCCCGACGGCGGGGGGGGCGCGAAAGACTATCCGACCCGGGCGCAGCATGAACTCGTCATTTCCGGGGAAAACATCGCCCGGTTCGCCGAACGGGTCGGTTTCGCCGACACGGTGAAGGCGGCACGCCTCAAGGCGATTCTCTCTTCGTTCAAGCGGGCGCTCAATCGGGAAAGGTTCGTCGCCACGGTGGATTCCGTGGTGCCCGATGGAACCGAAGAGGTCTTCGACGTTCAAATTCCCGGCATCAACGCCTTCGACGCGAATGGACTCGTGGTCCATAACTGCGGCGAGCAGCCGCTGCCGCCCTACGGCGCGTGCCTGCTCGGCTCGATCAATCTCGCCCGCCTGGTCCATCGGCCGTTCACTCCCGACGCGCACCTGGATACCGCCGCGCTCGACCGGCTGACCCGCACGGCGATCCGCTTTCTCGACGACGTGATCGACGTTTCGGCCTTTCCGCTGCCGCGGCAGGAACAGGAGGCCAAGGCCAAGCGCCGGATCGGGCTCGGGCTGACCGGCCTCGCCGACGCGCTCATCATGTGCCGCGCGCGCTACGGCGGGCGCGAGGCGGTGCGGCTGACCGAAAGCTGGATGAAGACCATCCAGCGCGCGGCCTACCTCGCTTCCGCCGACTTGGCCGCCGAAAAGGGCCCGTTCCCGCTGTTCGACAAGGAGAAGTTCCTGGCTTCCGAAACGGTGCGCGCGCTCGACGACGACGTGCGCGCGGCGATCGCGCAACACGGCATCCGCAACGGGCTGCTGACCTCGGTCGCGCCCACCGGCACCATCTCGCTCTTCGCCGACAACGTGTCGTCGGGCCTGGAGCCGGTGTTCAGCTTCGCCTATACCCGCCACGTCCTGATGCCCGACGGCGCCCGGCGCGAAGAACAGGTGTCGGACTACGCCTATCGCCTCTACCGGCGGACCTTCGGCGACGACGCGCCGCTGCCCGATTATTTCGTCGACGCCCAGGCGCTCGCCCCGACCGACCACCTGGTCATGCAGGCGGCGGTGCAACGCCACGTCGACAGCTCGATTTCCAAGACCATCAACTGCCCCGAGGACATCTCGTTCGAGAGCTTCAAGGACATCTACCAGCAGGCCTACGATCTCGGCTGCAAGGGCTGCACCACCTACCGGCCGAACGAGATCACCGGCGCGGTGCTGGAAGCCAAGTCCGCCGCCAAGGGCGACCAGCCGGAACTGCCCCTGGGCGCGCCGATGCCCAAGGCGCGGCCGAAGGACGTTTCTTCCAAGGGCACGGGCGATTCGGGCGCGATCGTCTACATGACCCAGCCGCTCGACCGGCCCGAGGTTCTGCAGGGCGGGACCTACAAGGTGCGCTGGCCGGAATCCGACCACGCCATGTACATCACCATCAACGACGTGATCCAGGACGGCCGCCGCCGGCCGTTCGAGATTTTCATCAATTCCAAGAACGTCGAGCATTTCGCCTGGACGGTGGCGCTGACGCGCATGATCTCGGCGGTGTTCCGCCGCGGCGGCGACGTGTCGTTCGTGATCGAGGAATTGAAGGCGGTGTTCGACCCGCGCGGCGGGCAATGGATGGGCGGACGCTACGTGCCGTCGCTGCTCGCCGCCATCGGCGAGGTGATCGAAAGTCACATGATCGCCATCGGATTCCTGAGCCCGCCCGAAACGGGCGCGCCCAAGGCGCACGAAGCGCGAATCCCGAAGGTCGCCGCCGCCGCCGGCGGCGCGGCGCAGGCGCCGTCGGCGCGGCTCCGCCAATGCCCCAAGTGCGCCGAAGCCGCCCTGATCCGCCAGGAAGGCTGCGACGTGTGCACCAGCTGCACCTATTCGAAGTGCGCGTGAAGGCTTCTTCGGAGCGCGGGTGAGGGGCGTTCAGCGCCGCTTTTTCGCCGTCTTCGCCGCCTTCTCGGCGGCCGCGAGCACCCGATGCAGCGGGGTGTCGCACACGCACAGCTCGTCCATGTGGCGCACGGTTTCGCGCACGTAGTCCAGGCACGTGCCGCCGATGCCGCGCCCGCCGAGGATCAGCGGAATCATGCGCTTGACCGACAGCCGGCCCGCATACTGGGGGTGGTCGCGCCGGACCACGAACGTGTAGGCGCGCACCCATCCCCGGGGCGTTTCGACCCGCAACCAGCGCGGGTCGTACACCTTGTGCGGCATTTCGCGCGCGTGCAGGTAGGCCATGACCTTCGCGGCGTCCCGGCCCGCGACCCGGAACGCGCGCCCGACGCACGAGCCGCCGCGATCGAGCCCGAGCACCAGGCCCGGCTTGCGGTAGGTGCCGCGAAAGCGCACCGAATAGACGCAGAGCGCGCGATGGAAACCGTGGACGCGGGCGGCGCGGCGTTCCCGATAGCGGAATCCCGGCCGCCACATGAGCGAGCCGTAGCCGAACACCCAGAAATCCCCGTCCCTTGGGCGCGCGCCGGCCATGGTCAATTCCGCGTCGCCATGGCGACGCCGACGGTCGCGACCGCCATGCCGACCAGCGCGACCGGGCTCAAACGCTCGTCGAACAGCGCGAAGGCCATCAGCGCGGTCACCGCCGGCACCAGGTAGAACAGGCTCGACACCTTCGCCGCCGCGCCGCGCCGGATCAGTTGGAGGAAGACGATGGAAGTGCCGAGCGACATCGCCAGCACCAGCCACGACATCGCGATAATGAACTCGCCGGTCCATTCGATTCGCATGTCCTCGGTCAGGACCGCGCCCGCGCCCAAGAGAAGCGCGGAAACCGCGAACTGGATCGCCGAACCCGAGCGCAGGTCCATGGCGACGGCGTGGCGCTTCTGGTAGAGCACCCCGGCGGCGAGCGCGAGCAGGGCGACGCCGTTGGCGGCGAGCGCCGCCGTGTTTTCGAGGCCGGAGGTGTCCCGGTCCGTCACCACCAGGGCGACGCCGATGAACCCGACGGCAAGCCCGACCCATTGCCGCGCCGTGACTTTTTCGCCGAGCGCCATCCCGGCGGCGGCCGCGGTGAGCAGCGGTTGCAGGCCCATGATCAGCGCGACGATCCCGGCGCCGAGGCCCCGGCTGATCGCCCAGAACACGCCGCCGAGGTAAAACCCCTGCACCAGAACGCCGGCGGCGGCGATGTGCCCGGCCTCGCGCCAGGTCGAGGGCCAGCGCGCGCGAACGGCGAGCGCGAGCAGCGCGAACAACGCCGCGACGATCGCCAGCCGGATGCACAAAAAGGTCAACGGTTCGGCGTAAGGAAGTCCGAGCTTGGCGAAGACGAATCCCGAACTCCACATCACCACGAAGAACGCGGGGGCGAATCGGAACCAGGGCGACGGCGGAAGGACGGCGGCGGTTTCGGGCATCGCGCGGAAAACTCGGTTTCGTCTCGGACCGTAAGGTCTCGCGCCCGCCCTGGCAACGTTCTATAAGGATCGCCGGTGATCGCCCTATGAACCCGTCCGGCCGTGATGACCACGCGCCCGATTCGCGCTCCGCGCGCGCGCGGCGGTTGACGTGGGGCCTTGGCCTGGCGCTGGCGGCGGCGATCGGGCTCTACGCGGCGGCGTGGTCGTACCTGGCGGACCGGTTCGCCGACGGCGTGCGGGCGTTCCTGGACGCGCGCCACGCGGACGAACTGACGATCGCCCATGCCGGAATCGCGAGATCGGGGTTTCCGCTGCGAATCGAGGCGCGCGTGCTGGCGCCGAGCGCGACCGTCGCGCTTCCGTCCGGGACCTGGATTTGGCGCCCCGAGCGCGCCGTGTTTTCCGCGCGCCCGTGGGCGCTCGACCGCGTCACGCTCGACCTCGGCGGGACCCATGCGATCGCCCCGGCCGACGCCTCGGGCCTCGCGCGCTGGACGGTGTCGGCGCGCGCGTTCGCGATCGAGGCGCGCGCGGCGGCCGCGCGCGTCTCCGCCCTTGTCTTGCAAGCCGACGACATCCGCATCCACGGCCGCGACGCGGACAAGGACATCACCCTTGGGCGGGTGCGCGCCGATTGGCGCACCGAGGCGGTCTCGCCCGGCGATACCCGCCCCGGTAGGGGCGCACCTATTGACGCGCGCGGGGATTCGCCCGCGCGCCCGGATCACGCCCGGCCGAGCCAGGTGTTCGAATCGCTGATCGAGGAGTTTCGTCCGCCGCACGCGATGCGGCTGCCGCTCGGGGATAACATCGCGCGCATCGCGCTCGCGGGCGAAGTGCGGGGCCGGCTTCCGTTCGAGGAGGGGCCCGCCGCGCTCGGCCGCTGGCGCGACGTGTTTGGCCGCTGGCGCGACGAGGGCGGTACCATCGAGCTTTCCCGCGTCGAGGGGCGTTGGGGCGCTCTCGCGCTGGCGGGCGAGGGCACCCTGGCGCTCGACGGTGCGTTCCAGCCGGTCGGCGCGTTCACCGCGCGCATCGAGGGCTACTCCGAAACCGTCGACGCGCTGCGCGCCGCGGGCGCCGTGAGCGGGACCAACGCGCTCGCCGCCAAGATGGCGCTGACCGCGCTGGCGCGGCGCGACGGCGAATTGACGGGGGGCGGCCGGCCCTATCTCACGCTGCCGGTGTCGCTGCAGGAACGGCGGCTCTACGTCGGGCCGGTGGCCTTGCTGACCGTGCCCGTGCTGGCGTGGTAGCCTCGGCGGATGCGGAGCCTTCGCGCCCTTGATCTCGCGCGCGCCGCTTGGGGATTGGCGGCGGTGGCGCTCGCCCTCGCGGTGCCGGCGCCCGGCGTTTCCGACGACGTTTCAGACGGCAAGACCACGGGCCTCTATCTCGCCGGGCAGCTTCTGGTCGCCGCGCCCAAGATCCAGGACCCGCGCTTCCGGAAATCGGTCGTCTACATGATTTCCCACGACGCCCAGGGAGCCTTCGGCCTGATCGTGAACCGCGTCACCGGCCGCGCGTCGATCGGGAGTTTCCTGAAGGGATTCGGCCTGGAAGGCGGCGCGGCGGGCGGCGACCTGGTCGTGCACTACGGCGGCCCGGTCGAAACCGGGCACGGCTTCGTCCTGCACACGGCGGACTTCGACGATCCGCTCAGCCGCAAGGTGGCGGGGTCGTTCGCCTGGTCGATGGCCCCGTCGGCGATCGAGGCGGTGTCCTTCGGCATCGGGCCCAAGCGCTATCTGTTCGCGCTCGGCTATTCGGGCTGGGGCGCGCGGCAGCTGGAGGGCGAGATCGAGCGCGGCGATTGGCTGATCGCGCCCGCCGACGAAACCGTCGTGTTCGAGCTCAAGGGCGACGAGGCCTGGGACAAGGCCCGCGCCGGCGCGGGCGTGCGGCTGTAGCGGAATTCACGCCGCCGCGCGGGTCAGCTCGTGCGGGAACTTGAGGGTGACGGCGGCGCCCTGGGTCCGCCCGGCCTCGATCTCGACGTCGCCGCCGGCTTCCCGGACCAGATGCACGACGTTGGCGAGGCCGAGGCCGGCGCCGGTCTCGCCGTGCTCGGATCGGGTCGGCGCGTCGTAGCGCAGCAGCCGGAGGATGTCGGTCGCCGTCAGGCCGGGCCCGGTGTCGCGCACCACCAGGACCACCGCGTTCTTGCCGGCGTCGACGTGGGCGTCGACGGTCACCTTGCCGCCGCGCGGCGTGAACTTGAGGGCGTTGGACACGAGATTGGTGAGCGCCCGGTGCAGATGGGTCGGCAGGGTGTGAATCGGCGGGAAGTCGGGAGAGATCATGGCGTCGAGGCGGATGCCGCGCTCGCCGGCGAGCGCCTGGTTGAGCGCGACGATCTCGCGCACCATGGCCGCCGCGTCCACGGTCCTCGGCGCTTCCCGGCCTTCGGCGGACGCTTCCCCGCTCTGCCGCTGCCGGGATTCGCGCACGAAATCGCCGAGCAATCCCTGGCAATATTCCAGCAGCCGCGCGCTGGATTCGTGGATCGAATCGGCGATCGCCTTGTAGCGGGCGTCGCCGAGCGGCCCCAGGGATTCCTTGCGCAGGATTTCGGCGTTGGCGAGCATCGCGGACAGGGGATTCTTGATGTCGTGCACGACCTCGGCGATCCGGCGCTCGACCGCCGCGGCGTTGTCGCGCTCGCGCCGGATCGCGGCTTCGAGGGCCGCTTCGGCCGTCTTGAGCGCGGCCTTGAGGTCCATGTCGTGGGCGGGCGGCATCGGCGGCATCGGCGCTGTTCCTAAAATCACGCCTGCTTGGCGTCGATGACGCCCTTGCGGATGGCGCGGGTGCGGGTGAAGGTTTCCCGCAGCATCGCGCCGTCGCCCCGGCGGATCGCGCGCTGCAACGCGGTCAAATCCTCGTTGAAACGCTGGAGTATGTCCAGCACCGCCTCGCGGTTGGCGAGGAAGATGTCGCGCCACATCACCGGATCGGACGCGGCGATGCGCGTGAAGTCGCGAAAGCCCGACGCCGAGAACTTGATGATCTCGCGCTGGAGGTCCTTTTCCAATTGCGCGGCGGTGTCGACGATGGTGTAGGCGATCAGGTGCGGCAGGTGCGAGGTGATCGCCAGCACCCGGTCGTGGTGGGCCGCGTCCATGGTCGCGATCCGCGATCCCGCGCGGCGCCACAGCTCGGCCACCTTTTCGACCGCGTTCCGGTCGGTCCGCGCCTCGGGGGTGAGGATGCACCAGCGGCCCCGGAACAATTCAGCGAACCCGGCCTCGGGCCCGGAATGCTCGGTGCCGGCGATGGGATGGCCGGGGACCAGACGCACGCCCTTGGGCAGCAGGGCGCCGATGTCGCGCGCGACCGGCGACTTGACCGAGCCGACGTCGCTGACGATGGCGCCGGGGGCGAGCGCGGGCGCGATCGCCCGGGCGACTTCGGCGTAGGCGCTCATGGGCGTGCAGATCACGACCAGATCGGCGCCCTTCGCCGCGCGGGCGGGGTCGGTCGCATAGCTGTCGCCCAGCTTCAGGCGCTTGGCGGCGGCGAGCGTTTCCGCGCGGCGGGTGGCGATCGCGATATGACCGGCGAGCCCCTCGCGGCGCACCACGCGCGCGAGCGAGGACCCGATCAGGCCGATGCCGATCAGGGCGACGCGGCCGAACAGGGCGGTCGGTTTGGTTGTTCTTTTTGTCCTGCCGGGCATGGACCGGAGCTTAGCGGGCGTTCACGAAATCGGCCAGGGCGGCGGCAAAAGCGCGCATTTCGTCCTCGCGCCCGATGGTGACGCGCAAGGCCCCGGGCAGGCCGTAGCGCTCCATGCGCCGGGCGATGACGCCCCGGCTCTTGAGAAAGGCGTCGGCCGCGGCCGCGTCGCGGCCGGCCCGGCCGGGAAAATGGATCAGCAGGAAATTCCCGACCCCGGGCGTGACCTCGAGGCCGAGCTTCCTCGCCTCGGCCCCGGTCCATTCGCGCCAGGTCTCGACGTGCGCGCGCACCTTGGCGACGAACGCCGTGTCGGCGACCGCCGCCGCGCCCGCGGCCTGCGCCGCCGAGGAGACGTTGAACGGCCCGCGCATGCGGTTGAGCACGTCGGCGACGGCGGTCGGGCAGAACGCCCAGCCGAGGCGCAGGCCGCCGAGGCCGTAGATTTTCGAGAACGTGCGCAGGACCACCACGTTGCCGTCGGGCTCCACCAGTTCGGCGCCGCCGGTGTAGTCGGGACGGGTCACGAACTCGGCGTAGGCCGCGTCCACCACCAGCAGCACCCGTTCCGGCAGCCGGTCGCGCAGCGCGCGCACCCGGGCGGCCGGAAGATACGTGCCGGTCGGGTTGTTGGGGTTGGCGAGAAATACCATCTTGGTCGCGGGCGTGACGGCGGCGAGCAGCGCCTCCACGTCGGCGGTGAGCTCGGTTTCCTTGACCTTGATCGCCTTGGCCCCGGTGCTTTCGGTGGCGATCGGGTACATCAGAAACTCGTGCTCGGAATAGAGGGTTTCGTCGCCGGGGCCGAGATAGGCGCGCGCCAGCAACAGGATCAATTCGTCCGAACCCGCGCCGCACACGATGCGCTCCGCCGGCAGGTTCCAGGCGGCGGCGAGCGCGCGGCGCAGGGCCTTGCACCCGCCGTCGGGATAGCGGTGGAGATCGGGCGCGAGCCGCGCGTAGGCTTCCATCGCCATCGGGCTCGGGCCGAAGGGATTCTCGTTGGACGAGAGCTTGATGACCCGCTCCATCCCCTTGATCGTGGATTCGCCGCCGACATAGGGCGCGACCGCGAACACGCCGGGGCGGGGCTCGGGCCCCTTGGACCGGGGGGGCTTGGACGAGGCGTTCATGACCGCCGCGCTTTCCGCCTGCCGCGCCCGGGCCGGGGCGCGATCTCGGCCTGGGTCAACGGCTCGCCGTAGGCGCCGAGGACGGCCACGCGCGCCGAGGATTCCCCCAGGGCCTGCGCCAAGGCCGCGAGCCGCGGGTCGTCCTCGCGCACGTAGCCGGCGACGTCGGCGAACCACAGGTCGCCGGAAGCCGGTTGCCGGTCCTCGCAGCCGATCAATTCGGGGCGGCCGAGGCGCGCCTTGGCGAAGGCGCGTTCGAGCGCGTCGCGGCCGACGGTGCCGTCGGTCGCGACGCCGAGGCAGCCGCGGTCGCGCCCGGACGGATCGGGCATGGCGGGGGCGACGGCGAAGGCGCCGACGCCGGCCCCGCGCGCGTTGCCCGCGCCGGCGAACGGCAGCCGCGCGATGATCCAGAGTCGGTCGTGCTTGTCGGCCCGGCCCGGCATCAGGTCGGGCCACCAGGGCTCTTCTTCGTCGACCACCGGCAGCGGCAGCACGCCGACGGTGGCGCGATGATCGGCGACGGCGCGGATGACGGCGCGCGCGCCCTCGTGACGGGTCATCGGGGTGAACGAGCCGTACTGGTCGCGCGCCAGGTCCCAGATGCCGCCGTGCCCGTGGGGTGCGAAGATCGCGACCGAAAACGGGCCCTCGAAGCGGAGCGTGGCGACGATCAGCTCGCGCCAGATGCGAACCAGTTCGGCGACCGGAAAAGGGCCTTTGTGGCGGCGGATCAGGCGATAGACGATTTCCGCCTCGCGGCCGGGCCGGATCTTGACCCGTTCGTTTTTTTTCAGGTCCTTGACCGCCTCGACCACCGTCGTGCGCCGGATCAGGAGCGCGTGGATGGCCGTGTCGATCCGGTCGATCCGCCGGCGCAAGGAGGCGAGGGAAACGCGGCGCGGGCTCATGGGCGGGTCTCGAATCGGCGATTTTTTCGGGAACCGGGTTGCAGTCCGGGACTGTCGTCGGCCCGCTAGTGATAACGCCCGCTTCCCCCGATTCATAGAGCAAAATCAAAGAAAACGTTGACTCTTGGCACCCCCCTTCCTAGCAATGGGGCCACCCCCGGTTTTCCTGGCCGTGTTTTTTTGGGCGGGACCCGCGCGAGAACGATGACCGCCAACACCTCTTCCGATCCGTCGCGCAATGAACCGTCCCGGGTATCGCCCCCGCTGCCGGGGCATCAAGTCCGCCTTGGACGGGACAAGCCCCTGCGCCTCGATTGCGGCGTCGATCTCGTCGACTTCGCGGTCGCCTACCAGACCTACGGCCGGCTCAACGCCGAACGCTCCAACGCCGTCCTGGTTTGCCACGCGCTGACCGGCGACCAGTTCGTCGCCGAGCCCCATCCGGTCACCGGCAAGGACGGCTGGTGGCACATGATGGTCGGGCCGGGCAAGGTGCTCGACACCGACCGTTACTTCATCGTCTGCGCCAACATCCTCGGCGGCTGCATGGGCACCGTCGGGCCGAAAGAGATCAACCCGGCCACGGCCAAGCCGTGGGGGCTTTCCTTTCCGGTCATTTCCATCGCCGACATGGTGCGCGCCCAGGCGATGCTGCTCGATCATCTCGGCATCGACAACCTGTTCGCGGTCACCGGCGGATCGATGGGCGGGATGCAGGTGCTGGAATGGGCGGCGCTGTACCCCCAGCGCGTGTTCGCGGCGGTGCCGATCGCGACCGCCGCCCATCACACCGCCCAGAACATTGCCTTCCACGAAGTCGGCCGCCAGGCGATCATGGCCGACCCCGACTGGCACGGCGGCGATTACGCCGCGCACGGCGTCCGGCCGCACCGCGGGCTCGCGGTCGCGCGCATGGCCGCGCACATCACTTACATGTCGGAAAAGGCACTGCAGGAAAAATTCGGGCGCAAGCTGCAGAACCGCGCCGCCGTCAGCTGGGGCTTCGACGCGGATTTCCAGGTCGAAAGCTACCTGCGCCACCAGGGCAGCACGTTTGTCGACCGCTTCGATGCCAATTCCTATCTCTACATCACCCGCGCCATGGACTACTTTGACCTGGCGGAGCGCCACGGCGGGGTGCTGGCCAACGCGTTTCGCGGCACCGCGACGCGCTTCTGCCTGATCTCGTTCACCAGCGACTGGCTCTACCCGACCGAGGAGAGCCGCAAGATCGTGCATGCCTTGAATGCGGTCGCGGCCAACGTCAGCTTCGCGGAAATCGTCGCCAACAACGGCCACGATTCCTTCCTGCTCGACGAGCCCGAATTCCGTCGCGTGTTCGAGGGCTTTCTCGACGGCGCCGCCGAGCATCGCGGACTGCCGAGGAAAAACGGGCGATGAGCGATTCCCGCCGCTCCATGCGCATCGACCTGCAGCTGATCGCCGACATGATCGAGCCGCGCACGCGGGTGCTCGACGTCGGTTGCGGCGACGGCGCGCTGCTCGAATATCTCGCCGCCTTCAAGCAGGTTGACGGCCGCGGCATCGAATTGTCGACCTCGGGCGTGAACGCGTGCATCAGCCGCGGCCTCTCCGTGATCCAGGGCGACGCCGATACCGACCTCAAGGACTATCCGAACGACGCGTTCGACTTCGTCATCCTCAGCAACACGCTGCAGGCGATGGTGGCGCCGCGCGACGTGCTCGGTCACATGATGCGCATCGGCCGGCACGCGATCGTCAGCTTTCCCAATTTCGCCTATTGGCGGATTCGGCTCGACTTCCTGCTCGGCGGGCGGATGCCCAAGTCCGACCTGATGCCGCACGAATGGTACGACACGCCCAACATCCACCTCTGCTCGATCCGGGACTTCGTCGCGCTGTGCGGCGAGATGGGCTTCCGCGTCGAGCGCAGCCTGTCGCTCGATTCCTCGGGACGCGCGCGCGGCATCGGCGCCGGATTCTTCGCCGCCAACCTGTTCGGCGAGCAGGCGGTTTTTCTGCTGACGAAGTGAGGGGTCAGGTTCCGGCCCGCGACGCCGCGGCCGGAACGGCGCGCGCGCGCGCCTTCAGGAGCGGCTGCGCGGCGTAGATCTGTTTCGACGCCTCGACCATCGCCACGCCCGCGAACGCGGACAGGCCCCACGCGCCGAGGCGTTCCCACGCCGGGGCCGCCGCGAGCGCGACGCGCCAGGCGACCGGCGGCAGATAGAGCGCCGCCAGGGCCCGCGTCGGCGTGAACATGGAATCGCGGAGCAGCCGGTTGAGCTGGCCGGGCGAATAGGGCCGGCCGTGGCCGAACGGCGTGTGCTCGAAGCGCGCCCACAGGCCGCGCCGGTTCGGCGCCATCACCAGCAATCGCCCGTCGCCGGTCAGCACCCGCCAGATTTCGCGCATCAGGGGCCGGATCTGCTCGGTGGTTTCGAGACAGTGGGCGAGCAGCATCCGATCGACCGAGAGATCGGGAAAAGGCAATTCGATTTCCTCGACCAATACGGTCTGCCCGGCGCCCTCGCGCGGCCAATGGAGCACGCCTTGCGACGCCGGCATGGCGGCGATGACGCGGGCCGCCTCGCCGCGGAAGGATCCGAGAAACGGCGGGGCGTAGCCGAGCCCGACCACGGTCATGCCGCGCACGTCCGGCCACATCTCGCGCACGCGCTGGCCGACGACGCGCTTGGCCGCCTGGCCGAGGCCGGTGGCGTAAAAATCCCTGAGGTCGATCACGTCGGAACGCATGGGCGTAGTCTAGCAGGGGCGCGCGGGCGAATCGTCGTGCAAATGCACGCCTACCGGCGTGACGCGCGCGTCAAATAATAATGCGCCCCTACCGGGGCGCGCGGTCCAGCCGATAGGCGGGCAAGCGATCAAATCCGTGCGCGCGGTATACGCTGTATGTCCCCCCCCGGGGCGGGGGGGGGGGGGCCCGCCGGCGGGGTAATAATTTTTGGCGCCGACCTGGGGGGGGGGGGTGTGGGGGCGCGCGGGCGAATCCCCGCGCGCGTTAAATAATATTGCGCCCCTACCGGGGCGCGCGGGCTTGGCGGTACCGGCACGGGATGTTAGCGTCCGGTCCCGCATCGGGAGGGACCCTCATATGAAGCTCCGCTATTCGCCCACCTCGCCTTACGTGCGCAAGGTCATGGTCGTCGCCTTTGAGACCGGTCTCGCCGGCCGGATCGGGCTGGTGCCCACCAACGTCTGGGCCAACGACACGGACATCGGCCGCGACAACCCGCTTGGCAAGGTGCCGGCGCTGGCCACCGACGGCGGCGAGGTGCTCTACGATTCGCCGGTGATTTGCGAATACCTCGATTCGCTCCACGACGGGTCGAAGATCTTCCCGGCCTCCGGCGGCGCGCGCTGGACCGCGCTCCGCCGCCAGGCGCTCGCCGACGGCATGCTGGACGCGGGCATCCTGCGCCGGCTCGAATCGATGCGCAAGGACACGGAACGCTCGGCCTCCTGGATCGACCGCCAGCGCGCGGCGGTCGCGCGCGCCATGGACACGCTGGAGGAGGAAGCGCCCGCCCTCGGCGCGGGCGTGACCATCGGCCACATCGCCGTCGGCTGCGCGCTCGGCTGGTTCGATTTCCGCTTTCCCGGCGACGATTGGCGGCAGGGCCGCCCCGCGCTCGCGGCGTGGTACAAGGAATTCGCCGGGCGGCCGTCGATGACCAAGACGGTGCCGAAGGATCCGGCCTAGGCTCCGCCCGCGACCGTCATGGCCTTGATCCTCCGCTTTTCCCCGAGTTCGCCTTACGCCCGCAAGGTGCGCGTCGCCGCGCACGAGCGCGGCCTGGCCGGGCGCTTGCGCGAAATCGCCTCCAATCCCTGGGCGGCGCCGGAGGACCTGAAGGCCCTCAACCCGCTCGGCAAGATCCCGACGCTGGTGACCGAGGACGGCCTCGCGCTCTACGACTCGGCGGTGATTTGCGAATACCTCGATACCCTCGGCGACGCGCCGCGCCTCTTCCCGCCCGAGGGCGCCGCGCGCTGGCTCGCGCTCCGCGCCCAGTCGCTCGGCGACGGGGTCATGGACGCGGCCGTGCTGTGGCGGGTCGAGATCACCCAGCGCAAGGAGCACGGCCCGACGCCGGGCTGGGTCGAGCGCCAGCAGGGCGCGGTCGTGCGTTCGCTCGACGCGCTGGAACGGGAGCCGCCCGACGCCGCCCTGCCGCCCGACATCGGCGCGATCGCCATCGCCTGCGCGCTCGGCTATCTCGATTTCCGGTTCGGATTCCTGAACTGGCGTGACGGGCGCCCGCGCTTGGCCGCCTGGCACGCCGCGTTCGCCCGGCGCCCCTCCATGGTCGCGACCGAGGCGAAGAACGCGGCCGCCTAATCGCCGGTCCGCCGCGCGAACAGCATGTCCTTGGCCGCGAGCGCCGCGCCGCCGACGATCAGCGCCAGCGCGACCATGACCCGCCCGCTCGCCTCGCCCCGGCCGAAGGCGACCAGCAGCAGCGTCGAAATCAGCGGCGCGGCGTAGGACGCGGCGCCGAGCACGCGGATGTCGCCCCGCTTGACGCCGTGGTCCCAGAGGAAAAAGGCGGCGCCGAGCGGGCCCAAGCCGAGCAGGACGACGGCCGCCCAGGCGAGCGCGCCCTGCGGCCAGACCGTGGTTTCGAAATTCGCGTGGATGACGAACGCCAGGAACGCGGTCGCCGCCATGAAGCCGCCGACCGAATCGCTTGACACGTGGGCGACGCGCCGCGACAGCACCGAATACGCCGCCCAGGTCACGGCGGCCCCGAGCGCGCAGGCGTAGCCGGCGACGTGTTCGGAGGTGAACGCCAGTTCCTTCTCGCCCGCGATCAGGATCGTGGTGCCGGCGAGGCCGAGCGCCGCGCCGAGGCCGTGGAACCAGCGCAGCCGTTCGCCGGGGAGCAGGGCGGAAAAGAGAACGATCAGGAGCGGCCACAGGTAGTTGATCAGGCTCGTCTCCAGCGGCGGCGCGAGATAGAGCGCGGCGAAATAGAAGGCGTGATAGCCGAAAATCCCGCCGACGCCGAGCAGCCAGACCCGCCACGGGTGGATCAGCCGTTCGACCGTGCACTGCCCGGCGACGTACCACTTGACCAGCATCAGCGCCGAGCCGACGGCGAAGGTCAGCGCGACCAATTGGAACGGCGGCACGCCGGGCACGAACGTGACCAGCAGCGTCAGCGCCGACCAGAGCCCGATCGCGCCCGATCCGACCAGGGTGGCGCGGAGG
>CAYPQV010000020.1:0-79744 GCA_964412955.1 uncultured Hyphomicrobiales bacterium
TCTTCATCAACCAGATCCGCATGAAGATCGGCGTCATGTTCGGCAACCCCGAGACCACCACCGGCGGCAACGCCCTCAAGTTCTATTCCTCGGTCCGGCTCGAAATCCGCCGCATCGGCGCGATCAAGGAGCGCGACGAGGTGGTCGGCTCCCACACCCGGGTCAAGGTGGTGAAGAACAAGCTGGCGCCGCCCTTCAAGATGGTCGAATTCGACATCATGTACGGCGAAGGCGTCTCCAAGCTGGGCGAACTGGTCGATCTCGGCCTCAAGGCGGGCATCGTCGAAAAATCCGGCTCCTGGTTCTCCTACGATTCCGAGCGCATCGGCCAGGGCCGCGAGAACGCCAAGACGTATCTCAAGGAACACCCCGACGTCGCCGACGCGATCGAGGCCAAGATCCGCGCCAACGCCGGCCTCGTGTCGAAAGCCATGATGAGCGGCGGCGCGAGCGAGGGCGAAAGCGACGGCGGCAACGAGCCCCCCGGCGCGGCGGAGTAGCCGCCGCTCCTTTTCCGAAATCTTCTCCTGGCTGGCTGGCGGGCCCCGCGCAAGCGGGGCCCGTCGTTTTTCGGGGCGTGGGCACGGCGCCGCCTTTCCGCTCGCCCCGCCTGGACACCCCCCGCTTCCGGGCGGTAAAACCCCAGGCCCGGCAAACCCCCGCGAAGCCCTTGCCGGGCTTTGGATTCCGGGCGGTTCCGGCCTACATTGAAGACCATGCAGAGCGTCAACGACATCCGCCGCGCCTTCCTCGACTACTTCGCCCGCCACGGCCACCGGATCGTGGAATCGTCGCCGCTCGTGCCGCGCAACGATTCCACCCTGATGTTCGCGAACTCGGGCATGGTCCAGTTCAAGAACGTGTTCACCGGCCTCGAGGCCCGGCCCTACAAGCGCGCCACCACCGCGCAGAAATGCGTGCGCGCGGGCGGCAAGCACAACGACCTGGAAAACGTCGGCCACACCGCGCGCCACCACACCTTCTTCGAGATGCTCGGCAACTTCTCGTTCGGCGACTACTTCAAGGACGTGGCGATCGAGCTCGCCTGGAATCTGGTGACCAGGGAATTCGGCCTCGCCCAGGACCGCCTGATCGTCACCGTCCACACCACCGACGAGGAAGCCGCCGGCCATTGGCGTAAAATAGCCGGAATCCCCGATTCCAAAATCATCCGCATCCCGACCTCCGACAACTTCTGGTCCATGGGCGAAACCGGCCCGTGCGGCCCCTGCACCGAGATTTTCTACGACCACGGTCCGCACATCCCCGGCGGCCCGCCCGGCAGCGCGGAGGCCGACGGCGACCGCTTCATCGAAATCTGGAATCTGGTCTTCATGCAGTTCGAGCAGGTCGACGCGAAGACCCGCAAGAACCTGCCCAAGCCCTCGGTCGACACCGGCATGGGCCTGGAGCGCATCGCCGCGGTGATGCAGGGCACCCACGACAACTACGCCATCGACCTGATGCGTTCCCTGATCGAGGAATCGGCGCGCGCCTCCGCGACCGAACCCGACGGGCCGCACGGCGTCTCGCACCGGGTCATCGCCGATCACTTGCGCGCGTCGTGTTTCCTCATCGCCGACGGCGTGCTGCCCTCCAACGAAGGGCGCGGCTACGTGCTGCGCCGGATCATGCGCCGGGCCATGCGCCACGCCCAACTGCTCGGCTGCAAGGAACCCCTGATGCACCGGCTGGTGCCGGCGCTGGTGGCGCAGATGGGCGTCGCCTATCCGGAACTGGAGCGCGCCGAAGCCCTGATGACCGAGGCGCTGAAGCTGGAGGAAACCCGCTTCCGCGCCACCCTGGAACGCGGCCTCAAGCTCCTCGACGAAGCGACCGCGAAGATGGCGAAGGGCGCCCGGCTCGACGGCGAAACCGCGTTCCGGCTCTACGACACCTACGGCTTTCCCCTCGATCTCACCCAGGACGCGCTCAAGGCGCGCGGCCTCGGCGTCGACGAGGCGGGCTTCGAGGCGGCGATGGCGCGCCAGCGCGCGGAAGCGCGCAAGGCCTGGGCCGGCTCGGGCGAGGCCGCGACCGAACAGGTCTGGTTCCAGGTGCGCGACGACGTGGGCGCGTCCGAATTCCTCGGCTACGCGACCGAGTCGGCCGAAGGCCAGATCGTCGCCCTGGTCAGGAACGGCCAACGAGTCAATGAGGCGCGCGCGGGCGACGAAGTCGGCCTGGTCGTCAACCAGACGCCCTTCTACGGCGAATCCGGCGGCCAGATGGGCGACACCGGGCGCATCAAGGGCCCCGCGGGCGAAGCGGCGGTCGCCGACACGCAAAAGAAGGCGGGCGACCTGCATGTGCATTTCGCCAGGGTGGAGAAGGGCGCGCTCAAGGTCGGCGACCAGGTGACGCTCGCGGTGGAAGCCGAACGCCGCCAATCCTTGCGCGCGCACCATTCGGCCACGCACCTGCTGCACGAAGCGCTGCGCCGCCGCCTCGGGCCGCACGTCACCCAGAAAGGCTCCCTGGTCGCCCCCGACCGGCTCCGCTTCGACATCAGTCATCCCAAGGCCGTGAGCCCGGCCGAGATCGCCGACGTGGAAACCGACGTCAACCGCCAGATCCGCCTCAACGAAGCGGTCGTCACCCGTCTGATGGACCCGGACGAAGCGGTCAAGGCCGGCGCCATGGCGCTGTTCGGCGAAAAATACGGCAGCGAGGTGCGCGTGGTGTCGATGGGAGCGGGCAGGGATAAGGACCCGACCCATCCGTTTTCGGTCGAACTCTGCGGCGGCACCCACGTCCGGCGCACCGGCGACATCGGCCTCTTGCACGTGGTCGCCGAAAGCGCGGTCGGGGCCGGGGTGCGCCGGATCGAGGCGGTGGCCGGCGCCGCCGCCGCCGATTACTTCCGCGCGCAAGAATCGCTGCTGCGCGACGCCGCCGACGCGCTCAAGGTGCAGCCGGGCGAGGTGCCCGCGCGCCTCGCCGCGCTGCTCGACGAACGCCGCAAGCTGGAGCGCGAACTCGCGGAGGTCCGCCAGAAGCTCGCGACCGGCGGCACCGGAGGCGGAAGCGCGGCGGAGGCGAAGGAGATCAACGGCGTGCGCTTCGTGCCGCGCCTGCTCGAAGGCGTGCCGGCGCGCGATCTGAAGCCGATGGCCGACATCATCAAGAAGAACATCAAGTCCGGCGTGGTCGCCCTGGTCTCGGTCGAGGAGGGCCGCGCCTCGCTGGTGGTCGGCGTGACCGAGGACGTGGCCGCGAAGGTGAGCGCGGTCGATCTGGTCCGCGCCGGGGCCGCCGCGCTCGGCGGCAAAGGCGGCGGCGGCCGACCCGACATGGCCCAGGCGGGCGGGCCGGACGGCGCGAAGGCGCCCGACGCCCTGAAGGCGATCGAAAACGCGCTCGCGGGCGGAGCCTGAACGTGGACCGCAAGCGCTTCCAGGGCACCGACACCTTCATCGCGACCGAGGATTTGCGCGTCGCGGTCAACGCCGCGGTCGCGCTCGAGCGGCCGCTGCTGGTCAAGGGCGAGCCCGGCACCGGCAAGACCGTGCTCGCGCACGAAATCGCCAAGGCGCTCGGCGCGCCGCTGATCGCCTGGCACATCAAATCGACCACCAAGGCCCAGCACGGGCTCTACGAATACGACGCGGTCGCGCGGCTCCGCGATTCCCAGCTCGGCGACGCGCGCGTGCACGACATCGGCAACTACATCCTCAAGGGCAAGCTCTGGCACGCGTTCACGTCGGAGCGGCGCCCGGTGCTGCTGATCGACGAGATCGACAAGGCCGACATCGAGTTTCCCAACGACCTGCTGCTCGAACTCGACCGCATGGAATTCCACGTCTACGAAACCAACGAAACGGTGCGCGCGGACGCCCGCCCGGTGGTGGTGATCACCTCCAACAACGAGAAGGAGCTGCCCGACGCGTTCCTGCGCCGGTGCTTCTTCCATTACATCAGCTTTCCCGACCGCGACACCATGACGCGGATCGTCGACGTGCACTTCCCCGGCATCCAGAAGCGCCTGGTGCGGGAGGCGCTCGCGCTCTTCTATGAGGTGCGCGAGGTGCCCGGCCTGAAGAAGCGGCCCTCGACCTCGGAATTGCTCGACTGGATCAAGCTGCTGCTGGCCGAGGAGATTCCGCCCGAGGCGCTGCGCGCGACCGACCGGCGCGCGCTGATCCCGCCCTTGCACGGAGCGCTCCTCAAGAACGAGCAGGACGTGCAGCTGTTCGAGCGCCTCGCCTTCATCAACCGGCGGGAAGAACGCTGAGGCCGCCCGTGTTCGCGGGGTTCTTCTTCGAGTTGCGCGCGGCCAAGGTGCCGGTTTCCTTGCGCGAATACCTGACCCTGATGGAGGCGATGGACCGCAACGTCGCCGGCTATTCGGTCGAGGACTTCTATTACCTCGCCCGCGCCGCCCTGGTGAAGGACGAACGCAACCTCGACAAGTTCGATCGCGTCTTCGGCCAGGTGTTCAAGGGTCTGGAGGGCGCGACCGGGCCGGGCGCCGAATCGCTGCTCGCCGAAATTCCCGAGGAATGGCTGCGCAAGATCGCCGAGCGCGTGCTGACCGACGAGGAAAAGGCCCAGATCCGGTCCTTGGGCGGCTTCGACAAGCTGATGGAAACGCTGAAGAAGCGCCTGGCCGAACAGCAGGGCCGCCACCAGGGCGGAAGCCGATGGATCGGCACCGCCGGCACCTCGCCGTTCGGGGCCTACGGCTACAACCCGGAAGGCGTGCGCATCGGCCAGCACGAGAACCGCCACCACCGCGCGGTCAAGGTCTGGGACAAGCGCGAGTTCAGGAACCTCGACGACCGGGTCGAGATCGGCGTGCGCAACATCAAGATCGCGCTGCGCCGGCTCCGGCGCTTCGCGCGCGAGGGCGCGCACCTGGAATTGGATTTGCCCGACACCATCCGCTCGACCGCGCGCAAGGGCTGGCTCGACGTGCGCCTGGTGCCGGAGCGGCACAACGCGGTCAAGGTGCTGCTGTTTCTCGACGTCGGCGGCTCCATGGACCCGCACGTGCGGGTGATGGAGGAGCTGTTCTCGGCCGCGCGTTCGGAATTCAAGCATCTCGAATACTTCTACTTCCACAACTTCCTCTATGAGCGGGTGTGGAAGGACAACCGACGCCGCCACGCCGAGACCGTCGCGACCGCCGAGGTGCTGCACACCTTTGCCGACGACTATCGGGTCCTGATCGTCGGCGACGCGTCCATGAGCCCCTACGAGATCACCCATGCCGGGGGCAGCGTCGAGCACTGGAACGAGGAACCGGGCGCGGTCTGGATGCAGCGCCTGCTGGACACGTACCCGCGCGCGGTCTGGCTCAACCCGGTCGCGCCGCAATGGTGGGGCTCGACCACGTCGATCGGCCTCACGCGGCGGATCATGGAGGGGCGCATGTACCCGACCACCCTCGAAGGGTTGGATCGCGCCATGCGCGAACTCGCGCGCTGATATGAACCGCCAACTCGCGCGCTGATATGAGTTGCGAACTCGCGCGCTACTGAAACAACTTGTCGATTTCGTCCTGGGTGACGCCCTTGCCCTCGAGCTGCGGGCCGTGCAGCAACTGCTCGTCGGAGGTCTTGGCCTGGTCGGGCTTGACCTCGGTCTTCTCGACCTCGCCCCGACCCCAGGTATCGATCAGGATGTTGACGTGCTTTTCGACGTAGGCGAGGGACATGGCGACCTTGCCGATGCGCTGGCCGGTGATGTCCTGGAACGAGCACGCCTCGAATACCGCCGACGCGTTGTCGTTGATCTTGTCGAGCTTGGCGGCCAATGCGGCGTCGGCGAGGCCTTTCTTGACTTCGGAAACGATTTTCTCGTTTTCCTCCATCGCCGCCATGATGGTGTTGGTCGCGTCCGCGGTCGCCCTGACGATGGCGTCGAGCTGCTCGGACATGCTGGCGAAGCGATTGTCGTCCTCGGCCGGCTTGTAAAGCGCGGCGATTTCCTGCCGCACCCGTTGGATGTAGTGGAACAAGCCGGTGAGCTCGGTCTTCAGGACCTTGATTTCGGCGTCGCTGGTCATCGCGCCTCCCGGGTGCCCCCATCGGGGGTTGCCGATTCGCCAATGTTGGGAGGCGCGAATGGCTTTGTCAAATGCGGGAGTTTCCCTAACCCGGTCGGAAACCGCGTCTTTAGTGCTTGCGGCCGGGATCGGATTTGGGGCGCGGGCGGCGCAGTTCGCGTTCGATCTGGTCGGGCGGAATTCCCAGGGCCTTGACCGCGGTGATGAGCAGCTTGGCCTTGGCGTCCTCGCTCAGGTCGTCGAAGACGTGCTGCTTGGAGCGCTGCACCGCGAGCGCGTTGCGGATCAATTCGCGCCGGGCCTCGCTCATGGCGGGCGGCGGCGCCGGTGCCGTCGGAAGTTCCGGGGGCGTTCCCGGCGGCGCGCCGCCGCCTGTCGGCGTGTTTCTCGCCGTTTCGAGCGCCTCGCGCGCGCGCTTGTCGAGCACGAGGCTGAGCAGGGCCTTGGACACGAATTCGAACACGCGCGCCTCCCGGTTGCGGCGATCGGATCGTCGCAGGGTATGGTTAAGAACGGGTTAACGCACGTCCGAATCCGGCCCGGCCTTGCCGGAGCGCGGCCCTAGGCCCTAATCTCGGCGCAACATGCGACGCCGCCGCAACGCAAAAATCATCGCCACCGTCGGCCCGGCCTGTTCGACCGAAGCCGTGCTGGCCAAGTTGTTCGAGGCGGGCGCCGACGTTTTTCGCCTCAATTTCAGTCACGGCAGCCACGAAGACCACAAGGCGCGGTTCGACGTCATCCGCGCGCTGGAAATGAAGCACGGCCGGCCGATCGGCATTCTGCTCGATCTGCAGGGGCCCAAGCTCCGGGTCGGCGAATTCAAGGGCGGGCGGATCGAGCTGATCCCGGGCATGAAATTCCGCCTCGACCTGAACCCGGACTGGGGCGACGAGCGCCGCGCGCCGTTGCCGCACCCCGAGGTCTTCCGCGCGCTCGCGGCGGGAACCGATCTGCTGCTCGACGACGGGCGCGTCCGCCTCAGGGTCGACGAATGCGGCGCCGATTTCGCCGAAACGACGGTGGTGGTCGGCGGCGAGATCTCCGACCACAAGGGCCTGAACGTGCCGAGCGCGGTGCTCGATCTGTCGCCGCTCACGCGCAAGGACATCGACGATTTGAATTACGGGCTCGAGTTGGGTGTCGATTGGGTCGCGCTCTCCTTCGTGCAGCGGGCCGAGGATGTCTCCGAGGCGCGCAAGCTGATCGCGGGCCGAGCCGCGATCATGACCAAGCTGGAAAAGCCGGCGGCGATCGAGCATCTCGACGAAATCGTGGCGTTGTCCGACGCGGTCATGGTCGCGCGCGGGGATCTCGGCGTCGAACTGCCGCCCGAGGACGTGCCCGGCATCCAAAAACGCATCATCCGCGCCTGCCGCCAGGCCGGGCGGCCGGTGGTGGTGGCGACGCAGATGCTCGATTCCATGGTTCATTCGCCGACGCCGACGCGGGCCGAGGCGTCCGACGTGGCGACCGCGGTCTACGACGGCGCCGACGCAGTCATGCTGTCGGCGGAAACCGCGGTCGGCGAATACCCGGCGGAAGCGATCGCCATGATGGACCGGATCATCTACCGGGTCGAACGCGATCCCTTGTACCGCAGGATCATGCAGGCCGAGCACCACGACCCCGAGGCGACGTCGGCCGACGCGATCACGGCGGCGGCGCGCCAAGTGGCGAAGACCATCTCGGCGGCGGCGATCGTGACCTTCAGTTCGACCGGCTCGACCACGCTGCGCTGCGCGCGCGAGCGGCCGGGCGTGCCGATCATCGGCTTGACCCCGCGTCCGGACACGGCGCGGCGCCTGGCGCTGGCCTGGGGCGTGCATTCGGTCCAGATCGACGATCTGCACAGCTTCAGCGAGATGGTGACCAAGGCGGTCGCCTCCGCCTCGCGCGAGGGCTTCGCCAAGCCCGGCCAACGGGTGGTCATCACCGCGGGGGTTCCGTTCGGCACGCCCGGCGCGACCAATATCCTGCGCATCGCTCTGGTGCCCTGACGTAAATTCGCCCCGGCTCCCGGGGCGCGGACCACACATGATCGGGAACCTGGTTGCCGTCGTCGCGCCCGTGTTTCTCTGCGCCGTCCTCGGCTACGCCTGGGCGCGCAGCGGGCGGCGTTACGACGCCGACATGGTCACGGTGCTCGCCACCAACATCTCGCTGCCGGCGCTGGTGTTCGTCACCCTGGTGGAAACGCGGCTCGATATGGCGCCGCTGGGGATCATGGCGGTCGCGGCCCTCGCCGTTACCGTCGCGGTCGGGGTGGCGGGCGCCGCGGCGCTCGCGGCGGCGCGGATACCGCTGCGCTCGTTCCTGCCGGCGATGATGTTTCCCAACGTCGGCAATATGGGCTTGCCGCTCGCGGCGCTCGGCTTCGCCGCCGACGGCCTCGCGTTCGCCATCGTCTTTTTCACGGTGTCGGTGGTGCTGCACCTGACCGTCGGCGTCGCCATCTCGGCGGGCGCGTTTTCGCCGCGCGCGCTGGCGCGCATTCCCGCGCTCTACGCGGTCGCCGCCGCGGCCGTCTTCATGACGGGCGGGATCGAGCCGCCGGAGTGGCTGATGAACACGGCCCGGATCCTGGGCGGCATGATGGTGCCGTTGATGCTCATCACCCTCGGCGTCGCGCTCGCCGGGCTCAGGGTCGCCGGCCTCGCGCGGGGACTGGCCCTCGCGGTTCTCCGCTTCGCCCTCGGGTTGGGTGCCGGCTACGGGATC
The DNA here is from genome assembly GCA_964412955.1 of uncultured Hyphomicrobiales bacterium. Taxonomy (GTDB): domain Bacteria; phylum Pseudomonadota; class Alphaproteobacteria; order Rhodospirillales; family 2-12-FULL-67-15; genus 2-12-FULL-67-15. The sequence continues at coordinate 8,732 of CAYPQV010000020.1, forward strand.
GGGCGCGCCTTCGGCCTGGAAGGCACCGCGCTCGCCATCCTGGTGCTGCAATCGGCGATGCCGGTCGCGGTGATGAATTTCCTGTTCGCCCAGCGTTACGGCACCGACCCGTCCGAGGTCGCGGGGCTGGTCATGCTGTCGACGCTGCTCGGCTTCGCCACCCTGCCGTTCCTGATCGGAGCGTTGTGGTGAACCGATCGACGCGAACCGCGCTGGCCGCCGGTCTCGGCGCGTTCGTAACCTGGGGTCTGCTGCCAATCTACTTCAAGGCGATGGCCGAGGCGCTGCCGAGCGAAATCGTCGCGCACCGCATCGCCTGGGCCGCGCTGCTGTTCGCGGGTTTCGTGTGGTTGACCGGAAAGCGGGCGCGGACCATGGCCCTGCTCGCGCGGCCGCGCGTGCTGCTCGGCCTCGCCGGTTCGGCCGCGCTGCTCGGGATCAACTGGCTGGTGTTCGTCTGGGCGGTCAACAACGACCGGGTGCTGGAAACCAGCCTCGGCTATTTCATCAACCCGCTGGTCAACGTCGCGCTCGGGGTCGCGGTCCTGGGCGAAAAACTGACGCCGGCGCGCTGGATCGCGGTCGGCCTGGCCGCGACCGGGGTCGCGATCATGGCGGTCGGGTCCGGCGCGGTGCCGTGGGTGGCGCTCGGGCTCGCGTTTTCGTTCGGCCTCTACGGCCTGACGCGCAAGGTCCTGCCGGCGGACCCGATCGGCGGCCTGCTCGTCGAAACCGCGATGCTGGCGCCGGCGTCGCTCGCCTACATCGTTTGGTTGGCGGCGGCGGGCGAGGGGGCATTCCTGGTCAAGTCGGCCGCGCTCGACGTGATGCTGCTGGCGACCGGCGTGGCGACCGCCGTGCCGATGACCTTGTTCGTGATTGCCGCGCGCGGCCTGCCGCTCGCCACCCTCGGCATCGTTCAGTACCTCTCGCCGAGCGCCACGTTCCTGCTCGGGGTGTTCCTGTTCCGCGAACCGTTGACCCCGGCGTCGCTGGTCACGTTCGCTTTCGTCTGGGCGGGCCTCGCGCTCTACAGCTACGACTTGCTGCGCAAGCGCTGAAGAGCTATTCGGCGGCGCGGGCGCGCGGACCCGGCGGCACGCGCAGGCGCGCGAGCAGGGCGGCTTCGGCGGCCTTGGCGCGCGCGATCGCCGCGCTCTTGATCGGCCCGAAGCCGCGAATGTCGAGGGGAAGGGCGGCGAGTTCGGTCGCGAGCGCGTGGGTTTCCGGCGCGAGCCGCTCGATCAGTTCCGCGACCAGGGTTTCGTATTCGGCGATCAGGCGGCGCTCGGCCTTGCGCTCGGCGGTGCGGCCGAAGGGATCGAACGGCGTTCCGCGCAGCACCTTCAAGGGCGCGAGCAGGCGCATTGCCGCCAGCATCCACGGGCCGAACGCCCGCTTGACCGGCCGGCCGGTCGCGGGGTCGCGCTCGCCCAGGAACGGCGGCGCCAGGTGGACGGTGAGCCGGTGGCTACCCTCGAAGGTTTCGGCGAGCGCGCGGGCGAAGCGGCCGTCGCCGTAGAGGCGGGCGACCTCGTATTCGTCCTTGTAGGCCATCAGCTTGTAATAGGCGCGGGCGACGGCGTCGGCGAAGCCGCGACGGTCGGGTGCGCGCGTCGCTTCGGCCGCGCGCGCCGCCGCGACCAGGGCGCGGTAGCGTTCGGCGTAGGCCGCGTTCTGGTAGCGGGCGAGATCGTCGGCGCGGCGCGCGACGAAGCCGTCGAGACCGCCCACGTCCGCGGGCGCCGGCGCGGCGGTCGACAAGCCGGCCGCGCGCGCGACCGCGAGCGGATCGAACGCGAGCCGTCGGCCCCAGGCGAACGCGCGGAGGTTCATGTCGGTCGAAACCCCGTTCAGTTCGATCGCTTGCGCGATGGCCGAGGGCCCGACCGGCAGCAGGCCCTTCTGGCACGCGAACCCGAGCAGCAGCACGTTGGCGCCGGCGGCATCGCCGAGGAGCGCGCGGGCGAGCCCGGTCGCGTCCACCCAATCGGGTTCGCCCGCCGCGAGGGCCGCGCCGATCGCCCGGCGCAGATGCGCTTCCGGATATTCGGCATCGGGGTCGCGGGTGAAGTCGGCGGTCATGGTTTCGTGGGTGTTGACCACGGCCCGCGCCCGGTCGGGGGCGAGAACGGGCAGCGTCTCGGCGCTCGCCGCCGTAACCAGATCGCAGCCGAGCAGCAGATCGGCCTCGCCCGCGCCGATGCGCGCGGCGCGAAGGCCCTCTGGGCTCGCGGCGATCCGCACGTGGCTGAAAACCTCGCCGTTCTTCTGGGCGAGGCCGGCGACGTCGAGCACGGACACGCTCCGACCCTCGATGTGGGCGGCCATGCCGAGCAGGGCGCCGACGGTGACGATGCCGGTGCCGCCGATGCCGCTGACGACGATGCCGTAGTGACCTTTGCCGGAGACACGCGCGGGTTCGGGCAGCGCCGGATCGAAAGCTTCGGCCGTTGTCCCCGCCTCCTGGCGGCGGCGGAGTTGCCCGCCCTCGACCGTGACGAAGCTCGGGCAAAAGCCCTTGAGGCAGGAGAAGTCCTTGTTGCACGCGTCCTGGTCGATGGCGCGCTTGCGCCCCAATTCGGTTTCGACCGGCACGATGGCGACGCAATTGGATTGCACCCCGCAGTCGCCGCAGCCTTCGCACACGTCTTGGTTGATGAACGCGCGCAGCGCCGGATCGGGCATCCGGCCGCGCTTGCGCCGGCGGCGCTTTTCCGCCGCGCAGGTCTGGGCATAGACGATCACCGACACCCCCGGCCATTCGCGCAAGGATCGCTGCACCTGGTCGAGCTCGTCGCGGTGATGCACGCTTGTCCCCGGGGCCAATCCGGGATGGCCGCGATAGAGTTCCGGTTCATCGGCGACCAGCGCGATCCGCTCGACGCCCTCGGCGCGCACCTGGGCGGTGATGCGCGCCGGATCGAGCGGCCCGTCCATCGGCTGGCCCCCGGTCATGGCGACGGCGTCGTTGTAGAGGATCTTGTAGGTCATGTTGACGCCGGCGGCGACGGCGGCGCGGATGGCGAGCAGCCCGGAATGGAAATACGTGCCGTCGCCGATGTTGGCGAACACGTGCGGCGTGGCGGAAAACGGCGCCTGGCCGATCCAGGCCGCGCCTTCGCCGCCCATGTGGGTGAACGTGGCGGTGTCACGGTCCATCCACAGCGCCATGTAATGGCAGCCGATGCCGGCCAGCGCGCGCGAGCCGCCCGGCACCCGGGTCGAGGTGTTGTGCGGGCAGCCGGCGCAGAAGTAGGGGATGCGCTTCGGGACGTTCGCGGGCGCCGCGCGGCGTTTTTCGATCGCGTCGAGGCGGGCGAGGCGCGCGGCGATCGCGTCGCCGTCGCCCAGGCGGGCGAGCCGGGGCGCGAGCGCGCGCGCGATCGCCTCCGGCCCGATCTCGCCTGCGGGCGGAAACAGCCATTGGCCGTTTTCGTCGCGCTTGCCGACCACGCGCGGCGCACTTGCGCCGTAAAGGGCGTCCTTCACCTGCGGCTCGATCAGCGCGCGCTTTTCCTCGACCACCGCGATCTCCTCCAGCCCGCGCGCGAAATCGCGGACGGCGTGCGCATCGAGCGGCCAGGCGAAGCCGATCTTGAGCAGGCGCACGCCGTGGGCGGCGGCCCAGGCCTCGTCGACGCCGAGGAGCGCCAGCGCCTCCGTCAGGTCGCGGAAGGTCTTGCCGCTCGCGACCAGGCCGAGGCGCGCGTGGCCGCGGTTCCACATCGCCCGGTCGAAGCCGTTGACGCGGGCGAACGCCTGGGCGGCCGGGATCTTGAAACGATAGAGCCGTTCCTCCTGTTCCATCGGCGGGTCCGGCCAGCGCGTGTGGACGCCGCCCGGCGGCTGGGGGACGCCGGACGGGACCGTCGTCCGCGCGCCCCCCGGGTCGAGAACGACGGCGGCCGCGGTGTCGATCACGTCGGCGACCGCCTTGACCCCGACCCAGCAGCCGGAAAAGCGCGAAAGCGCGAATCCGAGCAGGCCGAAATCGATCAATTCCTGGATGTCGGCGGGGTGGAGCAGCGGCATGCCGGCGTCGATCAGGGCGAAGTCGCTCTGGCTCGGCACGGTCGAGGATTTGCACGCGGGGTCGTCCCCGGCGAGCGCCAGCACGCCGCCGAGCCGCGAGGTTCCGGCGAGATTGGCGTGGCGGAAGACGTCGCCGGAACGATCGACGCCCGGGCCCTTGCCGTACCAGGCCGCGAACACACCGTCCCGGCGCGCGTCGCCGAACAGCGGCAGCTGCTGCGTGCCCCAGATGGCGGTGGCGGCGAGATCCTCGTTGACGGCGGGGTGAAAGCGCACGTCGGCGTCGGCGAGGAACGGCCGCGCGCGCCCGAATTCCCGATCGACGCCGCCGAGGGGCGAGCCGCGATAGCCGGTGACGTAACCCGCGGTCGCGGCACCGGCCTCGGCGTCGCGCCGGCGCTGGTCGAGACACAGGCGGACCAGCGCCTGGGTTCCGGTCATGAAGGCGCGGCCCTCGGTCAGGCGGTATTTGTCGTCGAGCGCGACGCGGGCGTGCACCATGCGATCCCCTCCCATGCACAAAGGGTAGTCGCCGGCTCCGGAGGAAACAACGGCGACGGGTTTGCAAAGCCCACGGGAGCCTGTATAGGGAAGTTTATCGGGGCTTTCGGGATTTTTCCCCCATGACCGTACTCGTCACCGGCGCCGCCGGGTTCATCGGTTTTCACGTCGCCACGGCGCTGCTGGCGCGGGGCGAATCCGTGCTCGGGCTCGACAACCTCAACGCCTATTACGACGTGAAGCTGAAGGAGGCGCGGCTCGAACGGCTGCGCGCGGCCGGGAACTTCGCGTTCGTCCGCGCCGACGTCGCCGACGCGGACGCGCTCGCGGCCGCGTTCGCCGACCATCCCGCGATCGATCGCGTCGTTCATCTCGCCGCCCAGGCCGGCGTGCGCCATTCGCTGAAGGAACCGATGGCCTATGTCCGCAGCAACGTCGGCGGCCAGGTCGCCCTGCTGGAGGCCTTCCGGCGAGTTCAAAAGCCGCGCCACTTCGTCTACGCCTCGTCGTCGTCGGTCTACGGCGGCAATACCAAGCTGCCGTTCTCGGTCCACGACCGGACCGACTCGCCGCTTTCCCTCTATGCCGCGAGCAAGAAGGAACAGGAACTGATCGCCCACGCCTACGCGCATATCTGGCGCGTGCCGGTGACGGGCCTGCGCTTCTTTACCGTCTACGGGCCGTGGGGACGCCCCGACATGGCGGCCTATATCTTCGCCCGCCGGATCATGGCGGGCGAATCGATCCCGGTATTCAACAACGGCGACATGCGCCGCGACTTCACCTTCATCGACGACATCGTTTCCGGCGTACTCGCCGCCCTCGACCGTCCGCCCGCCGACGACGGCCGCCACCCGCCGGCGAAGCTCTACAATCTCGGCAACAGCCGTTCCGAGCCGTTGACGCGCTACATCGAGCTGATCGAAAGGGCGTTGGAGCGCAAGGCGTCCATGGAACTGCTGCCGTTGCAGCCGGGCGACGTCACCGACACCTACGCCGATATCGAGGACAGCCGCCGCGATCTCGGCTTCGAGCCGCGCGTGACGATCGAAGAAGGGATTCCCCGCTTCATCGCCTGGTTCCGCGACTACCACAAGCCCTGAAACTCAGCGGTACAACGCTTCCAGCTTCTCGCCGTAGACCGCGCGCAGCTTGTGACGCCGGATTTTGAGCGTCGGGGTCAACAAGCCGTTCTCGGTGGTGAAGGGTTCGGGGGCGACCAGGACGCGGCGGATTTTTTCGATCGGCGACAGTCCGGCGTTGACCCGGTCGACGGCGGCGGCGAGCGCGGCGGCGAGGTCCGGGTCGGCGGCGAGCGCCGCCGCGTCCTCGGTCTTGTTCCGGGCGCGCGCCCAGCCGCGCAGCCATTCGCCGTCCGGCACCAGCAGCGCGACCAGGTGGGGATGGCGGTCGCCGTAGACCATCGCCTGGCCGATTTCGTCTTCGAGCGTGAGCAGGCCCTCGATGCGTTGGGGCGAGACGTTGTCGCCGCCGGACACGACGATGATATCCTTCTTGCGGTCGGTGATGACGAGATGGCCGTCGTCGTCGAAATGGCCGATGTCGCCGGTGTGCAGCCAGCCGTCGCGGATCGCCTCGCGCGTCGCCGCCTCGTTGTTCCAATAGCCCAACATCACCAGTTCGCCGCGCGCCAGGATTTCGCCGTCGCCGGCGATCCGCACCTCGGTGTCCGCGAGCGGCGGGCCGACCGAGTGCATCTTGGCCCCGCTCGGGCGGTTGACGCTGATGACCGGCGCGGATTCGGTCTGGCCGTAGCCCTGCAGGATGCGCAGGCCGAGCGCGGTGAAATAAAGCCCGATCTCGGGGTTGAGCGGCGCGCCGCCCGACACCAGCGCCTTGAGGCGCCCGCCGAAACGGGCGCGTACCTTGTCGCGCACCAGCCGATCGAGCAGCCGATCGAACAGGCGCGCGCCGAAGCCGAGCGCGTTCGCGTCCAGATACTTCCGTCGCCCCAGGTCGAGGGCCTTGGCGAACAGGAACCGGCGCAGCGCGCCGCTCTTGGCGATCCCGCGCGAGATGCGCGCGTGCAGGGTTTCGTAGAGGCGCGGGACCGCGGTCATGATGGTCGGGCGCGTTTCGACCATGTTGGAGGCGAGCGCCTCGATGCTTTCGGCGTAATAAATCTCGGCGCCGATGGACATGGGGAAGAACTGCCCGCCGGTGTGCTCGTAGGAATGCGACAGCGGCAGGAAGGACAGGAAGACCTCGCGCTCGATTCCGAGTTCGGCCAGGGCGAGGCCGGCGCCGCGGCAGTTGTGGAGGATGGCGCCATGGCTCAAGACGACGCCCTTGGGCACGCCGCCGGTGCCCGACGTGTAAATGATGCAGGCCGGGCGCGAACGCGGCCACGACCAGGCTTTTTCGACCACGTTTTCATGCCGCGCGCGCCCGGTTTCGATCAGTTGGTCGAGATGGATAAGACGCGGGCCGCGCCTCGGGGCATCGGGCGGCGGGTCCATGGCGGCGATGAAGCGGAGGTCGGGGGCCTGCTCAGCGGCGGCGGCGAGCCGTTCCGCGAACCGGCGCTGGGAAACGATCGCGCCCTTCGCGCCGCTGTCGTGCAGGATGTGGGCATAATCGGCGACGGTGTTGGTGATGTAGGCCGGCACCGTGATGCCGCCGATCGCCATGATGGCGAGATCCGCGATCGCCCACGCCGGGCGGTTTTCGGATGCCAGCACGACCCGGTCGCCCGGCTCGATCCCGGCGGCGATCAGGCCGCGGGCCAGCGCGCTCACCCGCGCCGCCGCGTCGCCCCAGCTGAGCGGGCGCCACACGCCCTCCCGCTTGCCCCACAGGAAGGGGCGGTCGCCGAGCGTATCGACCTGGTCGAAGAACATGGCCGCGAGATTCGGCCAGCGTTCGAAACGATCGCTTGCGGCGTGCATGGAATCCCTCGAATTCACGGTTCCGCGCGCATGGTTCGTTTACCGTTGCCTCCGGACTAATCCAACCGTATAGCTCTGGCGTTGCAAGGAGATTTTCCGTTCATGGCCCGGTCTTCCCGAACACGGCGATCCGCGGGCGCCGCCAAAATCAAGGCGCCGCCGCGCTGGTCGCTGGCCGATCTCTACGCCGGCCCGGATGACCCCCGGATCGAAAGCGACCTCGCCTGGGTGGAAACGCAATCGCGGGAGATGGAGCGGCGCTGGCGCGGACGCGTCGCGAGTCTCGCCGGCGCCGAACTGGGCGAAGCGGCGGCGGCCTACGACGCGATCGCCGATCGCCGCGCGAAAATCCACGCCTACGCGTCGCTGCGCCACGCCGCCGATCTCGCCGACCCGGAAACCGGCCGGTTGCTGCAGAACGCCACCGAACGGCTGACCGACGCGGCCAAGCACACCCTGTTTCTGACCCTCGAACTCAATCGGATGGAGGAAGGCGCGCTCGCCCGCGCGCTCGAAGACCCGGCCGCCCGGCGTTACGCGCCCTGGGTGCGCGACACGCGGGTCTTTCGCGACCATCAGCTCTCCGACGAATTGGAAAATTTCGAACTCGACCGTTCCGCCACCGATGGCTCCTGGTCGCGCCTGTTCGACGAGACGCTCGCCGGGATGCGCTTTCGCGTCGGCGCCAAGACGCTGACCATCTCCGGCATCCTCGATCGTCTCTCCGACCCCAGGCGCGCCATGCGCCGCCGGGCGGCGCGCGCGCTGGCCGATGGGCTGGCCGCGCGCAAGTCCCTGTTCGCGTTGGTTCTCAACACGCTGGCCAAGGACAAGGAGATTTCCGACCGCTGGCGTAAATATCCAAGCCCGCTCGCCTACCGCAATCTCGCCAATCAGGTCGAGGACGAGGTGGTGACGGCGCTCGTCGATTCGGTGCGCGAATCCTTTCCGCGCCTGGCGCACCGCTATTACCGGCTGAAAGCGCGCATGCTGGGACTGCGCTCGCTCGAGTACTGGGACCGCAACGCGCCGTTGCCCAAGGTTCCGGTCCGCGTCTACGGCTGGGGCGAGGCCGAGGCGATCGTGCTCGACGCCTTCCGCGCCTTTTCGCCGCCCATGGCGGACGTCGCCCGGCGCTTCTTCAGGGAACGCTGGATCGACGCGGCGCCCGCGCCAGGCAAGGATTCCGGCGCGTTCTCCCATCCCACGGCGCCGTCGGTCCATCCTCACATCCTGATGAATTTTCACGGCCGCGCCCGCGACGTGATGACGCTCGCCCACGAACTCGGCCACGGCGTGCATCAGGTCCTCGCCGCGCCGCAAGGCGCGCTGATGGCGGACGCGCCGCTGACGTTGGCCGAAACCGCCTCGGTGTTCGGCGAGATGCTGGTGTTCCAGGCGATGCTGCGCGCCGAGACCAACCCGGCGCGTCGGCGCGTGCTGCTCGCCGGCAAGATCGAGGACATGCTCAACACGGTCGTACGCCAGGTCGCGTTCCACGAATTCGAGCGTCGTTTTCACGACGCGCGCCGTTCGGGCGAACTGACGCCCGAAAGCATCGGCGAAATCTGGCTCGACGTGCAGCGCGAAAGCCTCGGCCCCGCGTTCCGCTTCGCGCCCGAGTACCGCTGGTACTGGGCCTACATCCCCCATTTCGTCCATTCGCCGTTTTACGTTTACGCCTACGCTTTCGGCGATTGCCTGGTGAACGCGCTCTATTCGGTCTACCGCGGCGGCCATCCCGGGTTCGAGGGCAAGTATCTCGACATGCTCGCCGCGGGCGGGACGCTGCGCCACCGCGAACTGCTGGCCCCGTTCGGGCTCGACGCCGGCGATCCGGCGTTCTGGCGGCGCGGCCTCGACGTGGTTGCCGGTTTGATCGACGAGCTGGAGGCGGCGTGAGCGCCAAGCGCGGCGGCAGCGAAGACTCGATCCGGCGGCGCGCGATGCGGGTCGCGCGGGTCGGCACGGCCATGGGCGGCATCGCCGCCAAGGCGGCCGGTCGGCGTCTGCTGCGCCGCCGCCCCGATGCCGCGGCGGACGCCGCCGCCCTCAAGGGCGTTCTCGGCGCGCTCAAGGGCCCCTTGATGAAGGTCGGGCAGATTCTCTCGACCGTGCCCGACCTGCTGCCGCCGGAATACACCGCCGAACTGGCCCAGTTGCAGACCAACGCGCCGAGCATGGGATGGGCCTTCGTGCGCCGGCGCATGGCGGCGGAACTGGGCGCGGATTGGCGATCGCGCTTCCGTTCCTTCGAGCCGGTCGCGGCCGCCGCCGCCTCGCTCGGCCAGGTGCATCGCGCGACCTCCCTCGACGGCAGGCTGCTCGCCTGCAAGATCCAGTATCCCGACATGGGCGCGGCGGTGGAAGCGGATCTCGCCCAGCTCAAGCTCGCGTTCGCGGTTTATCGCCGCGTCGATCGCGCCATCGACACGTCCAGGATTCACGAGGAGCTGTCGGCGCGCCTGCGCGAGGAACTCGATTACCGGCGCGAGGCGCGCAACATGCGGCTCTACCGCGCGATGCTCGAACCGGAAAAGACGGTCCATGTCCCCGAGCCGGTCGCCGATCTCTCCACCGGGCGGCTGCTGACCATGAACTGGCTCGAGGGCCGGCCGCTCAAGAGCTTCATCGACGCTCCGCTCAAGCTCCGCAACGCGCTCGCGCACAACATGTTCCGCGCGTGGTACGTGCCGTTCTACGAGTACGGCGTGATCCATGGCGATCCGCACCTCGGCAACTACACGGCCCGGCCCGACGGCGACATCAATCTGCTCGACTTCGGCTGCATCCGCGTCTTCCGTCCGCCGTTCATCCGCGCGGTGATCGATCTCTACTACGCGTTGCGCGACGACGACGAGGAATTGGCGGTCTCCGCCTACCGCACCTGGGGATTCAAGAGCCTCGACCGCCGGCTGATCGCGATCCTGAGCCAGTGGGCGCGCTTCCTCTACGGCCCGCTGATGGAGGACAAGGTGCAGAAGATCCAGGACACCGGCGACACCGCCTACGGCGCGCGCGTCGCCGGCAAGGTGCACCGCGAGCTGCGCGAATACGGCGGCGTGACGCCGCCGCGCGAGTTCGTGCTGATGGATCGCGCCGCGGTCGGCCTGGGCAGCGTGTTCACCCACCTCAAGGCCGAGGTCAACTGGCACCGCCTGTTCCACGACCTGATCAAGGGTTTCGACGAAAAGGTCCTGGACGAGCGCCAGCGCGGGATTTTGGCCCGGTTCGACATTCCCCCGTCGGACTGAATGGTGCTAGACTAGCCTTATAATAACGCCAATAACGGGAAGGAGCGCGGGATGGTCATCACCACCACGGACAACGTGGACGGTCGCAAAATCGCGGCCTACCTCGGCCTGGTTTCCGGCGAGGCGGTGATGGGCACCAACATCTTCCGCGACCTGTTCGCCAGCGTCCGCAACATCGTCGGCGGCCGCTCGGAGGCCTACGAAAAAGAATTGAAGAGCGGGCGCGAAGCCGCGATCGCGGTCCTGACGGAACAGGCCCGGGCCCTCGGCGCCGACGCCGTGGTCGGGGTCGACCTCGACTACGAGGTGATCGGCGGCGACGGCAAGACGATGCTGATGGTCAGCGTCAACGGCACCGCGGTCAAGCTGGCTTAGGCGCCGCGCACGCGTCGGTCCGGGGGGTCTCCATGGAGCGGCTCAACGTCAAGAAGGACGCTTTCGTCTTCAGCGAAGGGGACCGGGGCGACGCCGCTTATGTCGTCGATCTGGGATCGATCGCCATCGTCAAGTCCGTCGACGGCGAACCGGTGCGTCTCGCCACCGTCAGGCAAGGCGGCATGTTCGGGGAAATGGCGATCCTCGACGGCTCGCCGCGCATGGCCAGCGCGCAGGCGATCGAGGATTCGACCCTTATCGTCGTCCCGCGCCACGCGATCGAATCGAAGCTCGGCAAATCCGAACCAGCGCTGCGGACCGTGTTCCGGGTTCTGGTGCAGAACCTGCGCAACGTGCATCACGCCTACATCAAGCGTCCGCGCAGCACCCAGGACTTTCTCAATCTGATCGAATTCAATCTCACCAGCCTCGGCGCCTACATGGACAAGACCGAGGACCGCACGCTGGCCGACGCGACGCGCGGGCCGATGCGCTCGATCGCCATGGCCCTGCTCGACCTCAGGCGCCTGTTCGACGGGCACGCCGATCGGCGCAGCAGCGTGCTGGAGGAAGCGGAACTGGTGGTGCCCCGGAAACAGGCTAAACACGGCGGCGATTAATATTTTTCTCGTCGCGACCGCTTGCTTTGCGCCGCCGGGCGCGGCATAACCAGCCCCTATCGAGCCTTAACCCGACCCGCTTGCCCAGCACCGACGACCGACCATCATGAAAATCGCTGTTCCCAAGGAAATCCGTCCGGGCGAACGCCGGGTCGCCGCCTCGCCCGACGCGGTCAAGAAACTCGCCGCCCTCGGCGTCGAGACGGTGATCGAAGCGGGCGCGGGCGCCGGCAGCGCGTTCGCCGACGACGCGTTCAAGGCCGCGGGCGCGACCGTGGTGCCGACGGCGGCCGAGGCGTTCGGGCGGGCGGACATGATCTGGAAGGTGCGCGCGCCCCAGGCGGGCGAAATCGCGGCCATGAAGAAAGGCGCGATCCTGGTCGCCCACATGGCGTCGTTGACCGACCGCGCCGGGGTCCAGGCCTGCGCCGATGCCGGGCTCACCGCCTTCGCCATGGAATTGATGCCGCGCATCACCCGCGCGCAAAGCATGGACATTCTCTCCTCGCAATCCAATCTCGCCGGCTACCGCGCCGTGATCGAGGCGGCGTCCGAATTCGGCCGCGGCTTCCCGATGATGATGACGGCGGCGGGCACCGTGGCTCCGGCCAAGGCGTTCATCATGGGCGTCGGGGTCGCCGGCCTGCAGGCGATCGCCACCGCCAAGCGCATGGGCGCGGTGGTGACGGCCTACGACGTCCGCGCCGCGACCAAGGAGCAGGTCGAAAGCCTCGGCGGCAAGTTCGTGGTGGTGGACGAGGAAGCGATGAAATCCGCCCAGACCGCGGGCGGCTACGCCAAGGAGATGAGCGAGGACTACAAAAAGAAAGAGCAGGCGGTCATCGCCGAACACATCAAGAAGCAGGACATCGTCATCACCACCGCCCTGATTCCGGGCAAGCGCGCGCCGATTTTGGTGACCGAAGACATGGTCCGCTCCATGGCGCCGGGTTCGGTCATCGTCGATCTCGCGGTCGAGGCGGGCGGCAACGTCGCGGGGGCCGAGGCCGACAAGGTCGCGGTCAAGGGGGGCGTCAAGATCGTCGGCTACACCGACATGCCGAGCCGTATCGCGGCCGACGCCAGCGCGCTGTTCGCGCGCAATCTGCTCAATTTCCTCACGCCGATGATCGACAAGTCGACCAAGGCGCTCGCCATCAACTGGGACGACGAGATCGTCAAGGGCACGCTGGTGACCCGCGACGGCAAGATCGTTCACCCCGTGCTCGCGGGAGGAGGCTGACATGGACACCAGCCAGGTCGCCGGGCACGCCGCCCGCCTCGCCGAGGAAGCCGCCAGGCTGGCGGCGTCCGCCGGCAAGTTGGCCGCCGAAACCGCCCAGCTTTCGGGCGCGGCCTCGGGCGGAGGCGATCCGTTCCTCGCGCTGTTCACCGTGTTCGTGCTCGCCTGCTTCGTCGGCTTCTACGTGGTGTGGAGCGTGACGCCCGCGCTGCATTCGCCGCTGATGGCGGTGACCAACGCGATTTCCTCGGTGATCGTGGTCGGCGGCCTGCTGGCGGCGGGTCCCCAGGACATGAATTTCGCCAAAGTCATGGGCTTTCTCGCGGTGACGCTCGCCTCGGTCAACATCTTCGGCGGGTTCATCGTGACCCAACGCATGCTCGGCATGTTCAAGAAGAAAGCGAAGAAGTAGGAGCGGGGCCATGGGCGCGGGCATGAGCGGAACGGCGTATCTGATCGCCTCGGTGCTGTTCATCCTGGCGTTGCGGGGCCTGAGCTCGCCCGAAAGCGCGCGCACCGGCAACCTGTTCGGCATCGCCGGCATGGTGGTGGCGGTGATCGCGACGCTGGCCGATCCCGGCGTCCTCTCCTACGGCATGATCATCCTCGCGATCCTGATCGGCGGCTCGATCGGCACCGTGGTCGCGCTCAAGATCAACATGACCGCGCTGCCCCAGCTGGTCGCGGCGTTCCACAGCCTGGTCGGCATGGCGGCGGTGTTCGTGGCGGCGGCCGCGTTCTACAACCCGCAGGCGTTCGCCATCGGCGCGCCGGGCGCGATCAAGACCGCGAGCCTGATCGAAATGGCGCTCGGCACCGCGATCGGCGCCGTCACCTTCTCGGGCTCGGTGATCGCGTTCGCCAAGCTGCAGGGGATCATGAGCGGCGCGCCGATCACGTTTCCCGGCCAGCACAAGCTGAACGCCGCCCTCGGGGCGGCCATCGTCCTGCTCACGGTCATGTTGATCGTCAGTCAGTCGGCGTCCGTGTTCTGGCTGCTGGTGTTGCTGTCGCTCCTGATCGGATTTCTGCTCATCATTCCGATCGGCGGCGCCGACATGCCGGTGGTGGTGTCGATGCTCAACTCGTATTCGGGTTGGGCGGCGTGCGGCATCGGCTTCACGCTTTCCAACCCGGCGCTGATCATCGTCGGCGCGCTGGTCGGCTCCTCGGGCGCGATCCTCAGCTACATCATGTGCAAGGGGATGAACCGCTCGATCATCAACGTGCTGCTCGGCGGTTTCGGCGGCGAAACCGCGGGCCCGGCGGCGGCGGCGGGCGGGGGCGACCGCAACGTCAAGGCGGGCAGCGCCGAGGACGCGGCATTCCTGATGAAGAACGCCTCCAAGGTCATCGTCGTGCCCGGCTACGGCATGGCGGTGGCGCAGGCCCAGCACGCGCTGCGCGAAATGGCCGACAAGCTCAAGGCCGAGGGCTGCGAGGTCAAGTACGCCATCCACCCGGTCGCGGGGCGCATGCCCGGGCACATGAACGTGTTGCTGGCGGAAGCGAACGTGCCCTACGACGAAGTGTTCGAGCTCGAGGAAATCAACCACGAATTCGCCACCGCCGACGTCGTCTACGTGATCGGCGCCAACGACGTGACCAACCCGGCGGCCAAAACCGATCCCAAGAGCCCGATCTACGGCATGCCGGTGCTCGACGTGGAGAAGGCGAAGGCGGTGCTGTTCGTCAAGCGCTCGATGGCGTCCGGCTACGCCGGTGTCGACAACGAACTCTTCTTCCGCGGCAACACCATGATGCTGTTCGGCGACGCCAAGAAGATGACCGAGGAGATCGTCGTCGCCCTCGGCTGATGCGGGAGACATTCCGCATGCGCCCGATGGTCGCCTTTGCTGGTCCGGCCGTTCTCGCGCTGGCGCTCGCCGCGGGGCTCGGCGGCGACGCGCGCGGCCAGGGCCGGGGCGAGGGCCGCGGCCTCGGCCCCTTCGGCGAGGGTTCGGGGCGCGCGCACGCGGTTTTCAAGAAGAATTGCCAGGAGTGCCATAGTCACCTCGGCGAGGTCGCCTACGACAACCTCGCGGTCAGGGACGGGCGCCTGGTCAGCCGGAAAAGCGGGCGCGACGCGACCGAGTTTCTTCTCCGCCATGGAAACGGGCTGAGCCCGGAGGACGCCGGCCTGGTGGCGGAGGCCATGCGGCGTCAGATGGACAGCGCGCATCGGTTCCGACGGCAGTGCGCCATTTGCCACGTGCGCATTCGCGACGTGGCCGCCGAATTGGGCGTCACCGCCGACGGGCGCTTGATCGGACTGTATTCGGGCCGCGACATGGCCGAGTTCTTGCCGGGCCACGGCCGCCTGGACGCCGCCGACGCCGATCGCTTCGCGCGCATCCTCAGGCGCACGGTCGAGGGCCGGGACTAGCCGGTCTTAAACCGGAAAGCGGAACTGTTCGGGCCGGACCGTGGCGCCTCCGTCGCTCTTGCGCCGCCCGCCGCGCGAGCGGAGCTTCGCGTTCTCCTCCTCCAGGAAACGGGTCTGCAGGGCCAGCCGCACGGCCTGGGCGGAAATGCCCTGGACGCCGTGGACGAACCAGTCCTGGACGGTGCGGCGGTGGCAGTCGAGCACCTCGGCGAGCCGGTCGGCGTAGCGCGCGAGCGTCATCCCCGGACCGAACAGGGCGATGCAGGCCGCGCGCACGTCCTCGGGCTTCATCCGCGCCGGCGGGCGGCCACCGGCGGGAACTTTGGAGCGTAACCGCGCCATGGCGGAGTCCCTCGTATTCGGAACCGAGACTAACACCAAATCGGTGCGGCCGGGGAGGGGCCGGGGGGAGGGGCCGAGGGAAAGGAACGCCGTCAGCAGCAGGAACCCGCGCCTTTGCCGCCTTGGGCCTGGATCGGCGGGCAGGGGACCGAACCGTAGGAGCAGAAGACGCAGCAATCGCCCGCCTTGGGCTTGAGCGTCGCGCCGCAGCCGGGACAGGTCCAGCGAACGAGGCAGTAATCCTCGGGCATGCGCTCGGGCGTCGCCCGGGCGCACGAGGGACACGTCAGGACCGAATTGAGGATCGGCGCGGGGATATTCATCCGGTGGATGATAGCACCCCGAAAACGACGTCGTGCAAATACAGGCTTAACAGCATGACGCCGCCCAAGATGGGCGGCGTTTTTCCGGGTTCGGGATCGGGGTTTCAGAACCCTTCGCGTTCGAGGCGCTTGCGTTCGAGCTTGCGGGTACGGCGGATCGCTTCGGCTTTTTCCCGGGCCCGGCGTTCCGAGGGTTTCTCGAACGCGCGGCGGATCTTCATTTCCCGGAACACGCCCTCGCGCTGGAGTTTCTTCTTCAGGACCTTGAGGGCTTGATCGACGTTGTTGTCGCGAACGGTAACCTGCACGGGCTCTTTCGCCTCCAATGGCGCTGAACTTCGGGTTGGATCGGGCTCGCGACCGGGATTAGGCCCGGTTCCGAGCGGGGCTGGGCTTCTAGCACGAAGGCGATGGCTTGAAAAGGGCGGAAACGGCGGGTTAACTGGCCCCCGACGTTCCCACGGGACCCCTTAGGAGCCCAAGGCCTTGGCCATACTCAAAATCGCCCGCATGGGCCACCCGGTTCTGGCCCATCCCGCCGAGCCCGTGGCGGACCCGACCGCGCCCGAAATCAGGGCCCTGGTGCGGGACATGGCCGAAACCATGCTCGACGCGCCCGGCATAGGGCTCGCCGCGCCCCAGGTCCACGTGCCGCTCCGGGTGGTCATTTTCCAGGTCCCCGAAGAGCGCGGCGCATCCCGCGCCGACGGACCGGAGCGGGTCCCGGAAGGGCTCAACATCCTGGTCAATCCCGTGATCGAGCCCGTGGGCGAGGCGATGGAGGAGGACTGGGAAGGCTGCCTCTCGGTGCCCGGCATGACCGGGCGGGTTCCGCGCTTCGCCCGCATCCGCTATTCGGCCGTCGGCCTGGACGGGCTGAGCTTCGCGCGCGAGGCCGCGGGCTTTCACGCCCGGGTGGTGCAGCACGAATGCGATCATCTCGACGGCATCGTCTATCCCATGCGCATGCACGATCTCGCGAGCTTCGGCTTCGTCGAGGAAATCCGCAAGGCGCACGGGCGGGACGCGGGCGAGGAGGATTGAGCCGTGGCGAAAAGGAAACCGAAAGCGCAAGCCGAACCCGGCCGCGCGACGAACGTGGAGCGTTTGCGCGACGACATTCTCGCCGCCGCCCTGGTGCACGTCGCCTTCGACGGCTGGACGGCGAAGGCGCTCGCCGCCGGGGCCCGCGACGCGGGCGCCGGTCCGGCCGGGTTGGCGCGCGCCTTCCCCGGCGGCCCCCGTGACGCGGCGCGGCATTTCGGCGCGTGGGCCGACCGCCGCATGACCGAGGCGCTCGGCCGCCAATTGCGCCGCAAGCCTCTCCGCACCCACGAGCGCGTCGCCGCGGCCGCGCGCGCGCGGCTCCGCGCGCTGGCGCCGCATCGGGAAGCGGTTCGCCGCCTGGTCGCGTTTCTCGCGCTTCCCGCGAACGCCCGGTGGGCGCCGAAGCTGGCGTGGCGGGCGGCCGACGCGATCTGGCGCGCGGCCGGGGACGCCTCGACCGACTTCAACTACTACACCAAGCGCGCGCTGCTCGCGGGCGTCTACGGCACCACCTTGATGTTCTGGCTCACCGACGAGAGCGAGGATTTCGCCGCGACCGATGCCTTTCTCGATCGGCGCATCGCCGACGTTATGAAAATCTTCTCGTTCCGCGCCCGCCTCAAGACGGCCGGCGACGGAATCGCGTTCGCGAAACGGTTCGGCGACGCCTTTGGGCGCCTGATTCCGCCCGGCCTCGCGCGCCGCTTCGGGCCAGGCTTTGGGCCGCGCCGGCCGCCCGGCGCGGGGCGGGCCTAGGACTCAGGCGTCGGCGCCGTGTTAGGCTCGGGCGCTGACGGGCGGGAGGCGTAAGCCATGACGACTCGGGATTTCCGCGACCGTACTCCAACGGGCGCCCAAGCGGATGTGCGCTTCGGCGGCGGCGTCGCCTCGCCGTTCGCGCCCCGGACCGATGCGCCGATCCTGGTTCCGGGCGTGGGTTCCGGGCGCGACGGCGCCGCGGCCGCGACCTCGGAGGACGCCGGGACGTTCACGTCCGCGTTCGCGCCCGCGGCGGGCGAAAGCACGCTCGCCGACCATTTCCTCGCCTGTTGCCGGCTCGGGCGCTATCTCACCGTCGCCGCCGGCGGCCGGTTCGTCATCACCGACGATTTCCGGCTGGCGGCCGCCGCGCCGCCCGCCGACGCGGCGGCGATGGCCTCGATCTATTCGCGTGATTTCCTGGTGGCGGAGTCGGCGCTGCTGCCGCTCGGCCGGTCGGCGACCGGGCTCGCGGGCCGCGAGCGCGCGAAATACGAACGCCTGTTCGACCTGATCGAGGCGCACGCCCTTGCGCCCGGGGTCAAAACCTCGGCGCACGCGATGCTGGAGCGCGATTTCAGCCCGATCGACCTCCGGGCGATCGAGGGCGAATTCGATCTCCGCCTGTCGCCGGCCCGCAACCGTTACCGCGAATTTCTGGCCGTGGTCGCCCGGTTGATCCAGGGCGACGTGACCGCGCGCGATTTCGTGCAGGAATTCGTCGACTTCACCCGCACGGTGGCGGGACGGCTCGATTTCGGCATCTACAGCTTCTGCATCGACCGCATCTTCGGCAACGAGCGGATTCCCCAGGGGGTCAAGCGGGTGCTGGCGGCGGAAATCGTCAAATATCCCCCGCTGGTGCGGCGCGAACTGGTCACCAACATCCTGGTCCTGCCGGGACTCGCGCCCGAACTCGCGGCGTTCACGCGCAAGCTGATCGCCGACCGGCTCGACCGGGCGCAATTGATCGAGATCGAACTCCTGGAAGCGGTGAAGGTTTCCAGGCTCTCCATGGGCGAGATCGAGCAGCGGCTGCGCCGCGAAGCCCGCCCCGCCTAAGCCGGGCCGTTGCCGTCAGCGGGTCCGCGTTTGCCGGTTGGCCCAGGCGACGACCACCGCGAACACCACGAACGCGCCGATCGAGACGACGAGAAAAGCCGTTTCTCCTCCGGTCATGAGCGATCTCCCCTAACCCATAATTGGATTGTGGGAATAATCGCCGAAACGCTGAATAGCCGCAATATTTTTATGTCTATGATTTTCGGGCGTCGGGCCGGGCGAGAGAGCCCTTGGGGAACAGCCGGGTCACGTGGCCCATCTTGCGGCCCTCGCGCGCCTCGGCCTTGCCGTAGAGATGCAGGCAGGCGCCCGATTCGGCGGCGAGCGCGGGCCAGTTGTCCACGTCCCGGCCGATCAGGTTGGTCATGACCGCGTCCGAATGGCGCTCGACCATGCCGAGCGGCAGTCCGGTGATGGCGCGCACCAGTTGCTCGAACTGGCTGACCGGGCAGGCGTCCAGGGTCCAGTGGCCGGAATTGTGCGGCCGGGGGGCGATCTCGTTGACCAAAAGCCGGCCGTCGCGGGCGACGAACATCTCGACCGCGAGCAGGCCGACCACGCCGAGGGCGGCGGTGATTTTTTCGGCGTACGCGCGCGCCCGGTCGGCAAGCTCCGCGGAAATGCGCGCCGGCGCCGTGGTGGTGTCGAGGATATGGCGGGTGTGCACGTTCTCGACCGCCGGATAGGCGGCCATGGCGCCGTCGAGGCCGCGCGCGACGATCACGGAAATCTCCCGCTCCAGGTCGATGAATCCCTCCAGGATTCCCCGTTCGGCGCCCATCGCCGTCCAGGCGGCGGCAAAATCGTCGCCGGGCGAAATCTTCACCTGGCCCTTGCCGTCGTAGCCGAGCTGCGCGGTCTTGAGCACGGCGGGCAGGCCGATGTCGCGCGCCGCGGCCTCGAGCGCCCGGACGCCCTCGACCGCCCGCCACGGGGCGGTGGCGATGTCGCGCGCGTTGATGAACTTTTTTTCCTCGATCCGGTCCTGGGCCACGGCGAGAACGTCGGCGTTCGGGCGCGTCGGCTTGAACCGGGCGAGATGGCGCACGCACTCGACCGGAATGTTTTCGAATTCGAACGTGACGACGTCGACGGCGCGGGCGAAGGACCGGAGCGCGCCCTCGTCCGCGTAGGGCGCGACCGTGGTTCGCTCCGCCACCTGGCCCGCCGGCGAGTCCGATTCGGGCGTGAAGACGCGGCAACGATAGCCGAGACGCGCGGCGGCCAGCGCGGTCATGCGCCCGAGCTGCCCGCCGCCGATGATGCCGATGGCGCTTCCCGGCGCCAGCGGCGCGGTCGGGGTCATCGCGACCGCCGCCGGCGGGAAGCCGTCGGCCCGTCCTTGGGCGCTCGGGCGATGGCGGAGGTCTGCGCCGCCCGCCAGGAATCGAGCCGGGCGCGCACACGCGCGTTTCCGGTCGCGATCACGGCGGCGGCGAGCAACGCGGCGTTGATCGCCCCGGCGCGACCGATCGCCAGCGTGCCGACCGGAATGCCGGGCGGCATCTGGGCGATCGAGAGCAGGCTGTCGAGCCCTTTCAGAGTTTTCGATTCGACCGGAACCCCGAACACCGGCAGTGCGGTCAGGGCCGCGACCATGCCGGGAAGGTGCGCCGCGCCGCCGGCGCCGGCGATGATCGCCTTCAAGCCGCGCGCGCGGGCGGAAAGGGCGTATTGGTAGAGGCGCTTCGGCGTGCGGTGGGCGGAGACGATTCGCGCCTCGAACGGGATCCCGAGTGCCTTCAAGGTCTCGGTCGCGTGCCGGAGCGTCGCCCAGTCAGACTGGCTGCCCATGATCACGCCGACCTCGGGCTTGCGCCGCGATCGGGCCGATTGGCGTTGGGTTCGGGAGGACGGCATGGGCGCTTTCCGGGGTGCGGGAAGCGGGGGATTATAGGCGCGGGGCCTCGGCTGACAAGCCTGGACCGGGCGCCGTTAACCTCGAATACACGCGATGGGCTATACTGAACGGACGGGCGGACAGGCCCGGCTTCCGGTCGCGCCGCCCGTCCGAAATTTGGGCGCCCGGAGTTCGAGCGATGGAAAAGGACCTCGGTCCGCCCGCCATCGAACCGACGCGCGATGGCGGACGCAAATCCCCGTATCCCGCGCCGCGCCGCAAGGGCGCCGGCCAAAACGACGCGCGCGACGACGAACACGGCCGCGAACACGAAGGCGGGCACGGCGGCGACGCGCCCTCCGACACGGCGTCCGATACGGCCATCAACGTGACCATCGCCGGGCTTGCCGCCGACAAGCTCTCGCCCGAAACCGAGCGGGTGATCGAGGGCCTGCTCGCCGAACTCGGCCAGGTGCGCGGCGAACTGGACGTCGCCCGGCGCCGGTTGGCCCAACTCGAACAGGTCGTCGATCACCACCCGTATTTGCCGGTGTCGAGCCGCCGGGCGTTTCGCGGCCAGATCGCGCACGCGCGCGGCCGATTACAGGAATTTCCGTCCCCCCCCAGCCTGTTGATGGTCAGCCTCGTCAACGGCGACGCGATCCGGCGCGAATTCGGCATCGCCGCGCGCGACAAGGCGCTCGGCCTTTTGTGCGACGCGCTGCGGGCGAGCGTGGCGCCGGGCGATTTCGTCGGCAGCCTGACCGGCAGCGAACTCGCCGCCCTGGTGTTCGTCGCCGACGAAGCGGGCCGCGAAAAACTGCGCGATGCGCTCGCGCGCGCGGTCGCGGATCGTCCGTTTCCCGCCGCCGCCCGCCGGGTGGATTTGGAGGTCGCGATCGGCTTCGCCAGTTTGAGCGCGGGCGGCGACGTCGATGACTTGATCGCCGCCGCCGACGCCAACCTGATGGCGGGACTGCGCTAGACGATCAGGCGATGATGTCGGGAATCAGCAGGTTCTCGATCGCGGAAATCTGGTCCTTGAGGAGCAGTTTGCGCTTCTTCAGGCGCTGAAGCTGGAGCCGGTCGTGGCGATCGTTCTCGGTCAGGCGCCGGATGACATCGTCGAGATCGCGGTGTTCCAGCCGCAACGCCTCGAGGCGCTCTTTGAGGGCCTGTGGATCGTTCATGACGGCTTTCGAATCCCCGCGCGCCTGTCCCGGCCCTTGGCCGGTTTTTTGGAATGATCCCAAACTTGCCCGGCGCCGTTTCGCGCCGACGGCGCGGGCCCCTTTTTGTGGAACCGGAGCGGCGTTTCGGATATCATAACCGAACGTGCCGGGAGCGAGAACGGCTCGCCCGAATGCCGGGAAAAACGGCATCCCCGCGACGGGCGGACCCGGCGCCGCGTTCGCTAGGTGCAATATGGAAATAGGGAATCATCCATGAGCCAGCAGGAGAGACTGAACGCTCTCAAGGCCCGGCACGAAGCACTCGAGTCCGCCATCGCCGAGGAAAACACCCACTCCCATCCGGACGAAGTCCGGATTCACGAACTCAAGAAACAAAAACTGAGAATCAAGGACGAGATCGCCGGCCTATCGTCGCACTGAGCCTACTTTCGCCGCCGGACGCCGGGAGCCGGGCGCGGACATATCCGCGCTCAGGCGTTCTTCGCCATCTCGCGCAGCTTGAATTTCTGGATTTTGCCGGTCGAGGTCTTGGGCAGCGGCCCGAACACCACCCGGCGCGGGCACTTGAACTTGGCCAGCCGCTCGCGGCAGAAGGCGATGATTTCGTCCTCGCTCGCGGCCTTGCCCGGTTTCAGTTCCACGAACGCGCACGGGGTTTCGCCCCATTTCTCGTCCGGCTTGGCGACCACGGCGGCCAGCATCACGGAGGGGTGCGCGGCGATGGCGCCCTCGACCTCGATCGAGGAAATGTTCTCGCCGCCCGAGATGATGATGTCCTTGGAACGGTCCTTGATCTGGATGTAGCCGTCCGGGTGCATCGCGGCGAGATCGCCGGAATGGAACCAGCCGTCCTTGAAGGCTTCGGCGGTCGCCCTCGGGTTCTTGAGGTAGCCCTTCATCACGATGTTGCCGCGGAACATGATTTCGCCCGCGGTCCGGCCGTCGGACGGCACCGGGGTCATGGTTTCCGGGTCCATCACCGCGAGGCCGTCGAGGACGTGGTAGCGCACGCCCTGGCGCGATTTCAATTCGGCCTGCTTCTCGATCGGCAGCGCGTCCCACTCCGGATGCCACGCGCACATCACCGCCGGGCCGTAGGTTTCGGTGAGGCCGTAGACGTGGGTGACGTTGAACCCGGCGCGCTGCATCCCGGCCAGGGTCGCCGCCGGCGGCGGCGCGGCGGCGGTCATGACCTGGACCGCGTGGGGCAGGGGCTTCTTCTCCGCCTCGGTCGCGTTGATGACGAAATTGAGCACGATCGGCGCGCCGCAGAAATGGGTTACCTTGTGCTCGGCGATGGCGGCGAAGATGGTCGCGGCGCTGACCCGCCTCAGGCACACGCTGGTGCCGGCGACGGCGGCGAGCGTCCACGGGAAGCACCAGCCGTTGCAGTGGAACATGGGCAGCGTCCAGAGATAGACCGGGTGGTGCCCCATGTTCCAGCCGACCGCGTTGCTGAGCGCGTTCAGGTAAGCGCCGCGGTGGTGATAGACGACCCCCTTGGGATTGCCGGTGGTGCCGGACGTGTAGTTGAGCGAGATCGCGTTCCATTCGTCGTCGGGCATGGCCCAGGCGAAATCCGGATCGCCCCCGGCGATGAACGACTCGTAATCGGTTTCGCCGAGCCGCTCGCCCGGGCCGCCGTATTCGCTGTCGACGATGTCGATCACCCGTATCCTGGTCTTGAGCCGGGCGAGGGCCTCCTTGATCGCGGGCGAAAATTCGGTGTCGGTGAGCAGCACCTTGGCTTCACCGTGTTCGAGGCAGAAGGCGAGCGCGGGCCCGTCGAGCCGGACGTTGAGGGTGTTGAGCACCGCGCCGAGCATGGGCACGGCGAAGCTCGCTTCGTAGATTTCGGGCGTGTTGGAGGCCATGACCGCGACCGTGTCGTCGCGGCCGACGCCGAGTTTCGCGAGCGCGCTCGCGAACCGGCGGCAGCGGGCGTAGGTCTCCTTCCAGGTGAAGCGTTTCCGTTCGTGGATGACGGCGGTGTGGTCGGGATAGACGGCCGCGGCCCGCTCCAGGAAGGTGAGCGGCGAAAGGGCCGCGAAGTTAGCGGCGTTGCGATCCAGGTCGCGGTCGTAAATCGAGGGCATTGCGGGGCCTGCCGAAGGGTGGAGAGACGTGGAATTTGCCACAAACCCGACTGGCGAAAAACGAGCTTTTGTCGCAAACTTGCCCCGCGGCGGAGCGGGAGAGGGGACGCCCGCGCCGCGATCAATGGACGGCCGGTCAACGGGCGCCCGCAACCGGGGGGACCCCATGCCCAATCCCTATGACGTTGCCCATGAACGTTCGCTCAAGGACCCGGAAGGGTTCTGGGGCGAGGCCGCCCGGGCGGTCCGCTGGACCCGCAAGTGGTCCCGGGTACTCGACGACTCCAACCCGCCGTTTACCCGCTGGTTCGTCGGCGGCGAGTTGAACACCTGCTTCAACGCCGTCGACCGCCACGTGGAGGAAGGCCGCGCCGACCAGCCGGCGCTGATCTACGACAGCCCCGTCACCAACCAGATCCGCAAATTCACCTACCGCGAGCTGCGGGACCAGGTCGCGCGCGCCGCCGGCATGTTGGCCGCGCGCGGCGTGGCCAAGGGCGACCGGGTGATCATCTACATGCCGATGGTGCCGGAAGCGGCGATCGGCATGCTCGCGTGCGCGCGCCTGGGCGCGGTCCATTCGGTGGTGTTCGGCGGCTTCGCCGCCAACGAACTCGCGGTCCGCATCGACGACGCCAAGCCGAAGGTGATTCTGTCGGCCTCCTGCGGCATCGAGGTCAACCGGGTGATCCCGTACAAGGGCCTGCTCGACGGCGCGATCGATATCGCCAGGCACAAGCCTGCCGCCTGCATCATCCTGCAACGGCCCCAGGCCAAGGCCGATCTCAAGCCGGGCCGCGATTTCGACTGGGCCGACGAAGCGGCCAAGGCCAAGCCGGCCGCGTGCGTGCCGGTCGCGGCGACCGATCCGCTCTACATCCTCTACACCTCCGGCACCACCGGCCAGCCCAAGGGCGTGGTGCGCGACAACGGCGGCCATTGCGTCGCCCTCAAGTGGACCATGAAGGCGGTCTACGACGTCGATCCCGGCGACGTGTTCTGGGCGGCGTCCGACGTCGGCTGGGTGGTCGGGCACTCCTACATCGTCTACGCGCCGCTGTTCCACGGCTGCACCTCGATCCTCTACGAGGGCAAGCCGGTCGGCACGCCGGACGCCGGCGCCTATTGGCGGGTGATCGCGGCGCACGGGGTCAAGACCCTGTTCACCGCGCCGACCGCGTTCCGCGCCATCAAGCGCGACGACCCCAACGGCGAGCTTCTGAAAAAATACGATCTGTCCTCGTTCAAGATCCTGTTTCTCGCCGGCGAGCGGACCGATCCCGACACCCTCAAGTGGGCGGAGGACAAAACCCGCCGCCCGGTCATCGACCACTGGTGGCAGACGGAGTCGGGCTCGCCCATGGCCGCCAACTGCATGGGGCTGCACCGTTTCCCGGTCAAGCCCGGCTCGCCGACCAAGGCGGTGCCCGGCTGGAAGATCGAGGTGCTCGACGAAAACGGGCGTCCGGTCAAGCCGGGCACCATCGGCGCGATCTGCTGCAAGCTGCCGCTGCCGCCCGGCACGTTCCCGACGCTGTGGAACGCGGACCAGCGCTTCAAGGAATCCTACTTCGCCGAGTATCCCGGCTATTACAAGACCGGCGACGCGGGCTTCATCGACGAGGACGGCTACATCTCGATCATGGCCCGCACCGACGACATCATCAACGTCGCCGGCCACCGGCTCTCGACCGGGGCGATGGAGGAAGTGCTCGCCTCGCACCCGGACGTGGCCGAATGCGCGGTGATCGGCGTTGCCGATTCGCTGAAAGGCCAGGTGCCGCTCGGCTTCCTGGTCTACAAGGCGGGCGTCAAGCGCGCGCCCGAGGACGTGGTGGGCGAGGTGGTCAAGCTGGTGCGCGACAGGATCGGCCCCGTCGCCGCGTTCAAGACCGCGACCGTGGTCCAGCGCCTGCCCAAGACCCGCTCGGGCAAGATTTTGCGCGGCACCATGCAGAAGATCGCCGACAGCGAGGCGTACAAAACGCCGGCGACCATCGACGATCCGGCGATTCTCGACGAAATCGCCGCGGCGCTGGGCAAGCTCGGCTACGCCAAGGAAAGCAGGCGCCAGGGCTAGCGCCAGGGGCCGGCGAAGCGGCCTACGCCCAGAACATGTCGTAGAGCGTGAGCAGGATCGAGGCCAGGATCAGGAACACGATGTACCATTCGACCCGCAGCAGGTGCCGGGTCTGCTGCAGGTCGAGGGCGGTGGTCGCGGTGCGCGAGATCAGGTCGACCTTGCGATCGACCGCGCGGGCGCGCTCGGTCAGTTCGTATTCCTCCTGCAGGCGGGCATAGAGCCGTTCCAGATCCGGGTGGTCCCACAGCAGATCCGGTTTTTCCCCGATCTCGACGCGGCCGACGGTGCGCTGCTGCATCAGCAGCACGTCGCCGATTTCGCGCAGCAGTTCGCGGCCCTCGGCGCCGATGGTGCCGGTGCGCTTGAGCGAAGCGGCGAGCGGCTCGATCCGGTCGAACGCGGCGGCCAGGCCCCGTTCATAGAATCCGAGCACGACGCTTTTCGCCAGCACCGTGGCGACGATCTGCAGGCGCTCGACCGACGCGGTCGAAAGCGCGATCGAGCCGTCGGCGTTCACGATCCCGTCGCCGCCGGGAACGACGGCGATGGTCATGCGCTCGACGTCGGGCTCGGGGTAGGGTTCGGTGACGTAGGGCCTGATCGCCTCGAGGAACGCGGCCTCGTCCTCGGCGTCCATGTTGAACAACACGACCGCGCCATAGCGCAGCACGGCGGCGGCGCGCCCGGCGCCGGCGCGCACCAGCAGCGGCCCGGCGGCGATCCGGTCGGACGAGCCGAACGCGCGCGCGTCGATGCGCTCGCCGATGGCCATCGCCCGGACGGAAAAACGCGCGTTCGCGGGGAAAAGGGGGTCGGTCATGGCGCGCCCCCGGCGGTGCTTTAGGAGGTCGTGCCGCCCGAGCCGGACATCTCCGCCTTCTCGGCCTCGGACACGTCGGCAGAGGGCGCTTCCGAAGGAGGCGTTTCCGAAGAGGGCGCTTGCGCAGGGGGCGTCTCCGAGGCGGGCGTTTCCTCGGGGGCGGCGGCCTGGGCTTCGGCCGCGGCCTTGGCGACTTTTTCGGCGCGGGCGAGCGCGTTGCGCGCGCGGGTGCGGGCGAGCGCGATCGCCTTTTCCAGGTCGGCGCTGGTGCAGAGGCCGAGGTTAACCGGATTTTGCGGCTTGATGTTGGGCGCGTTCCAGTGGGAACGGTCGCGTACCGCGGCGATGGTCGATTTGGTGGTGCCGAGCAGGCGGGAAATCTGCCCGTCGCCCAATTCGGGGTAGTTCTTGAGCAGCCAGGCGATGGCGTCGGGGCGCTCCTGGCGCATGGCGATCGGGGTATAGCGCGCCCCGGAGGGCCTGGCCTTGGGCTGGGGAATGGTCGGCTTCAGGGGCTTCAGGCGCGCGGATGCGTTCTTCTGGCAGCGCTCGATCTCCTCGGCGGTCAAATCGCCCTGGGCGACCGGGTTGATGCCCTGCATGCCGCCCGCGACTTCGCCGTCGGCGATGGCCTGGATCTCGAGCGGGTGCAGGCCGCAGTAGTCCGCGACCTGGTCGAAGGTGAGCGACGTGTTTTCGATGAGCCAAACGGCCGTAGCCTTTGGCATCAGGGGAGCCGCCATCGTCTCGAACGTCCTGTCTGAGGCTGAGCGCGCCCTATATATAGGCCGAAACCGGGCCGGTCAAACCCGGAAAAAGCCCGTCACGCGGTTAAAATGATCTTGCCGATATGGGCGTTGCTTTCCATCAGGCGGTGCGCCTCGGCGGCGCGCTCCAGCGGAAAGGTGGCGTGGATCACCGGCCGGATGGCGCCGGATTCGATCAGCGGCCACACGCGCTCACGCAAAGCTCGCGCGATGCGGCCCTTGCTCTCGATGCTTTGAATGCGCAGCGTCGAGCCGGTGTAAGTGAGCCGCTTCAGCATCAGCGGCATGAAGTTGACCTCGGCCTTGGCCCCCTTCTGAAACCCGATCTGAACCAGGCGGCCTTCGGTCGCCAGGCAGCGGATGTTGCGTTCGATGTAATCGGCGCCAACCATGTCGAGAATCACGTCGACGCCCTTGCCGCCGGTCAGCGCCTTGACCGCCTCGACGAAGTCGGACTCGCGGTAATTGATCGCCGGGGCGGCGCCGAGGCGTTCGCACGCGGCGCACTTTTCCCGGCTTCCGGCGGTGGCGAGCACGCGCGCGCCGAGCCGGCTCGCCATCTGAATCGCGGTGGTGCCGATGCCGCTTGAGCCGCCGTGGACCAACAGGGTTTCCCCCGGCTGGAGCCGCCCACGCTCGAACACGTTGGTCCAGACCGTGAAGAAGGTTTCGGGCAGGCCGGCGGCTTCGACCGGCGACAGGCCCTTGGGGATCGGCAGGCATTGGGGGGCGGGGGCGGGGGCGTATTCGGCGTAGCCGCCGCCGGTGATCAGCGCGCACGCCGCGTCGCCGACCTTCCAATCGCCGGCGCCCGGGCCGACCGCGACGATCTCGCCCGCGATTTCCAGGCCGGGAATGTCGCTCGCGTCCGGCGGCGGCGGATAGCCGCCCTGGCGCTGCAGCACGTCGGGGCGGTTGACGCCGGCGGCCGCGACCCGGATCAGGACTTCGCCCTCGCCCGCCTCGGCGCGCGGGCGGGTGGCGATTTTGAGGACCTCGGGCGGGCCGCCCTTGCCCTCGATTTCGACGCAACGCATGGTGTCGGTCATGGGTTGGCTCTAATATCCCGACCCGCCGCGCGCAAGGGAGGAGTTGCTTGGACACCGACGACCTGGAGCCGCGCAAGAAACAGCCGGTCCTCAAGAACCTCGACGAGATGTCGGTCGCCGCGCTCGAGGACTATATCGCCGGGCTCGAGGCGGAAATCGCGCGCGCCCGGTCGGCGATCAACGCCAAACGGGCTTCGCGCCAGGGCGCCGAGGCGTTTTTCAAGAAGAAGTAGGCCGCCGCGTGCGTCGGCGCGCCGAGACAAACATCAGCCAGCCGACGAACGGCAGCAGCGTCACCATGATCAGCCAGCCGAGCCGGGGTCCGAACGGGCAGCGGGCGCCGGGCGCGGCCTTCCAGCTCCCGCCGCCGGGCGCGAGCGCGACATGGATCGCCGGCAGCACGACGCCGAAGATCAGGATACTCCAGGCAACGACGACCTCGCGCGCCGGGAAATCGAGGGCCGGCGCCGGGGCAAGGGCTGAAACTGCCGCCCATGCGCCGAGCGCGAGAAACACAAAACCGGTCGTATGCGGTACCCGTTCGGACAGGGCGGCGAATCGGTCGAGCCACGCGCGGGCTCGGGGCCAAGACATCGCGGCGACCAGGGGTAGGGAGAGTACGAGCCCGAAAACCGCGAGCGAAACGATTCCCCCCGCGACCGAGCCGCCGCCGACGGCGGCGACGCCGATCAGGCCGGCGAGCAACGGCGCGGCGCAGGCGGGCAGGTTGAGCCCGAACGCGATACCGAGGCCAAGGGGCCCGCGCCACGTCCCCCGCCACGGCCGGATCGGCGCGAGCCAGCGAAAGAGGAGGTCTTGCTTGCGGGCAAGGTAAAGAACGCCGATGACAACGAACGCGGCGCCGAGCGCGAGCCAGAGGCCCCGTTGCAAGGAAAGGAATAGGGTGCCGATCAGCGCCGCGAGTCCGCCGAGCGCGCCGGTGAACGATGCGCGACTCAGCGTGAAGAGCAAGGCGGCAGCCACTTTTTCCCTGGCGCTTCCGCCCTCGACGTACTTCAGGAACAGAAGCGTGGTCGCGATCGAACACGGCTCGACGAATCCGAGCAATCCGAGCCCGGCGGAGAGAAGGACCAGATTGATTAAGCTGCCGTCGGCCATGGGCGTCAGGGAACCTCAGGGAACGGAACACGAAGCGCCCCGTCCAAAGTTCGTTCGGCCGGGGCGTTCGCATCATATTCTTCGGGCCGCGCCTCGTCCCGGCCGGAACGTGGCTTGCGTTGCCTGTCGCTCAAACGGATGAACGACCGAGGCCTGCGGCCTTGAGGGCCGCCAGGTCCGGTCCGCGCCCGGCGCAGCACGACGCGAGGCTGCCGTCGATGGCGACCGCCGGCAGCGACCGGACGCCGAGATCGCGGGCGCGCGCGGCCGCCGCGGGGGTCTTCATGTCGAGCACGCGCACCTCGCATGATGGGCAGGCGGCCTTTTTGACCTCGGCGACGGTGTTCTCGCACACCGGACATCCGGCGCTGAAAATCTCGATGATGCGTGTCTTAGTCATGGGTTTCATGTCTCCTTGTCAAGGTGGGAACGAGGTTTGCCGCCGGGCTCGCCGGTCGCGAGCGCCTCTAGGATCGAGCATCCGTCAAGGCCTCCGCGGCCGGGACAGGCCTTGACCAGGCGCCTCAGGATTTTGGCCATGCGTTCAAGATTTGCGATTTTGGCCGACACTTCGTCGAGCTTGGCCCTCGCCCGGGCGCGCACGTTGATGCAGTCGGCGCCGGGATCGTCGGACAGGGCGAGAAGCTGGGCGATTTCGGCGAGCGAGAACCCGAGTCCCTGGGCTTGGCGAATGAAACGGATGCGCCGCGCCGTGTCGGGCGGATAGTCGCGAAAACTGCGCGTCGGCCGGCGCGGCCGGACGATCAGGCCTTTCTTCTCGTAAAAGCGGACGGTTTCGACGCCGACGCCGGCTTTTTCGGCGACGACGCCGATGGTTATGATGTTTCGATTCGCGTTGGTCATGACGCTGCTCGGTTGCCATCCTGCGTGCCGGACCATGGTACGGAGTCAAGCGTCGAATGCGCGAGGTCGGCGGGCATCCTCTGGCTGCCGCCGGGCGCGCAACGCCTATCCTATCGGGTAGGGTTTCATTGGATACCCGTCTTTAAGCTTTATTTAACAGATGGACCCTACCTTGGGCACGGGACGCAACGTCGTCCCGTCAACTTTTGACGCCTCCCTGTCAACTCGCCGCCCCGAAAGGGGCGGTTTTTTTTGGGGGATCATGGCTCATCGAATCTCTTGCCCTCGATCGGGGTCCGGTCGTAAGGTTTTTCCCGATGGGAAGTGGCGAGTTCGACAGGGGTCAGGTTTTACCAATAAAAAAGGCCGCCGTTACAAGGCGGCCTTAGCCTTTTTTGGGCCCCGGATTTCCCCTTCCGAGTTTCAGGCATGGAATTCGACCTCGATGGCCGCCGCGTGTTCGCCTCGACCGGCGGGCGGCCGTTCGCGCCCGCCCGCGGCGCCCTTGTCCTGCTCCACGGCGCCGGTATGGACCACACGGTCTGGAGCTTCCAGGCCCGCCACTTCGCCCGTCGCGGACGAACCGTTTGGTCGCCCGATTTTCCCGGTCACGGCCGGAGCGACGGCCCGCCCCGCGCCGGCATCGAATCGCTCGCCGACTGGACCCTCGGCGCCCTCGGGGCGCTCGGCCTCGACCGGCCGGTGCTGGTCGGGCACAGCATGGGCGCCCGCGTCGCCCTTGAGGCCGCCGCCCGCCTCGGCCCGCGGGCGGGCGGGCTGGTTCTCGTCGGCATCGCCGAGCGCCTGGCGGTCAACCCCGACCTGCGCCGGGCGGCGGAAGCGGGCGAGGCCCGCGCCCTCGACATGATCCTGAAATGGAGCTTCGGCGGCCGGGACGACCGTGCGATCCGGCTCGCCGGGCGCACGCGACGGGCGATGGCGCGCACGCCCTCCGTCGTTCTCGGGGTTGACCTTGCCGCGTGCGACGAGGACAAAGGCGCGGGCGCCGCCGCCGGGAAGGTGGCGTGTCCGGCGGTCGTAGTCGCGGGCGGGGGCGACCGCATGACTCCCTCCGCGTCGGCCCGGCGCCTCGCGGAACGGATCGCGGGCGCCGTCTGGGTCGAAATTCCGGGCGTCGGCCACATGAGCCCGATCGAGGACCCGGCGGCGGTGGCCGCCGCCATCATGAGGATCGCATGACGACGACACGAACGAAGACTTCGGCACCGGCGGGGGAAACCCGCGCCCGCTACCGGTATTTCACTCCGCTGCAAACCCGCTGGGCGGACAACGACATCTACGGCCACGTCAACAACGTGACCTACTACGCCTACTTCGACACGATCATCAATTGCTACCTGATCGAGAAAGGCGGGCTCGACATCGCCGACGGCGCGGTGGTCGGCTTCGCGGTCGAAACCATGTGCCGGTTCGTCAAGCCGCTCGCCTATCCCGACGCGCTCGACGCCGGGCTCCGGGTCGGCCATCTCGGCCGCACCAGCGTGCGCTATGAGGTCGGCATTTTCCGCAAGGGCGACAAGGCCGCCGCGGCCCACGGCCATTTCATCCATGTATTCGTGGAACGCGCCTCGGGCCGCCCGGTGCCGATTCCGCCGCGCATCCGCAAGGCGCTGGAACGCATCCGGGCGCGCTGATCCGCGCGCGATACGTGATGCGCCCCTATCGGGGCGCGGTGGCCACGGCCGGCCTGGGCGCGGCGGCGGGGCGCGCGGCGGGGGCGGGCGCTGGTCCCTTGGGCTCGCCCGCCTGCTTGCGGGCGAACAGCTCTTCGTCCCACACCACCTCGTACAGCGCGATGTCGCCCTCGAAACCCTTCATGGCGTAGCCGCCGCGGCTTACGAAGCGATAGTTCTTGCCCGCGCACAGGAGCCGAACCGAATCGGGCACGAAAATCTCGTTGGCCTTGGCTTTGTCGGTGATGCGGGCCGAAAGTTGAACGGTCGAGCCGAACAAATCGCCGTCCTCGGCGATCGGCTCGCCGGCGTTGAGCCCGATCTTCAGTTGCAGCGGCAGGTCGGGGTAATCGCGGCAATGGGCGAGGGTGTCCTTCTGGATCTGGATCGCGGCGTCGACCGCGCTCGAGGCCTGGGTGAAGGACGCCATGATGCCG
The DNA here is from genome assembly GCA_964412955.1 of uncultured Hyphomicrobiales bacterium. Classification (GTDB taxonomy): domain Bacteria; phylum Pseudomonadota; class Alphaproteobacteria; order Rhodospirillales; family 2-12-FULL-67-15; genus 2-12-FULL-67-15. The sequence continues at coordinate 41,550 of CAYPQV010000020.1, forward strand.
TCGCCGGTGTGCTTGATCTCGCGGCCGTGGAAGCGCGTCAGCGCCTGGCGGACGATGCGGTTGTGGGCGCGCACCACCTGCTGGGCGACCTGCTGGCCGCGCGTCTGGGTCAGCGCGGTGGAACCGACCATGTCGGTGAACATGACGGTGACCACTTGCGCCGCCTCTTCCCTCGGCTTCGGCGTGCTCCAGTCGGCGATCGCCGCGGTCAGGTGCTTCAGGCCCTCGGTCTCGTCCGAGAAATAGGTGTTCATGGCGTTGCGGCCGGCCTGGAACATCTGCATGTAGCGCGCGTCCTGGAGCAGGTAGCTTTCATAGTTCCCGGCGAAACCGGCGGCGTGATCGGCCTTGAAGCCGAGCGCCTGCACCCCTTCCCCGAGCAGGCGCGCGCGCGTCGCCGCGTCGAGGTCGTGCTTTTGGCACAGGATTTCGCAGGCCCCCGCGAGGAACAGGTTGAGGCCGAACTTGGTGTAGCTGTCGAGCTTCTTGTGGGTGGTGGCGACCTGCTCGAGGGTGCGCCCCAAGAAGCGGAGCATGTAGGTCTTCTGCTTCTCGACGGCCGGATCGGGCGGCGGGGCGGCGCCGGCTTCGGCCGCCGCTTCGGCCGCGGCCGCCGGAGTCGCCGTCGCGGTTTCGACTTCGGCCTCGGCCATCGGCGAGGCCTCCTCGGCACCGCCGGCGGTGGCATTGAGAATGTCGGCCGCGGCTTCGCGCAACTGCCGGGCCAGCTCGTCGGGGGTGGGCTCGGGCGCTTCCGGCGCAGCCTTGACTCCGCTCGGGGTCGGCTGCGCCGGGGTCTTCTTCGCCGGTGCCGCCTTGGGCTTGAACGAGGGCATTTCCTTTTTCGGGTCGGGCACCTCGATGCCCTTGCCGCCGAGAAGGATCGAGGACATCAACCCGGCGACGGCCAGGAACGAGACGATGAAGACGGCGAGGTAAAAGTTCGCGCCGGAATCGCCGAGCAGGGAGATGCCGAATAAATTCGCCCGCCCTTCCAGGGCCGAATGGATACCGAAGGTGATGGCGGTACCGCCGATGCCGCCGCAAATCAGTACCGCCAACAACCGCAGCATCACCGCGCTGAGCGAGTTCTTCGATTTCCGGCCGGCGGTCGATGCCGGCTTGGCGGCGGGCGCGGGCCGCCCGGGGCGCGGACGGGCACGCGGCTCGGGCTCGGGCGCGTCGAACGATACGGACGCGGGCGACGGGCGCGCGGCCGCCGCGCCCGCGTCCGGCTTCACCGTCGCCGATTTGTAGACAATGTACTCGGAACTGGTGCCGCGCTTTTGGTCGTAGACGTCCTTGATGACCTTGACCGCCCCGATGCCGGGCGTTTTTTCCAGCGTCTTGGCTTCCTCGACCGCCGCCTCTTTCTTGGTGATCGGATAGCGCGCGTGAATGACCCAGCGCCCATGCTGCTGGACCATGATTTCGAGGGTGGTTTGCATCGCCATCGTTTGCCGCCAGACGCGTCCCAACACCGGGTGGGCTAAGCGCACCCGCTCGGAAAGCCCTCGTTTACGACGGCCTGGGGCGGTCGGATTTCTCTCCGAGCGTTCCCATGGGCGTCCATTGACGGCCCAAGAGCAATGGCCGGCGCCATTTTCTGGCAACCGTGTTTAAAATTAATCCTAACAAAATCCCGGGGAACCGGGAACCCCGAATGTCCATAACAGACGGGATTCGTTGAAGTTTTTAGACGCCCACGTGAAAACTATGGTAAACCGCCGGGCGGCGGGGGCTTAGCCCTTGAGGCCGAAGTTCTTGAAACGCTTGTTGAATTTCGCAAGCTGACCGCCGGTATCGACCAGACGATGCACGCCGGTCCAGGCGGGATGAGTCTTGGGGTCGATGTCGAGTTTGAGCGAATCGCCGGGCTTGCCGTAGGTCGAGCGGGTCTTGAAGCTCGAGCCGTCGGTCATGACGACGGTGATCTCGTGGTAATCCGGGTGGATGCCTTTTTTCATGGCGCTGCCCTTTCGCGTCCCGCCGGAGGCGGGCAAACTCGAACCGAGTCCCGCCGATAGGCGGGCGAACAATAAAACTCCCGCGCGCCTCGTCCGGCGGCGCGGGGGGCCTATATACAGACCGTGCCCGGCCGAAGCAAGGGGCCGGGGAAACGGGCGATTTTCGGGGACCGAGGGCCATGACCGACACGGAGACGGACTTTCAGCGGCTTGCCGATGCGACACTCGCGCGCGTGGCCGAGGCGCTGGAAAAAGGCCTCGGCGAGGCGGCCGAGGTCGATCTGCAAGGGGGCATCCTGACCGTCGAACTCGACGCGGGCGGCCAATACGTGATCAACAAGCACGCGCCCAATCGCCAAATCTGGTTGTCGTCGCCCAAGAGCGGGGCCAGCCATTACGCGTTCGACGCGGCGCGCGGCACGTGGATCGCGACCCGTTCGGGCCGCGCGCTCGCCGACGTGCTGGCCGAGGAATTGGGGCCGCTCGCGTCCGGACCGCTCGCCCTGGGCCGGGCTTAACGTCCGCGATCGCGCCCGCGCCCGGCAAGCCACGCCAGCGCGAACATCAGCAGCGCGCCCACCACGTAGGGCGAGTCCTTGCCGATCGCGCCGAATATCGCGCCCGCGCACGCGGGCCCGAGCACGCGCGCGAGCGTCGTCGCCGAGCGGGCCAGCCCCATGATCCCGCCCCGCTCGTGTTCCGCCGCCTCGAGCGAGATCAGGCTGTTAAGCGCGGGCGTGACCAGGCTGAAACCGATGCCGGCGAACGTGATCGCCGCCACCAGCATCGGAACGTCGCGGGCGAGCGGCACGCCGCCGAGACCGAGCGCGAGCAGGATCGCGCCCGCCGTCACCAGGCGCGCCTCGCCGAAGCGCCGGGCGAGCCGGCCGATGGCGCCGCCCTGGATCGCGGCGCCGAGGACGCCGACGAGGGCGAACAGGTAGCCGTTCTGCTCCGGCCCCCAGCCGAACTGACGCCGCGACCAGATGGCGAAGGTCGATTCCATTCCGGCGAACACGAAGGTGGCGAGAAACATCATCCCGACCAGGCCGTTGAGGCGCGGCCGGCGCAACGCTTCCCGCCACGGCGCGGCGAAGCTTCGCGCCCGCGCCCGGATCGCGGCGCGCGTGGAGGGCGAGAGGGATTCGGGCAGAAGAAACCAGGTCAGGACAAACGCCAAGGTCGACAAGGCCGCGGCGGCGAAGGCGGGGGTCCGGTAATCGGCCGCCGCCGGATCGGCGCCGGCGAGCAGGCCGCCGATCGCGGGGCCGGCGATGAAGCCGAGGCCGAACGCGGCCCCGACCGCGCCCATGCCGCGCGCGCGCTGCTCGGGCTTGGTGATGTCGGCGACGTAGGCGAACGCGGTCGCGATGTTGCCGGCCATGAATCCGGTCAGGACGCGCACCGCGAACAACATCGCGAGGCTGTCGGTGACGGCGAGCAGGGCGGAGCCGCCCGCCATGCCGACCAGGGTCATCAGCAGCACCGGCCGCCGTCCGATCCGGTCGCTGACGCGGCCCCACACCGGCGCCGCCACCAACTGCGCCGCCGAATAGGACGCCATCACCAGCCCGACCTGGAACGGCGTCGCGCCGAAATGCTCGGCGAAGAACGGCAGCAGCGGAATGATGATCCCGAAGCCGATCAGGTCCACCAGGACGACGAGAAAAAGGGCGGGCATGCGGGACGGGGGCTAACGCCGGTTTCGCCGGGAAAGAGTTGTCACCCCCGCGAAAGCGGGGGGCCACGTTTTCCGAAAAGCGGGATTCCCGCTTGCGCGGGAATGACAGGTTGAACGCATTGGTGGCGATTCGCTCCGGCTTAGCGTTCGGTGAGCTTGATCTCGATCCGCCGGTTGCGGCGGTAGGCGATCTCGTCGCGCCGCTCGTCGAGCGGATGGAATTCGCCGAACCCGGCGGCGGCGAGGCGGTTGGCGGGCACGCCGTGCGCCATCAGGAAGCGCAGCACCGACAACGCGCGCGCCGACGACAGCTCCCAGTTGGAAGGGAAGCGCGCGGTCGCGATCGGCACGCGGTCGGTGTGCCCGTCGATGCGCAGCACCCAGTCGATGTCGGGCGGGATCTTCTTCGTCAATTCGGCGAGCAGGCCGGCGAGGCGGGCGAGCTGCTCGGATCCGGCGGCGCCGATGTCGGCCGATCCGGTTTCGAACAACACCTCGGACTGGAACACGAAGCGGTCGCCGACGATGCGGATGTCGGGATGCTCGCCCAGCACCTCGCGCAACCGGCCGAAGAACTCGGAACGGTAGCGCGACAGTTCCTGCACCTTGCCGGCCAGCGCCGCGTTGAGGCGGCTTCCGAGCGCGGTGATCTGGACTTTCTGATCGGCGGACAGCTTTTCGGAGGCCTCCAGCGCTTCGTTGAGGCGGGCCAGCTGCTCGCGCAGCGCGGCCATCTGGCGGTTGAGCAGGGCGACCTGGGCGCGCGCGCTTTCGGAGACCTTCCGCTCCTCGATCAGGTTCCGGTCGGAGGTTTCGGCGCGCGCGGCCAAGGCCGCCGTCTTTTTTTCCAGGTCGTCGCGCAAGGCGGTCAGCGCGGCGATGTCGGCGGTTAATTGGGCGGCCTTGGCGTTGGCCTCGGCCTCGGCGGCGCGGGACGTCCTCAGGTCGCGCTCGGTGTCGCCGAGCTTGAGGCCGAGCGCGCGGGTCCGTTCCGTCAATTCGTCGCGCAGCGCGACCGAGGCCTCCAGTTCCTGGGTGATCTGCGCCATGTTGGCGCGCAGGTTCTGGTTTTCCTTGCGCTCCAGCGACAGCAGTTCGGCCATCGCGCTCATGTCGCCCTGCAGCCGGCGCAGCGCGTTGTCGCGCCCGAGCAGCGCTTCCCCGAGGAAGAACTGCGCGAGCACGAAGATGGTGAGCAGGAAGACCAGCGCCAGCAGCAGCGTCGTCAGCGCGTCGACGAAGCCGGGCCAGATGTTGATGTCGCGTTGCGGGCGGCGGGAGGCGAAGGCCATGGCTATCGCCTAGCGATTTCCGGTGTCGGCGGCGACCGCGATGGTGCGGGCGAGCAGCTTGATCTCGTTGCGCATCTGGCCGACCAGCTGTTCGCGCCCGGCGCGGGTTTCCTCGACCAGCTTGCCGAGTTGGAGGTCGAGATTGCGGATGTGGCCCTTGGTCACGTCGTCGATGCCGCCCGCGCCGCCGCGCGCTCCGGCGTCGGCGATCCTGGTGAGCACCTGCTTCAATTCGTTGTGCGATTGGGCGAGCGCCTGCATCAAGGTCTGCTCGGTGCGCATGTGATCGGTGAGGTTGGCGAGCTGGGCGCCGAGCGCGGTCAGCGCGGTCTGGGATTGGGCGCGGTTGTCCTCGCCCTTGGCGATGGTGCGCTGCAGGTTGTCGAGGCTCTCGGCGGTCTGTTCGAGCAGCGCCTGGACGTAGGCCGGCACCGACTGGTCGCCTTCGGCCGCCATCAGGCCGCTGCCGATCCGGGTCTGGCCCGAAAGCCATTCCTCGAGGTCGTTGAAGAAATGATTTTGCGCCTGGCCGGCCTGCAGATCGAGGAACCCGAGCACCAGCGATCCGGCGAGCCCGAACAGCGAGGTGGAAAACGCGGTGCCCATGCCCGTGAGCGGTGATTCCAGGCCGCGCTTCAGGTCGCTGAACATGGCGGTCGGATCGCCGCCGCCGACGCCCAGCCCCCCGATCACCGAACGGATCGAGGTCATGGTTTCGAGCAGGCCCCAGAACGTGCCGAGCAGGCCGAGGAAGATGAGCAGGCCGACCAAATAGCGCGAGATATCGCGCGATTCGTCGAGCCGGGCGGTAATGCCGTCGAGCAGCGATCGGGTGGCGAGCGCCGACAAGGACAGCCGTCCGCTTTTCTCGCGCAGCATGGCGGCCATCGGCGCCAGCAGCCGGGGCGGCGGCGAATCGGAAAGCTGGGAGCGGTCGCTGCGGAAGCTCTCCAGCCACGCCAGTTCGGGATAGAGCATCAGCACCTGGCGGAAATTGAACAGGATGCCGAGCAGGAAGACGCCGAGGATCAGTCCGTTGAGCGGCGGATTGGCGAGAAAGGCATTGCGGATCGGCGCGATCCAGAGCGCGGCGAGCGCGAACACCACGGCCAGGAACAGCGCCATGCGGATCAGGAACCGGCGCGGACGCGCCATGAGCGGCCTCCTCGAATTAGGGTCCGCCCGACCGCCCGCGGTCAGCGGTCGCCGAACGACAGATCGACCCGGTTGGCGGGCTGATCGGACACCTTGTCGCCGAGCGCGCGCACGTCGATGCGGGTCGAACGCACGCCCTGCTCGATCAGCACCGTGCGCACCGCGAGCGCGCGCGAGAGCGAAAGGCGCCGGGCCGTGCTGGCGGTCAAGTCGCCGCCCGCGGCATAGGCGACGATTTGCAGCCGCAGGGATTCCTGCCCCTTCATGCGTTCGGCCAAGTCCTTGAGCCCGGCCTGGGCGGCGGCGGGCACGCGGCTGTCGCCGGCGGTGAACTCGATCTGCAGGGCGCGGTCCTTGGGTGGCGCGGTCGGGGCCAGCGGCACGGCGGCGACGCTGGGGGGCGCGGGCGGCTGGGCGGTGGGCGCCATGGGCGCGGGCGTCGCCGGAGCCGCGACGACCGGCGCCGGCGCGGGCATCGCCGGGGCCGGGGCGGAGGGCGGCGGCGCGATGGCGGTCGGCGCGGCGGGGGCGGGGTCGGGCGGTGGGGCGGGTTGGGGCGGCGACGGCGGCGGCACGGCGGCGAGCACCGGCGGCGGGGGCGGCGCGGCCGGAATGCCCGCCGGCGGCGGGGGCGGCGTGGTGGCGGTGACGGCGGCGCGTTTCTCGACCGGCGCGCGTTTTTCGGTGGCGCGCTTTTCGGCGGGGGCGCGTTTTGCCGTTGCCGGTTTATCGGCGGGCGCGGCGGCCATCCGGGTCGCGGGCTTGGGTTTGGCGGCGGGCCTGGCCTCGGCGGTGGCTCCGCCGGGCCCGTGGAAGCGCGAGCGCGGCATTTCGGTTCCCGGCATCCGCAACGGGCCCGCATAGCCGGGCACGACCCCGGCCGGCGGCAGCACCAGGGGGCGGCGGCCGCGGCCGCTGTCGTCGATCACGCTCAGATCGACGACGACGGATTCGTCGTCGTAATAGGGTCCGGCGCCCTGGGCGGCGGCGCTCGCGCCCGCGGCGATCCAGGCGGCGACCGATCCGATCGCCAGCATCGCCGCGACGGCGGCGGTCGAAGTCGTTCGTTGATTACGTGCCATCCCCGCGTTCCCGAGCCGGAAGTCTAAACCAACGCCAACATAAACCAAGGGCGAAACGCCGTACAACCGCCTCGGTCCGGCGCGAATCGTTCGCCGGAATCCCGGTGGGGGCGCGGGATTCCGCCGGACATCCGCGCCCGGCGGCCCCGGGCGATTACCGGCGCAGCAGCCGGCCGAGGGCTTCGTGCAGCGAATCGTTGGCGGCGAGAATGTCGCCGCTCGCCATCATTGTCGGCCCGCCGTCGAGGTCGCTGACGAAGCCGCCCGCCTCCCGCACCAGCACGATGCCGGCCGCCATGTCCCAGGGCGAAAGCCCGGTTTCCCAGAAGCCGTCGTAGCGCCCGGCGGCGACATAAGCGAGATCGAGCGCGGCCGAACCGAACCGCCGGACCCCGGCCGCGACCGCCATCACCTTTTCCAGTTGGCCGAGGAACAGCTTGTGGTCGCGGTGCCCGGCGAAGGGGATGCCGGTCGCGAACAGGGCGGGCGCCATGGCCTTGCGGCCCGACACGCGCAGACGGCGGCCGTTGAGGAACGCGCCCTTGCCCTTTTCCGCCCAATACAGTTCGTCCGAGATCGGGTTGTAGACCACGCCCGCGATCAGGTCGGCGTCGCGTTCGAGCGCGATCGACACGGCGAAGTGCGGAATGCCGTGCAGGAAATTGGTGGTGCCGTCGAGCGGATCGACGATCCAGCGGTTGGAGGTGTCGGCGCCGGCGATGGCGCCCGATTCCTCCATCAGGAATCCGTAGCGCGGCCGCACGCGGGCGAGTTCCGTGCGCGCCACCCGCTCGGCGCGGTGGTCGGCGGCGGAGACGAAATCGGACTGGCTCTTCTGCGAAACCTGGAGGTTTTCGAGCTCGCCGAAGTCCCGCGTCAGCGCGCGGCCGGCCTTGCGGGCGGCGGCGACCATCACGGTGATCAGGGCCGATTGGGTGGTCATGGCCCCATCCTTTCGCGCGCGCTGCTCAGTTCTTGGCGCGCTCGACGTAGCTCGCGTCCTCGGTGTTGACGACGATGCGGGTGCCGGCCTCGATGAACGGCGGCACCATGACGCGCACGCCGTTGGCGAGCACGGCGGGCTTGTAGGACGATGCCGCGGTCTGGCCCTTGACCACCGGGTCGGCCTCGGTCACTTCCAGGGTCACGGTCTGCGGCAGGTGCACGGCGACCGGCTTGCCCTCGATCAGGTCCATGGTCACCGGCATGTTCTCCTGCAGGAACGCGCACGCATCGCCGAGCATGTCCTTGGAGAGCGTGGTCTGCTCGTAGCTCTCGCTGTCCATGAAGGTCAGCATGTCGCCGTCGGCGTAGAGATACGAATACTCGCGCTCGTCGACCGAGAGCTTCTCGACCGTGTCCTGGGTACGCCAGCGCACGTTGGTCTTGGTCCCGCTCAGCACGTCGCGCATCTCGACCTGGATGAAGGCGCCGCCCTTGCCCGGCTGGATCAGCTGGATCTTGAGGACGGACCACTGCTTGCCCTCGTGCTCGATGACGTTGCCGGGGCGGATGGTGTTGGCTTGGATTTTCATGGCGGGCGGGTTCTAGCAGCCGAAACGCGCGCTGGCAACGCCCGGCGGCGGAAAAAATCACGCGGGCGGATAGGGATGAAGACGCCCCAGAACGTCCCGGACCCGGCCGCGCTCGTCCGGGCCGTACGTCTCCTCGATCGGCACCTTGCCGTGCCCGCCCGGGATGTCGAGGACGTAGGTGGGCAGCGCCAGGCCCGACACCCGGCGGCGCAGCTCCGCCATCAGGGCGCGGCCCTGGGCGACGGGTACGCGGAAGTGGGCGGTGCCGGAGGCCAAGTCGCACTGGTGCAGGTAGTAGGGCTTGATGCGGAGCGCCACCAGCGCCTCCATCAGGGCGGCCAGCGTGTCGGCGTCGTCGTTGACGCCCTTGAGCAGCACCGTCTGCGCCAGCACCGGAATTCCGGCGTCGAGGAATTTGCGGCACGCGGCGGCAGCGTCCGCCGTCAGTTCGCGCGCGTGGTTGCAGTGGACGGCGAGGAAGAAGGCCTTGTCGGCGCGGCAGGCGGCGACCAGTTCGGGCGTGACGCGCGAAGGCGCGGCCACGGGCACGCGGCTGTGGACGCGGACGGTCGTCAAGTGCGGGATCGCGTCGAGCAGGCCGACGAGGCGGGCAAGCCGCGCGGGCGACAGCACCAGCGGATCGCCGCCGGTGAGGATGACTTCGCGGATTTCGGGCCGGGCGCGCACGTAGGAAAGCGCTTGGTCGGTTTCCGCGTCGCTCAGGGTGCGCGGCTCGCCCAGGAGTTCGCGCCGGAAGCAGAAGCGGCAATGGACCGCGCACGCCTCGGTCGGCATCAGCAGCACCCGGTCGGGATGGCGGTGCACCAGGCCGGGCACGGGCGAATGGGCGCGATCGCCGATCGGGTCTGCTCTTTCCTCCGGCCCTCGGCTAAGCTCGTCGGGGGAGGCCGCGTACTGGCGCGCGATCGGGTCCGCCGGATCGCTTAGGTTCATCAGCGCGCGCGTCTCCGCCGAGATCAACTCGGGCCACGGCGAAACCATCGGCGCGAACGTGTTCATAAAGATAAAGTCCCGGAACCCATGACGAGCCCCGAACCCTGGTGGAAGCCGGACGCTTTGGCAAGGCGGGAAAGGGCGCTTGAGCTGCGCGGGCGCGTGCTCAAGGCGACCCGCGCCTTTTTCGAAGGCGGGGGCTTCGCCGAGGTCGAAACGCCCGCGCTGCAAATAAGCCCGGGAATGGAAACCCACCTGCGCGCATTCCGAACCGAACTCCGCGAACCCTTCGGCCAGGGAGGGCACGCGCTCTATCTCCACACCTCGCCCGAATTCGCCATGAAGAAGCTGCTCGCGGGAGGCATGACGCGCATCTTCCAGATCGCGCGCGTCTTCCGTAACGAGGAACGCTCGGACTTGCATCACCCCGAATTCACGATGCTGGAGTGGTACCGGGTTGACGTTCCGCTTTCGGCGATCATGGAGGATTGCGAGGCGCTGGTACGCGCGTGCGTCGAAGCCGCGGGGGCGAAGACGTTGACGTGGCAGGGCCGGGCCAGCGATCCCTTCGCTCCCTGGCGGCGGCTTTCGGTCGCCGAGGCCTTTCGCGAATACGCCGGTTTCGACGTTCTGGCGCTGACCGGCGACATGGCGGGATTCCGGCGGGCGGCGAAACGGCTTGGCATCACGCCGGGCGAGAAGGACGACTGGGACGACATTTTTTTCCGAATTTTTCTCGACCGGATCGAACCCCATCTCGGGATCCCTTCGCCGACCATTCTCCATGGCTATCCCGCGTCCATGGCGGCGCTCGCCAAGCTGGACGAGCGGGACCCGCGCGTTGCGGAACGGTTCGAGCTTTATGTCGCGGGGGTCGAGCTCGCCAACGCCTTCGGCGAACTGACCGACGCCGCCGAACAGCGCCGCCGCTTCGAGGCCGACAACAAAAAACGCGAACGTCTGTTCGGCGAGCGTTATCCGGTGGACGAGGATTTCCTCGCCGCCGTGGCCGCCATGCCGCCGGCGAGCGGCATCGCGCTCGGGTTCGACCGGTTGGTCATGCTCGCCGCCGGCGCCGACCGGATCGACGACGTGCTGTGGGCGCCGGTTGCGTAATCAAAGGAGTCTTCCGCCATGAACCTTCGCCGCCTCGATCACCTGGTCGTCACCGCGTGCGATCCCGAAGCGACCATCAAGTTCTATACCGACATTCTCGGCATGCGCCTGGTCATGTTCGGCGAAGGCCGCCGGGCGCTCGCGTTCGGGGACCAGAAGATCAACCTCCACGACGCGGCAGCGCCTTACGTGCCCCATGCGCGCCGCCCCGAGCCGGGCGCGGTCGACGTCTGCTTCATCGCCGCCGAGCCGGTGGAAACCGTGATGGCGGAACTGCAGGCCAAGGGGGTCAAGATCGAGGAAGGGATCGTTCCCAAAACCGGCGCGCGCGCGAAACTGCGCTCTCTCTATATCCGCGACCCGGACGGCAACCTGATCGAGATTTCGAACGAGGTGGGCTAAAAGTATTATCCGCGTGGACAGCGGGAGAAACGCGGCAACATTATCCCTTTAATTTCGGCTGCCGAGGTTTCCGGAAAATTGTAGTAATTTATTTAGTAGACAACTGAGCAATAGGAGCATGCCATGCGAAAACGTATAGCTCTTTTTATTTTGCTCATTGGTACGCCGTCTATGGGGTGTATTGAGCCTGGCGGGCCGGGAACCCTATCGCCTATGCCAGATGGCTCATTCATGTATGTTTTGAAGGTCAATACATACACAATATTCTACACGGACGAAGATACTCGACTGCTCTGGATTAGTGAGAAATTATCCATGAACGGGCTCTGTCCACAAGGTTATGTGGTGACCGACCGACGGGAAATACTTTCGACCCAAGGAGATTTGGGCGACAAAATTTTCGATTTTACCTATTTCTTTCGTTGCAAATGATGTTGGTTTAAATTGAGCGGTGGTCGTCGGCTGTTCCCGCGATCGCCGCGTTGAATTCCTTCACCGCCGCCGCCGGGCCGTCGGCGTGGTCCCATACCGCCGAAACGACCGCGAGGAAATCGGCACCCGCCCTTACCAAGGGCGCGCAGTTCGCGGGCGTGATGCCGCCGATGGCCACGCACGGCACCACTAAAACTTCCGAACACCACGCGAGCAGATCGACGTCGGCGCGCGTTTTGGGCTGCTTGGTGCCGGTCGGGAAGAACGCGCCGAAGGCGACGTAGTCGGCGCCTTTCTCGGCCGCCTCGATGGCGAGGTGGCGCGAATTGTGGCAGGTGACGCCGACCACGCCGTCCGCGCCCACCGCCTTCCGCGCGTCGTCGTAGCTCGCGTCCTCCTGGCCGATGTGCACGCCGTCGCAGCCGGTGGCCGCCGCCAGGTCGGGCCGGTCGTTCAGGATGAACGTGACGCCGCGTTCGCGCGCGATGGGGAGCAGCGCCGCCGCCGCGCGCTTGATGGTGTCGTCGTCCGCGTCCTTGAGGCGCAGTTGCGCCGCCGCCACGTCGCCCGCCTCCAGCGCCGCCGTGAAGGCCTCCGCGAACGTCGGCAACACGATTTTCGGTGGCGTCACCAAATACAAACGGCACGTGCGCGTCTCAGCCATGATCGGGCCTCCGCGCATAGACCGCCGCGCCTTGCTGTCTGGCGATGTCGGCGACCTTGGCGAACACGTCGGCGGGAGCGTCGAGCACGATCGCCTTGACCCCTTCGCGCAGCGCGCCGAGCGCCGCGCCGGGATCGCTTCCGCAATCGAGGATCGCCTCGAACGCCGCGCCCGGTTCGGCGCGCGCCGCTTCCGCCACCATCTCCCGCCACACCGCGGGGCCGAGCGTTCGGGCCGCGCCCGGCGCGCTCACCAGGAGGGCGCGCGCGCCCCGTTCGCGCGCGGCGCGCAGCGCGGCCTTCGCCTGCCCGAGATCGTGGACGACGAAGGCCGGCGCGGTCATCAAGAAACCTACTTCGCGTTGGCCATCGCCAGCGCGGTGTCGGCCATGCGGTTGGAGAAGCCCCATTCGTTGTCGTACCACGACAGCACGCGCACGAAATCGCCGTCGATCACCTGGGTCTGGGTCAGGTCGAACATGGAGCTGTACGGGCAATGGTTGAAGTCGATCGACACCAGCGGTTCGTCGTTGGTGCCGAGCACGCCCTTGAGCCTGCCCTTGGCCGCCTTGACGATGGCGGCGTTGATCGCCTTGGCGTCGGTCTTCTTCCGGGCGACGAACTTGAAATCGACCACCGAGACATTCGGCGTCGTCACGCGGATCGCGGTGCCGTCGAGCTTGCCCTTCAATTCGGGCAGCACCAGGCCGACCGCCTTGGCAGCACCCGTCGAGGTCGGGATCATGGACAGCGCCGCCGCGCGCGCCCGGCGCAGGTCCTTGTGCAGCGTGTCGACCGTGCGCTGGTCGCCGGTGTAGGAGTGGATCGTGGTCATGTAGCCCTTGACGATGCCGACCGCCTCGTTGAGCACGTAGGCGACCGGCGCCAGGCAGTTGGTGGTGCACGACGCGTTGGACACGACCTCGTGCTTCCGGGTCAGCTTGTCGTGGTTGACGCCGTAGACGACGGTCAGATCGACGCCGTCGGCGGGGGCCGAGACCAGCACCTTCTTCGCGCCGGCGGCGAGGTGCTGCGCGGCGGACGCGCGGTCGGTGAAGCGCCCGGTGCATTCGAGCGCGATGTCGACGCCGAGCTTCTTCCACGGCAGCTTCGCCGGTTCCTTCTCGGCGGTGACGCGGATCGCGGACTTCCCCACGGTCATCACGTCGCCCTTGACCGCGACCGCGACCGGCAGGCGGCCGTGGACCGAGTCGTAACGGAGCAGATGGGCGTTGGCCTCGGGCGAGCCGAGGTCGTTGATGCCGACCACCTGAATGTCTTTGCGCCCGGACTCGACGATCGCCCGCAGCACCAGCCGCCCGATCCGCCCGAAACCGTTGATTGCCACGCGTACCGCCATCGTCTCCTCCGCCCGTTGCTAAGTCGAAATTCCGGAAGGGGGCAACTTCGGGCCAAGCGCGCGGTCCGTCAACGATATTTTGCGGCGATTGACGATGCGCGCGTGGCATACCTATGCTGCAATGCGCGCGGGCGAATCCCCGCGCGCGTCAAAAGATGCGCCCTTACCGGAGCGCGGGCGCGCGGAAAATCCGCGGGAGGTCGGTTTGACGGAAACTCATTCGCAACGGAAACCGGGCCGGCTCGGCGCCGCCGAGGCCCGGCTCGACGCCGCCCTCGGCCGGATCGAGGCGGCGCTGGAAGGCGTGGCGGGCGAACTGGCGGCGCGCGCGGACCGGGCGGCGGCCGAGGCCCAGGCCCGGCTCCGGGCCGAGGAAGAGCGCGCCGGCGACCGTGCGGCGCTCGCGCAGCTGCGGGAAGAAAACGCGGCGCTGCAACACACGCGCGATCTGGTGTCGGGCCGGCTAGACGCCGCGGTCGAGCGCCTGCGCCAGGCGCTCGCGCACTGAACGGACGGGGGAGGATCGCCCATGGCCCAAACCGCGGTTCGCATCAACGGCCGCTCGTACCCCATCGTCTGCGACGACGGGCAGGAAGCGCACCTCGCCCGCCTCGCCGAATTCATCGACAAGCGGGTCGGCCAGCTCGCCGCCGCGGTCGGGCGCGCCGACGATTCGCGCCTCCTGGTGATGGCGAGCCTGATGATCGCCGACGAATTGCTGGACGCGCAGGCCGCGCTGCGCGCCGCGCGCGCCGAAGCCGGCGACAGCCCGGCGCTGGCGGTGGCCGCGGCCGAGGATGCCATCGCCCGGCGCATCGAGCGCGTCGCCGAGCGGATCGAGGGCCTCGCCGTCAAGTTCGAACGCCTGCGGCCGGAGTCGGGTGCCGCCTGAAATTCGTGGTATGACCCTCGACCAAGCCAAAAAGGCGGCGCGCGCCGAGGCGCAGGCCCGCCGCGACGCGGCCTTCGCCGTCGATCCGCGCGCGGGCGAACGCCTCGCCGCGAACGTGATGGCGAGCGCCGACGCGCTCGGGCTCGCGCCGGGCGTCGCGGTCTCGGTCTACTGGCCGATGCAGCAGGAAATGGACGTGCGCCCTCTGCTCGACGCGCTCGCGGCGCGCGGCCTGGTCGTCGCGCTGCCGGTGGTGATGGGCAAGGGCAAGCCGCTCGTCTTCCGGCGCTGGCGGCCGGGCCTGGTCCTGAAATCCGGTTCGTTCGGCTTGAGCGAGCCGGGACCGGAGGAACCCGAAGTCACGCCCCGCGTCGTGTTCGCGCCGCTGCTCGCGTTCGACCGGAAGGGCCAGCGCATCGGCTGGGGCGCCGGGTTCTACGACCGCACGCTCGCGGGTCTGCGCGCGAAGGGGCCGACCGTCGCCGTCGGCGTCGCCTACGCCGCCCAGGAAGTGGCCGAGGTGCCGACCGGCGAATACGATCAGCCGCTCGACTGGATCGCGACCGAGCGCAAAGTGGCGCCGTTCGCGAAGGAATGATCGGATGCGGATTCTGATCCTCGGCGACGTGATGGGAAGTTCGGGCCGCAAGGCGGTGGCGGAGCACCTGCCCAATCTTCGGCGCGAGCTCGATCTCGATTTCGTCGTGGTCAACGGCGAAAACGCCGCGCACGGCTACGGCATCACCGGGCCGATCTGCGCCGACCTCTACGCCGCCGGGGCCGACGTCATCACCACCGGCAATCACGTCTGGGACCAGCGCGAGATCGCGGGCTACATTGACACCGATCCGCGCCTGCTCCGTCCGATCAATTATCCGCCGGGCACGCCTGGGCGCGGCGCGGGCGTTTTCCCGGCGCGCGACGGAAAGTCCGTGCTGGTCGCCCATCCCATGGGGCGTCTTTATATGGAGCCGCTCGACAACCCCTTCGCGGCGGTCGAGGCGGCGCTCGCCAACCACCGCCTCGGCGTTTCGGTCGCGGCGGCGCTGGTCGACATCCACGCGGAAGCCACCAGCGAGAAGATGGCGATGGCCCATTTCCTCGACGGGCGCGTGTCGGCGGTGGTCGGCAGCCACACCCACGTGCCGACCGCGGACGCGCGCGTGCTGCCGGGCGGCACCGCCTACATCAGCGACCTCGGCATGTGCGGCGATTACGATTCGGTGATCGGCATGGAAAAGGGCCCGGCGACCGAACGGTTCGTGCGGAAGGTGATCGGATCGCGGCTGGAACCCGCCACGGGCCCGGGCGCGATCGCCGGGCTTTATGTCGAGACCGACGACCGGACCGGCCTCAGCCTCCGCGCCGAACCGGTGCGCCTCGGCCCCGGCCTGGCTTCCGCCATGCCCGCCCCTTAGGGCAGGCCCGCCCGGCCGGTTCGCGCCCACCACGGCCGCGCCTACCGGCTCGAACGATTACCTGTTATCGTGCGTCCCCGTTCAGGGGAGCATCCGGAGCCGGCCGCCAAGAAGCCGTCCTTGTGTTCCTCTTTTGCAAACAGGGAGAAAATCATCATGCGCCGCTTATCGGCACGCGTGGTTGCTTACCTCGCGGGAATGACGGTCGTCGCGTTCGCCGCGATCCACTTCGCGCCCCAGGCGTCGGGCCAATCCGGTCCGGGCTGGGTGACGCTGGTCGACGGCAAGACCATGGGCGATTGGGACCGCGTCGGCGAGACCAACTGGCGGATGGAAGACGGGGCCCTGGTCGCCGACAAGCTGACCAGCAAGGGCGCCGCCCACCTGGTCTCGAAGAAATCCTACAAGAGCTTCCAGATTCACGCGGAATTCTGGGCCAGCGACGATGCCAACAGCGGTATTTTCCTGCGCTGCAGCGACGCCAAGAAACCCGGCCAAAAAACCTGCTACGAGGTCAACATCTTCGACCAGCGCAAGGATCCGTCCTACGGCACCGGCGCGATCGTGGATTTCGCCGAGGTCAATCCGATGCCCAAGGCCGGCGGCAAGTGGAACACCTTCGAGATCACCGCCAAGGGACGGGACATCACCGTCGTCCTCAACGGGCAAAAAACCGCCACCTTGCGCAACAACTTGTGGGAAGAGGGTCCGATCACCCTGCAGCACGGCGGTGGCACGATCAAATTCCGGAAAGTGGCGATCAAGGAGCTTTAGGGTTCCGCCCGCGGCTTCGGAACGCCGTCCATGCCGACGCAAGCGGAAAAAGCCCGCGCGTTCCGCGCGCTCCACGAATGCCCCGGCGTGTTCGTGCTGCCCAACCCGTGGGACGCTGGCAGCGCGAAGCTGCTCGCCCACCTCGGCTTCGAGGCGCTCGCCACCACCAGCCTCGGGTTCGCCGCCACGCTGGCCAAGGTGGACGGCACCGGCGCGGTGAGCCGCGCCGACACGCTCGCCAACTGCCGCCAGATCGTCGACGCCACCGATCTTCCGGTCAACGCCGATCTGGAGAACTGCTTCGCCGACGATCCCAGGAGGGCGGCCGAAACCATCCGGCTCGCGGCGGAAGCGGGCGCGGTCGGCGGCTCGATCGAGGACGCGACCGGCGACGCAGGCCGGCCGATCTACGATTTCAACCACGCGGTCGAACGGGTGACGGCGGCGGTCGAAGTGGCGCGCGCGCTGCCGTTTCCGTTCACGCTCACCGCGCGCGCGGAAAATTTCCTGCACGGAAGGCCCGATCTCGACGACACCCTCCGCCGTCTGCGGGCGTTCGAGCAGGCGGGCGCCGACGTGCTCTACGCGCCGGGGCTCAGGGACCTCGCCGTCATCCGCACGGTGGTGTCGTCGCTGAAGAAGCCGTTCAACGCGCTGATGGCGTCGGCCGATCCGGCGTTGACGGTGAAGGATCTGGGCGCGGCGGGCGTCAAGCGCATCAGCACCGGCAGCGGGCTCGCGCGCCTGGCCCTCGGCGCGTTCCTGAAAGGCGCGCGCGCGTTGAAGGATCAGGGCAGCTTTACGTGGATCGGCGACGCGGTCCCGAGCCGCGATCTGAAGGACATCTTCGGGCGCGGCTAGCCCCGGCGCCTACCCCCGAAACCCGGCCCGAAAGGGCGGCCGATTGCGAATTTTCGCGCCTCGGGCTATAAAGAACATATGAGGAACATGATCGTTGCGATGGCTTTCATTCTCGCGGCCTGCGCGGGCGCGGTCGAGGTCGACCCGGCGGAAATCCGCTTCATCACGCCGACCGGGGCGACGTCGAAATGCATCGGCGACGCGACCACGCCCATGTGCGCGGCGGAAACGCTCATCGGCTGCGCCGGGCGCGTGTGGAACAAGGGCTGCGCGACGGTGAATTTCGATTTCGATCCCCAGAAAGTTTCCCCGCGACGGATCGAATACGTGATCGTGAAGGCCGGATTCGTGAACAAGGAAAAAGTCCGGCACGCCAAGAAAGACGACCCCCCGCCCGGCGACCCGGAACCCGGCGCCTATTCGTGGCTCACGGAAGACGCTTTTCAGGTTCTGTACTTCCGCCGCAGTTGTCTGGCGACGGCGGAATCCTGCGGCATAGCGCCTTGGAGCCACAGCATGGCCACGGTGGCCCCTCGCGAAGGCTATTGGGCGTTTTCCGTCGTCGGTTATTTTGATCCAGACGATTGGTTCGTGGACTGAAATCCCCTTCACCGTTTGTCGGGAAACAAGACCCCGGTCGGGTTCTTGCGGCGGTTGCCTTTCCACACTTCCACGTGAACGTGGTTGGTCATGCGCCCGCCGTCCCTGGGCGGATAAACCCTGGAAAGATCCTGGGCGGTGCCGATCGGTTGACCCGCCTTCACCGCCGCGCCGTTTTCGATGCCTTCGCCGGGCTTGACGTAGAATACTTTGACCACGTGACCGTCCTCGGTCTTGATGCGCACGGATTGATAAATGTCGCGTTTCTTCGGATCGTCCCCGTACGGATCGCCGATGGACACGGTGCCCGACACCGGGCTGACGACGGTCTCGCCGGGTTGGACGGCGATGTCCACGCCTTCATGGCGTCTTCCGGTACGGCCGGCGCCGAACGCGCCCGATCCGTAGGGCGGACCGTCGTCGCCGCGCATCCGTCCGCCCGGAACCGGGTTGACCATCGGCGGCAGATCGCCGCCATCCGCGATTTGCGGCGACCGATCGGCTGTTTCCGTTTTGACTCCGGATTCCAAGCCGTGTTCCGACCGGGATACCGGTTCCGATCCTTGTCCGGGCCTCGCCCGCCAGTAATCGGCGACCTCGGTCTTGCCGCCGTCCCTTGTGTGGGCCTGGACGTGGACGGCGCCCTCGCGGGTACCCGTCGGGCGTTCATCGAAGGATTGTCGATTCCCGTCATCGCGCGGGTCCCGCGCCACGAAGGACGATCCGTTGAGCGACCGCTCGAGCCGGTCCATCTCGCGGTTCACCTGGGCCACCTGATGCGCGACCGCTTCGGGCGGCAACGGAGAGACATCGATCGCCTTGCCGGTTTCGTCGTATTTGGTCTTGCCGGGAAACAGGAACGCGAATCCTTGGGCGACCAGACGCTGATAAAGCGGCGAACTGGGATGCTTGAGGTCCCAATAGGCGCGCTCGCGCATCAGGTTCCGCAAGCCGTCCTTGGTCAGCGGCTGGGGCAAGCGCGGGATGGGGTATTCGAGGCTCATGGCGTTCTTCCTGTCGGGAGAGGATAAGAACATAAATCGAACATTTTATCAAGAATATTTTCACTAAAATTGACTAAAAACGTATAATAGGATATATAGCATAACGTCTCTATCTCAAACCGCCTATCCCGGAAGGACCGGATTTCAACGACTTAGGGCCACAAATGATAATAAATGCTCATAAAAACCGCCTCCCGGCGCAGGGTTTCGTGCCCGATCAAGGGCTTAAGACCGTTTTACCCGTGCGGAACCCGTCCCGATGCGGCCATTATCCGGTCGCAAGATGGGCGAGACGCGCGCAATGTCGCGCGTTTTCGCCGTGGCGGCGGGCGGGCGGGTCGTTTATTAATATTAATAACCTAGATGTGGTATGCTTCGCGCCCCTTCGGGCGCATATGATGGTTTTTGCTTCAATCGTTAAGGAGTCGAGGGACCATAGGTTCATGGCCGGTCATTCCCAATTCAAAAACATCATGCACCGCAAGGGCAAGCAGGACGCCAAGCGGGCCAAGGTGTTCACCAAGATCATCCGCGAGTTGACCGTCGCCGCGCGCGCGGGATTGCCCGATCCCACCGCCAACCCGCGGCTCCGCGCCGCGATGGTGGCGGCGCGCGAAGCCAACATGCCGAAGGACACCATCGAGCGCGCCGTCAAGCGCGGCTCGGGCGGCGAGGGGGATTCCAACTACGAGGAGGTGCGCTACGAAGGCTTCGGCCCCGGCGGCGTCGCCATCATCGTTGAGGCGCTGACCGACAACCGCAACCGCACCGCGAGCGAGCTGCGCGCCGCCTTCACCAAGCACGGCGGCAACCTCGCCGAAACCGGCGCGGTCGGATTCATGTTCGAGCGCGTCGGCGCCGTGCGCTATCCGGCGGCCACCGGCAAGAAAATAGATGCCGAAGCCGTGTTCGAGGCGGCGCTCGACGCCGGCGCCGCCGACGTGCGCTCCGACGCCGACGGCCACGAAATCGTGTGCGCGCCCGACGATCTGGGCGCGGTGCGCGAAGGCCTGGAAAAGAAATTCGGCGAGGCCGCCGAGGCCCGGCTCGAATGGCGCCCGACCGGCGCGGTCGCGATCGCGGGCGAGGCGGCGGAGTCCTTGCTCAAGCTGCTCGAGGTGCTGGAAGACAACGACGACGTGCAGCGCGTCGTGTCCAACTTCGAGATGTCGGACGAAGCGCTGGCCAAGCTGAGCGCCTAAGGGAATGACGGAGATGCGCGAACGGGGCACGCCATGCGGCTGATCGGACTGGACCCGGGCCTGCGCGCGACCGGTTGGGGCGTGATCGAGGCCGACGGCAACCGGCTGCGCCACGTCGCCGACGGCGCGATCGGCAGCGACGGCGATTTGCCCATGCCCGAACGCCTGGCGCAGCTTTACGAGCGCCTCGCCGAAATCGTCCGCCGCCACCATCCCGACGAAGCGGCGGTCGAGGAAACCTTCGTCAACGTCAATCCGGCGTCCACCCTGAAGCTCGGCCAGGCACGCGCGGTGGCACTCCTGGTTCCGGCGCAATTGGGGCTTCCGGTCGCGGAGTATCCGCCCAACCTGGTGAAGAAATCCGTGGTCGGCGCGGGCCACGCCGCCAAGCCGCAGGTGCAGGCCATGATCCGCATCCTGTTGCCGGGGGCCGAAATCGCGACGCCGGACTCCGCCGACGCGCTCGCGGTCGCCATCTGCCACGCGCACCATCGCGGCTCGCGCAACGCCGTCGCCCGCGCGCTCATGAAGGAAGCCGTATCGTGATCGCCAAGCTGCGCGGCACGGTGGACCACATCGGCGACGGCTTCGCCATCGTCGATGTCGGCGGCGTCGGCTACAAGGTCGCGCTCGCGTCCCAGACGCTCGCCCGCCTGCGGCCGGGGGAAGCGACGACCCTTTGGATCGAAACCCAGGTGGGCGAGGATCACATCCGCCTGTTCGGGTTCCTCGACGCGGCCGAGCAGGACTGGTTCCGGCTCCTGACCACCGTCCAGGGGGTCGGGGCCAAGACCGCACTCAGCATTCTGTCGGCCCTGCCGCCCGACGATCTCGCGCGCGCCGTCGCGTCCTCCGACACAGCCGCGCTTTCCCGCGCCGACGGGGTAGGGGGCAAGCTCGCCGCCCGCATCGCCGCCGAATTGCGCGACAAGGCGGGCGCGATCGCGCTCCACGCCGCCGCGCGCGGCGGGCGCGCCGTCGCCGGGCGGAGCGGGGGCTCGGGTCCGGTCGCCGACGCGGTTTCGGCGCTCGCCAATCTCGGCTACGCGCCCTCCGACGCGCTCGCCGCGGTCGCCCGCGCTGCCGACGGCCAGGGCGCGGACGCGCCGGTCGAATCCCTCATTCGCGCCGCGCTCGCCGAACTTTCAGGCGCATGGCGCGCGGGCGAATCGTCGCGCGAAGGCGCGCCTAACGGCGCGACGCGCGCTCCGGAGGATGCGTCCCGAGCGGGGCGCAACAATAAAAAGGCCGCCGGAGGGCGACGATGAGCGCGAAAGCCAAGGACGAACGCCTGACGGCGGGCCGCGAAATACGCGACGACGCCCACGACGTGTCCTTGCGTCCGCAAACCTTGAAGGAATTCGTCGGCCAGACCCAGGTCTGCGCCAACCTGAAGGTGTTCGTCGAAGCCGCGCGCGCGCGGGCCGAAGCCCTCGACCACGTTTTCCTGCACGGCCCGCCCGGACTCGGCAAGACCACGCTCGCCCAGATCGTCGCGCGCGAATTGGGCGTCGGCTTCCGCGCCACCTCGGGGCCGGTGCTGGCCAAGGCGGGCGATCTCGCCGCCATCCTCACCAATCTTCAGCCGCGCGACGTGCTGTTCATCGACGAAATCCACCGGCTCAATCCGGCGGTCGAGGAAATCCTCTATCCGGCGATGGAGGACTTCCAGCTCGATCTCGTCATCGGCGAGGGGCCGGCCGCGCGCTCGATCCGCATCGACCTGCCGGCCTTCACCCTGGTCGGCGCGACCACGCGCTCAGGGCTCATCGCGACGCCGTTGCGCGAGCGGTTCGGCATTCCGCTCCGCCTCCAGTTCTATTCGCCCGACGAGCTGGTGCGGATCGTGCGCCGGGGCGCCGGCATCCTCGGCCTCGATCTCACCGCCGATGGCGCTGCCGAAATCGCCAAGCGCGCGCGCGGCACGCCGCGCGTCGCCGGAAGGCTGCTGCGCCGGGTGCGCGATTTCGCGGCAGTCGCCGGCGAAAGCCCGGTCGACGCCAAGGCCGCCGACGCGGCGCTGAAAAGGATGGAAGTGGACGGGCGCGGGCTCGACGCCCAAGACCGGCGCTATCTCGCCTGCATCGCCGAGAACTACGGCGGCGGGCCGGTCGGGATCGAAACGCTGGCCGCCGCGCTGGCCGAGGAGCGCGACACCCTGGAAGACGTGGTCGAGCCCTACCTGATCCAGCAGGGCTTCGTCATGCGCACCCCGCGCGGCCGCGCGCTGGCGGCGGAAGGCTACCGGCACATGGGGCTGAAGGCGCCCGCCTCGCTCGCCCAGTTGACGCTGCTCGCGGAGGGCGACGATGGCTAAGGCGAAAGCGAAAGAGGGACTTGCCGCGGCGGCGGACGAGCATATCTTCCGCCTGCGCGTTTATTACGAGGACACCGACGCGGGCGGCGTCGTCTACTATGCCAATTATCTGCGTTTCGCCGAGCGGGCGCGAACCGAAATGCTGCGCGACCGGGGCATCGAAAGCTCGCGGCTGATGGCCGAGGAAGGAGTCGCCTTCGCCGTGCGCCGCTGCGCCGCCGACTATCTCAGGCCGGCCAGGCTCGACGACCGGCTCGAAGTGCGCACCCGTCTCAAGGCGCTGGGCGGGGCCTCGCTCGACCTGGAACAGAGGATCGTGCGCGAAGCCGATGGGGCCGAGGCGGTCCGCCTCGATCTTACGCTCGCGTGCATGACTTTGGCCGGCAAGGCGGCCCGGATTCCGGCGACGGTGCGCGGGCGAATCCCCGCGCGCCTTGAAAAGACACGCCCCGATAAAGACACACCCCGTCGCGGCGCGCGGGCGTTTACACGAAATTAACGGTACGGAACGGTAGGATCGCACGATGGAAAACAATGTAGTCAGCGCGGTCGCCCTCGGCGGCTCGGTGGCGGCCCACGACCTCAGCATGTGGGCGCTCTTCCTCAGGGCCGACTGGGTGGTGAAGTCGGTGATGATCGCGCTCTTTCTCGCCTCGGTCTGGTGCTGGGCGATCATCTTCGAAAAGCTGATCGGCCTGCGCCGTCTCAACGCGCGCTCCGACGAGTTCGAGCGCTCGTTCTGGTCCGGGCGCTCGCTCGAGGACCTCTACGACCGCATCGGCGCGCAGCCGCGCGATCCCATGTCCTCGATCTTCGCCGCCGCCATGCGCGAATGGCGGCGCAAGGTGATGCGCGCCGGCGGCGGCGGCGACGACGACGGACGCGAGCATTCCGGCGGGCTGCAGGAACGCATCGAGCGGGTCATGCAGATCACGCTCGCGCGCGAGATGGACCGGGCCGAGCGCTACATGACCTTCCTCGCCACCACCGGCGCGACCGCGCCGTTCGTCGGCCTGTTCGGCACGGTCTGGGGCATCATGAACAGCTTCCAGTCGATCGCCATGACCAAGAACACCTCGATCGCGGTGGTCGCGCCGGGCATCGCGGAAGCGCTGTTCGCGACCGCGCTCGGCCTGTTGGCCGCGATTCCGGCGGTGGTCGCCTACAACAAGATTTCCCGCGATCTCGACCGCTACGCCAGCCGCCTCGAGGGATTCGCGGGCGAGTTCGCGGCGATCCTCTCGCGCGAACTCGAAGACAAGGCCTGAGCCGTGGGCGCTTCGTTGCAATCGTCGTCGCGGGCGCGCTGGGGCCGCGGCGCCCGGCGCAAGCCCATGTCGGAGATCAACGTCACGCCGATGGTCGACGTGATGCTGGTGCTCCTGATCATCTTCATGGTGACGGCGCCGCTGCTCACCGTCGGCGTGCAGGTCGACCTGCCGCAGACCCGCGCCGCGGTCATTCCCGGCAAGGACGAGCCGATCTCGGTCAGCGTCAACCGCGAGGGCAAGATTTTCATCCAGGATACCGAGGTCGAACTGGCCGCGCTCGGCGCGCGGCTTTCCGCCATCGCCGGCAACAACCCGGACGCGCGCATCTTCGTGCGCGGCGACAAGGGCATCAACTACGGCCGGGTGATGGAAACCATGGGCGCGATCAACGCCGCCGGGTTCGCCAAGGTCGCGCTGGTTTCCGAGCAGGCGCCGGAATCGCGCCGCCCGCCGCGCCGGGCGGGAGGCGGCGGGACGAAGAAGTAGGATAACGCCCCCGGGGTTCGGGCCATGCGCCGCAACATCATCCTTTCGCTCTTGTTCCACGCGACCGTCATCTTCGTCGCGATCGTCGGCCTGCCCGACATGAGCAAGCGCGAGCTGAACCTCGATCGCCCGATCACCGTCGACATCGTCAACGTCGCGCCCGAAACCAACGCGCCGCCGCCCGCGCCGCCGCGGCCCGAGCCGAAGCCGGAGCCGCCCAAGGCCCAGCCGACGCCGCCCCCGCCGCCTCCGCCGCCCCAGGCCGCGCCGCCGCCCCCGCCGCCGCCTCCGCCGCCCAAGCCACGGGCGGAACCGGCGCCCGCGCCCACGCCCAAGCCCGAACCGGCCAAGGCGAAGCCGAAGGAAGAGACGCGCCCGCCCGAGCCCCGGCTCGCCAAGGTCCAGCCCAAGCGCAAGCCGCCGCCGCCGGACGAGATGGCCTCGGTCCTGAAGACCCTGGAAGAGATCAAGCAGCGGCCGACCAAGACCGACGACAAGGCCAAGGACCGCAAGAAGCCCCCGCCGCCCGAAGAGAAATTCGACGTCGCCGAAATCCAGAAGGCGCTGTCCCAGCGCCCGCGTCCGCACGATCCTTCCAAGGCGCTCTCGATCAGCGAGATCGACCTGGTGCGCCGGCAGATCGAGCAATGCTGGAGCCTGCCGGCCGGGGCCAAGGACGCCCACAAGATGACGGTCGAGGTCCGGGTGGTCATGAACCAGGACGGCACGGTGCGCGAGGCCAACTTGCTCGAGCAGGCCCGGACCCTGATCGACCCGTTCTACCGGGCGATGGCGGAAAGCGTCATCAGGGCGGTGTTGAATCCGCGCTGCCAACCCTTCAAGCTGCCTCCGGATCGTTACGACGTGTGGCAGACCATGGTATTGAACTTCGATCCGCGGGGAATCCTATGACGGAGAAATTGGATCGAAAGGGAAGGGACCGGCGCCGGGTCGCGACCATGGCCGCGGCCGGGCTGGGCGTCGGCGCGCTGGGCGGGCTCGGGATCGCGCCGGCGCGCGCGGAACTGCGCATCGACATCACCCGCGGCACGGTCGAGCCGATGCCGATCGCGGTCACCGATTTCCTCGGCGGCAATCCGGGCGAGAGCACCCACGGGCGCAACATCGCGCGCGTCATTTCGGCCAACCTGGAACGCTGCGGCCTGTTCCGCCCGATCGACCCCAAGGCGTTCATCCAAAGCGCCGAGTCCCTGGCCAACCTGCCGCGCTTCGGCGACTGGCGCGTGCTCAACGCGCAGGCGCTGGTGCAGGGGCGGGTGCAGATCGTTCCCGACGGCCGGCTGCGCGCCGAGTTCCGGCTTTGGGACGTGTTCGCCGAACAGCAGATGGTCGGACTCGCCTACCACACGGTGCCGGACAACTGGCGCCGCGTCGCGCACATCATTTCGGACGCGATCTACAAGCGGATCACCGGCGAGGACGGTTACTTCGACACCCGCATCGTCTACATCGCGGAAAGCGGACCGGTGCGGCGGCGCGTCAAGCGGCTCGCGATCATGGACCAGGACGGCGAGAACCATCGCTTTCTCACCGACGGCAGTTCGCTGGTGCTGACCCCGCGCTTTTCGCCGACGCTGCAGGAAATCACCTATCTCTCGTATTACCAGAACGTGCCGCGCGTGTATCTGTTCAACATCGACACCGGGCGGCAGGAAGTGGTCGGCGATTTCCCGGGCATGACCTTCGCGCCGCGCTTCTCGCCCGACGGCAAGAAGGTGATCATGAGCATGGCCCAGGACGGCAATTCGGAGATCTATACGATGGATCTTCGCACCCGCACGGTGGTCCAGCTCACGTTCCATTCGGCGATCGACACCTCGCCGACCTATTCGCCCGACGGCGGCAACGTCGTGTTCAACTCCGACCGCGGCGGCAGCCAGCAGCTCTACGTGATGGACGCCAACGGCCGCAACGTGCGCCGCATCAGCTTCGGCGCCGGCAAGTACGCGACGCCGGTGTGGTCGCCGCGCGGCGATCTGATCGCCTTCACCAAGATTCATCAGGGCAAATTCTACATCGGCGTGATGCGCACCGACGGCTCGGGCGAGCGGTTGCTGGCCGAGGGCTTCCTGGTCGAGGCGCCGACCTGGGCGCCGAACGGCCGGGTCTTGATGTACTTCCGCCAGGATCCGACCGACGCACGCGGCGGCGGCGGGCGGACGCGGCTCTACAGCATTGATTTGACAGGGCATAACGAGCGCGAAATCGTTACGCCGACGGACGCGTCCGATCCGGCGTGGTCGCCGCTGATTCCTTAATGAGGCCCGGTTCGGACCTATTAACCTTATCGGCGCTCTTCGGGCGTTAGGGTCGGCCCCTAACGGAACCCGATAATCCGCGCCCGGCCGAAGAATTGTCTTGGAATTCAGGCGCTAACCCATTAATAAACGGCCCATCATGCCGCTCGGAACCACCCCCGGATTCCGAGGGTACATGGGTTCCAGAAGCTCCCGCGAGGAGGAGACATATCAATGTACGCTAGAATTCTGTCGGTACTGGCTGCCGTCGTGCTTGTCGCCGCTTGTGAAACTGCTCCCGAGGGCGGCGCCGGTGCCGCAGGCGCGGGTGCGGGCGCCGGTGCCGTTGTCCCGGGTTCGCAGCAGGACCTGGTCGTCAACGTCGGCGATCGCGTCTTTTTCGACTTCGACAAATACAATCTCAAGCCGGAGGCGCAGCGCACCCTCGAGCGTCAGGCCGCATGGCTGAAGCGGTATCCGAACATCCGCGTTCTGATCGCGGGCAATTGCGACGAGCGCGGCACGCGCGAGTACAACTTGGCGCTCGGCGAGCGCCGCGCCAACTCGACCAAGACGTTCCTGATCTCCCAGGGCATCGCGGCCGATCGCGTCCGCACGATCTCCTACGGCAAGGAGCGTCCGACGGCGCTCGGCTCGAACGAAGCCGCCTGGGCGCAGAATCGGAATACGATCACTTCGGTGGTCAGCGGCGGCGCGGGGAGCTGATCGTCTAGATCCGCCGCCTTGAAACAAGGGCGCTTGCCCTACCGGGGAGCCGGGATGGGCAAGCGCCTTTTTTTTGCCTAAAATCGCCCTACATCATACGTCAAATCGGGCCGGGCCGGTCGATCGGTCGAACCGCCGCCTTGCCGATCATTGCGAGTGGGCCGCGTTCATGAATCTTCTGACCCTGTCGAAAGCCGCCGTTGCAGGTTTGGCGCTGTGGACGGCGACGGCCGCGCCCGCGTCGGCCCAGTCCAGTTCGGAACTGGCCCCGCTGATCGAGCGGATGCAGCGCCTTGAGCGCGATCTTCAAACCCTCAACGTGCAGATCGCGCGCGGCGCCATGGCGCCGGTCCCGCGCGAAGGCGGCGCGCGCGACGCGGCCCCCGCCCAGCCGCTGCCGCCCGGCAGCGCCGGCATGCTGCAATCGCGCATCGTCGCCCTGGAGGAGGAGTTGCGGAACCTCACCGGCGCGTTCGAAGGCTTCAACCACCAGATCCAGCAACTCAACCAGCGCTTCGACAAGCTGACAGCGGATCTCGATTACCGCCTGAGCGCGCTGGAGCGCGGCACGCCCGGCGCGCCGCGCGGCCAGGCGGCTCCGTCGCCGCCCCGGGTGGACGCGGCGCCGCCGCCGGGCGCCAAGGAAGGCGTGCTCGGGACCATGTCGGAACGGGACGTGTCGGCCGCGCCCGGCGCGGCCGCCCAGGCGCGTCCCCTGCCGGCGCCGGGCGCCGTTCCGGCCGCGCCGCCGAGCGTCCTGCCGCCCGGCCCGGCCAAGGACCAGTACGCCCATGCGTTCGGGCTTCTCAGCCAAGCCAACTACGATCAGGCCGAACGCGCGTTCACCGAATTCGTCAAGCTTCACCCCGACGATCCGCTGGCCGGCAACGCGCGGTACTGGTTGGGCGAGACTTTTTACGTGCGCGGCAACCACCTCAAGGCCGCCGAGGTGTTCGCCGAGAACTACAAGCTCGACCCCAAGGGCCAGAAGGCGCCCGACACGCTCTTGAAGCTCGGCATGTCGCTCGCCGTCCTCGACCGGGGGCAACAGGCGTGCATCACCTTCGGCGAATTGCGCAAGAAATTCCCCGACGCGCCGGCGGCGATCAAGACCAGCCTCGAGCGGGAACGCAAGCGCCTTTCCTGCAAGTAAGCCCGCACAGGATCGCGCCATGACCGACCGCCGCGCGATCGAGGGCGCCTTCCATCGGGCGATGGCCGCGTTCGGTCCATTCGAGGCGGGCCCGCATCTCGCGGTCGCGGTGTCGGGCGGCGCCGACAGTCTCGCGCTCGCGCTGCTCGCCGATCGCTGGGCGCGGGAACGCGCCGGCCGCGTCACGGCATTGACCGTCGATCACGGCCTGCGGCCCGGCTCGCGCGCGGAAGCCGGGCAAGTCGGCGACTGGCTCGCCGCGCGCGGCATTTCCCATCGGGTGCTCGAATGGACGGGCGCGAAGCCGGCGACGGCGATTCAGGCCCGCGCCCGCGCCGCGCGTCGCGCGCTGCTCGGCGATTGGTGCCGAAGCGCGGGCGTGTTGCATCTTCTGCTGGCCCATCAGCGCGACGATCAGGCGGAAACCATGCTGCTCCGGCTCGCGGGCGGCAGCGGTCCCGACGGGCTTGCCGGCATGTCCGCCGTGGCCGAGGGACCGGCGGCGCGGGTGCTGCGCCCGCTGCTCGCGGTTTCGCATGCCCAAATCACGGATTATCTCGCCGCCCTCGGCCAGGAATGGATCGAGGACCCGTCCAATCGCGACCCGCGCTTCGCCCGCGTCCGCGTGCGCGCAGGCCTGCCCGGCCTGGCGAGGGAAGGGATCACGGCCGCGACCTTGGCCAAGGCCGCCGACCGCTTCGCCGAAGCCCGCGCCGCGCTCGAGGCGGCGACCGCCGCGTTGCTCGCGCGCGCCGTTTCGCTGCATTCCGCCGGATACGCGACCCTGTCCCTCGACGAATTGCTGGCCGCGCCGGCCGAGACCGCGACCCGCGCGCTCGCCCGGACGCTCGCCGCCGTCGGCGGCCGGGCGCATCCGCCCGCGTTCGACCGGGCGGGCCGGGTGCTCGCCGCGCTTTCGGGGCGCGCGCGGCGGCCCGGCAACATCGCCGCGCTCGCGGGGTGCGTGATCGGAATGCGCGCGCCTTCCGAAGACGGCGAATTGTCGGTTTGGCGCGAGGCGCGGGGGCTGCCGAAACCCGAACCGCTCGCGGGCGCCGTTCGCCACGGATGGGACGGGCGGTTCGACCTGTCGGTTCCGGCGGCGGGGTCCCTGATCCTCGCGCCGCTCGGCGAGGAGGGCTGGCGCGAGGCGGTGCGCGTCGATCCGGCCTTGCGCGATAGCCCCATTCCGCACTCGGCGCGCTTGGCGCTGCCCGCGCTGCGGGATGCCCGGGGCGTGGCTCGGGTTCCGCATCTCGGCTACACCCGGCCGGGCGCTCCCGTGTGGTTAATCGCGGCGGAGGCGGTTTTCCGGCCCCGCCGGCCGCTCGCCGACCCAGGTTTTTTTGTTGCGCCGGTTGCCTGAGCCGTGGACGATATTAAATAACGAGTGAGCTTGGGTATTGCCGGGGCCCCGTCGCCCCCCAGAAAAAGGACTACGTTCCGTGAACTTCGGCCGCAACCTCGCCCTTTGGGTGGTCATCGCGCTTCTCGTCTTCGCGCTGTTCAACCTTTTCCAGGGGGGGTCCTCCTACACGCGCGGGCCGCACACCCCGGTCGCGTTCTCGGACTTCCTCGCCTCGGTCGAATCGAACGAGGTGCGCGACGTCGTCATCCAGGGCAATTCCATCAGCGGCCATTACCGCGACGGGCGCAGCTTCGCCACCTACGCGCCTGACGATCCGGGCCTGGTCCAGCGCCTGCACAAGCAGGGCGTGCGCATCAGCGCCATGCCCGCGTCCGAGGAAACGCCCTCGCTGTGGGGCCTCCTGATGTCGTGGTTCCCGATGCTGCTGTTGATCGGCGTCTGGATCTTCTTCATGCGCCAGATGCAGGCGGGCGGCGGCAAGGCCATGGGCTTCGGCAAGTCGCGCGCGCGGCTGCTCACGGAAAAGACGGGGCGGGTGACGTTCAACGACGTCGCCGGCATCGACGAAGCCAAGCAGGAACTGGAGGAAGTGGTCGAGTTCCTGCGCGATCCGCACAAGTTCCAGCGGCTCGGCGGCAAGATTCCGAAGGGCGTTCTGCTGGTCGGCCCGCCCGGCACCGGCAAGACCCTGCTCGCGCGCGCGATCGCGGGCGAGGCCAACGTGCCGTTCTTCACCATTTCCGGTTCCGACTTCGTCGAAATGTTCGTCGGCGTCGGCGCCAGCCGCGTGCGCGACATGTTCGAGCAGGGCAAGAAGAACGCGCCCTGCATCATCTTCATCGACGAAATCGACGCGGTCGGCCGCCATCGCGGCGCCGGCCTCGGCGGCGGCAACGACGAGCGCGAACAGACCCTCAACCAGCTGCTGGTGGAGATGGACGGCTTCGAGTCCAACGAAGGCGTGATCCTGATCGCCGCCACCAACCGCCCCGACGTGCTCGATCCCGCGCTCTTGCGCCCGGGCCGCTTCGACCGCCAGGTGGTGGTGCCCAACCCGGACATCCTCGGGCGCGAGAAGATCCTCAAGGTGCATCTGCGCAAGGTGCCGGCGGCGCCCGACATGGACCCCAAGGTCATCGCCCGCGGCACTCCCGGCTTTTCCGGCGCCGATCTCGCCAACCTGGTCAACGAGGCGGCCTTGCTCGCCGCCCGGCGCGGCCGCCGGGTCGTGACTATGGACGAGATGGAAGCGGCCAAGGACAAGGTCCTGATGGGCGCCGAGCGGCGCTCCATGGTCATGACCGACGAGGAGAAGAAGCTGACCGCCTTCCACGAGGCGGGGCACGCGCTGATTACGCTCAGCCTTCCCAAGACCGACCCGCTGCACAAGGTCACCATCATTCCGCGCGGGCGCGCGCTCGGCGTCACCATGTCGCTGCCGGAGCGCGACCAGTACAGTCTTTCCAAGCTGCAGCTCGAATCGCGGCTGGCCATCATGTTCGGCGGGCGCATCGCCGAGGAACTCGTGTTCGGTCCGGAAAACATCACCACCGGCGCGTCCAACGACATTCAGCAGGCGACGTCGATCGCTCGGCGGATGGTCATGGAATTCGGCTTCAGCGAGAAGTTGGGTCGGCTGCGGTATGCTTCCGACGAGGAAGAGATTTTCCTCGGCCATTCGGTGGCGCAGCGCAAAAACGTTTCCGACGCGACCGCCCGGATCATCGACGAGGAAATTCGCCGCCTGATCGACGACGCCGAGGCCAAGGCGCGCAAGATCCTGAGCGAGCGGCGCAAGGACCTCGATACGCTCGCCGACGCCCTGCTCGAACACGAATCGTTGTCGGGCGAAGAGGTCCAGGCGGTCCTGCGCGGCGAAACCATCGTCAAGCCGGACGAACCGCCGTCCGCCGCCGATCGCGGCCCGGGACGCAAGGCCTCGGTGCCCTCGAGCGGGGGCAAGGGCCCGACGCGCCGTCCGATCGGCCCCGAACCCCAAACCGAACCCTGAGCCCGACCGCCGCCCCGCGCGCGTTCGCCGGTCTCGCCCTCGACCGGCCGAGGGTGATGGGCGTCGTCAACGTCACGCCCGACAGCTTTTCCGACGGCGGCGAGACCGCCGACGCGAACCGCGCGGTCGCGCGCGCGCGCGCATTGATCGCGTCCGGCGCCGACATGATCGACGTCGGCGGCGAATCGACCCGCCCCGGCGCCCGGCCGGTCGAGCCGACGGAAGAAGCCGCCCGGGTCGTGCCGGTGATCCGCGCGCTCGCCGCCGAAGGGGCGCTGGTCTCGGTCGATACGCGCCACGCGGCGGTGATGACCGCCGCGGTCGCGGCGGGCGCGCGCGTCATCAACGACGTCGCGGCGCTCACGGAGCCGGGCGCGCTCGCGGCCGCCGCCAACGGCGGGGCGCATGTGATCCTGATGCACATGAAGGGCGATCCGCGCACCATGCAGGACGATCCGCGCTACGACGACGTGGTGGGCGAAGTCGCCGCGTATCTCGAAGGGCGCATCGAGGCTTGCGGCCGGGCCGGCATCCCGCGCGAGCGCATCGCGGTCGACCCCGGCATCGGTTTCGGCAAGACGGTGGCGCACAACGCGCGGTTGATCGCCGGTCTGGGCCGTTTCAAGGCGCTCGGCTGTCCGATCGTGCTCGGCGTTTCGCGCAAGAGCTTCATCGCCAAGTTGAGCCGGAACGAGCCGCCCAAGGGACGGCTTCCGGGCTCGCTCGCGGCGGCTTTGGCCGGTGTCGCGCGCGGCGCCGACATTCTCCGCGTCCACGACGTGGCCGAAACCCGCCAGGCGCTGGCGGTGTGGGAAGCCGTTTTTCAAGGTTAACGCCCCGGAAAAATCAAGAAAAATGAGGCGCGGGCGCGGCGTCTGTTGTAAACGATAGCCGGGAGTCGATCCCCAGCCATGACCCGCAAGCTTTTCGGCACCGACGGCATTCGCGGCCAGGCCAACGCCGAGCCGATGACCGCCGAAACCGCGCTCCGCGTCGGCCAGGCGGCGGCCAAGCGGTTTCGCCGCGGCGATCACCGCCACCGGGTGGTGATCGGCAAGGACACGCGCCTGTCCGGCTATCTGCTCGAGCCCGCGCTGACCGCCGGGTTCATCTCCATGGGGATGGACGTGATCCTGGTCGGGCCGATGCCGACCCCGGCGGTGGCGATGCTGACGCGCTCCTTGCGCGCCGATCTCGGCGTCATGCTGTCGGCGTCCCACAATCCCTATCAGGACAACGGCATCAAGCTGTTCGGCCCGGACGGCTACAAGCTTTCCGACGACATGGAAGCCGCGATCGAGCGCGACGTCGCCTCCGACCTGTCGGCCGATCTGGCCCCGGCGGCGGAACTCGGCCGCGCCAAGCGCCTCGACGACGCGCAGGGGCGCTACACCGAATTCGTCAAGCAGACCTTCCCCAGGGGCCTGCGCCTCGACGGCCTCAAGATCGTGATCGATTGCGCCAACGGCGCCGCCTACAAGGTCGCGCCCGAGGTGCTGTGGGAACTGGGCGCGGACACGGTCCCGCTCGCCGTCGCCCCGGACGGGTTCAACATCAACCGCAGGTGCGGCTCGACCGCGACCGACTACATGCGCGAACAGGTGATCGCCCACGGCGCCCATTTCGGCCTCGCTCTCGACGGCGACGCCGACCGGGTCATCATCGCCGACGAAAAGGGCATGATCGTCGACGGCGATCAAGTCATGGCCTTGATCGCGGCCGATTGGCACCGGCGCGGGCAACTGCGCGGCGGCGGCCTGGTCGCGACCGTGATGTCCAATCTGGGCCTGGAGCGGCATCTCGCCGGCCTCGGCCTCGCGCTCGCCCGCACTTCGGTCGGCGACCGCTACGTGGTCGAGCACATGCGCGCGAACGGTTACAACGTCGGCGGCGAGCAGTCGGGCCATATCATCCTCGGCGATTATGGCACCACCGGCGACGGGCTGATCGCGGCGCTGCAGGTTCTCGCCGTGCTGGTGGAGGCGAGCCGGCCGACGAGCGAGGTGTGCCGCGTGTTCGCACCGCTGCCGCAGGTGTTGCGCAACGCGCGGGTCAACGGCGCGGCGCCGCTCGCCGACGCGCGCGTCAAGACCGCCATCGCCGCGGGCGAGGACCGGCTCGCCGGGCGCGGGCGGCTGCTGATCCGGCCTTCGGGGACCGAACCCGTGATCCGGGTCATGGCCGAAGGCGACGAGGAATCCGTGGTCGCCGCCGTGGTCGAGGAGATCGTCGGCGCGCTCGAAGCGGCCGGCGCCCGCGCCGGCGCGCCGCGATGAAAGAACGGCCATGAAGGGGCGGGTCCTGATCGTCGCCGGCTCCGATTCCGGCGGCGGCGCCGGCATCCAGGCCGACATCAAGACCGTGACCGCGCTCGGCGGTTACGCCATGACCGCGATCACCGCGCTCACCGCCCAGAACACCACCGGCGTGTTCGGCATCCACGATGTGCCGGCCGATTTCGTCGCCGAGCAGATGCGCCTGGTGCTGACCGACATCGGCGCCGATTGCGTCAAGACCGGGATGCTGCACCGCGCCGACACCATCGCGGCGGTGGCGGGCGCGTTGCGCGACTACGCGCCGGACGTGCCGGTGGTGGTCGATCCGGTGATGGTGGCAAAGGGAGGGCACGCGCTGCTGGCGCCCGAAGCGACGGTCGCCATGCGCCACACCATGGTGCCGCTCGCCGCCGTCGTCACCCCGAACGTGCCGGAAGCCGAGGCGCTCACCGGCATGACCATCCGCGACGAAAACGAGGCCGCCCATGCCGCGCGCATGATCGCGACGCTGGGGCCGAAGGCGATCCTGATGACCGGCGGGCACCTGGAAGGCGAGACCGTGGCCGACTTTTTTCTGCACGACGACAAGATTTTCGAGGTGTTCCGCGGCCCGCGCATCGAAACGCCGCATACCCACGGCACCGGTTGCACGCTGGCCTCGGCGGTCGCGACCGGCATCGCCCAGGGGATGGACCTCCGCCAGGCGGTGATTCGCGCGCGCCGGTACGTCTACAAGGCGATCGAGCGCGCCCCCGCCCTGGGGCGCGGTCACGGGCCGCTGGATCACGGCCACTCGATTCCCGAATTCCGTTGACGGGCGAATCGGCTTGTCGCCTCGGGCGAATCGGGGCGCGAAGATCGCGAATCGGTTCGCCGTCGCGCGCGAGCATCGGAGCGCCCCTTTGCCGCGAAAAGTTGGCGATTCGATCCTTTTCGGTTAGCATGGCGATGTGTTTCCGCCCGGGATGGGACGGTTCCGGCAAAGGGTGGCGATGATCCGACCGGATTTGAAGGCGGCGAAAGCGGGCGCGATGGCGTCGAGGTTGGCGCTTGCGGGGGCTCTGGCGGGGACCCTGGCGCTTGCGGGTTGCGGCGGGTCGCAGGACGGCAACCTGTTCAGCCCGTCGTTCTGGTCCATGAGCCCGCTGCAGACGAGCGGCGAGAACGATCTCGCCGAACTCGGCCTGGCCGAGTTGGCCAAGGGCAATCATGTCGCCGCCGACAACTATTTCCAGAAGGCCCTGAAGATCAACCCGAAGGACCCGCACGCGCTGCTCGGCGCGGGCATGCTGTATCAGCAGACCGGACAGACGACCAAGGCGCGCGAGATGTACGAAGCGGTCCTCGCTCTCAGAACGCGGGAATCCGATCGACTCGTGTCGTTGTCCGAAACGCCGAAGCCGATCACCGATCTCGCCAACGCCGGCCTTGCCCAGATCGAAGGCCGCCCGCCGGCTTCGGGGACGGGGGGCGGCATGGGCATGAATGCGCCGCCGGGCGGCGTCGGCGGATCGCCGAGCGCGAGCTTGATGCTCGGCCGCACGGCCGCGCCCGGCCCAAGCGGGCCGCCGGTCGCGCAAATGCGCCCGCTCGGGCCGGGCGTGGCCGACGCCGCGCAGCGGTCGTCGCCGATCGGGCCGCGCTTCGCGGGCGTCGACGGCCATGTCGTGTCGCGTTTCGCGACGCTCCGGACGCTGCGCGAGCAGGGTCTGGTCACGGCCGAGGAATACAATGCCCGGCGCCAGGCCAACATCGGCGCGCTGCTGCCGCTGACGTCTCCGCCGCCGTCGGCGGGACTCGATCGTCCGGTGCCGGGGACCGACCAGATCGTCGGACGGCTGAAGGCGATCGGCCGCGCGCTGGAGATGCGCGCGTTGACGGTCGCGCAGCACGCGTCCGAACGGGCCATGATCCTGGACGCGCTCCTGCCGGCCGCGCCGGTGGTGGTCGCCAATCCGGCGGCCCCGCCGAGCGAGATGATGGCGGCCGCCGACGCGGTGCGGCGGATCGAATATCTGCGCGACGGCGGTCTGGTCAGCGGCGAGGAATACATGCGCGAGCGCAAGGCGGTCGAGGTCGCCATGACTCCGCCCGCGCCCGAGCCGCCGCCGATGGCGGAGGAAAAACCGGCCGCGCCGGCCGCGCCGACCGCGTTGGCGCCCGCCGCCAAGGGCGCGGCCATGGCCAAGGGCGCGGCCGCCGTGCATCTCGCGTCCTACCGCTCGCGCCAGCAGGCGGAACGGGGCTGGCAGCAGATTCAAAAGGCGCACCCGGCGATTCTCGGCAAGCTTCAGTCGGATATCGTCGAGGTCAACCTCGGCGCCGGTAAGGGCACCTACTATCGCCTGAAGGCGGGACCGCTCGCGAGCAAGGACGCGGCCGCCGACATTTGCCGCCAACTCAAGCAGCGTCGCCAGTACTGCGAGCCCGCGGCCGAAGGCTGATCCGGACTCTACTGACGTTGAACGGGCGCGGGCCGGCTTCCGCCCACGATCGGTCCGCCGCGCCCCGTTGCGCCGGACGCGGCGCCCGTTCCGCGCGGGCTGACGGTGATGGTGATCTCCGAACCGCGCAGACGCGAGGCCTGGATTTGCACCGTGGCGACGCGATCTTCGCGCATGAAGGTGAGCGTGCTGATTTGGGCGCGGATGGAGGTCACCTCCTGCCAGCCGAGCCCGACCATGTCGCGCCGGTATTGTTCGAACAGGGCCGGCGGATCATTCGAGGTTCCGAGCGCGAGCTGCCCGTACCACGGATTTTCGCCCAGCACGATGGTGCGCTCGACGTAGAGTTTGGCGCCCGCCGGCACGAACACGTCGTTGAACTGGGGCAGCGCGGGCGAACTGCCGACGTCGCTCAACATGGGGCCCGACGTGGGGGCTATCCCCGAGGTCTGCTCGCACCCGCCGGCGAAAACGGCCGCGAAAGCGGCGACCAGGACGGAGCGGACGAGAAAGGGTTTGAGCATCGGTCGCGGGACCAGGGGGTGGCTGACGGCGGATACGATGAAAACTACCCTATCCCTGGTAAGCCGCGCCAGCGCCGCCCCCATTTCTGGAGGCGCCCAGGTTATCCCCACGCCCGAATCACGCGAGTCTCCGGGGTCTGCCGGGCCCAGGGGGGAGTTGTTTTGGGCCGATTCGCTGCCTATAATTCACCTCAGGCCGTCGCTTAACCTGCGACGGACGATCCGAATCGGAGAGGCTTTTAGCCGCTGTTTCGGCCCCGTTAAGGGGCCGGGGCCGCTGGTCGCGGCGTCCTCGCCGAAATCGGGAGTGCGGCTTAACGAATAGGTTTGACAGGTCTCCTGCTCCACCCTATAAGCCGCGCTCCCGCGAAGGCGAGGGAAGCTCCGGCTTTCCTTCCCTTCGCGGGTTTTTCTGGGCCGGGGCCTTCGGGTTCGGGCCTGGGACGTGTTCTTGGACAAGTGAATCAGGAAGGGATGCGCGGGCGGCGGCTTCGCGGGCAAATGAGCGCCCATGGAGCTTTCGTTATCGCGCATCTGAAGCAAATCGCTTGAGATGTGCGGGATGAAGCTCTTGTCATCCGGTGCGGTCCGATTCGGTTCGTTCGCGAACCGCGTCGGGCAGGCATTCGGAAGTCAACTTGAGAGTTTGATCCTGGCTCAGAACGAACGCTGGCGGCATGCCTAATACATGCAAGTCGAACGCCCGTAGCAATACGGGAGTGGCGGACGGGTGAGTAACACGTGGGAACCTGCCCAGCGGTGGGGAACAACCGAGGGAAACTTCGGCTAATACCGCATACGCCCTTACGGGGAAAGATTTATCGCCGTTGGAGGGGCCCGCGTCCGATTAGCTAGTTGGTGAGGTAACGGCTCACCAAGGCGACGATCGGTAACTGGTCTGAGAGGACGACCAGTCACACTGGGACTGAGACACGGCCCAGACTCCTACGGGAGGCAGCAGTAGGGAATA